>CAZYKT010000068.1:0-30075 GCA_964648165.1 uncultured Polyangiaceae bacterium | reverse complement strand
TGCTTGGCGACCGCGTTGCGGGTCTCGCTGCCGAAGATGTCGTCAAGGCGCGACTGAGCGCTACGCTCATCGCGCAGCCTCAGGAAGTACTGCAGGGGATCCCTTATCCGCCAACGAGCGAAGAGATCGACGGAGACATAGAGTTTGTCTTTGGTCGGCATATCGGAGGGGCTGCCATCCCACTCGAGAACCCGTCTGTCGATGGAATTGACTTCCTGAATGAATGGTAGTTTGAACTTCAGCCCCGCAGATCTCACAGGCCCTCCTACCGGTTTGCCGAACTGGGTGATGATGACCTGCTCGACCTCGTTCACGGCGTAAAGGGAGCTCATCACAACATAGATGCCAAGAGCCAAGGCTACCCCAATGAGCAGCCGTTTCATTCCCGTCATGGCTTCTCTCCTGCTCGCTTCTCCAGGTTCAGCATGGGCAGCAATCCTCGTATCTTCTCGTCGACGACGATCTTGGAATGGAGCCTGGGCAGAACGTCCTGCAGCGTCTCGAGGTAGATACGTCGCCGGGTGACTTCCGGAGCCTTGGCATACTCCGCCAACAAGGAGTTGAACCGCGCCACATCGCCTTCGGCCTCGTTGATTCTCTTGAGGCGATACCCATCTGCCTCCCGGATCCGCTGGTCCTTCTCTCCCTCGGCCAGTGGGATCACCTTGTTGTAGTCCCGCCGGGCCTCGTTGATGAGCTTCTCCTTCTCTTGTTGGGCCTGGTTGACCTCGTTGAAAGATTCCTGCACGGGCTCGGGTGGATTGATGTTCTTGAGTTGCACTTGGTCGATACTGATTCCCATGGCATACCGGGTCGACAGCGCTTGCATCTTGGTCAAGGCCTCCGATTCGATCTCTTGTCGACCGATGGTAATGACTTCGTCGACGGTGCGGTCCCCAACGACTTCACGCATGACGGATTCGGAGACGTAGCGGAGGGTTTCGCTGGGCTCACGGACCGTGAACAGGAATCTTTTCGGGTCCGCGATGCGGTATTGAACCACCCATTCCACGAGTGCCGCGTTCAAGTCCCCTGTGACCATCTCGGTTTCGCGTTTGCCATCGCGAGCATGTGGAACCTGGAATGGGTCGGTCGCACCTGGAGTGGCGAATCCGAATTCTTGCTTCAGCTGCCGCTTGACGGGAACGATTGTGGCCACGTCCACTCCCAGCGGCAGCTTGAAGTGAAGTCCTGGTGGGACATCCTTGAGGAACTTGCCAAAACGCTGCACGACAGCTACCGAGTCACTCGGCACCGCGTAGTAGGCAGTCCAAACACCCAGGCCGGCCAGAACCAGGAGTGCAACCAGCGGAACCCCGCCGGGACCACGCGGGACGATTTGTCGGAGGCGTTCCTTCCACCAGCGTGTCCGGTCCCCGGGCTCCGCACCGAGACTTTCCCGACTGCCACGGGGACCACCTCCGCTACCGGTTTGTTTCTGTGTTGGCATATTCGCGCTGCTTTCTCCGTACCGAGCCAGACATGGGGACGTTCCGCTGTGCCGAGAGGGTTCCGCCAAGTGCAGTTCCCTCTTGGTGCGAAGGCTCCGAGTCAGCCTTCAGGCGGGCAAAAACGGGGGCTCAGGCCAACCTGCCATGCATGGTGCGGACCAAGATGAACCGCACGGGTGCTCGGTCGGCTTGGCGAGGACAATGCCCCCCACGTGCACTCGAGGGCGGCTGCCATTCCGTCATCCATCCTCTCAGCCTCCTCTCTGCGCCTGGCACGTCGGTCCGCTTGCGGCCCACGGCCTCGACGTTTGGAGGCTTCGCAATTTGCCTTTCACAGTTCTCCGACGTTCGCATTTTCCCAAGCGACCGGCTGCGCGACAGGTTTGGGTGCGGCGGGCCTGCCAGACGTACCGGTGCGACGAGCGACGGTCATGCTTTGACGATGCCGTCGTGATGTGGGAACGTGCGAGCCGTCGATGCCATGGGGATCGATCCGTTCTTGCCAGACAAAGGGTGGAGTATTTTTCGATGTCGAAATGTGTGCGGTGCCAGGGAGAGGGGGAGCCGTCTGCGGAGTTGAGGAGCTTCTCCTTCGCAGGCCGTGACCTCAACTACCTGGCAATGGTAGCGAGCTGTGGCGTGTGTGGATTCCGATGGGAGGATGACGCCTACACTGCCAAGAATACTTACCAAAGGGAGGAGGCGCGCCGGGCGGCAGATGCAGATCCGGAGACCTCCATAGAGAAGCGGGCAACTTCTCGCCAGCATGATGAACAAGCCCCGGCCTGGCGTTGATGCCGATCGGGTACTGGATCAATCCTTCCGCGCCCAGGGCAGCCTTGAATGAGCCTGCACCTCGATGGGCGTCGTGTCGCCTCAGCTTGGACGGCGTCGGTGCGGTTCTGCGCCACCGATTCCACTGCATGCTGTCAGCGGCTGCGCGCGCGTTGGCTAGTCGCGCGCGAACCACCGCCAGTTCGGCGTCCTCGCTCGTTCGAATGACGACGCGTTCGGTTCACCGGTGGTTGACATGGGATGTCACTCCTGGTGCCAGGCTGTTCGCAGATACGGCGCCAGCCTGTCTTCTCTGATGACGTTAACGAGGCTGCCAGCGTCGTCAAAAAGTGGAATGGCGCAGGCATCGCCTCCAGCCCTGCGTCTCCCCACCGGCCCCGGTGAATGAGAGCCTCGCCTGGCAAATGCAACGTGCGATTCCGCCTTTGACGCCACGAGTTGCGCCAACGGCACCTCTTGATTCGACGCGGCCGTGACCAGGGCACTTTCGGTGATCACCCCGACAGGGCATCCCTCACTGTCTACAATCATGACGCAGCTGCAGTCGCATCTGCACATGATTTCCGCGACATGGCCAAGACTGTCCGTGCTGCGGCAGGTCCGGATCGCAAAGGGCAACTTGTGTGGGACGACCATGGGCAATCTCCTTGGAGCTGAATTCGCAGCAACAGGCAAACTGAGACCAGGGCGACGGTGCGCGACGCGTTGGCGTGTCTAGCCGGACAAGGCCAGCACCGTCTCCAGCGAGACGCGCCCTTCGCCCGTCAATTCCGGCAGCCCCTCCCCGTCCATCTGTGCCAGAATGACGGTGATATTGTCCTCTCCACCGCGTGCGTTTGCGTACTCAATCAGCTGATTGCACGCGGTGTCCAAGCTGCCAATGGTAAGCATCACAGTGCGGATCTCGTCGTTGCTGAGCTTGGTCGTTATACCATCCGAGCAGAGCAAGATTCGATCACGTCGCCGCAGTGTGAAGTGGCCCCGCTCGACCACCACGTTGGCTTCGGTGCTAGTCGCCTGCAAGATGATGTTCTCGTGTTCAGGGGTTTCCGCCTCTGCGGGCGTCATCTTCTCAAGGTCGAGGGGATGCCGACGGAGGTCTTGGTCACCCGTGAGTTGGAGGAAGTGGCCGCCACGCAGGACATAGGCCCGAGAATCTCCAACCTCCGCTACGTAGGCACGGCTGCCGTGGATGAGCACAGCAGTCAGAGTCGCGCCCATTCCCATCAACCCCGAGTCGGAGGCCTCTCGTCGAACGCGCTGACTCGCCTTCTCGACCCCCGCATGGAGTGCGGATGCCGCACTGCGCCCTTCGCCTTCCGGCATGCCCAGGCGAAGACCCTCCAGGGTCAGGTAATTCGCAACTTCGCTGACTTCCGTGGCGCCCATACCGTCGGATACGGCGAGGAGGATGCCGCGGCAGCCCACGCGAAGGCGAACCGGCTTTGGCATGGCCAGGATCGGGAGCGGCCGCATCAGATCCGCCACAACGAAGGCGTCTGCATTGTTACCTCGGACTCTTCCGATGTCGCTGCGTCCGAAGGCGGTGAGAGACACGCCCTGAGTCGTCATTGCCAACCTCTGGGGTGGTCTCATGCATGCCACGTGCCGCGTTCGCAGGGTCGAGTGCGGACGTCGATTTGGGGTGTGTTGCCGCCAGTATTCGGCAGTGCGCGGTACGCAGTCAGAGTCCCGGTGCGGGCGCGCGAGTCATCGGCGGCCTGCCACGTGGATCGCCCGAGGCCTGGGAAGTGCCAGTTCGGCCTGCGGATCGTTTTCGCGGGTGGAGTCCCGCCAAGTGCCCGGGAGAGGGGGGTGCGGAGTGTCATTTGGTAGTGGGAGAGAGGTAGTGAGCCGCGATTCCGACCGAGGCAGAATGCCAGGGGCGTTTGGCACAATGCGGGACTCGGATACGGGGCGGGGCGCGCAGAGCATGGTGTCGCGTTCCGGAGTGTCGGCTGGGCCCCTGCCGAACCATCCTGGGGGTGGGATGCCCTAGGTCGCCCCTGCTGTTGCGGCATGGGTCTTGCGGGCACGACGTTTGTCGCCATGTCCCCGCAGCACGAACGCGGTGAGGTAACCCAAGGACAATCACGAAAAGGGAACTACCATTCCGCACGATCAGTCACTCGGTATTGCCTATGGGGCTGTTCTGGTGCCGCGGTAGCGACCCATGAACTCCGACACTCGGTTTTCAACATGATGCGGGTATCAATCGTGGGCCCTGAATGTCACACCGATGACTTGCTTGTGGGCTACCACAACGCCGGTGAATCCGTGAAACGCGGAGGAGAGCAGGGGTCATTGGGGGCGGCCTTGGGGCCTGCTCCTCGGCTGGCAATGCTTCTGAGTCCCCGTGAACCGCCCAAGGGATGTTCAATGCGGGTCGGCGGCGCGTCGCGTGGCGCGCTCTCTCTCGAGAACGCGATGCGCCCCACCTTGGCGCCTGCGCTGGGGCGCCCAATACCTCCATCCTCGCCTCCACAAGCGAACCGAACGTGATGGGTCAGACCCCACCCGGCCTCCGCACACCTGACGGATCAGGCGTCCTCGGGCGCGCAGGACGAGATAGTGCGTATTGGTGCCCTCCCCAGCTAGTTGGTGAAACCACGAACCATTACACGAAGTCTAGAACCATCTTGCCTTTTCCCGAGAACACAACTGTCCCGGAGCAGCTCAGTGGACTAGACTGTGCGCGAGATATTGAGCAACCTGTGTTCCCGAGGCTCCAAGCACTCATTGCGGACGATGATCCAGATGCGGCCGGCTCACTGGTCGAGCATCTTGTTCGGGAAGGCCTTGCCTGTGAGACTGCGGCGACGGGCGCGGCCGCGTTGAACGCGGTTCGACGTCACGCCTGTGACTTCGTCATCTGCGACGTGCGAAGTCGGGACATGGGCGAATTCGAGCTGCTTGAGCGTATCAAGATGCTTCAACCCACCATGCCGGTGATCGTAGGAACGTCGACTGGTTCCATTCGCCAGGCTGTGGAAGCCGTCAAACACGGAGCGTTTCAATACCTGGAGAAACCCTTCAGTATTCCGGACATCTTGGGCTTCATCGCTCAGGCAACGCACGAGTCAACCCGGTCCGACAGAACCACCGGGCCCCCACCGGCTCGCCGGGTTGTCGGTATGCCCCAAGGCCAGCTCGAGAGCACAAGCCCGGTCATGCGCAAACTCGTGGAGTCGATAGCCCTCGTGGCTCGCTCCCACGCGGCGGTATTGCTCCTCGGTGAGAGCGGCACAGGCAAGGAGCGTGTGGCGCGCGCCATTCACGACGGGGGTCCCCGCGCCAGTCAACCTTTCGTGGCCGTGAATACTTCCGCCATCCCCGAACAGCTCCTCGAAAGCGAGGTCTTCGGCCACGTGCGCGGGGCATTCACTGGCGCAACCCACGCGCGGCGCGGTTTGCTCCCGGAGGCCGATGGTGGCACCCTATTGCTCGACGAGATTGGAGACATGCCCGTCGCCCTGCAGCCGAAGTTGCTGCGAGTTCTTCAGTTTGGCGAGATCCGGCCGGTAGGCAGCGATCGAATCGGGCACGTAGACGTTCGGATTATCGCGGCAACTCATCGCGATCTCAGCATCCTGGTACGCGAAGGCCATTTCCGTGAAGATCTGCGCTATCGGCTCAACGTCATTCCCCTCCTTGTGCCGCCACTTCGCCAACGGCGTGAAGACATTCGACCCTTGGCCGAGCTGTTCCTGGAAGAGGCGCGGGGGCGCACCATTGCTTCACCGGTGCGATCCATCAGTGACGAGGCAATGAGGGCGTTGACCCAGGCAGTCTGGCCTGGCAACGTCCGCGAGCTTGAGAACACCATCGAGCGACTCGTCGTCCTTGGCGAGGAAGCAGAGGTAACCGTCAAGGATCTTTCATTCTTGGACCATTTGACAACCGGCGAAATCTGGCCCGGACTGGACAACTCGCCCTGGACCCTCAAGCAGATGAACCACCGCTACTTGGACTGGGTGCTGGGTCAAACCGATGGGGACAAGGCACGTACGGCCAGGATATTGAACATCGATCTGTCGACGCTGTATCGGTGGGAGCGTGCCAAACGCTGAGGCGTTGTGTACAAACGGATGGCCAGACTCGTTGGTCGGTGGACCGTGAAGGGGTCGATTGGCAGGGTGCCTTGGCAGCTTGCGCGACCTCAGCGGCGATTTGAACAGTCTGGTGAATGGGTACGAAAACCCTGACTACGGAGTCTTGGCACGATTGTCGCAAGCGAGAAGCCTGATGGCAACCGACGAACCGTGCGCTCCTCGGGCAGGCCTTGCGGAACAGGCTCGGCGTGGGACTGGCCCTGGATCATACCAAGCGACATCTGCCTTGGCGCGGAAGGATGGCCTGGGGATGTCTTCGTGGGCTCGTCGGTGTCGACAAGTTCCCCCATGGGGCTCAAAGATGGGGCGGCGAACGCCATGAGTCAGAATCAGGCAATCGTCTGGATCAACGACGAACAAGCACGCATTATGAGCGTCGACACGCATCTCTGCGATAGGGTGACCATTTGCGCACTGACTCGGCCCGATCCACAGGGCATCGTGGAGAATGCGGCGGTCAGCGAAGGCGCAACCTACGATGCGGGCAGCTTTTTCTATCGCGTCGCGCGTGCTCTCGACTGGGCGGACGAGATTCTGATCGTGGGACCATCGAACACGAAGGTGTCTTTCCTCGCCTACATGCACAAGGACGAGCACGCCATCGATCCAAGGATCTTGGGCGTGGAGACGATCGAGCATCCGACGGATTCGGCGCTGCGAGGATTCGCAGAGCTGTACTTTGCTGCAGGCGGTATCTATCGGGCAGGACACGCGCCGGGGTGCGCGAAGCCCGAATGAGGCCCGGTGGCTGGCCTGAGTCGCTTCGGTCGATGGCCTGGGGAATTGGCCGAGGGAAGGTGTCGCATTCTACCAAGTGCGTCAGACAGCCTGCGGCTCGCTAAGACTTCCCTACGGAATATGCTCTCAGACCCGTAACGGTTTTGCGCGGGTGCGGGCCTCGAGAAACGGTCCGCTTTTTGTGTGTCACGTGAGGCAGATGGCCAATGTGAGGCTGATTCACGGTGAGTGCCTCCGGACCCGCACACCAACACAAATCGGCGGGCATGCATGTTGCATCAAGAACTCTCGGCCGTTCCACATCGATTCAAATGAAGTGTGAACCACAGGTACTGTGGTCATTCGTTTAGAGAGAGTCCGTCATGATGATACGCTATTTGCCAGTATGTTCCGCGTTCGCATCCCTGCTTGTGGCGTGTGCAGGCAGCCAACCAGAGGTGTCAGCTCCCCAAGTGGCACAAGACCAGTATGTTACACCGTCCGCTCCCACTGATCAGCCGAAGCCAAATGACGACCCGACAAGCGGCACAATCAGCATTTCGTCGGACATTCAAAAGGCTTGCGGTATCGTAGACAGCTCAGCGTACTTTGCTTTCGATTCCGCAAGCGTGAGAAGTCAGGACAGGACGGTGTTACGAGCCCTCGCTGAGTGTTTTGTCAGTGGACCATTGAAGGGACGTCGCATGAGTCTGGTGGGACATGCCGATCCGCGTGGGCCTGCAGACTACAATCTGGCGCTCGGCGGCAGGCGAGCGGGCAGTGTCAAGCTCTTGGTCGTCGCCGAGAGCTTGAGTGATTCCAACGTATCGACAACGTCGCGAGGTGCCATGGATGCTACGGGCACCGATGAGGCTTCCTGGGCCAGAGATCGGACGGTCGAAGTCGAACTTGGGAACTGAGGGTCGTACCGAACTCATGCGACGTGGAGTCTGTCACCCGTGAGCGAGAGCCCATGGCAGATGTCATGCAGACCCGTCGCCCCAGTCACGAACCATACATAAATGGAGGAGATGATCATGCGCTCGTCGATCTTTGCTACGTTCGTCCTGCTTGTTGTTATTGTTCCCGGTTGCGATCAGGCATCCAATCACACCAGACAAGGCGTTAGCGGGCAAGGCCTCGGCCGCCAGCAACCCACCGCAACGGGTTCCATGGCCTCCATCACGGCCAGCAACGCCGAACTGAGAGCGGAACAGAAGCAGGAAAGGGCCCAGATGGAGTTCATGCAGCTCCGTGAGAAGTACCGACAGCTGGTCACTGCGGGTCTCGTTGATCTCGATCGCAAGGTGCTCATCCTCGAGGGAAAGGAAAAGTACTCCCGAGGCGCGGCCAAGAGCGCAATGCAGATGAGCCTTACCCAGATCCGAGCGGACCGCTATGCCTTTATGAGCGACTACAAGTCGCTGGACACCGCTTCGAGTGGCACCTGGGAGGCGACCAAGGCTCGTCTCGACAAGGAGTGGACCGCGCTGTCTGAACTGGTCGACAGATCATAATGCCCGGGGTGCCAGCCTGGAACCAACCCGCTGAGCCCCGTTCGTTTCGCATAGCCACGGCAGCTGAGCCGGTCTGCCGGTCATGCCTCTCCCTCGCTCATCCGGACTGCGCTCGAGATGTCCCTGCTCAGTATTGGTCCAACACTGGCAGGCCGACGGTGCGCATCGGGTTCTGACGTGCCACCCCGGGATACGGACAAGGCGAGAAGTTGCCGTCGATCGCGGGGGCCAGATTTTCCACCTTGCGGGGCCAGCCCGCAAAGGAGACACAACGATGAGCACTTTCAGCACCACCGGCATCGGACTGAAGAACATCGCGGAATACCTCGGCGAGGACGCCCGAATACTGCTCGAGCACACCTGCAAGGGTATCCCGAGGTCGAGCCTGCACCTGCCGGGGCCCGGGTGGGTGGACCAGATGTTCGGCGGATCAGACCGGCCGACTCCCGTACTGCGCTCGCTGCAGAGCCTGTTGGGACACGGGCGTCTCGCTGGCACGGGATACCTTTCGATCCTTCCAGTGGATCAGGGAATCGAACACTCGGCCGGCGCATCCTTCGCCAAGAACCCGTCGTATTTCGACCCCGAGAGCATTGTTGAGCTCGCCGTCGAGGGGGGCTGCAACGCCGTTGCCTCGACCCTTGGCGTGCTCGGCAGCGTCGCGCGCAAATACGCGCACAGGATCCCGTTCCTCCTCAAGCTCAATCACAACGAGTTTCTGACCTATCCGAACAAGTTCGATCAGATCTTCTTCGCGTCCGTGAAGCAGGCCAAGGACATGGGAGCCGTCGCTGTCGGTGCGACCATCTACTTCGGCTCACCCGAGTCGGGCCGCCAGATCGTCGAGGTCTCGCAGGCGTTCCAGGCGGCGCACGAGATGGGGCTGGCGACGGTGCTCTGGTGCTACCTCCGAAACGCGGCCTTCAAGAAGGACAAGGATTACCACGTATCGGCAGACCTCACCGGGCAGGCCAACCACCTCGGCGTGACGACCGAGGCGGACATCGTCAAGCAGAAGCTGCCGGAAAACAACGGCGGCTACGACGCGATCACCAGCAAGCAGAACCCGTACGGCAAGACCGACAAGCGCGTCTACTCGGAGCTCACGAGCGACCACCCGATCGATCTGTGCCGATATCAGGTCGCTAATTGCTACATGGGGCGCGTCGGGCTAATCAACAGTGGTGGTGCCTCGGGTGAGAACGACTTCGCAGCGGCCGTGAAGACGGCCGTTATCAACAAGCGCGCCGGAGGTATGGGCCTCATCTCGGGCCGCAAGGCGTTTCAGCGACCGATGGCCGAGGGTGTTAAGCTCCTGAACGCCATTCAAGACGTTTATCTCTCCAGCGAGATCACCATCGCTTAGGGTATGGTCGAAGGGGCCCGAGCCAAGCGGCCTCGGGCTTCCTTCCGCCGTTGCTCGCCCCGCGAGCTACTTCATGGGCACTAGGTCCATCTTGCACTTGGGGCATCGCCCCGGTTTGTCGGAGATGACTTCTGGATGCATCGGACAGGTGTGCTTGGCTGCCGCCGCTGGTCCCCCTGTTGAGGAGGCAGCTGCGGTTGGTGCTCTCTGCGCGTCCGCGGGTGTGGACTTCTCGCAGGCCGAAGCGGCAAACGCTGTGGCGACACAGACAGCCGCACAAAACCACTTCGGGACGTTCGGAACATCGCGGCGGCACGGGAACGAGATGGAAATGAACATTGACTATCTCCTGTCTGGTCTGGGTTGTCTCGGATTGCAACCGGTTTGAATTCCCATCGGTTGCAGATGCGCTCAGGGTTCCTGTGGCGCCATCCCACAGATCTCAGCCAGCGTTCGGCCGGTGCGCTGGGACTTCTTGAGCTGTGAATAGCGCCAGTAGGTGTAGACGACCGGGATGAGCTCCAGCGTGAGGAATGCGCTCGAGAGCAGGCCCCCGACCATGGGAGCGGCTATGCGCTTCATCACGTCGGCCCCGCTGCCAGTGGCCCATAACAGCGGCGTGAGGCCAACCAGCATGGTGCCCACCGTCATCAGCTTGGGCCGGACACGAAGCACGGTGCCCTCGGTGTGCGCATGGATGATGTCCTCGAGATTACGGATCTTTCCGGCACGCAACCGCCGCTCGAACGCGTGATCGATGTACACGATCATCACCACGCCGGTCTGGGCGGCGAGCCCGACCAGCGAGACGATGCCGATCCAGACCGCTGTCGAGAGGTGGTAGTCGAGTAGAAACAGTAGCCAAATGCTCCCCACCAGAGCAAATGGGATACTCAACATGACGATGAACACCTCCGTCAGGTGCTTGAACTGGAAGTAGAGCAGAAGGGTGATGATGAACAGCGCTAGCGGAACCAGGATCTTCATCCGGTCCCGCATTTGCTCGAGGAGTTCGTACTGGCCGGTCCATTTCAGGTACATGCCCGGCTCGAGCACGACCTGCTTTCCGGCGAACGCCCGATCCAGCGCGACCTTCGCATCCGTCACGTAGGTGCCGACGTCGCGGCTCGGCTCCAAGTCGACGTAGACGTACCCGACGAGGAGACCGGCCTCGTTGCGGACCATGGGTGGGCCTTGTACGATCTTCACGTCTGCGAGTTCACCGAGCGGGATCGGCGGGCGCGTGCCGTCCTTCCCCATTGGCATTGGTACCAATACCTGCCTGATCTGGTCGGGGGTGGAGCGAAAGTCTTCCTTGTAGCGGACGTTTACTGTGTAGCGCTTCCTTCCTTCCACGGTCACACTGACCGCCTCGCCGCCGATGGCGGATTCGACCAGGGTGTTCAGATCCTCGACGTTCAGCCCATAGCGGGCGATCGCCTCTCGATTTGGCGAGACGTCCACGTAGGTGCCGCCAAGGGACCGCTCGTAGAGCACGCTGCGCGTGCCGGACACCGACTTAAGGACGGACTCCAGGCCCTTGCCGGCGACCTCGATTGCGCTCAAACTCGAACCGAATACCTTGATCCCAACCGGCGTCCGCACGCCAGTGGTCAGCATGTCCACCCGTGCCTTGATGGGCATGGTCCACGCGTTGGTCCAGCCCGGGAACCTGGCCGCTGCGTTCAGCTTGGCGATGAGTTCGTCCCAGGTCTCCCCCCGCTCCTCGGGCCAGATCCTGCCGAGGGGCCCGCGCAACCATTCCGGCGCCCAGGAGCTGAACCACCGCTGCTGGCGCACCCTAGGCCAGGCCTCCGGGGGTTTGAGCTGAATGACCGTCTCGATCATGCTGAGCGGCGCTGGATCGGTCGGGCTCTCTGCGCGCCCCGCCTTGCCAAATACGCTCCGTACCTCCGGGAACGCGGCGAACACGCGATCCTGGAGCTCTAGCTGTCGCTTGGCCTGTTCGATCGAGATATTGGGCAGCGTGGTCGGCATGTACAGGATGTCGCCCTCGTTCAGAGCGGGCATGAACTCGCTGCCCAGCTTCATGAACAGCGGTATGGCGGAAAGGATCGCAAAGGCGCCGATGGCCAGCGTGGTAATGGGACGGCGGAGCGCCACGTACACGAAGGGATGGTAGATGGAGATGATGAAGCGGGAGACTGGATGGTCCTTCTCGCTCCGGAATTTGCCCTTGAGCAGCAGATCCCGGATCGCCGGCGCGAAAGTGACGCTCAGGATGGCCGCCGAGAGCATCACGAAGGTCTTAGTGTAGGCGAGCGGCTTGAAGAGCCTTCCCGCCTGACCGTTCAGGCCGAAGACCGGAATGAACGCGAGGGCAATGATGAGAAGTGACGAAAAGATTGCGGGCGTGACCTCCTTGGCCGCCTCGCCCAGGAGTCGGGCCCGCTCCCTGCGTGACAAATGGGGCGGCGCGTGCTCGAGCTTCTTGTGGCAGGCTTCAATCATCACGATCTCGGCATCGACCGTGGCACCAATGGCGATGGCGATACCACCGAGACTCATGATGGTAGCGGGAACCCCGAACAGGTACATAGGGATGAAGGCGAGTAACACCGCCAGGGGCAGGCTGATGATCGGCAGCAGTGCGCTCCGCAAATGGAGCAAGAATACGATGATGACCAGGGCGACCACGACAGCTTCCTCGATCAAGGCGTGCGTGAGGGTGTCGATCGACCGATCGATTAGCGAGGTGCGGTCATACGTGGTGACGACCTCCACGCCGTTCGGCATCGATCCCTTGAGCTCACTGAGCTTGGTCTTGACGCGGCCGATCACGTCGTAGACATTCTCGCCGATGCGAGACATGACGATGGCGCCCACGGTTTCGCCTTTGCCGTCGATCTCGGCCAGGCCACGCCGGATTTCGGGGCCAAATTGCACCGTGCCAACGTCACGGATCCGCACCGGGGTGCCGCTCGGTCCGGTCTTCACCACCACGGAACCGAGCTCGCCGAGGTTCTCAAGGTAGCCGCGCCCACGGACGAAGTACTCGCGACCACTCATCTCGAGGAGGCGACCACCCACTTCGCCGTTGGATTTGCGGACGGCCTGGGCAACCTGCTCCACTCCCAGTCCAAAGGCCCGTAGCCTGTCCGGGTCGAGCGTGACCTGGTACTGCCGCTCATACCCGCCGACGGTCGCCACCTGCGCCACGCCCGGCACGCTCTCCAGCGCATAGCGGAGCGTGAAATCCTGGAGCGCGCGCAGCTCGGCCAGGTCATGCTTCCCGGTACGATCGACCAGAGCGTACTCGAGTGCCCAGCCAATGCCCGTTGCGTCCGGGCCGATCGTCGGAGTGACGCCCGACGGGAGCTTGGACTGGATGGAGCTCATGTATTCCAGGACGCGAGAGCGCGCCCAGTACACGTCCGTGCCCTCGTCGAACAGCACGTAGATGAAGCTCATACCGAACATCGAGTAGCCGCGCACTGCACTCACCTTGGGTGCAGCGAGCAGCGAGCTCGCGATGGGGTACGTGACCTGATCCTCGATCAGCGTCGGGGAGCGCCCTTTGTATTCGGTGAAGACGATCACCTGGGGGTCGGACAGATCCGGGATGGCATCCAACGGGACGCGGCGCATGGCCGCCACCGCCATCGATGCCAGGGCGGCGTAGGCCAGGATGACCAGCCAACGGTGCTTGGCACACAGATCGATGAGTCTGCCGATCATGGGTTACCGCCAGGGCTGCGGGATGGCCCGCTTGCAGTCATCCACCATCGACCCCATGCCCTGATGCGCGTGCTCGCATTTCTGGCATTCGATGTACTTGTCGGGGAACCTGGTCCGGTCCACGTCCTTGTCGCATGCGGATGTGCCGTCACCTGATGGAGATTCGGGGCCCCCGGAGAGTGCGGCTTGGAGTCGGCTCTCGGAGTCAATGAGGAAGGTTGCCCCGGAAACGACACGCTCTCCTGCTGCAACCCCGCTGCGGAGTTCGACCCGATCTCCGAGCGGGCGCCCGAGCGTCACGGCGCGTGGAGTGAACTCGTCGGGCGTCGTCGCCACGAACACGTAGGTCTGGGTTCCGGTGTCGACCACGGAGTCATGCGGCACCACCAGGGCGGAGGTAACGTCCCCCGAAAACACCACGGTACCGTACTCGCCGGGGACGAGGCCCAGCTTGGCATTCGGCACCTGCATCCGCACGCGGGTGGTGCGGGCCTCTACGTCGATCTGCGGGTAGATGAGATCGACCTTCACTTCAACGCTGACGCCGGGCCGTTGTGCAAGCGTCAAACTGCCCGCGGTACCCACCTTGACGTATGGAGCGTCTTGTTGGAAGACCTCTGCAATGATGTAAATCCTCGATAGATTCACGATCTCGTAGAGCACCATCTCTGGAGTCACGTAGGATCCGAGCACGACGTTCTTCTTGGTGACGTAACCGGCGATAGGGGTGCTGATTTCCACTGCCCGGATCGGTTTGCCATCAGCGAGGATCCGATCCGTGACCCCGGATGGCACGCCCAGGAGCTCCAGCCTGCGGCGTCCGATCTCGGCCCGGGCGGGCGCGCCAGCGTCGCCGAGCGTGGGCCAGTTGCGAGCGGCAAGGAGCTCGCTCTGGGCCAGGTAGACCTCGGGACTGTAGAATGAGAATAGGTGCTGCCCGCTTCTCACTTTGACACCGGTCTCTCGTACGGCGATCGACTCGACGAACCCAGGTGACCGAACGTGGACCTCCGCGACATTTTGCTCGGGGGCCGACACGGTGGCCGTGGCGCGCAACGACGTGCGTGCGGTTTCCTCTGCCACCAGAGTGGTGCGCACCCCGATCGCCTGCGCGCGGTCAAGGGTGAGCTTGATGGCGGTCGTTCCGGGTGGCGTCGCTGGTGGGTTCGAGGCGGTGCTTGCAGAGTGACCTGTGGGCCCACCCAGCCGGTCAGCGGCGATGGGCTCGAGCGTCATGTGGCAAATGGGGCATTCGCCCGGCGAGTCCTGCACGATCTGCGGGTGCATGGGGCACTGATACTTGGTTGCGGATGCGCCCTGTGCACTCTGGCTGCCGAAGTACGTGCGCCAGGCGCCGGCCGCGGCGAGAACAGCTAGCCCTACTATCACCCAACGCACCGTGGCCATGACGCGCACGCCGCGTGGCGGCTTCTCGGGGACATCTGGAAGATCGCCGGTATCGGCCAAGGGCGGTGGCGCGGAGGCGCTGACCGCTGGCTCTGAGTCAGTCATGGCTCGATCTCCCGGTGTCTATCGCATCCAAAGGGACCCGTCGGACCGGCGCCCCGGCAGCCCAGTCCAGGTCGACCATGGCGTGTTCGAGCGCAACCCTCGCCTCCACCATTTCGACCTCGACTTCCACGATCGACTTTCGTGCCGCTAGGACCAGCAGGATGTCGGCGCGGCCGCTGTCGTACCCGGATGCGGCAGCCTCGAACGCCCGCTGGCTCGCGGGAAAAACGCGGTCATTCAGAACGGTCAGCCGCCGCACCTGTGCTCGAACCATCCCGGCTGCGGTCGCGATTTCGGTGTTGATCCGCGCGCAGGCATCGGCGGTGTCGTCCCGTGTGGAACCCGCGAGATCCGACTGAGCTCGCACCGCGCTACGGGCCTTTCCCGACAGCCACGGCAACGTCGAAGAGAACGAAAGGCCATACCCATGAACTGGCATTCCGGTGGTCGGGGCGAAGTAGAAGGCGCCCACCGTCATCATCGGTCCGTTCGCCTCGCGTTCGGTCATGCGCGTTTCGGCAAGGGCCGCCTGTGTCCGTGCCTTGGCCCCGAGCACTTCTGGTCGCAGCCCACGCGCACGGGCCAGTACGTCCGCGAGCGGCTCACCGAGCGTTGCAGCTGGCGTCTCGACTGGGGTGCCGAGCGGTGCGTCAGGTGGGCGCAGCAGCAGCCCGTTCAATGTCGCGCGAGCGGTGAGGATGTCGGCTGCAGCCTGCGCCACATCGGCCTCGATCCGGGCTTCGTCCACCTCGGCCTGAGTGATGTCCGTCAGGGCGCCCCCCGCAATGTACCGAGCGCGAGCGGACTCGAGGATGTGCTGCGCCGTTCCCAGATGTTCCACGTGAATTCGGTGTTTCACCGTGGCCTCCAGGTAATCGACGAAGGCGTGGTCCACGTCCCGAATGAGCTCACGCGTCCTCACGTCTGCCACGGCCAGCTCTACATCCGCCTCGCGTTCCCGAACCTCGGCTTTGGCCCCGAGAGATCCTGGTGCGGGGATGGGTTGGCGCACGCCGAGCATGATCATCTGAGCACCTGGCAAGTCGTAGGGGCGGGCCAGCGGAACCTGCCACACCTGGATTTCGGCCTCCGGAGGCGGTAGCCGCCGTTCAGAATCCGCCGCAAGCCGGATCGCTCCTGCCCTCCGCTTCGCTGCGCGCAGTCCTGGATTACGAGTGACTGCCGCGCGCTCCAAGCTGACGCGGTCCTGGGGGCCAGCGAGTGCAAGGTCGCCCGGCTGCGTGGGCCCCGTCTGCCCATGCGCTGCCACCGTCCATCCCAAACCGATGGCCAGCAGTTCAAGTCGAAACCTCTTGTGCATCGGGCTCACTCGAAGAATCTGTCGTGCCGGTCGCGGAGCCAGTGGATCTGATCTCGCTGTGACGACTGGATGATCCATGGAGCCGGTACGGGTACCGGGGAAGTGCCGGCCGCGGGAAAACTGGGGACGCTCATCGGAATAGGCAGCAGACTGGCGGACCGTGACGGGGCCGAGGCGGAGTCCGCATTGCGTCAAGACTGGAAGCCTCGAAAGCTCGCATGTCCGGCGCGCATGACCCTGCTCGTGGTGCTCGCCCGGCGTCGCCTTCCTGGTCACTCCTGCGGGCCTTGGAGGCTGGAATACCCGGTCCGGCACGACTACCGTCGCCCGCACGAAGGTCTGTCACTTTGATCGGTGGGGGCTCCCGTTCCGACTGAACCTTAATCCCGCCACGCCGTGTATCGGGTTGCAACTGCCCACAACTGGCCAGGCCGTCGTTCTGGCACAAACGCTGCGTTCTTGTGCCGACCCGGTCGGCGGAGACGGAACCCGCGAAGGGGCGAGTCTCGCAACGCTAGCTGTCCGGGGCCCAAGGGCACCGTGACGCACGGACTGGCTTCATCGCTGCGTAACCAGAATCCGGTGGTCACGGTAAGCACGCTGTTGAATGGACAGTACGGCATCGATGAAGTGTGCTTGAGCCTCTCCGATGTGGTGCGGGGATCGGGTCCAGTCCAGATACTGCAGACATCGCTTGCGCCCGATGAGAAACGGGCCATCGACCAATCAACCGAACCGCTCAAGGCCAGAGAACAGTCGAGCCGACGATGGTTAGCTTGGGCGGAGCTCGGCGATTCGCCCGAGCTGGCAATACGGACCGGGAAGCCGCGAGATGCTGTGATGAAGCGTGGCAAAGACCTACCGATCGACGTCTGCGAGTCGAGCCTCCTCTCCCCCTTCCGCGAGCTCACGGAGCTCCCACCATACGCTCTGGACGCACCCAGTCGTCGAAGTCTCGTTCCGACACCGCACCAAGGTCCAGAGCCGCTTGCCTGAGAGTCGTTCCTGTGGTGTGCGCAACACGCGCGATGTGCGCGGCCGCCTCGTATCCAATGCGAGGCGTGAGCGCGGTCACCAGCATCAGGGAGTGTTCCACGAACTCACGAATCCGCTCGAGATTCGGCCGCATCCCTACCACGAGGTACTTTCGAAAGCTGGTCGCCGCGTCGGACAATAGCCGTACGCTCTGCAAGTACGCGTGGATGATGAGGGGTTTGTATGCGTTCAGCTCGAAATTGCCAGAAGCCCCAGCGAAGTTCATGGCAACGTCATTGCCGAACACTTGGGCGCACACCATGAGCATCGCCTCACACTGGGTAGGATTTACCTTGCCCGGCATGATGGAGCTGCCCGGCTCGTTCTCCGGGATGAATAGCTCACCGAGACCACAACGTGGACCGGAGGCCAACCAACGCACGTCGTTGGCAATCTTCGCGAGGGCTCCGGCGAGCGTCTTCAGTGCTCCATGAGCGAAGACGAATGCATCGTGCGCGGCCAAGGCCTCGAATTTGTTCGGCGCAGACGTCAATGACAACTGGGTCCACGACGCAAGCTCCTCCGTCATCGCTTCGGCGAAACCCAGCGGTGCATTGAGGCCAGTGCCAACCGCCGTGCCCCCAATTGCCAGTTCTGCCAAGTGCGCATGTGTAGCCTGGATGTGGTCCAGAGACTGGGTCAGCTGGTGTGCCCAGCCCCCGATCTCTTGCCCAAGGGTGAGCGGGGTCGCATCCATCAGGTGCGTTCGCCCCAGTTTGACGACACCGGCAAACAACTCGGCCTTCTCCCTGAGCGCATCGCGCAACCCTCCAATCGCTGGCTCCAGCTGCGAACGCAGGGCGTCGAGCGCCGCGATGGACATGGCCGTGGGAAATACGTCATTCGAGGATTGACTTAGATTCACATGGTCGTTGGGATGTACCGTGCGGCTCGAACCATGCACTGCACCGAGTAGTTCACTGGCTCGATTGGCCAATACCTCGTTCATGTTCATGTTGGTCTGCGTACCGCTGCCCGTCTGCCACACGACGAGAGGGAACTCGCGCTCATGTTGGCCGGCAATGACTTCCTCTGCCGCGCGCATGATAGCCGCTGCCAGCCGCGGGTCCAACACGGCGAGCTGCGCGTTGACCTTGGCGGCGGCGCGTTTGACGATTGCCAGCGCTCGCAGCAGGGAATTGGGTATCCGTTCCTCGGAGATCCGAAAATGCTCCAGGCTACGCTGGGTCTGAGCGCCCCACAGGCACTCGAATGGCACCTCCACGGCACCGAACAGGTCGTACTCGGTGCGCGTCTCCCTTTCAGAAGCCACTGATGTCATGACCGCAGCCTACCACAGGGGCCGATGTCCGCAGGGAATCCAGGATTTCATGACCTCACCCAACGCCCCCTGGTGGTGGGTCGAACAGCGGACGTTGTTTGCTGGCTGGCACTTGCCAAACGGGGCGATGGGCCCCAGGGAGGTCGACATGACGACCATAGGCCTGATCGGTGCCGGACATATCGGGAGCCAACTCGCGCGACTAGCCGTTGCAGCTGGATACGACGTCGTGATCAGCAATTCGCGCGGCCCGGAGACGCTGTCGGGGCTGGTGAAAGAGCTGGGAGCGCGAGCGCGAGCGGGCACTGCGGTTGAGGCGGCGAGGGCCGGGGACTTCGTGGTGGTTACCATCCCGCTGAAGCACTATCGGTCGGTTCCGGTTGAACCGCTGGCCAACAAGATCGTGATCGACACCAACAATTACTACCCGCAACGGGACGGTCACATTCCAGCGCTCGACAACGAGTCGACAACGACCGCCGAACTGTTGCAGGCCCATTTGCCGACTTCCAAGGTCGTCAAGGCCTTCAACCACATCTACGCCGCCGACCTCACAACCCACGGCGCCGCGGCGGGCACCAAGAACCGTCGCGGATTGGTGATAGCGGGTGACGACGAGGAGGCCAAGGCAACCGTCACCCATCTCCTGGACCAATTCGGCTTTGATGCAGTGGATGCTGGACCGCTCCGGGAGGGCTGGCGCATCCAGCGGGATACGCCCGGGTACGGTCCGCGTCGCACGGCCGAGGAACTCCGTCGGGACCTTGCCGCAGCCAAACGCTACTCGGAAATGTAGTACGTCAACGCGGTCGTTTGGTCCCCAGAGCGGCTCGCATTGGTACAGAACGGTCGAATCCGGGACGTTCCGGCCGGTGGAGCTACCTCAGCCGTTCCATCTCATAGAAGGCGCGCCAAGCAGCGCCGCCTTTTCGGGAAACCGTGGTGGTTCGCGGCGGAGGTCGACCTTCCGCCGAGCTGTGCTCCAAGCGCAACCAAACTGAAGTCACCACCCCATCGTTCTGATGGATCCTTCCGTGGAGCCCAATCGCGCCACAGGTCTAGCGTCGGCAGATCGTGCTACCCGGCGTCTGGCACGAGCTGTGCTTAGCGCCGTGTATGGCTCGGGAAGCAGTCGAAATCCGGCCCACCTTCTCAGGCCGGAGGCTCGAGGTAGTCGCGGGGCAGCTCAAAGTGGTGATGAGGACTCGGTACGGATCGGTCCGGCACAATCAAGGGTGGTTTCGCCAATGCCTGAGGCTGGCTGGAAAGACCACCACGAAGAGGGACAGGGAGTCACGTCTGCGGAATTCATCGAACGACGCTCTCTCTTTCCCCACTCCATAGGCGACTGCCATGACAAGCGAACTGGACCCAGCCATCTCTGGCTACATCAGCTCCTGCCTACGGGCTCCCCGCCTGACGAGGGAAGAGGAGCTCGATGTGGCGCGCCGCTGGCGAGCCTCGGATGACAGAGATGCCGCGGATCTCCTGGTTCGGGGGAATCTGCGCTATGTCGTGGCCATTGCCCTGCAATACCGTCGCTATGGACTGCCGCTCAACGAGCTCGTCGCGGAAGGCAATGCAGGGCTCGTCCACGCGCTGGCTGGGTTCGATCCCGAACGTGGCACGCGATTCATTACCTATGCCTCATACCAGGTCCGAGCCCACATCCTCAAGTGTGTCGTCGGTTCCTGGTCGCTGGTGGGAGTTGGCTCGGGCCCCCTGCGCACGAAGATGTTCTTCAAATTGCGCCGCGAACGAGCGCGTATTGCAGCCGTATTGGGAGAGGGCGAGAGCGCCACTGACCGACTTGCACAGGTACTCGGCATGACGCCGGCGCAAGCCCAGATGGCGGTACATCGCCTCGACGCACGTGACGTTTCCCTCAATCGGGGTGCGGCCAGGGACCCAACGATGACGTTGATGGACACGCTGGCGTCTCCATTACGCGATCCAGAATCTCTGTTTGTGTCGACACGAAGACACCAACAAATGGTTGATATCGTACGTCGCGCCCTCGCGATTCTGGACCACCGCGAGCGGTACATCGTCGAGAAACGGCTGATGGCAGATGTCGAGAACGAACACTCACTCGCCGCCATCGGTCGCCATCTCGGCGTTTCGCGGGAGCGAGTGCGACAGCTCGAATCCCGGGCAAAGCGACGGCTGCGGACATGCATTGCCGAGATCTTGGACGAACGCGGTGGTGACCGGTGTGTGAATAGTCCCTTCGCGACCACCGCTCCGGCGGCGGAACTCGTCGAGTAGGAGTTTTCTACCGGATCCCGGTGAGAACGCTCCCGCCCATGCGGTCGGAGCGCAGGCCGCCGAAGTCACGGGTGCCACCCGCCTGGGCTTCTCTGCCTTGGCTCGCCCCAACGGAGTCCAACCAACCCATACCAGAGCCGGCGGGGGCTCTCGTTGGCAGGGGCCACGGGGGGGACGAATCGCCCAGATCTACCAGCAAGACCTCGGTCTCTTCGCAGGCCGTAAAGGAGATGGCGTGCTCGGCGGTGACTCCAGCGCCGTCGCCGGTCGTGAGCAGAAGGTTGCCCAGGCTCAATTCCCCGGTGACCACGTGCAACCATGCTCTTCGTCGCTCCAATAGCTCATGGACTATGTGAGTTCCCGACTCCAGAATCGCCGAGTAGACTGTGGCATCCTGGTGGATGCGGAGCGAGCCCCGTCGTCCATCTCTGGAGGCGACGGTGCAGAGCCTGCCGCGCCGCTCAGCGGCGCTGAACCACTTCTGGTCGCGACTCGGCTTCGGTTCCGCTGGTGACGGCCGGATTGCCAGGTGAAAGAGGTGGGCCGGGGCGCTCCGTGACGCGTTGGTCTCGCTGTGCCGGATTCCGCGACCGGCACTGATATACTGGAAACCACCAGCACTGAGCAGGCTCGAAGAACAATCCAGACCCCTGGTGGCCAGCGCGCCCGCCAGAACATACGTCACCAGCTCCGCGTCGCGATGCAGCTGGCGGCGAATGCTGGCACCGGGCGAAAGGTGATCCTCGCTCAGCGCCTCCAACATCCCGAAGTCGTCTGTCTCTGGATTGGTGCTGCCTCGCGCACATGAGGTAACCCAGGTGTCGTGGCCGTCATGTCGAGCACGGCGGCGTTCGTTGGCTCTGGTCAGTGTGATCATGGTTCATTGGCTCCCAGCGTCGCGTGGTTCCGTTCGCCACTGGGACGGGTCAGCGATGCTTCCGCTAACTCGTCGCGGCTCGCGCGATGACTTCCAATCACCCTCGTCACCGCCGAACCGCTCCTCGATCACGCTCCCACCTTCCGACTCCCAGTCCTCGACGGCCGGCTCCCCTTCTCGAACCTCGTTGATCGGGTTGTCCAAAAGCCCGGGGACTGGAGTCAGGGTCGTCACATCATACCCATTCTGCCGACGCCCTCGTCCGGCCCCATGGTCGACGCCTCTCCCTCCTTGGTCCGCGCCACGATCAGTACCTCCGTGGTGAGCATCAATGAAGCAACCGAAGCCGCATTCTGTAGCGCGACCCGGACCACCTTGGTCGGATCGATGACTCCTGCCAAGACCAAGTCCTCGTACTGCTCCGAGGCTGCGTTGTAGCCATAGGCGTCCTTGCCTTCTCGGACCTTGTTGACCACCACCGCCCCTTCGACTCCACCATTCTCGGCAATCTGGCGCAGAGGTTCTTCCAACGCACGACGGATGATGTTGACACCAAACTGTTGGTCGCCAGGCAGGGTGAGCTGAGCGAGAGGCGCAAGAGCCCGCAGCAGCGCGACACCCCCCCCCGGTACGATGCCCTCCTGTACCGCTGCACGAGTGGCGTGCAGAGCATCCTCCACCCGTGCCTTCTTCTCCTTCATCTCACTCTCCGTGGCAGCGCCGACCTTGATGACTGCGACCCCACCCACGAGCTTGGCTAGGCGCTCCTGCAGCTTCTCTCGGTCGTAGTCCGACTTCGTCTCCTCGAGCTGGGCGCGAATCTGTGCGACGCGCCCCGCAATCGGTTCCCGCTGGCCTGCTCCCTCCACCAGGGTCGTCGTGTCTCGGTCGACCGTGATAGACTTGAATTGGCCCAGATCCTTCAGAGTCAGGTTCTCGACCTTGAGGCCCAGGTCTTGACTGACAGCTTGACAGCCAGACAGGATGGCAATGTCCGTGAGCATCTCCCGCCGGCGATCACCGAAACCCGGGGCCTTGACCGCGCAGACGTTGAGCGTGCCGCGCAACTTGTTGACGACGAGCGTCGCCAGCGCCTCCCCATCCACGTCTTCGGCAAGGATCAGAAGCGGTCTACCCGACTTGGCCACCTGCTCGAGCAAGGGCAGTAGGTCCTTCATGCTCGAAAGCCTCTGCTCGTGGATCAAGAGGTAGGCATCCTTCAGCACGGCCTCCATGCGCTCCGCGTCGGTCACGAAATACGGGGACAGATAGCCACGGTCGAACTGCATGCCTTCGACCACCTCCAGCGTCGTGTCCATCGCTTTCGCCTCTTCCAGCGTGATGACCCCTTCTTTTCCCACCCTTTCCATGGCTTCGGCGATCAGATCGCCAATCTCCGTGTCGCCATTGGCACTGATCCTTCCAACCTGGGCAATCTCTTCCTTGCCTCGGGTCGGTTTGGACTGGCGCACCAGATCGGCAACCACCGTCGCCACGGCAGCGTCGATACCTCGCTTGACGTCCATCGGGTTGGCTCCAGCCGAGACGACCTTGTTGCCTTCGGCGTAGATCGCTTGGGCGAGAACGGTGGCGGTCGTGGTGCCGTCACCCGCCACATCGGAGGTCTTGGATGCAACTTCCTTGACCATCTGCGCGCCCAGGTTAGCGAAACGATTGCCAAGCTCTATCTCCTTGGCGACGGTGACACCGTCTTTGGTTACGGTTGGGGCACCCCAGGACCGGTCCAGCACCACGTTGCGGCCGCGAGGCCCCAGGGTCACCTTGACCACATCGGCGAGGGCGTTGAGCCCGTCGGCGATTTGCCTGCGAGCTTCGGTGTCGTACACAATCTCTTTGCTGGCCATCTTCGCTCCCTATTCTTCGAGTACGGCGAGGATGTCGTCCTCGCGCAAAATGATGTGGTCCTGACCGTCGAGCTTCACTTCGGACCCCGAGTACTTGCCGATCAAGACCTTGTCGCCCACCTTGACCAAGAGCGGCTGGATCTTCCCGTCGTCGAGCGGCTTGCCGCTGCCAACGGACACCACGAGCGCCTCCAGGGGCTTCTCTTTGGCAGTGTCGGGGATGAACAGCCCCCCCGGCGTCCTGTCTTGCTCCGCCAGTCGCTTGGCCAGGACGCGATCACGCAGAGGACGCAGGTTCACGGTGTGCCCTTCTTGGTGGCGCGTTCGGCACCAGAGACCCTGCTGAGTCTTGCCGCGGCCAGCACGATGGCCATAACGAGAAGCAGATGGATGTAGCCGTTGCCGCCGTGTAACGTGACCACTCCTATTCCCCACAAAAGGGCACACGATATGGCGAGAATCGAGAGAATTGGTTTGCCTTTTTCAGTCATGTGGGTAGCTTCCTGATGGTCCGGTCGAGTTGGTCCCATGCGCCACGGACGTCCGCACCCAGCGGGACCATCCCGAGGGGCATCGCCGTTATGAGGTCCTTCAACTTCGACTGCACCGCATCGTGTTTCGCCTTCATGTTCTGGAGATGCTGCTGATGAGCTGGTGAGGGTCTGGCATCGGGGGCATGGGCCTCAGCGACCAGCACTGCCAGCATCTCTCCCCAACGCTCGAGTTGCCTGACCATGTGTAGAAGGTTGGGTTGGTTCGGTTTCACGAGGCGGCATCTCCGGCTCCGGGATCTCGCTTGCGGTCCGCTGAGTCCAGTGGCCGCTCCCGGTCTTCTTCCGGCGCGCCGACAGCGCGAGTGACCACTTCGGACGCTTCGACCTGCGCGTGGATCGGATCGGGCGTCTGTTCGACGGGTTTCCTCAAACCGAGGCTCGCCAAGAGCCGCCGGAGCCAGTCCTTGACTTTGCGAAGGAACACCATCTCGAAACGCTCCGAAATGGGGGTCGCATCGCGCCCGGCGACATCCGCGGGTTCAGGCGCCACCGTTCCGAGAATGAAAGACCAGTCCATCATGGCGAATACCCCTCTTTCTTCCTGTCGGTCAAAACGATGCCTGCCTTCTGTGATTGCGCGACGACCGACGGGATCGCGCCGGTCGCGCCCCAGCAACGACGTCTTGGGTCCGCCGAGGACGGCCACGTCGGAGGATGTGGCGGACTGCTCGTGTGGCAAGGAGCGCCACTTCCCCGGAATCGGTGCTAAGGAGCGCCGCTTCATCGAAGACGGCGGCGATGACCTCTCCGAGCGAGGCGGTCTTGGGAATGAGAGCTGCCATGGGGTGTCTCCTTGACGTTTCTGGCCCTCAGCTCTTGATGCATCATTCGAGCCAGGGAATCCGGACCCCGGCTGCGCTGGCGTTTGTCGCTCATCGAGCCAGGGCGGAACGCCCCAATCCATCAGAGTGATGCGGTGTCTCCATCACTTCGAAGGACGCTTGCCGTTGAGCTGCGGCCGATCCGGACCGCGGGCGGTTTTGGTTGGCCGCCTCGCCCAGAAGGCCTGGCTCCACTCTGGCTAGGCGGGATCTCCCGAGCCAAGTTCGCTCATCGGGGATGCTGGTCCGAGATGGACATGCGGCGCAGGTCGCAACGACGCAAGGGACCCGACCGAAGCCCGCGCCGAGGTTAGGCGGGGCATGACGTCCTCGTGCGTGAAGCGGATGACGTGCTCACCATTGACCGCGTGGGCCACGCTTCGCGGTAATAGCTTGATCCCCCGCCGGAGCGCTTGGCCGGCGAATCGCCAGAAGGCTGCACGATACGGCGCGCGGACGCCTTGGCGCCATATCACTCGGAGGAAGGTCCCGAGGGCGTACCAGAAAGGAAACCGAAAGCGACTGGGACGATCCTTTGGCCATAGATCGAGTACCCGTAGACACCGAGCGAAATAGGCATTCGGCTCGTACAGATCGGCCAAGAGCTGTTGATAGCCCTTCAGCAGCGAAGCTTCCGGCAGGAGGGTCCGGAAATTGGTTCGGCCGAAGTTCTCGCCCGACCAGTCCTGAATCAGGCGCCCCTCTCGTTCCATTCGTCGCCAGAGTTGGCTGCCAGGCAAGGCGGAAAGGACGACCACCATGGCCAGCGGTATCGGAGCGTTCTGGATGAATCGACGCTGTCGCTCGAAGATCTGGAGGTCGTCCGTGTCGAAGCCGACGATGAATCCGGCCATTACCTCCAACCCGGCCCGAGTGAGCTTCTCGGTCGCCACCGTCAGATCCAGCCGCAGATTGTGCAGTTTGTGTGTCTCGGCAAGGGCCTTCTCGGATGGCGTTTCAATGCCGACGAACACCGAGCTGAAGCCGGCCCGTCGCATCAACTCGATGAGCTGGTCGTCCGCGGCAAGATCGATGGATGCCTCGGTATAAATGTCGAACGGGTGGTCGTTGGCATGCATCCATTCGGCCAGCACGGGCAGCATCTCTTTGGCCGCGCGCTTGTTACCGACGAAGTTGTCGTCAACCAAAAACAGCATGCCCCGGAACCCGGCCGAGCGGATGGCATCCAGCTCCGCCAAAAGCTGCGTTGGGGATTTGGTGCGCGGAACACGACCAAAGACCTCGATGATGTCGCAGAACTCGCAGTTGAAGGGGCATCCTCGACTGAATTGAACGCCAATCGACTGGTAGGCACCGATCCGCAACAGATCGAACCGAGGAACGGGACTTCTGGCAATCGACGGCCGCTCGGTTGCCGTATACCTCGGCTTGAGCCCGCCGACCTCGAGATCCCGGCATAGCGGCCCAATCAGCTCCTCGGCCTCACCCACCACCACGCTGTCAGCTTCCGCGCTCGCTTCCGGATCGGTGGTGGGGTACGCCCCACCCACAATTACGGTCTTTCCGAGAGCGTGGGCACGACGAATGACCCTGTGAAACGACTCGCTCTGTATCTGCATGGCACCGACCAGAACGACGTCCGCCCATCGCAGGTGTCGATCGCGCAGCGGCTCGACGCTCATGTCCAGCAAACGCACTTCCCAGTCGGCGGGGAGCAATGCCGCCACGGTCAACAACCCAAGCGGGGGTAGCAGTGCGGAACGGTGCGTCAGCAAGCGCGCGTATTCCATGCCCCAGTAGGTTTTCGGAAACGCCGGGTGGACGAGTAGTGTCCTCATCGGCTAGACTGTACCCAGTCAATGTCACGGGCATGTCACCGCCGCACCATACTCCAGCGCACAGCGGTCGCCCTGAATCGGACGTGGTCGGACGCCACACGGGATTCCGAAGGGAGCCTTTGATGGCAATCGGGGCTGGTCGTGGCCACGGCCTGTGCCGGCGAATATCGGGAATTCCCGACCCTCGTCTGGCACAGCTTCACCGGCTCGTCGTTCTGGTCACGGCATTCGTGGTGACGCCAGCGCTGCTTCTGTTGTCCGTCGGGGTGCTGGTGTTGACGCTCGGAAGCGCACCCCGCGACACCGTCTTTGGGGTATTGATTCTGAGCCTGGTGTTCACCATGATCGCGGGAATCGGGACCACCTTCGTCTTCATCAAGCGCGAGACCAGTCTCGCCAAGCTCCAGGCTGAATTCGTCTCCAAGGTGAGCCATGATCTGAGGACCCCTCTGACCAGCATTCGCATGTTCGTCGACACCCTGCAGTTGGGCAGAGCGGCGAAGCCCGAGACTCGACAACAGTGTCTGGACGTGCTGTCTGCCGAAACGGCGCGCCTATCCATGATGATCGACCAACTCCTAGGCTGGGCGCGAATGGAGGCCGGCAAGCGGGTCTACCAACCCGAGATGTGTCAAGTGGCCGACATCATCGCCGAAGCAATCGCAGCATTCGAACCGCAACGCATGACGCACCCCGTACAGCTGCAGCACGACGTGCCGGAGGGACTTCCGGAGGTGTTCGTGGACCGTCGCTCGATGGTCGAGGTGCTGCTCAATCTGTTGCAGAATGCCCACCGATACACCGGACCGGACAAGCGCATCAAGATCCGCTGCACCCGCGGAGAACGAGCCGGGACGGTCATGCTGTACGTCGAAGACAACGGACCGGGGATCGCCAAACGAGAGCACCGGCGCATCTTCGAGAGGTTCTACCGCGCGGAAGACCCGCTCAAGCGCGATCTTTCGGGTACCGGACTGGGGCTGGCCATCGTCAAACACATCGTGCGCGGCAACCGTGGACACGTGTCAGTCGAGAGCGAGCTTGGCCACGGTTCGTCGTTTCGCATCGTACTGCCAACCGGATCGTGAGGGAGCATGGCCGAAACCATCCTCGTCATCGAAGACGACCCCTCCATCCTTCGGGGTCTGGTGATGAACCTGGGATTCGAGGGTTACTCGGTCTTGGCGGCTCGCGATGGTGACGAAGGCCTGCGGGTTGCAGGCGAATCCCATCCCGATCTCATCCTCTTGGACATCATGCTACCGAAGCGCGATGGCTTCGACGTGATTCGCCAGCTTCGGTCCACCGACGTAGGTGCTCCCATCGTGGTACTGTCGGCGCGGGGTGAGGAGGCCGACAAGCTACTCGGGCTCTCGTTGGGAGCGGACGACTACGTGACCAAACCGTTCAGTCTGCCCGAGCTTCTGGCTCGCATCCGAACGGTATTGCGCCGACAAAGACAGGCGGCACCGCTGCCGGAAGCACTGCGTTTCGGTGAAGTGGTGTTGGAGCTAGCGGCGCATCGGCTCAGCGTCGCTGGGCAGGTGGTCGAGACCACGGCGCGGGAATTCGAGCTGCTCCGGTTCTTCATTGCCCATCAAGATGTGGTGGTCACGCGCCAACAGGTCATAAGGGGTGTCTGGGGTGTCGACCAGTCCGTGTCGGTTCGCACGGTCGACAACTTCGTGGCGCGCCTGCGCCAGAAGATCGAACCCGATCCCAACTGCCCCCGGTACCTCCACACCGTTCGGAGCGTCGGCTACCGTTTCTTGGCCAGTGGTTGACCCGACTGCGACAGAAGGTCTTGCCCGCTCGCCGCGGCCCAGTGACAACCACGGCCGGGAACGTCCTCGAAGCACGCAGAAGCGGCTTCTGGAGGTCGGGCGGGCAGACCGGCATTTGAGAATTCTAAACTGTCAGTTTGGAATTCTCATGCCGAGCCCCCCCGGCCCAGTGAACGAATCGCGTCGGTTCCCGGCGGTATCACGCCGGATTCGTGCGCCGTTGTGCCCAGGCGCTCACCTCTTGGGCGAAGCGCCGAAGATCCGCAACCCCAGCGGTCGCGGTCTCGAAGCAGAGCTCCACGTCGATTCCGGCATAGCCGTGGGCCACCACGTTCCTCAATCCAACCGCCCGCCCCAGCGCCTCGGCGGTCGAGACCGACAGGACCCCTTGCTCGCGCAGTCGCACGAAACCCTCCGCCAGCGTGCGCACGACGGGCCATCCCTCGTCGGATATCAGGTGACTGGAGATGTCGCTACAGATCTGCACGCAATGCATCAGGTTGAACGCCACGATGTCCAGGGCGTCCTGGTCCTCACGGAGCGCCGTCGCATTCGGAGGAACATGGTCGTCAATCCGCGCCAGATGCGCGTCGAGCCGTGCCAGTTTGGCCGCCAGAAGACCCCTATTGACCACCGGGAAGCCCCCTTTCCGCCACCCTGCGGAGCCAGGCGTCGCGCATGCGACCGTACCAAACCCGATCTATCTCGAGGTCGCCGAGGGTGTGCGAACGCCAGATCGCCGCCGCGCCCGGTCGTCCCTCGTACACCACCAGGCTACTCTGGATCAGCTCCTCTTGCAGGGGGATCGTGGCGTCCTTCAGTCGCACGATGTCCACCTCGACTCCGAACCGTTCCGCCAAGCGCGCCGCCAGCTCACCCAGATCGACCGAAGGGGCGTCGAGGGCCAGATCCAGATCCGACGAGTCGCGGGCCATCCCCTTCGCTCGCGAGCCGAAGAGCAGCGCCAGCCGCACGTCCCCACGCCCGGCGAGGTACTCGCGCAGCTGGGGGACCAGGGTCTCGACATCCGGAGTCAGCGGCACGCCCCAGAGGGTAGCACAGGCCGCGCTGGGGCCTTCGACTCCAGGGTATTTCCCGCGAATCAGGCGCGGCCAGCGCGTGCTCCGCGACCACGCGTCTTTGGCAATTTTCGGTTGGTTGGTGCAACGCAAGGACTACCGAATCGCGCTCGGCATTGCCGGCAGAGCGAACACCAGGAGCGCGACTGCGGCTCCGAGCGAATAACGCGGTGGCCGCGCTGGCCCGTCGCACCGAGATCGGCGGCGCCCGGGGCCGACCA
>CAZYKT010000067.1:0-30218 GCA_964648165.1 uncultured Polyangiaceae bacterium | reverse complement strand
CCGACTTGACCTATCCTTCTCCCCCATCCTCACCCGAGGCAGCCAGTCTCGACGAGCTGCCCTCCCCAGCCCAACCAGTCCCCTCTCGCCAGAGCTCCGGGATGGCCTGGGCATGGCTGGCCTTCGTGGCGGTCTGTCTGTTCTGGGGCACCTCGGGACCGCTGATCCGTTATGCGGTGCGCTATGTCGAACCGCTGCAGCTCGTCACGCTGCGGTTCGTCAGCGCCGGAGTCTTTCTCTGGTTGATGCTGGCACTGCTGGGGCGCCGCCCACCCCTTTCCGGCCTGGCCAGGGTCGCGCCGAGCGGTTTGGCTCTCGGCATCAGCAATCTGCTCGTCACCTACGGATTCCAGAGGGTGGAGGCCGGCTCCGGGGCGTTGCTCTTGGCCACCACGGCCGTCATCTTCGCGGTGGTCGATGTCCTGTGGCCGGGGGGCTCGTCCAAACCCACGACTTCGGTGTGGTTCGGCTTGCTCCTGGGGTTGCTGGGCGTGTCGATTCTGTTCGTCTCTCCGCGCTCCCTGGGTCAGGGGGACTGGCGCGGGTATCTCATGCTGGAGGCCTCGGCCTGGATCTGGGCAACCAGCGGAGTCGCGCAGGCGCGTCGTCCCTCGGGGCTCGATCCGTTGCAGAGCTCGACCTGGCAGATGTTGATCGCGGGCGCCATGACCGCACCCTTTGCCTGGCTTGTCGGTGGCCAGCAACTTCGGTCGATTGCGGTACAGGGTTGGCTCGCGACCCTGGCCCTGGTCATCACCGCGTCATTGATCGGCTTTGTCAGCTTCGTGGCCATCTTGCGCAAGCTGCCCCCCTACGTGGTGGGCTCCTACACGTACGTCAACGCGGTGGTCGCCGCCGCGGTGGGTGTTCTGTGGCTCGGCGAGCATCTCTCCGCGCGATTCTACCTGGCCGCCCTCCTAGTCCTCGGCGGGGTGGCGCTCAGTCAGTATCGAACCTTGCGACAGCGCGGCGCGACCAAGTAGGCGCGGCCTCAGGTGCTGTTGAAAATGTCAACGCTCCTCCCGGGTGAGAGGACCTTCCGTCGTGCCCTTGGGTCTGACTTCGTCCTTGGCGTAGGTCTTCCATCCAGCATCCTTGTAGAGCCGACCGTATAGATAGCCCAACGCCTCCACCTTCGCCCCCAACCAGTACGCTACGAAGTTGCCGGTCGTACTGAACTGTTTCGCGTTGAATGGGCCTATGATCTTGTGGGTGAGTAGACGCACCGCCTTTCGCAGGGGCCCGGTATCCTCCCACAGGATGCTCCTGTGGGTCGTTATTCCTTGGTACCTTTTTCGCACCTGGTCGAGAGAGGCAATACCTACGCCTCGGTAGAGCTGGAGCCGAACGTACTTGGCCTTCGTCAGGAGCCTGTGATGGATGACTCGGGTAGGGTTGAAGAAGATCCTGGCCCCAATGGTCTTGGTCCTCCACATCAGCTCGTAGTCTTCGCCCAAAATGATGCTTTCGTCGTAGACGTGCCCGTACGTCGCCCTGACCTTTTCCAGGAGTTCTCGCTTGAAGGCGACATTACCCGCTATGCCGACGTTCTCCTGCTCGTCCTGTGTGATGTCCTGGGGCGGGCTCTTCCGAATCCTTCTGATGTCCGCCAGCAGTGGGTCGCGCTCCTGGTACGTGCCGCCAACCACGTCCGCCTGGTATCCGGCAATGATGTCCTGGATGCTCTGAATCCATTCTTCCGGAGGCTCGCAGTCGTCGTCGGTGAAGGCGATGACCTCGCCGGTTGCCCTTTCGTATCCTCGATTCCTCGCCCAGCTCGCCCCGTTCCGGTCCTCGTCGCGTACAACGATGGTCTCGTGAACCTTCCTGGTCTGTCTCTCGAGCGCCTTCAACGTGGTCTTGATGCTTTCTCGACCCACGGTCGGTATCACGACGCTGATGTTCATTGTGCTAGCAGCCTTTCGTACAGGTTGAAGTGCGCCTCGATTGCGTCCGTCTCGCCGCAGGTCGTACCGGAGGGCTGGTGCGCGGTTTGGCCCTTCGCGTTCCAGCGGTTTTCCACCAGGAGCCATTGCAGCCCGTTGGTGGAATCGTCGTCTCTGGACCAATATCCGAAGCGATTCGCAGTCGTGTCAGGCTCGGCGTCGCTCGGGATTGCACAACCTTGCCCGCCCGCTTCGAAGACGGTGAGGGGGAATGCCTCCCGTGAGGCAGTGTTGACGAAGAGATGCCGATCACTCCGCCCGATCCAGATGGTGTTGCAGATCGCCACCTCCTTCCCCATCGCATAGCAGCGGTGCGCAGTGCACCAGGACCGCTTTCGGTCTGTCTATGCCACGCCGCTCGAGGGTTCGTGAGGCCAAATCCAGGGCAACATCGACCGTTTCGCATACTCTGGCTGATGGGAACAACCCTAGGAGTTGTTCCTCTACCACGGTCGGGCTAACCAGGGTGAAAGGGACGTGACTTTCGACGACGTGCTCGAGGGCCTTTCTCATCTTGCGCGGTACCAGCAGCAAGTCCCGGGGCCGCAGCTCGTGGATCCTTGATCAGGCCGATGGGTCGATGTCGTTCTTGTGGACGACCAGCTCGTGCGAGCCCAGACCTTCGGGACAGGCTGCCAACACGATGCGCATTCTCCGGGCGGCGGGCTGCCGGAATGTCGGCCAGAAGCCTCGGTCCTTCGCGCACAGAAGGGTGGTGTCGTAGGGGTAAGTATCAGTGATGATGACGTCAACGTCTCTGGGGATGGTGCAGGAGTAGCACCGCCTGACGTGCTCGACGGCTGCGTCGAATGCAGCTCGGCGGTGACCGGCGAACACCTGAGCGACTCTTCGGTCGTTGGTGAGCGTGACGTTGATCAAGAACTCTATCCCGATCTGGTCGGCAATGGCGGACATCTCCCGACGGAACTCGTTGTCGACACGGCCGGCTCTTCTTCTTGCTCCACGACAGTGACGATGTGCATATGCGACCGTTTCGAGACCGCACACGCCAGGCATGATGATCTTGTCGCCTCCCGAGAATCCCGCTGTGCCATGCGGCGTGACGCACCCGATTGCGACCCTGAAATCCGCTTGGGCGACGGTACGGCTGACGTGGACTGGTGTACCGATGTTGGTCTTGCCGAGAAAAAGGGTGTCCTTCTTGGCGTCGTGGGCGACGGTCCTGTATCGATTGGCGATGGTATTGCCCAGCTTCTTGGCCATCATCTGCTGGTCCGCCGGTTGGTGCGTGCCGCCGGCCAGCATCAAGGTGATCTCTGAGTCCTTGGCTCCGGCAGCCTCGAGTTCATCGAGGACCGCCGGGAGAACGAGCCCGGCCGGGGTGGGTCGGTTCAGGTCGTCGACGATGACAACGATGCTCTGTTTCCCCTTTGCCAACCGTGACAGGGGCTCGCTCCCGATGGGGTGGCGAATGGCTTGTTGAATCCCGTCGTCGCTCAGGGCGTGGGCCGTCGATCCGATGACGGTAAGGTCCCAGTGTTCTGGGAAGCGGATGAGCTGTTCCTGGTCGCCATGCCAGGCGTTGGTTCTCACGGTGGTAGTCGTCATTGCGCTTCCCGGGAAAGGACGTTGAGCTCACGCCACAATCTGGTGGAGATTGCCATGGGCTGTGAACCAATCGGTGTGAAAAGGCGCTGAGGGCGCGACCACCTAACTCTGAGCACAGTTAGCGGGCTTTGGTTGGCGGCGGGTTCGACGCGGCGTGGCCGGACTCCCTGATTTTGGACCACGTAGCGTCTTGGGCCAACTAGACCGGCCAGCTTCGCGGTACATCCGGCGAGTGGGCACCGGCCGCGGGGGAATGCCCGGGGGCGACCAGAACCGTGCTTGTTCCACAAAGGCTTGCGGCAAAGCCGGGTAAAGCCCGTGATGGAGTGGCATTGTCTCTTGCGCTCCGGCGCCCGGCAGATGTACTGGATCGCGTAGTCGAATCATCCGAACAATGAGAATCCTCCAACTGGCAATGAGTTGGCCCATGCCCCCGAACAACGGCGGTCGGGCCCGGGTTCTCGGTCTCGCGGAGATCCTTTCGCAATTCGCGGAAGTCGACCTCTTGGCGTACGGAGATCGGACGACGGGAACCCGAGTGAGTGACAGTCCGTATCGAATGGTGTACTCCGTCGCCCGACCTTCGGGTCTGTTCGGTCTGATTGGCCAATCGCTGCGCGCTTTGGGCGGCGCTCCGCTCCGCTCGATACACGTTGGGACGGTGCAGTTCAAAAGGAGGTTACAGGGGCTGGTCGCATCGGGCCGATACGACGCCGTCCAGGTTGAGGAACTCAGCATGATGGTTCCGCTGGTCCATGGAACCGTCACACTCAGGCTGCCTATCGTCTTCAGCACGCACAACGTAGAGACCGAGCTGTCCCCCCAAGTGCACCGCAACGCTGGCCCTCACCTGCGGCTCCTTTCCGGCATCGATACCAACAGGACGCGCGCGGTAGAACGGGCAGCCCTGGCGCTGGCTTGGCGAGCCATCGTGGTCAGTCAGGCGGATCTGCGGTGCATGGCATCGCTGGTCGGTTGCGATCCCACCCGATGCGTCGTCATACCCAATTGCTGCGCCAGCAGTATCAGGCCCCAGGCCCCAACAGACGGTGCCGAAATACTGTTCGTGGGTTCTTTGGGATGGCGCCCGAACATTGACGGGCTGGAGTGGTTCCTCGACGACGTTCTTTGGCGGATCCGAAACCTAGTTTCCGACACCTCGATCCGGGTGGTGGGTTCCAAACTCCCGCGCAAGCTCTCCGAGCGTCTTAGGAAAGCCGGATGCGCTGTGTCAGAAAACGTCCCTGATCTGAATCCCTTCTATGCACGGGCCCGTGTGGCCATCGTTCCGCTCCGGCTCGGGGGCGGCACCCGCATCAAGATCGTGGAAGCGTGGGCGGCAGGTGTCCCGGTCGTTTCGACGTCCGTGGGGGCTCACGGACTCCTCGAGGATGAACGGAGCGGGGTACTGGTGGCGGACACGGCATCCGAGTTTGCTGCGGCGGTTGCCAGAGTCATTAGCAGCGACGACACGTACCTGGAGCTGCGACAGCAGGGCCTCCGACGATCCCACGCGCACCGGTGGCCCGCATGGGGCGGAGCCCTGGAGCGCCTTTATGGCGAGCTCGTGTCGGCAGCCCCTCCCGGGGCCGCCCTCGAACCGGACGGGCAAACACCAGCCAACGGCGAGTGGAGGTAGTCCGAGAGAGCCGAGAGCGGGCTCCCTGTCGGCTCGGTCGACGGCAGCAGACCGTCAGCTGCAGGCCGTGGGCGCGCGCCGTTTGTGCTCGATGATTCGTGCTGGCGATCCGGTCAGCGTATCCCAGCCGTAGCGAATCGAACCGACCAGCTCGGCAACCTTGCTGGCCGTATTGAGCAGCGCGTAGGCGAGCGCGGTTCGGCGGGATCGACGTCGGCGTCGTTGCTGAACGTAGAGACGGGCAACGCGGACCGGGTACAGAACGAGTGCCATTCCAGCAATCGGATGCAAGGTCATCCCGACGGCAGTCACCAGGGGGAGGCCTACGGCCCATGTTGCACTCTTCACCGGTGTGCGCCAGGCTCGCCACCCCGTTTCCAGTGCTTGTCGGTGAGCGAGCAGGGTCATGGCGTAGCCCGATCGCATGCACCGCTTCCACCACTGGGCATACGTCATCAAGTCGACGTCGTGGACCACCATGTCGTGGTCCAGCGTGAGTATCGTCCCGCCAGCCGCTCGAAGACGCTTGCAGAGCTCCGGCTCCTCGCCGGCAATGAGAGCCGCGTCGAACCCGCCGACGGCGCGAAAGGCACCGATGCGCATCATCACGTTGCCGGCGCATGCCTTGACCACACCCGCTGCGGGAGAGTCCCAGTCGATGTCGCACGAGGCATTGAAGATGGACCGCTCCGGATAACGTTCACGGATCCGACCACACACCGCAACCACCGTCTGGTCCGAGCATAGGCGGCTCAGGGCGGTCCCAATCCAACCGGGCTCGACCTCCGTATCGCCATCCAAGAACTGGACGAATGTCGGAGGCGGACGCCCGTCCAGCAATCGCTCGACTCCAGCATTGCGAGCACGCGCAGCCGTAAAGGGAACACTGGAGTCGAGCTCGACGACGGTTGCGCCGAATTGGCGAGCATGGTGCACGGAACGGTCAGTCGATCCAGAGTCGACGTAGACGAGTCGTGAAGGATTGCAGCCGATCGAGCCGAGACACACCCCCAGGCGCTCTCCCTCATTCCGTCCGATGACGACGAAGCCGAGATCACGTACCGACGCCTCGTCGAAACCGTCAGTCGAAGGCATCATTGAGCCATCCAGCATACCTCAAGGGAAGTGTGCGTTCGGACGAAGGTGGGCAACGCCAAAGAGTCGTCGACCGCGCGGGTGGGTCCATGGCTACCAGATTCGACATTTCCAGCGTCAGTGAACGAGGCCATTTCGTGGATGCTGTCGACTCCGCCCGTCCACTGGGCGGGAAAGGGTTTTGCCATGGCTCAGGATCCCGTTCACTGACAAAAAACCAGCCCGCGCCGCGCCCTGGCGCACCTGGTTGGGCGTCATTCCGGTCCAGCGCCGAAAGGCGCGGCAAAAGGCGCTGGGCTCCGAGTAACCCAGAAGGTACGCCATCTCCGCTATCGACAGCCGGGGGTTGGCGACGTGCCGCTCTGCGAGGTCACGCCGGACTCCGTCGAGAAGCTCGTTGAAGCTGGTGCCCTCTTCGGCCAGCCGCCGTTGGAGGCTGCGCTCGCTTGTGTTCAGGCGACGAGCCATGCTGGCGAGCGTCGCGTTGTGCGGCTCCTGGGACAACGAGGTCACCAGCAGGTTGGCCACGCGCTCGGCGGTGGGCGCCTGGTACGCTGGGCGACCCGAAAGGAGCGCTTCCGCCTGACGCTCCATGAGCCGTGACAATGCCGGATCGTGCGCGACGACGCGACGGCGCATTGTCTCCGCATCAAACTCGATCCGGTTGTTCGGCTCCCCGAAGGTCGGGAGAGTCCCGAACAGCTCCTCATACTCGCGGGGCTCGGTGTCCGATGGGGCAGCGTGTCGAAACCCGACCGACAGGGCTCGAATCGGCTTCCCCGCCAGCTGCGAGCCGACCACCACCAACGACGCCAGCGTGAATTCAGCCGCGTGGCGGGACTGAGCCACACCGGAGGTGCCATGCTCGACGCGAAAGACCTCGCCGAGCTCGACCAGGGTGAACATGGCCGTGTCGTGCGCGAGTGGATTGTAGCGCGCGAGCCGGTCCAACGCCTCGCGCAGGGTGCTCGCCGTTCGCACCGCGTAGTCCAGGACATCCAAGATGCCGGGACGAAGCGCCTGCGCCGCGTGCAATCCGAAATGCGCGTCGCCACTCATCGCTGCGGCGTGCTCCCACAGCTCTGACTCGAGTTGGATGCCGATGCGGGCCTCCGGATCCGCCGCCCTCCGCGGGTCGAAGCCGGTCTGCGAACAGAGCCGCTCCACGTCGACTCCCCTGCCCCCCGCAACGTTCACGATCATGATCCCGATCGAAGCCGCCACGGTTGCCTGGAGGGAATGCATCTGACCCAAAGCAGGTCCTGGGGATCGTGGCGCCCAATGTCAATCGATTGGCGGCCTCGTGTCACTGCGCAGCGGGCCGCGTCGCCCCACAAAAGCCGGAGAAAGGAGCTCGCCCATGGTCCAGAGGCACTCGCTGTCCAGCCTAGCCCCCATATCCGTCGTCCTGGCCCTATCCACCGAGGGTTGGGCCCAAGCCCCCACATCGCCGGTTCACGCCGACGTCGAGCTGGATCCCACCGCCTACGTACTGGGCGGATATTCGCTCCACGTGGGCCTTGGGTGGCAGCGATGGCGGCTCGATCTGGGAGCCTACGCCATGACCATTCCGGAGGCCATCCACGGTGACCCGGACTTCGATGTCAGCTTCGACGGGTATGGTGCCAAACTCCAGTGGTTCGCATTCGCGGAGCAGGAGGGGCTCGTGCTCGGAATCGACGGAGGCGTGGCAAAAGTCTTGGTGCAGCGCAAGGGCCAGAAGCTGGCCGACCTGGACCGAGAGTACACAATCGGAGCGAACCTGGGCTACCGCATCGGCGTGGTTGACGGATTCTACGTCACCCCCTGGATCGGGGTCGGCTATGCCCTGAGCGCCAAGGACGTGACCCTGGACGAAGCAACGTTCACGGCCAGCCGCTGGCAGGTGTTTCCTGCGGTCCACCTGGGATACCGTCTCAAATAGGCCTCGGAAGAGCGTAGCGCCCCGTTGTGAACGAATGGTGATAGAAGGGTGACGTGAGGTGTCGCTGGACCCTGGGAGTCTTGCTGCCAACGGCGTTGTTGGCCGAGGGTTCGTGTGGGCGAACCGGGCTCTTCGAGTTGGACGCGCCCCGCGTCTCCTCCGAGGATGGGGGCTCGATTGGTGCTGGTGAGGGAGGTTCGTCCGGTGCGGAACAAGGCGCAAGCGCCGGAGAGGCGGGCACCGTTGCGGGTGCGATCGGAGCCGGTGGGGTACCGGGCGTTGGCGGCACACCGGGTGTTGGCGGGGTACCGGGCGTTGGCGGGGCCGCTTCGCCCTGCAAGCCCAATCCCTGCGAGCACGATGGGCTCTGTGAGGAAGTAGACCAGGGGTTCTCTTGTGATTGTGTCCCGGGGTTCTTCGGGGAGCTCTGCGAGGTTGGCACAACGGCGCTGGCCTGTGGGACCGAGCACAGCTGCGCGCTTCTACAGGACGGCTCTTTGGTCTGTTGGGGAAAGAACGACCAAGGCCAGGCTTCGCCGCCGGAGGGGACGTTCATCGCCGTGTCCGCTGGATTCGCCAATAGCTGCGCCCTTCGCACCGATGGCAGCTTGAGCTGCTGGGGCTCCAACGAAGACGGTCGCTCCGACCCTCCCGCGGGGACGTTCACTGCCATCTCTACCGCCAGTCCCCACAGCTGCGCCCTTCGTAGCGACGGCACTCTGGCCTGCTGGGGAGAGAATCGGATGGGCGAAGCCTCTCCCCCCCAAGGGACTTACACCGCGATCGCCGCGGGCAATACCCATGGCTGCGCCCTGACGCCGGAGGCGACCATCACCTGCTGGGGTTTGGGCTTCTCGGGCCAAACCGCGCCGCCGGATGGAACGTTCACCGCAATCGCTTCGGGAGAACAGCACAGCTGTGCGATCCGCACGGATGCCACCGTGGCCTGTTGGGGATACGACTACTACGACCAAGCCACACCCAAGCCCGGCACGTACGTGGCGATCGCCATGGGCAGCTACAACGGTTGCGGGATCCGGACGGATGGCACGCTGGCCTGCTGGGGACAAAAGATAGGCGACGAAGCCTCAGTGCCCGACGGGAGCTTCGTGGCCGTGGCTGCAGGTGACGACCATGCCTGTGCTCTCGGTACGGATGGTACCGTTACCTGTTGGGGGAATGATGATCACGGCAAGGCCTCGCCTCCCTGAGTGCGCGGTGTTGGCGTTGGACCGTTGGTGCCTATGGTAGAGTCTCGCTCGTGGTCCATGCTTTCGTTGCCCTTGAATTCACGAAACACCGCTCTTGGGGTTGGCTCGTCGCAATCACGGCGCTTTGCGCCTGCGGGCGCACGACGCTGGGCATCGGCGAGCTGACCACCGAAGGGGGCGGAGCGCTCTGGGGTGGCGAAGCGGGTTCGCTCGCTGGCAGCGGTGGGGAGGACGGCGGCGAATCGAGTGAACAGGGTGGTCGAAGCGAAACAGGAGGCGCGCCGAGCCTGGGAGGTCGTCCCTCGGTCGGTGGAGAAACCGGTCAGGGCGGCGTGCTGCTGCGCGGTGGAGCACCGGGTGTCGGTGGAGCCATTGTGTATGGCGGTGCCCCATCGGAAGGGGGTTCATCGGGCTCGGGTGCAGCGGGCGCCGAGAGCGGTGGTAGCGCCGGTATCGCGACGGGCGGGCTGGTCCAGGGCGGCGCTGCCGGAAGTGCCGGTGAGCATGGCGGTGCATCGGGGGACGCTGGCAGCGCTGGGGCGATCCAGCCTTGTGAGCCCAACCCCTGTCAAAACGGTGCGAGCTGCTTCGAGTTTGGGGGCCGAGCGGCTTGTGACTGTGATCCCTGGTATTTCGGGGACTACTGCGAGCTCGTTGCCACGTCCTTGGCCCTGGGCGGAACCAACACCTGCGCCCTGCTCTCCGACGGCACCATCGCTTGCTGGGGTGGGAACGGCGATGGACAGTCGATGCCACCGGAGGACACGTTCACGGCAGTTACTGCTGGCTACCAACATACCTGTGCACTCCGTACCGACGGGACGGTTGCCTGTTGGGGTGGCGAAGGGGAGATGAGTGGCGAAGCCTATCCTCCCGAGGGCACGTTCTCAGCCGTTTCCGCGGGCTTCGGCTTCACCTGCGGGCTGCGCACCGACGCAAGCCTCGCCTGCTGGGGAGGGGACAGTGACGGTGAGGGAAAGCCTCCCGATGGGACGTTCACGGCGGTGTCGTCAGGCTACATGCAGGCCTGTGGTCTTCGCACGAATGGGACGGTTGCTTGTTTCGGAAGCGACCAGCACGGCCCGGCACCATCCCCGGAGGGGACGTTCATCGCGGTCGTTGCAGCCACCGAGTTCGGCTGTGGCATTCGGCCGGACGGCACCGTCACCTGTTGGGGCTTTGTCGAAAGCGCGGCGGCGTCCCCTCCGGAAGGAACATTCAGCACGATCACCACGACCGGTGGCCAGAGCTGTGGGCTGCGCACCGACGAGACGCTGACTTGTTGGGGATTCGGCGACGACAATCCATTCGTGGAGCCCGAGGGAACGTTCACCACGGTGGCCTCTGGTGGCGGCAGAGCCTGTGCTATTCGCTCCGAATACGCGGTCCTTTGCTTTGGCGGTGAATTTCCCGACCGGTCCGTACCGCCCCCAGGGATCTTCAACGCGTTGGCGGGGGGTGGGGGTCATGGATGTGGCATCCGAGCGAACGGCGCCATTGCTTGTTGGGAGCATGACTACAGCGGCCAAGCCACGCCCCCGGACGGACCGTTCCTGGAGGCGGCGGTGGGCTCGAATCATGGCTGTGGCATTCGTACAGATAGTAATGTCGCCTGCTGGGGCAACAATGACAGCGGCCAGGCCACGCCCCCCGAGGGGAGATTCAAGACCATCACTGCGGGTGCAGGCCACAACTGCGCGATCCGCACCAATGGGGAGGTCGTCTGTTGGGGCACCAATGACAGCGGCCAAGCGACGCCCCCGGACGGGTCTTTCGTGGCCGTCGCTGCGGGCTCCAATCACAGCTGCGGGATCCATACCGACGGCACCGTTGCCTGCTGGGGCTTGAACGACCATGGCGAGTCCACTCCTCCCGAGGGGAGTTTCACAGCCGTGGCCGCGAACGTGGGCTACAGCTGTGGGATTCGCTCGGACGGCACGCTCACCTGCTGGGGTGAGGACAGCGCCGGCCGGGCCGTGCCCCCGGATGGGACGTTCATCGCCATCAGCTTGGGCGAGGCTCATGCCTGTGCGATCCGCACCGATAAGACGCTGGCCTGCTGGGGAAGCAACTACGAATTCGGGCAGGCAACGCCTCCCGAAGGGACCTTCGTGCAGGTGCTGGCCGATGACCGTTACAGCTGTGCCATTCGCGAACGCGACCACCGTGTGACCTGCTGGGGCTCGGTGGCGAGATGACGCTTCACCTGCCAAAGCTCGTGGATGATCCGTTCTTCGTCTCGAGTTCTTCGACGCGGCTCTTTGCGTAGTCCAATAGGCCGTTCGTTCGCTGGTCCGACTCCTTCATGAGCCGCCGAAAGACGGCTAGAGCCTTGCCGTTTTGACCGACCTCGGCTTCGAACTCGGCGACGTAACACCCAGCCGCGGCACCGCCGCTTCGATAGGACTGTCCCAAGTCGAGGACCGAGTAGGCGGCGCGGAAGTGAACCAAGGCTCGTTGTCGTGACTCGTCGGTGGTGGACTCTCGAAGCTCGAGCTGCCCCAGGCCGAGATGACCAAGGACGCTCAGGTGATGGCCACGAGGGGGAGCTTTTTGGTCGGCAAGCAGGGCCAGCCACGTGTTACGAGCCTCGGGGTAGAGGCCGACGTACGTGTAGTGCAGACCCAGATAGTAGGCATTCGACCACCACTGTTTGAAAACACGCTGGTCACGAGCTCGGTCAAGATACTGGATGGTCTTGGTATTGAAGTGGAGGAACCGCTCGACGAGTTGGCGGTGGCTTTCCACGCTGGGCGTTGGGTGGGCGACCAGCGCCGCCGCCAGGTTTCGGTGTGCATCCAGTGCGTGTGGAGCGTAATGGTCAGCAAGCCACTGAATCGCCATCGGATCAACGGAGGCCTGCCGCTCCATGGCTTCGAGATTCTCGGCTTCCGGTAGCCATCGCTTGGGGGATGGACGCGCTTCGAGCCGCACGAATCGATGGCAGGGATGGACTCCGAACTCCGCATGCTCGAGCCGGGCCAGGATGACCTCACACAGCGCCGTCTCTTGGGGCGTCAGCTGCTGGCTCTGCGCGTCTGCCCCTTCGGGAGCTCCCGTGGACGCGGAGACTGGCTGTGGCGCGTTCTGAGCGCGAAGGACACCGGCCGTTGCGTGAGGCACAGCGCGCGTCGAGCTCGGCGCATGAGACACGTCCCCGCCCCGCGCGCAGGTCACGCTCAGAGGAACCAACAGGAAGGCAACAGCGAGCCCGAAATGCGGTCGACCCAGCATCGGTTGCATCTTACTCCCGCAAGGTCTCTAGGCCTCTTCGCCGCGCTCGCGACGTCGGCGCGCAACCAGGCCAATCAGCGCGGCCATGGCGACCAAGGCCGGCGATCCCGACGTGCCCGAGCCGTCCATCGTCCGACAGTTGCAGCCCGGATCGTCTGGGTCGTCGGATCTTCCTCGGGGGGCAGATGCACCGCCCTGGGAACTCGCTCGTCCTGCTATGTCGTTCATCGGATCGCCACTTGCGCCGCCCGTCGAACTCGTCTTTCCCGCTGTCGACTCATCTCGGCCCGCCGCCGGGCTCGTTCCGCCCGCTGTCAGGCTCGTTCCACCGGTTGAAACACCTCCGCCCGGCGAATCGTTCATCCCGCCGGGCTCCCCGGTGCCACCGGGGGCGTCAGCACCACCAGACGCCATGGCGCCACCGGGGGCGTCAGCACCACCGGACGCGGTGGCGCCGCCTGGGGCGTTAGTGCCGCCAGACGCGGTGGCGCCGCCTGGATCGTCAGTGCCGCCAGACGCCGTGGCGCCACCGGGATCGTCAGCACCGCCAGATGCGCCCCCGCTGGCAGCTCCGCCTGCACCCGCAGCTCCCCCCGCGCCGTCGGGATCATCTCCTACTGCGTATCCCAGGGCCATGACCAGCAATGGGACGTCATCGTCAGGGAGTGACAGACCATTTCGAATGGCCTCGGGAGAACCGATGGCGGTGAGGTAACCTGCCAGGCCCATGGATGAGGCCTGCAGTACGGCGTTGGCTCCTGCGAATCCCGCCTCGATCTCGGACCAGTTGCTCGCTTCCCATGATCCAAAGACGACGTAGGCTGGGGCGCCTGATGGAAGCGACGGCTCGGCCGCAAGGAGCGCCGCGCGAACATCCTCGGTTCCGATGCGCTCCAAACGGTGATCCCGGGTGAGCAGATCGGTGTCGGGCAAGCGGTTGTGGTAGCGATACACGCCGTCGTTGGTGATAAGATAGATGCGTTCCGTCAGGTAGTACCGGGCTACCGCGGAACCGACGCTGAGCCCGGCTGGGGAATTGGTGGCCAGGTGCGGGGTGCATCCATAGGACGCCCAAAGTATCTGCCCGATGGCCTCCGCCGACACGGTCTGGTCGGCAAACTCGGTTGCCAGGCGCAGACCGTCGAGAGCCGTTTCGAAGGATACCTCGCCGTCCGTCGCCGGAGCAGCCAGACTATCGTCGGAAGGCGTTGCCACCATTTCGGCCTGGATCCCCGCCACCTCCGCAACACGACCATAGCAGTTGGCCATTTGGACTTTGTCGTCGATGTCCCAGCTGTCACGGGCGTTCTGGGCCGCTGACTCCTTGGTGCAGCAGGCGACCTGGTCGCTATTGGTCGTCCAGCACGCGGTGGATGCCAGATGCGCATACTGCAGGGCCGCCCCCGCATCCAGCGCCGAGTCTCCCGCCACAGCCAGCTCGAAGGCGATGTCGGACTCGGACATCTGGTTGCCTTCCTTGTGCACCGATAGCGAATGGGACGTTGGGTCGTATTCGAAGACACCTTCAGACGTAGCAACGAAGATGCGTCGCGTGTTGCCGACAATCGGTGCTTTGCCCGCCGCCCACAGAACATTGGAGAGCACATCCTCTGGCAGCAGAGCGTCGCCGACCGAATGGTACGACAACCGACTGTTGAGCACCGCCTCCACCGAGAAGTCGTGAACGATGGGCGCGTTGCCGGAAAGGGATGGCGCGGCAAACGCCTTTCTCGCGCGAAACAGACCAGGGAAGGCAATGCCCGCCAGCGCCACCGTGCCGCCCGCCGTGAGTGCCTTCAGGAACGTTCTCCGGTGCGACATGCCTCCTCCTTACAGAAGCATCTTTGTTGCGATGGCCATACCCTACACTGGGCAGGTCGATCGTCCAAGCGCTCCGCGGGCTGTCGGGCAGGCGGTCGACGATTGCTTGCGTCGGTCTTTGGGCCCCGCGACGAGTTTCAGCGCCAAAGGCAGGTGTTCTGCACGAATTGTGGGCGTTCGCGGCTGATCCTCACTCTGCCTGGCCATGGCATCATGGCCCTGGGTGTGGGGCCAACGAGACGAGCACTCGGGACCGGTCCCAATCTCACTCCAGCGTCGGGGTGTCCCAGTCGATGTAGTCTTGCAGATCGTAGTCCACCGGCTGGTCATTCTGGTTTCTCAGCTTGGGCTCCATGAAGTTGGCGGGGGGTTGCGTCCTGGTGAGAAAGCCTCGAATCGCGTTGCGGGTCGTCTCCTCTTGCGACGTGTTGAAGCTGCAATGGTCGTGCGGATCGCCGTCGTTGCCGCCGTGGTAACCGACGTGGCTTTCCACCCCGAGCGCCTTGAAGACCTCTGCACCGGCTGCGTCCGAGGTGAACTGCGCCACCGGTCCCAGGTGACCGATGCGATTGTTGTCCAACGTGGTGAACCCGCGCGGTGCGTACATCGCCACCATGAAATGGGCATCCGCGGGTATGGAATCGACGTTGCCCGAGCAAACCGTCCCGGTCAGCCAGTTGTGCCCGCAGGCCTCGCTCACTTGCTCGGGATCCTCACCCTGGTTGGGGCCGAGATCTCGATCCGCCACCACACGATAGGAGCCAAGCCCTCCAGTGCCCGACTCCATGGGGATCCCCAGGGCAATGCGCTCGTCGAAAGCACCCACCGCGAACGCGGATTTTCCGGCGTACGAGCAGCCCGTGACGGCGAGGGCCGTGGGGTCGATGATGTCGTTTCTCCCTGCGTCGCGCTCATCCACCAACACGTCGATGGCGCGACTGACCGCCCAGGCCCATTTGACAAGAAGGCTGACGCTGGCGCCTCGGTTGATGCTGTCGAAGGCACCTTCGGCGGCATCGTGTCGGTATTCCATGGCCGCGACGCCTTCTTCATGAAGGAAGCCGTTGGGAACGCCGGTCCCGTCTGCCTGGAACATCCCGGGGACGGGGCCGCTCGGGTTCGGAGGCAGATCGATCGCAACGCTGAAGTCGGCGCTGCTTGTGCCCTGCTCGACGTGGATCTCGACCCCGTTCTCGGAGACCGAACCCGTTACCACCTCCGGCCTGCCGGGCTTCACTCCGTGGACGTACGCCTCGACGTTCTTCTTCAACCACGCGCGCTGACAAGCCCACTGGTCGTACCTCGACAGGCGCGAGCCGTCGGACATGAGGAACGGATCCGGTAAGGAGTGGCTCGACGGCGAAAGCGTGCTGGGTTCGGGGAGGTCACAGTCCTCACCGACGAACTCCTCGAAGTCTTCGTTGTAACCGTCGATGCCCGACGCACCCCCAACGGTTCCACTGCCTGCCTGACCGCCGCCGGCACCACCGCCAGAGGCTCCGGAGTCTGCACTTCCGCCAGCTCCCGGGTCACCACTCCCCCCAGCCCCGCCAACTCCAGGGTCGCCGCCGCCCGTGCCACTGCCGGCGGTGCCACCGTTGCCACCCGTGTTTGACGTGCAAGTCCACTGGCTGGAGAAGGCATCGCACACACAGACACGGTCTCCCAGTTCGCAGCTGACAAGATCCACCGCTGGGTCACAGGGGCTTGTCGTGTCGATGCCGAGAACGCACGTACTACCCCCGCCTGCGCCCGTCATTCCCCCCGCGGTCGCCCCACCGTTGGCTCCGGCAGCGCCACCCGACTGCAGCCCGGAGCCGCCTGTGCCTTGCCCTCCCATGGCCAACGCGCCACCCGTCCCGGGCTGCCCGCCAGCCGTCGTCGTCCCGCCAACGCCCATGCGGCCGCCCGCGGCGCTCCCGCCGTTGTCGTGGAGCGAACCACCGCCAGTCCCGACAGCCCCTCCCGTAGCTCGCCCGCCAATGCTCGTTGTAGAGCCTCCCGTTGCCGTTGCAGCGCCCAGGCCTCCGCCGGAACTCATGGTCGCGCCACCCTCGGAGGCGAAGCCTCCCGTCTCGCCCGTGTCCGAAGGGTCTTCCCCAGAACACGCCAGTGCCATCGATGACAGACCCGCCGCCAAGACTGACCAGTTCATTGCTCTTGCACGCGCCATTGTTGCCATGATTCTCGATGCCCGATGTGGTGACCCGCAGTCCTCGGAACACCGCAATCTTCTCATCTGGTTCGGGTTTGTCACGCGCTCAATGCGGGCAGCTCATTTGCAGAGGTGGTCGTCGTCCCAATCCAAATGGGACGGATGTCTCGATCCAGGCTGCGGGCGGGAGACTCTGGGGTGCGCGAACACGCTCTTTCAGCCACTGAGGGATTTCTCACACCTGCAGATTTTCTCGCCTGGGCGCTGCAGAATTCCGGAGTCACGACGCGTAGCGGCCAGCATCGATTCGGTCGATGCGGACCCGTCGAATCCCATGAACCATCCTCGGTGAGCTGGCCGCGCCGAGGCTCGGGCTCGTCGTCCCAGGCCCCTCGACGTCTCACTGCTCGAGCAGAGCTGCCGCTTGCCGGCCTTGGGCCGTGTCCGGGTATTGGGCTTTGATGATGCCGGCGACTCGCCGAGCCTCGGCCCGATTGCCCATCTGTTGAGCCGCGTCCATCCGGTATTTGAGCGACTCGAGCACGAAGCAGCGACCCTTGCCGAAGCCGTCGTACCGATCGAGGAGCCCCAGGGCTCCGGCTCCGTTGCCTACCCGAATCTCACTCTTGACTCGCTCCAGCAACTCGATCTGCTCTGACACCACGGGTTTGCACAACCTGCCATTGAACGAACCGGCGACGGGCGCCGCCGACTGCTGCCGCTCCAACGTCGGCTTGGCTGTGCTTGTCTCCTCGGGCGCGTCGATGCCCACCGGGGCCAACGCACTGACGGCTACCGGAGCCATGACGGCCTTGTCGCCGGCGGGCGCCGGCGGGATGTCCTGCGCCGCTGCACGAGTCCGGATGGCGGACTCCGTACTACCCGAACGCACGCCGGAGCCGTCGCCCGTGTCGGCGCGGTTCGACATCAAACGCGGAGCGAGCACGGTGATGACGCCCATCAATACCACACCCACCACTGCGTATTTGACGAGGGCACGCGAAGTGTGACCCTGGCCTACCGGGGCCGGGCCATGGCCAACCTGGGCCGTGGCGATGGCACGGGCACGGCTGACGGTCTGTTCCAGCAGGACAGCGGCTGGCTGTTCCCAAAGACCGACCGCAAGCAGTCGCTGAACTTGAGCGGGGGGCTCCTGTTGTGACCACGGTCTGGGTTCGTTCACAGCAGTCCTCCCTTCAACCGCCTCTGCAAGGTGGTGGCGTGCCGCAGAAACAGCCCTCGGGCCTGGCGCAAACGCGAGGCGATCGTGCCCTGGGAGAGCTCCAGGGCTTCACCGATTTCGGTCATGGTCCATCCTTCGATCTCGAACAGCACGAAAACCTGCCGCGATTTCTCGGGCAGGCGGGAGAGGACGAGGTGGAGCTCGGCGCAGGCGCGCCGCCTGTCCAGTAACTCGTCCGGGAGCGGCAGGTGGGTTGGCTCTTCGGGCAATTGCTCGGTGAGCACCTCGCGGCGGCGACTTTGACCCCGGCGAACCTTGCGGACGGCGTTCATGGTCGTCCTGAAGAGGAAGGCGCGCTCCTTGCCAGGCTCGATGTCACAGGCCCGGTTGGCGGCGACCATCATGACGCGCTGGACCGTATCGTCGGCATCCGCTTGCGAGAGTCCTGCATGTCGTGCCTGCCGCCACACGAACTCGAAGTGGTCACGAACGATCTGCTCCACACGGTCGGCGAGCGGCAGCGCGGGAACTGGAGCCGCGTGCTCGGTGGGGCCCAAGTGAATCGCCGCCGCCAGCGTCATTGCGGGTCCTCGATCCATGGACCGTCGACGATCTCGCAGTGTCCGGCGACCGGCCCGGTGAACGTCACGCGCTTGATGGCTATTTCACCGGCGTCCGAGGAGAGCTCGAAGGTCTTCTGAATGCCCAGGTAGCGTATTCGACCGAGGTCGACCGGACGATGCGCGGCGGGAATGGGATCCACGTCGCGTCCGCACTCATCCTCGCTTCCCTCCGATGGACAGAGGGTGAACGTTTGGTTGGGCTGGTCGTCCTTCCACTTGCGACTCCACTCGCGGGCGATGCCCGTGTAGTCCGCCAGTCGAAGCTGGTACGAGAATCCCGCTGGCATCGACGCTTCCACGGTGATTTCAGTCACCTGACTGAGGTCGCACAACGAGTGAGCGTCGACCCGGCCATCGAGGGCGAAGTCTGCGGCCAGATAGGCGGTGACTCGGTTGCCGCCCAGCAAGGTCCCAACCGTCATCTGCTCGTTGGTTCGTCCCTCGTCGAGATCGACATAGGCTCCGGGATGAAAGGTCACGGGCCGCCAGCACCAGCCGTTCAGACCCGCCGTACCACCGGGCCCCTTTTTCAGATCGAGTTCGGAGTCGTCGGTCGACGCCTCCCATTCCAGCTCCACTCGGCAGGTGGAGAACCGAAAGCTGCCGTCCTGGTCCCATCGCGCCCCCACTCGGGCCTCGGCCACCTCGAACCTGCAGTCGCAAGTGCTCGGGCAGTCACAGCTGTTCAGGGTGTCCAGAGTGAACTCATACCGCCCCTGGCCCGCGCCGGTCGTGTTCCACGTGCATCGTTCGGCGTTGTGAGAACTGGAGAGCACGAAGTCGAAGGACTCGCCCGATGGTACGTCAGCAACCAGCGTTGCCTTCTTGAGACTCCCGATACGCTTCTGACTATCGAGGTGAGCTAGAAGCCCCCCGGCACTCCAGTAACCGTTGCGCACGACGACCGCTGCACCCCCAGTACTTCGCTCCGGCGCTGGGGCTGCGCAGTCGCTCTCCCAGCTGGTGCTGCTCCCATCCACGCTCCAGGGAATCCATAGCTGACCGTCGGAACGGACGCCGACCGTTGGAGCGATGAAGTCGCGGAGCTGGTCAGAGGTCAAGGGCTCGGAGAAGACGGCTACGTCGTCGATGAGGCCCTTGAAGGGTTGTTCACCCAATGGATCGGCACCAATGATGAGAACGTTGGCGACGGGACCGACCGAGAGCGATTCACCACCCGAAAACGCGCTGGACAGGGGCCTGCCGTCGACGAACAGCGCTGGCGTTCCGTCGACGTCCACGGTGGCGGCGAGATGGTAGAAGCTGCCGAGTCCCCAGTCGAAAAAGCCCGAGGGCAGACTGGCAGTCCATTGTTCGACCGCGCAGACGTCGCCACCCTCCACGCTCTTTTCCATGGAAAGGACCATGCTGCGCTGCCCATCGGCGGCTCGAAGACCGAGCCACACACTCTGGCATGCCGGCCGCACAACCGACAGGACCGTCATGGGAGCAACCGTGCCCCGTAGGAGAGATACCCAGGCCGCAAGGGTCAGCGGGCGAGCGGGCAGACTCCCGGGCAGCGCCGCTTCCAGCCGACCGTCGCCGGAAAGGCGCAGGCTGCCACCCGTCCCTCCCAGTCGCTCAGTCCCACACACCTTGGGCCGAGCGTCTTCCGAGACCCAATCTCCGCCTCGGTTGTCGCTGCACGGGATCCATTTCAATCCGGTCCCGTCCACGCTGATCCATTGCCCCCCGAGCTCCGCGCCGTCGAAGCGCCAGAAGCCCGCCAGACTGGAAGGCTGCGAGACGAGTGGGCAGGCTTCACATGACTCGTTGCAGCTCCACAAGAGGGTGTCCGTGGTTGGCCTCCCTTCGCAGCCCAAAAGAGACGCGAAGAGCAGGACGAGTGAACGATGCCAAACGGTGAACAAGACACAAACTCGCACTTTGGGATGGGCTAGACACCCTTTTGCCCTAATCCCCGCCGGACCGATCTCTGATCTATCGAAATTCGAGACCAACATTGACCAGGGCTTTCAGGACGAGCCACGGTCCGACCTGACCCGTGAGTTCCCGCTCGGATGTGGCTCGGCCGGGCTGGTGCGTGTACATGGGATGTCGCAGCAGTGGGAAACTCAAGTTTGGCTCGATCTCGGCGAATAGCCAAAGCATGCTAAATCGCAGACGGGGCGCGATGCCCAACGCCCCCCATGGGTAGATGTTGGCGTGATCCCCGTCGCTGGCCGTCGTGGCGTCGGGATCCGCTGGCGCGCCGCCCGGCGCAGCGGTGCCGAAACCGCTGATGGCCACCTGCCCGAACTCCCCCGTCGCGCACAGCGGTATGGTCACGACGGGTTGCAGACCGATCTCATACGGACAGAAGGAGAGGCCCAGGGACCACATTTGGGCCCGTAGCCGGTAGCCCACCGGTAGCCGGCCGGCATACCAGTAGCCGGTGGCAACGCGGCCGCTCATGCCCGCGGCCTCGCTGCGAAAGCCCGCGAAGATCTGGCCACCCCAGGCAATGTCCTCGGCGACGCGACCTACGCCTCCGCCGCCCAATCCAATCTCGCCGCGGAGGGACTTTCGTCGAACCTCCAGCGCCGCAGCGTTGGGACGCTCCTCGGTGGCGCGTTGCGTTGCGGCCGACGACGCTGGACAGGCCAGTGTCGCCGGCTGCGCCGACCTGTCCTGGCACAGCGGCCCGCGTAATGCCTCCGCCAGACTGTAGGCCGTGGCGCGCACTGCATCGGCGCAGGTGATCTCGGTGTGGACGGGCTGCGCATTCGAGCAACGGCCGTCGGCCGTGACCATCACCAGGTGGGCGACGTAGTCCGTTCCTCTGGCGATTATTTTGACGCGAATGCTCCCGGCCTGTTCATCATCGGACGCCAGCCAACTCGACCGGGCCCTCTCGCTCTGACCCGCGTAAAACTGGTTCGTCCAGCCCAGAAACGTTTCCTCGCGCGGACACTCGACGGGTGCCGTGTAGTGAAGATCGAAGCGAGCCAGTGGCAATTCCGTCACCGTGCGGGACGACTCTTCGCCGGGAGCGTCGGGAGCCCAGACCAGCATCGCGCAAACCATCGGCGTGACGATCGCGGCGTGTCGGAACAGGGTGCGGGCTACCAGGACAGGCAAGGATTTCTCTCAATCATCGCGGCATCATCGAGCTCGCCAGCAAGACCCCGGGGCGGAGGCCGACCGGAGTACGGCCAGCCTACATGAGCTCGGAGACACTGCCGAGCCCCTCGCTCCACGCCCCGGAGAGCCTCGTCTTCGGCCCGCTTTTCCCCGCGGGAGGGCCGCCCGCCGCCCAGGCCCAAGGCGGGGGCGCGGTCACCCCGTCCCTGTCCCGGTCACAATCCGTTGAAATTTGCTTGGACTTGAGCCAATTGTCATTTCCCTGAACAACTTCTGGTGATACCGGGCCTTAGTCATCGGGCTTAGTGTTTCGTCCCCCTGGTCAGGGTCCGACCCGCTGCCTTGCGCCGGCTCGTTGTGGCGCACCCCGTTGTCATCCGTCCCCAAAGGAGATTCACCAATGCGTCGCTCATTACCAGTCGCTCTCTCTTCGATCACGCCGCTACTCGTGATGGCACTGGCAGCTGGGTGCGGTCATACCAAAAAGACGCTGGACGCCTACGATCAGTCCAAGGCCGACATGCAAACCGGCGAGAACGGGGGCGCTGGCTCGGAAGACCTGCTGGGGTTCACGAAGGATTCGTTCACTTGCGACGCGGCGCCGTCCCAGCAGTACGACGCGGTAGCCATGAAATCCTACGTGGTACCGGAGGAAGTGGCAGCCGAGGTGGAGAGCGTCCTATCCATGATGACCCCCGCCCAGAAGGCGAGCCAGATGATCGGGGTCCCCGTCGGCAACAGGAACTACCGAGACATCGAGCGCAGCCCGGACATCGACGTCCCCGGGGTTGGTCCGATCCGCGGATATCGGTACCGAGATGCGGGCAAGGGCGTCAACATGGACGCGGGACAGGACAACCGCCCCGACAACGGAAAGAACTACTCTACCGTGTTCCCGGCCCCGTCGATTCGCGCTGCCTCCTGGGACGTTTACCTGGAGAGGCGCGTCGGTGCTGCCATTGGGGACGAGACAGCGGCCTCCAAGAACAACATGATGTTGGCTCCCTGCATGAACATCATCCGGCACCCCTATTGGGGCCGCACGCAGGAAACCTACGGCGAGGACATGTATCACGTCGGCCGCATGGCAGCGGCGCTGACGGTCGGCATTCAGCAGTATGTCGTGTCGTGTCCCAAGCACTTCTTGGGCAACAACATCGAACAGAAGCGATCAACCCAGAATGCGCGAATGACCGAGCAGACGCTGCGCGAGATCTACGGCCGTCACTTCGAGATGGTGGTTCAGGACGGCGCTGCGGGCTGTATCATGAACTCCTACAACCTGGTCAACGACATCAAGGCCACGCAAAACGCTCACCTGATCAGGAACGTGCTCAAGGGGCCTGTGGAGGCAGGAGGCATGGGCTTCGGGGGCTTGGTGCTCACGGACTGGTGGGCCATGCCGGGTGATCAGAACGTGCCAGACAGTCGGACCGCCCAGAGTGTCACGGACGAAGCCGTGATCGCGGGCACGGACGTCGAGGTCCCTTGGACGCTCCACTACTCGGAAGTCACGCTGCCCAACGTCCCCGACCAGTCACTGGTCACGGATGCCGCGCGGCGCGTCCTGACCCAGAAGTACCTGTTCAATACCGCGCTGGACGAGGGCGACACCAATTGGGGTCTCAAGCCGCCAACGTCCCAGCTGTCCGGGGACTCCATCGTCCCCAACGAAAACCACGAGGCTCTCGCGGAGGAGACCGAGATCAAGTCGGCCGTGCTCCTCACCAACGGGTTGGACGGAGGCCCGCCCGTCCTTCCTCTCACGCAGGGGAACATCGCGGTGGTTGGTCCGGACCAGGAGTTCAGCCTGTCCAGCTCGTCGGTGCCGAAGAGCTGCGGCTTCGACGACTCGGGCTCGGAACAGGGCCAAACCAACCCCAACCCCAGGGCCTGCACGTTCCACTACGCCACTGATCCGGCGCTTGGTGATCGCGGGTCCAGTCGCGTCAATGGCGACCCCACCCGGTCGATCGATCCCTTCAAGGGGATTCAGATGGTGGGCACCGGGAAGACGGTGACCAGTGGCAACTCCGCAGCCGCGGCCGCGGGCGCCGAAGCCGTGGTGGTGGTGGTGGGCTACACCCCGGGCGATGAGGGCGAGGAATACGCGATCCGAGAGGGTGGGGATCGGAAGTCGCTCGACCTTCCCCCGGGGCAGAACGCGTTCGTTGCCAGCGTGCTCGATCTGAACAAGCCGACCGTGATCATCATCGAGTCCGGGTCCATCGTGAACGTCCCGTGGCTGAGCCACGCCAACCGGAACCAGGCGACCATCTGGGCCGGCTATCCTGGGCTACGCGGCGGTTCGGCGCTCGGCAAGCTGATCTTTGGACAAGCCAATTTCGCGGGCAAGATGCCCCTGGCCTGGCCGGCAGAGTCCGAGCTCCAGGTGTTCAAGGAGACCGAGACGGTAACCAACATGGGGTACTTCTTCGGCTATCGTGAGTACGATCGGAGAAAGTACCGCGACCAATTGCCGGTCAACCTGGTCTTCCCATTTGGCCACGGCTTGAGCTACTCCACGTTCGAATACGCCAACGTCCAGGTGCCCTGCGAAACCGTCCCCAAGGACGCCATCGTGTGCGTCACCGCGGACATCACCAACACCTCGGAGGTTGATGGTGATGAGGTCGTCATGCTATTCGTCAAGCCGCCAGCCAGGCCCGGTGGACTCACGGGAGAACGTCCCTGGAAGGAGCTTAAGAGCTTCGCCCGCGTGTCGGTGAAGGCCGGTGAGACCAAGGAGGCACTGCTCCCGTTGCGGGTAAACGACCTGCGCCGTTGGGAAGGTGGCACGGATGGCAGGTGGGTCGTGGACAGCGGAGCCTACTCGATCCTTGTTGCCAAGGATGCGGAGGCTGCTGAGACCACGACCAACACTGGCACCCTCACCGTCAACGGTGATGGCTGAAAGCCACGGGCACGACCTCTGAACGATCGGAAATGCTAGTATGAATCCTCGAACCAATAGCGGGCTCGGTGTAGCCCTATCTTTCACCTCGCTCTGCCTGAGCTTCAGCCTCTCGGCGTTGGCACAGGACGAAACCACAACTGCTGCAGGGGCGTCCGCCGACGCGACGACCGCAGCCCCGGCCGGCAGCGCCAGTGCGACGACCGAGGCAACCTCGGATGCCCCGCCGGACACTAGCGCGACCGAAACGACCGAGGCCACCGAAACGGGAGCCACCGAGACGCAACCCGCCGAGACGCAACCCGCCGAGGCGGAGCCCGTACAGGAGCCCGCGAAGAAGACCGCGAAGGTCGAGGTCAAGGCCAACCTGGCTGAGCTCGATGGGCCTTCCGCACCAGCTGCCAAGGCCGATAGCGACCAGAAGATACTGGCTGTGGTGCAGCTACCTGGCTCCGCCTCTCCCAGCGTCCAGATCCGCGGCATCACCAACGGCTCCTTGTGGCGCACGTTCCACGGCCAACAGTTTCCGTACATGCCTGAGGCCGGCAACCCGTCAACCGTGCAGATCGGGTTGTCCGGGTACTTCTGGAACGATCTGAGCAATACCCGCATTGACGTGGACAAGAGCCTGGCGGACGCCAACGTCAACGACCAGAATCGGTGGACGACGCAGACCCGCGGCGTCCTGCGTGTGACACCCACGGTCAATGCCGGGAATGGCTGGTTCGCCCAGGGCAATGGCGAACTCGTGGTTCAGGGTGACATGCAACCCGACCCCACTACCGGTGTTCTTGGCACCACCGATGATCTGTGGGTTCGGGTGGGCAAGTGGGACGTTTTCGACGTGACCGTGGGGCGTTTCCAGGGCTGGGAGATCGCCAATCATTACGGTATGGCCCTCGATATCAACACCCTGGAGCGTTCCGGTGCCTGGATCGTGACCTCGTCGCTGCCCAGGCCGACGGACGGGTACGGGCTGAGCTACTTCTGGGACCGGCAGAATAACCTCTTGGGTGGCTACGCCGTGCACGTCTATCCAACCAAGTATCTGCGTGGCGAGTTGCTGGGCCATGTCGGGGCTGGCAGCAGCGCCAACGCCGCGAACCCCTATCAGATCGATGTCCGGCCTGCCGGGATTTTCGACATCGGCTGGCTCAAGCTGAAGGCTGGCTGGGAATACGGCAAGGCCACCCCTCAGGATGCGAATCAGAAGGTGCGTGAGTCGAAGAACGGCTACGGATTCGCCGCACAGTTCGTGTTCAAGCCCTACGTGGAGTTCGGTGGCAGCTTCGCGCGTGGATTCCAGGACGTCATCGACAAGGACGAGCAAGCCGACCTCGCCGCCAGTAACACCGTCCAGACCGCCGGCGGGTTCCTCAACGCGAGCCCAGGCCATGAACCCCTCGTGTTTGGCATCGGCGCCTTTTTGAACCAGTGGAAGGACATGCGACTCGACGGCACTGCGGGCCCACATTTCAACAAGGTGGATACCAACGACCAGTGGCTGATATTCGGCGCCGCTCAGTACACCCTGTGGTCACGGCTGAACCTGAAGTTCGTCGTCTCCCACGCCAGCAACAAGGTCGGGGACTACAAGGCGGGTAGCTACACCAACAACGCCCTGAGCGGGCGTCTCCGGGCCGAAGTCCTGTTCTGAGTCGGAGCTAGTGAAGGGCCCGGTTCTGGCGCGGGGTTGCTCCAAGGGGCACCCCGCGTTGAGCCGGGCCTTTTTTGCATTTGGAGCGAACCACGAGCGACGAACCTCGAGAGGCGCCGGGGCATGCACCAGTGGGCTACCCCAATACGGCAGCAGATGCCTGGTCTGAAGGCTTCTTGGGGCAATGTCGTTATGGTTCGGGCTGTTGAGGGTGGCATCGCCCACTGCCGTCGCTTGGAACAGACCCGGGCGCCAAGAGCGGCGTCTCTCGTCCTTCGGTACCCGGACATCTGGCAACCAGGCCGGTGTCCTGCTACTCTTACCTATCGGAGTATTACATGCGCATAACCTCCAAGGGTCAAGTGACCATTCCCGCCGAGATTCGAGCGCGGTTTGGGTTCCTTCCGGAGACTCAGGTCGACTTTCGAGTGGAAGGAACCGCGGTGCGGCTCGTGAAAGCGAAGCCACGAAAAGGTCGCGATCGAGGCAAAGACGTGGTCACTCGTCTCAGGGGAAGCGCAGATGTCAGGATGAGCACAGACGAGATTATGGCCCTGACGCGACGGCACTGAGGAGCTCAGATGACTCCCGTCCTTGTCGACAGTAACGTCCTGTTGGACATTGCCACCAACGACCCGACGTGGTGCGCTTGGTCGGAGGCAGCATTGAGCCGTGCGGCCGGTGAATCTCTCCTGGTAATCAATCCCTTGATCTATGCCGAGGTCTCGGTCGCCTACACGCGAATCGAAGACGTCGAGAACGTGCTGCCCTCCAGCGTCTTTCGCCGCGAGCAGCTGCCCTACGAGGCAGCATTCCTGGCGGGCAAGGCTTTCTTACGATACCGAAGGCGTGCGGGAGCCCATCGCGCACCGTTGCCGGACTTCTACGTCGGTGCTCACGCTGCCGTCGCGGGCCTGCGTTTGCTCACGCGGGATGCTGCCCGCTACAAGACGTATTTCCCTACGGTCACGCTCATCTCGCCCGAGTAGTCACGGGGCGCGTTCAATCGAGGTCGCCCTCGGAGCGTGCGCCGGGACCCCATCCGGTGTAGCCTACGGCACGAATCATGGGCGAAGCGGTCATTGCCCTGGTCGGAGTCGTCCTCGGAGCGGTTGCGATGGGCGTGACCGTGTGGTTGGTGATTCGGCCCTGCGTTGCTCGTCGAGGCACAAGTGCTAACGTCATCGCTCCCTCGATGCGGGAGCTAAGGCGTCAGTGGTGTGCATGCCCAGGCGTGGCATGAACGAGGCTTAGAGATGTTTCGACCCGGCACAACGATGGGCTTTGGCGCGCTCGTGGGTCTGATTCTGTCCTGCATCGCGCTCGCGTGTTCTCACACCGCGGCCGGCCCCACCCCGACCGGCCCCACCGCGCCGGCGAACCTCGGCACGGCCGAGCCCTCGGTGGAGGGGAAGCCTCCTTTTCAGGACGATTGTGAGGCAAGGTGTGAGCATTTCCGGAGCATCTCCGACTGCGAGGACGAGCAGGGGCGGATGGTTCCCTGCCCTTGCGCCTGCCCGTAGGTACCCGGACCTGTCGACCATCGCCATCGGATTGCATGAGTGCGGTCACCTCAGCTGTCGAGAACCGCCGGCTCGTGCGCTGTTGTCGCAACCGTTGAAGGGCGGATAGGATCCCAGTGGTCGCTCTCTTTGGCCTTTGGGCAGCCCGAGACTGAAGGGCGCCTCCACGCGAGTTCCTTCTTGCTGGCCTTCACGCCGTAACTACGGCGCACTCAACCAAGCAAGCAACTGTTCCGTGGTGACCTCGGGCTTTTTTAGCTCATGCTCCGCGAAATAGCGAAGGGCGGATTGGTCAATGCACGTCAGCTTCTCCCGGAGTTGCTGAGCCAACCCAGTCCGATATTCGATACAGCTCCCCATGCTGGAGCCAAAGGCGATGGCACGGCGGGCGCGCAACAGGGCGGTCAAGGTCGGCGACGCCCCACCGTAGACGCGCACCTGCTCGAGGAGGAAACGCCCCAGAGACTCTGGCATGGGTGAAGCGTCCCTGACGTCCCAGCGCGGATACTCCTCGATGGTCGTGAGCCGAGTAACGAACGAGGTTTGGTCGAAGCTGTCCTCGCAACCAAGGTAGATCTGCGTGGTTGGAATCAACACGAGCGGTGTGCTCTTTCGTGGCAACGGGGCAGGCGCCCATGCCGCAATCGTGTGATTCCAGGTCGGGTAGAAGAGCCCTACCCCGCGAACCCCCACTCGCCGAGCCATCAAAGCGAAGAGCGCGCTCAGCTCATCACATTCGGCGGTGGCCGAGGGCTTGGCGAACGCCTCCAAGACCTCGCCCTTGGTCCAGGTCCTCCAGATGGTGCGGATCGATGGATTCTGATTGGTGATGTCCCAACGCAAGCGCCAGCTACCCCCGTCGCGGGTGGTTTCGAAAAGGACCCAGAGACGGGCGAACTCCTGGAACAAGCCCGGGGGATCGGCCGGGAGCTTTCGGCGGGCCACGAACCGCTCGTATTCGGGGCGGAGGCTGGAGAGCTCCAGGCTGTCGAGCTGCCGGCTCAGAGCTTCGACGAAGCTGCCGAACGTCAGAGGTTGGGTCATCTCCACCAATGGCGCAAAGGCACTGTCGGGGCAGGCAGTGCCTGGGCTTCTGGGCTCAGGCTCCGCCGAGGCGCCAGGGGATGGGCTCGAGCTGGACGGGGACGAGGGAATGGCGGCAGGCGGCAGAAAGCCGGGAGGCAGCGCGGTGGTCAGTGGCTCCGCGGGCGGCTCGCGTGGCGCGGGCCTTGTGCCACAGCCTGACAGCATGAGCGCAATGCCGAGCAAGAATGCTATTGGGGCGTGCATGGTCGACTGCTGCGCAATCTCGAAAACGTAATGATCGAAACGAGATTAGCATGTCAGAGCGCCGGCGCTTATTGCCCTGATGCTCGAATGATGTGTTGTCAGCTTCGACGACGCCGAGCCAGTGTCACCAGTACCGTCAGCAAACCGAGGGTTGTCAGCACGCTGGAGGCCGGCGGCGCTCCGCGTGCCGTGGCGCAGCCCGGGAACACCCCGTAGTCTGCGGATGCTTCGGACGTGGGGGTTGGTTGTGGCAAGCCCTGCCGATCGAGCGATTCGCGCGCCTGGGCCTCGGTCTCGCTGCGCACTGCCACCAATGCGGTCGTCGGATAGACACCTTCCGGGAGCACCCGGCAGCTGTCGGCGAGCACCGGCTGCAGCCCGGTGGCCTCGTCAACGGGTGGTGCGGACGGAATGCCGCAAGCGATCACCGTCCTCGTTTCGCCGGCCGCCGCGGCGGTGCCTTCAATGCAGACTTCGCCGCGGCCCGTGATCTGAAACGCGTTCTGCGCAGCGGTGGGCAACAGGTTGTCGGTCGAGGCCGGCCGCAGGGAGAACGTCAAGTACGGCATTCCCGGACCATCCCAGGCTCCCCCGACCCATAGCTCTCCCTCCAGCTCCCAACACTGGTGGCAACTCGCGGCGCCGGAACATCGACTTGCGACGACTTCGCAGCACTTCGCGCCGACGAAGGAATACTCTGGCTCGAAGTCTAGGAGCTCTAGCTCGACGCTGGGCAGGAACTCCGCGCTGGTTGCCTCGATGTACGAGAACTCAAACGTCGACTCCTCAAAGTCGACGAAGGTACCCGACGACCTCCATCGTTCGGAGTAAGACTTCGCAGCGAGGCGGGCTGTGGTGGTTCGGCCGGGCTCCCGAACCGCCGTGGGCGTCCAGACGAGCCCGAAGCCCGCTTCACCGAGCCAGCCAACGCCCGTCACTCGGCCGACGGGATCGCCGTCCACCGTGAGCGGCACATCGGAAGCCCGAAGCCAACTCACATCGTTCCAGACCCCATTCGAGGATTGCTGCTTGAGGGGGAGCAGGACGGGCGAATCGCTCGGGACCCGGGAGTACCAGCGCTGGCTTTGGGCATCGTCCGCGAGGGACAACGACACCGAGCTGGTCTCGTAATAATCGGGCGGAAGGGTGGCTCCGGCAGTCGCCGTCGCCGCCATGGCGATGCTGCTCAGGACCACCCCCAGTTTGACCAGGCCGCACCAACCACGTCGGTAGCCAGCATCCATACGCTGGATGATAGCACGCGAGACCGCCACCTCCCACCCGCGGTCTTCGGAGGCATGGATTTCGCCGGCGGAAGCCTGCCGTGGATGAAGCCGTCGTCTGCTGCGC
>CAZYKT010000066.1:0-31912 GCA_964648165.1 uncultured Polyangiaceae bacterium | reverse complement strand
ACCGTGTCTCAGTTCCAGTGTGGCTGTTCATCCTCTCAGACCAGCTACCCGTCTTAGCCTTGGTGAGCCGTTACCTCGCCAACTAGCTGATGGGCCGCAGGCTCATCCTCAAGCACGAGCTTCCATGGAGAGGCCCGCTTTGGCCGCAGCATCCGGAGATGCCGTGGTCTCATGCTGTATTAGTTCTCCTTTCGGAGAGTTATCCACCACTCGAGGGCAGATTGCCTACGTGTTACTCACCCGTGCGCCGCTTTACCGGGGCCGAAGCCCTTTCTCGCTCGACTTGCATGTGTTAGGCGCGCCGCTAACGTTCGTTCTGAGCCAGGATCAAACTCTCCAGTTTGAATCCTTGCTGGCAGACTCGGCAGAGATTCTGCCGGTCGCCGGTTGTTCATCGCATTTCCTCACCGGTTGGGTACCGGTGGGATTGGGACCCGCGTAGTTTTTCGCGGGATAAGACTCAGTTTTCAAGGACCGAGGGGGAGGAGCAGATCCTCCCCGGAGGGCCTAGTAGTTTACTTGCCCTCTACCGCCAGTCAAGGTCTTTGCTCTTCTCATTTTACTGAGGGCCGGGCCGACGGCTGCGTAGCTGTCAGACTCGACCGTGAGCACGCCAGGCCTCGCGGTAGCTTCGTGCCCGGGCGTCCGGGCTCTTTCTCACGGGGGCCGTCCCGCGAGGAGCGCCTATATGGACCGGCTTACCGGGGCGCGCAAGAAAAAACTTGGGGGATCGACGCGAGCTGGCAACGCCGCGGGATTACTGGGGCAATCGCGGCAGGATTGGCCCGGCCCGGCGTCTCTGGGTCAGCCGTTGCGCCGAGGAGACGACCTGCCGAAGTGTTGCTGAGCCGGGCCTGATCGTTGGTTCAGGTTGAGGCCCCGCGCCAGTCCGACTGGAACCCCTAGGTGGAGGCCAACACATCGTCAATGTACCAGTGGTCCAGACGCTCGCGTACGACGGTAGCCTCCCGGCCGTTCTCCATCCTGACGCGGAAACCGAGTACACCGCGCTCCAGCTGGTGCTCCGCCAGTCTGCCCAGTACCAGCAGCGGGCACCATCGTCCGTCTTGCCACAAGGCGACGGGACGCCGTGACGTGCGTTCGCTTTGGATCTCCACCCGCAGCCAATGCTCCGTCTCGTGGGTGTAGGCGGGAGGCAGAGGCAGGCCGGCCTCGGCGCACAGCTCTCGGATCGCTGTCAGCGCAGCGCGGTGCGACAGAGCGAAGCTGTGGGGTGCCAGCTCGACGACGATCGCATAGCCCTCTTGCAGTGGAAGCACTGCGAAACTCCGACAGCGGCCCCGATACAAAAACTGGTGGATTGTCGAGCAAGAAGGGACGGTCGACTCCTGGATGGTGCGCAGGATAAGCCGCCATTCGGCGGCCGCCACGCGGATCTCGAACGGGTCGAGAGCCCCGGCGTAGTCGACCGTCTCCCCCTCCGAATCGACCAGAGCCGCTGCCGAGGCCGACGCGGCGTCGCAGAGCCCCATCAGGGAGGCCCCGAAAGGGGACACGCCTTGATCACGCGAGGCCAGATTCCTGCGCGAACCGGTCACTGGCTCACCGGGACTTGCGCCGTGCGTCCCGCGGCCTGGGACTCCACGACGATCTGGGCGCGCGAGCGCAGGGTTTCGATCAGTGTTCGAAGCGCGGAGCGCCCGCGCTCTTCCATCGCCTCCTTCTGCAACAGGCTGCGCCGTTGCTCCAAAGGGATGCGGTGGGCGTCCAGCACTCGGTCCAGGCGGATGGCATGGAAGCCGAAGTTCGTGCGCACCAGAGGGCTGATTTCCCCTGGCTCGCGCAGGTGATGGGCGGCTCTGGCGAAGGTCAGATCGAATCGGGGGCCCTCGGTCGTGGGCTTGCCGGCTTCGTCGATCCCGTAGGAGCGACCATCGGCCGTCAGCGGTGGCAGAGACTCCGCCACCACCGTCAGTTGGCCCGGATCCACGCCGCGGGCGGCCCGCAGGAAACCGTCGGGATCCGGAGCGTGACGAACCCCCTCCCGGATCCGTTGTGCCAGGGCACGAGCCGGTTCCGCATCGGCGGGGTTGGTGACGCGAACCACGAAATGCGTGGTCTGGACCGCCAGGGGTCGGTCCAGGTCGAGCCAACGCTGTTGCGTCAACCGCTCGATTTCTTCGTCGGTGGGCGGGCCGCCTCGTCGAACCTGCCTGTCCACGTCCTCCAGCATGGCGCGCGCCATTACACTGCGCCGAACCATGGCCAGCCGTGAACCCTCCAGCTGACCCGCCTCGCAGGCCAGGCGAGAGAGCCGGGCCTTCAGCATCTCGTCCAGTGCCCGCTGTGGTGACAGTCCGGAGTCCCGCTGTGCTTTGCGCAAGGCGGCCTCCGAGATGGTCGCCGACGGTCCGATCAGAGCGACGACACCGTCACCCACCGCACGGTCACGGCCGAGGCCTGGTCGTTCCGCGGGGGCCTGGCAACCCGTCATCGGTATCAGCGCACCCCAGATCAACCCGATACCGAATCGGAACCGGCCGCGGCGGTCCACTACAACAGGGGGAGAGCGTCTCCGCGAGATCATTCTGAATCGGCACTGAGCCCCCACGTCGTCGCGTACAGCGACAGCAGTAGAAGCACAAACCAGTATAGCCCCAGGCCATCGCGGTGGCTGGCCAAGCTGCGAATGGCCAGGATGCCTGCCGTCGTGGCAGCCACCAACAGGAGCGAACGTATCCCAACCGGAAGCACCGATCGCATCCTGGCCTCAATCCATGGAGCTTGCCCAGAAACCGACCCCGAACAGGCAACCCAGGACTACCAGACGCCCCAGCAGAGGGGCCCGCAGACGGGCCTTCCGATCGGGGAAGCTGAAATGCGCTGCAAGACGCGCGGTGGCCGTCAACAACCACAGCGCCCCGCACAGTGCGGTGACCTGAGCCAGGACGGCCCGTTCCTTGGGCTCGATATCCCAAGGGGCCATGAGAAGGGCCGCCGCGGAAAGGACGCCCACCACCCAGACCAAGGTGGCAGCCTGTCGCGCTGGGCCTCGCGGCACGAGTTCGGCATGCGATCCAAGCATTGGTCCGGACGGGGCCCGGCCGTTGCGCGTCCGGCCCCAGCCAAAGGCGAAGCAGATCCACCCGATGACACCCAACCATCCCCGAACGCCGACGACCGGAGGTGTCAGACCGAGCACGGCCAGCGCGGTCCAGACCGCCACGGAGCCCCCCACGAAGCCAAAGGCCATGGTCAGATCCGCGGCCACCGCATTCCGGTCCCTAAGCCCAGCGGCCGCCATCAAGGCCAGCAACGCGAGGTACCCAGTCCCCATCACCCAGAAAGGGACCGCCCGGTCGAAGCTGCTCCAACCGACGGTGATGGCCCAGGCGTAGACGCCTGGCAACACGGTGTCCAGGAAGGCCTCCCAGGCCCACCGGGGCCGTTCCATCAGTCGATTCCCTCGACCAGCCCGAGCAGGGTCAGCACGGCATGACCCGTCCCACCCTTGGGCACCGCACCCTTGGCTCGCTCGGAGAGGGCGGGGCCGGCGATGTCGCAGTGAATGAAGGGGACCTGCCCCACGAACTCCTGCAGGAACAGGGCAGCGATGATGGCCCCGCCCCATCGGTCACCGTGATGTTTGAGATCGGCCACGTCGCTTTTCAGCTGCTCGCGCAGATCGGGCAGAAGGGGCAATCGCCAGAAGCTCTCCCCGGCTCGGCAAGCCGCCGCCTCGAGTTGCGTGGCCCAGGCATCGTCCGTCGCGAAATAGCCGGTTGTGCCCTTGCCGAGCGCTACGACGCAAGCTCCCGTCAGCGTCGCTACGTCGATGATCAAGTCGGGGTGCAACCCCACCGCAAAAGCAAGCCCATCGGCAAGAACCAGACGCCCCTCCGCGTCGGTGTTGATGATCTCCACCGTGCGGCCATCCAGGGATCCAAACACGTCGCCGGGGCGATACGCCCCACCGTCCGGCATATTCTCGGCCGCCACCAGGATCCCGTGCAACTCCACGGGCAGACCGAGCGCCGCCACCGCAGAGAGCACCCCCATCACCGCCGCGGCACCGGCCATGTCGCTCTTCATCTCGTTCATGCCCTGAGCCGGTTTGATGCACAGGCCACCGGAATCGAAGCTTAGCCCCTTGCCAACCAGGACGATGCGCTTCTTCTTTCGTTGTTTGGGGGTGTAGTGCAGATGAACGAAACGCGGCTCGTTGCGGCTCCCTCGGCCCACCGCCGCCAAAAGCTTCATTCCAGCCCGATCGATGCCCTTGGCGTCGAGAACCTTGACGCTCAGCTTGGCGCGGTGGGCCAGTGCCACCGCTCGCTCGGCGAGGACTTGCGGCGTCATTTGGTTGGGGGGCTCGTTGACGGCATCCCGCGCCAGACACACGGCTTCTGCCACCTGTTTGCCGCGCTCCAGGCTGCGCCGCATCGCGGCGCCCGGTCGACGGGGGACCAGGACGGTCACTTGTTCGACCAAGCGCTTGGGCCGACGCTCACCGGTCAGATAGCGGTCGAAGCGATAGGCCCCCAGCCAGATCCCTTCGGCTAGTTGTCGGACCGCCTCGTCCGAGAGATCGGACGCGGGCGCCAGGGCCACGTGGGATGCGCCGCGCGCCGCCGCGTGCCGGACCGCGGTGGCGGCCCAGTCGCGAACACGCGCTGGTTGCGGAGCCGTGTTGTTGCCCAGACCAATCAACCCCACCGTGGCTGCGGGGAGCTGACCCAACGAGTCAACATCCAAGCTCTGGTCGGCTCGTCCCGTAAACTCCGCACGTGACAGCAAGCGCCCCAGCTGCCCTGAAAGCCGCTGGTCCAGTGCCTTGACCCGAGGATCCGTCTCTACGGCATCCTCCGGAACGGCCACGAGTAGAAGGTCACAGGGACAACGGTCGAAGGGCTCTGGGGAGAGAACGATCTTCAGGCTCATGAACTGCCAAGCCTCCGGAACGAGCGTAGCGTTTTGTGCTCCCCTGTACCAAATCGCCCCGGCCGATTGATCGGGACTCCCGGGAGCCGGCGCGCCGTCGTATCCTTTCCGGCATGAGGCCGAGTTCCCTATTCTCAGCGATCTTCGTGATGGGCCTGGCTGGCAGCACCTGGGCTCAGGACCCTGCGGCGCCACCCGCACCCGGCCCAGCGGCTGGTGTTCCACCCCAGCCGGCCGCGGCGCCACCCGCACCGGCACAGCCCGCTCCGCCGCCTCCGGCGTACCCGCCACCGACCAACCCGGCTCCCGCCGCAGCACCCCCGCCGCCGACGTACGCGGCTCCCGCCGCAGCACCCCCGCCTGCGCCGCCGCCGAGTGATGCTCCTTCGGACTCGGGAACCGTCGCGTACGACGAGTCCCTGTTCGCTCCGGCACCCGAGCCCGAACCGCCGCCCCCGCCCGAGCCGGAGCCCAAAAAGGGGCGCGCCATCCCTCCGTTCTCCATTCGGATCGATCCGCTCCATTGGCTCTTGGAGGGACGATTGGGGATCGAGCTCGAGGTGGAGGCCCTCGACTTTCTGAGCATCGAGGTGAGCCCGATGTTCGTCACCGCCGAACAGCCCCCGATGCTGCACCTCGTGGGTCGTCCGGACACGCTGTACCAGTCTTCAAATGGTCTTGGGCCCCTGGCGGGTGGAACCATCGGCGTGGGTTTTTGGCTGGATCAGAAGCCCTTCAAGGGGACGGTGATCCGGGCCATGTTCACCAACAACGCGATCAGCTACGAGACCAAGGACAACGATGGGCACATCGACGGCGTGGACCACGTGGAGCGACGCCTCTTCGGCATGATCGGTTCCCACTCGCGCTGGGGGTTCTTCACCATCGCCAGCGGCCTTAGCATCGGCGCCGAGCTCAACAACGAGGAGCGTTGTTACGTCACTGCTGACGACGTGCGAACCTCGGGATGCCCGGACAAGGAGCTTCGGATCAAGATCGACGAAGACACAGGCGAAACGGTGCCCCTTTCCGGCTGGTTGGACCCGGTCTATCTCGACTTCCGCCTGTCCGTTGGCTTCGTGTTCTAAGACCGAACGTTCAGCGCGCCGCAGCGCCCCGCTCTTTCGCGGGGCGTGAGCCCTCGGCTGGTTGTTCTGGAGACCGGACCGGACGGCTTGGGGCTCTTTTCCTTTGGCCCCAATGCGGCTAGGCTCAGCCCTGGTCATGCCACACACGGTCAACTGCGGGGCCTGCCACGCAAGTTTCGCCATTCCCGACGATATCTGGGACCGGCGGGTTCGCGGGCGCGTAGCTACACTGAAGTGCCGTTCTTGCAAGGCAGAGATTCGTGTCGACGGCTCCAAGGACAGCAAGGCCCCGGCACCTGCCCCGGCGCCAGCAGCCACCATGAGCGCCACCGCCACACCGGTTGGACTCGGGCAGGGAGAAGAGCTGCTCAAGGCAGCTCTGGCCGCGGCGTCTGGGCCAAAGACCGCCGCCCCGGCTACCAAGACCGAGGCGCAGGCAACCAAGGGGCCTGCGGCCGCGGAAAAGCCGGCGGTTGCACCAGCTCCGACCGCCGCAGCCAAGGCCGCGGCACCGCCGGCGGTCCGTGATGACTTGGCCGCCGAGGATCTGTGGGCGGTGAGTTTCGGCGATGACGACGACCGCGAGCTCACCGAGTCGGGGATCGCGGCGGAGCTGGCCACGGGCTCCATCGGGCCCGCCACGCTGGTTTGGCGCGAGGGCATGCCCGAGTGGCTCACCCTGGCCGAAGTCCCCAAGCTGGCGAGCCACCTGCCGCGCCTGCCGAAAAAGGAACCCGCCGTTCCTGCGACGAAAAAACCAAACGAACCGGCAGCCACCGCTTCACCGGCACGCCCCATGACACTGCTCGGTGTCGGGACCCCGGCAGCACCGGTCACCAGGCCGCAAGAGCCTCCGGTGACAGCACCATTGACACGCCCGATGACGCTGCTCGGCGTCGGAACCCCGACTGCGCCGGCCGCCAAGCCTGCCTCCTCGCCCAAAGCCGCGGCGACCACGCCGGCGACCCCGAAGGCTGCGCCCAAGGGTCCGGCGGAACCACCTGCGCCGAAGGCAGCGGTCGAGCTCGCCGCTCAACACACCGCCAAGGGCGAAACGGCACCACGGGAGATGGGTAGCAAGCCGAAGGCCGGCCCCCCTGCGGCACCCCGCAGATCCATGGAGTCAAAGGAGGAGCTGCCCGTCCCTCCCCCACTGCCCTGGGAGGCTCCGCGGGAGTCGCAGGAGCTTTTCACGAGCGCCCCCCCAGTGGTGGTTCGGCCGGATGCTTCCGCCCCCAAGGCGGTGCCTCCGGCGCCGATCAAGGCACCGAGCGTCGACGATCCCCCAACGCTGCCGCAGGTCGCGGCCCCGCCCGTTGTGGAGCAGCCCCGAATTCCCACGGTGCGCCCGCAGAAGCCGACGACCAGCCGCACGTTGGTGACCGACGAGGATTTCATGGCCATCCAACGGCGGTTCCCGAAATGGGCACTGCCGGCGGCGATTGGTGGAGCGGTGGTACTGGTGGGGCTCATCATCCTGGGCTCCTCGGGGGAGTCCGAGACACTGGTCACCGAGGAAAAGGACGCAGGCCCGCTGGTCACCGATCTGGCCCGCGAGAGGGCTCGCAAGGCCCGCGAGACGTCCACACCAGTGGCGCCCTTGCCCGCAGCGGTCGCCAGTGGCGCTCAGTCGCAGGGGCCCGCCAGCGAGGCCGATTTCGCCAAGGCGTTTGCGGTTGCTGCCGGGAAACGAGAGTCGGGGGGGTTCGACGAGAACCTGACGCGGCAGGCCCTGGAACCCACGCTCAAGCAGGCACAGACCTGCCATTACAAGGGCGATCCCACCGGGAACGCGTCGGTGTCGATCTCGGTGAATGGCGCTGGTCAAGTGCTCAGCACCGACATCGCCGCACCTTTCGGCAAGACGCCCACCGGTGACTGCATCAGCAAGCACCTGCGCGCGGCTCGGCTACCTCGCTTCAAGGGAGCGCCTGGCCGGCTCGTCGTGTCCGTACCCATCCGCTGACCATCAGGGACGTCGCATCGCCTCGGTCGCGGGAGGCTGCCCAAGCGTTCGACTCTGCGGTACCGTGGTTGGGTGAGCGAGCCTTCGGACCGATTTTGTCGATCCTTCTCCAGCCAGCAAGGGGATGTAGCATGACCGACCCACCATCTGCGGCGACCGAGCCTTTCGAATCAAAGCTTGCGACCGGGCGCGAACGATTCCTCTCGCACGCTATCGAACATGCTCTCTCGGTGCGTCGACGGACACCGGAGGATTTCATCCGGCACTTTCCCCCCGAGTTGATCATGCAAGGGCTGGCGGATCAGCCCGAGCTGCGCTCCAAGATTTTGGTCGCTACCACGGGCATGAAGGCCAAGATCGCTTCCAAGAAATCCTGGCAATCCGCCGCCGAGGATCTGTGCATTGCCCTGGCCGAAAAAGAAACCAGCCCCGCCACGGTGGTCACGGCGCTTCATCCCGATGACCGCATTCGCTACCTGGATCCGACCCGGCTCTGGGCCTTCGTGGTGGAGGGGGATTTCTGGAACACGCCCTCCAATGCCGGTCCGGCCCACGGCATCGCCAAGGAGCATCTGGCATTTCTTTTGAATCGCGCCCTGGTTGACGGCTTGGTCGTCCACGCGGACATCGTCAACGGCGTCACGGTCGCGGAGATCGCCACGCGATTGCCCAAAGCAGATCTGGGCACCATCATCGAAGGGGCGCTGGCTGCCGGACGGCGACGAGCCCCCTTCACCGAGGTTGAGTTGTGGACCGCGCTCACCGCCCCGGTGTTGGTCGAGTACGTCCCGCTGCCGCACATCTGGATGACGGTGGTGCAACCGAAGATCGCTGAGGCCCATGGCTACGTGACCAAGGCGTCTCCCTCTCGACCTCCCGGCAGCAAGAAGCTCGATTCCGAGTGGGTCGATATTCCCTCCCAGAAGCCGGCACCCGGGGGAGAGCTGGTATCCGAAGACGACTTCGCCTGAGGTGTCCGATGGATCGTCCGATTGTGTTGCGGCTCGAGCGCCCCTACGACACCGAAGAGGAGTTCCTTCGAGTCGAGAGTTGGACCATCGCGCAACGCAGCATCCTGCTGGTGGACGAGGCGGAAAGGCCGGCCGGGACCGTGGTGCGCTGCGAGCTGGCGCTCCGCGGGGGTCATGCCTTGATCGTGGCCGAGGGCGAGGTTTCCAAGCGCTTGCCACCGCGCGACAACCGCCCCGGCGGTCTGGTGGTGCGTCTGAAGCGCCTCTCGGCAGCCTCGAGCGCCTTCATCGCGCGAGCTCTGGCGGCCCGCAAGAGCGCGGAGGATTCGGGCCCCGGCACCTCGCCGGAATCTTCCCAGCTGACCGATACCCCTCCCACCGTCGCCGCCAGGACGGAGCGGGGAGCTGACAGCTCGCGACCCTCCGGTCCCGTTTCGTCCGGGACAACCCGCGCTTCGGTCGTGCCTCGAGCCTCTCGCCGGCCACCCGCAGCTTCGTCCGGATCCGCAGCTCAGTCTGCGGAAGGACTCGATCCGGGCTCGAAACCCACCGGCCAGCGCCTCGACGGAGTTGGCAAGGAACTGCCAAACGGGCGGTCGGAGGTGCTTGCCCGCCTGCACGCCCTGGCCAAGCCGGGGGCAACGCCCGGTCCCAGCGACCGGGACCGAGTCCTCTCCCGACTGCGGAGCCGGCAAGTCTGAAAAGCGCACCGCGTCTCGTTCCTGCGTCGAACGGCTCGCGGTGTATCGCGCGTACCGCGTCGATCCGATCGCGGTGTGACGAATCGGCACGCGGCCAACGGAGCTCACATCCCAGCCCTGCCAGCTTTTAATTCGGCAAATGCCGGATCCAGCGCAACGACAGAGCGCCCATTATACAGTTAAGGCAGAATTTTGCATCTGGCATGGATGATGCAGATGTTTTAGGGTGGCTGGCGAAATTTCCAAAAACGTGATTTCCCACCGGCCGATTCCCTAGAATTCCTAATTGGCGGAAATCCCGCCCTCGGTTGGTCAGATGTTCTCCTCTCGCTTGGTTCTCGGATTCGTCGCGATTGCCTCGGTGGCGTCGTCCTCTCGGTCTGCTGTCCGCTCCAACGTCTCCCCGTCTATCGTCCCTCTCCAACCCGTCGTCAGCGCGCCCTTGTCGGCCAACTCGACCGAGGATCGGACAGTCGTCACTGGTCAGGTGTCGACCGAAGCGGACACCGCCGAGGCCTGCCCCGCCGGAATGGTCGAGGTCGAAGGCGACTATTGCCCGGTCGTCGAACAAGTCTGCGTCGAATACATCAGCGAAGCCCGTGACCGCTGCGCCCGGTATCGGGAGCAGGTCCGTTGCTACGGCAAGCCCAAGACCAAGCATTTCTGCGTTGACCGCTACGAATACCCCAACGAGCGGGGTGCCAAGCCCAGCGTAGCGGTGACCTGGGACGAGGCTCGTGATCTGTGCGCCGCGGATGGCAAGCGGCTGTGTACCGCCGAGGAATGGACCCTGGCCTGCGAGGGCCCCGAACGCACGCCCTATCCCTATGGTTTCGCGCGCGACGACACGGCGTGTAACCAGGATCAGCCCTACCGCGTGCCGGATGATCAGGCCTACCGAAACCCCGCCACGCGGTCCAAGGAGGTCAAGCGCCTCGACCAGAGTGAACCGTCGGGTAGCCGGGAGCAGTGCCAAAGCAGCCTGGGCGTCTACGACCTGACCGGCAATGTCGACGAGTGGGTCATGAACGAGGAAGGCTCGCGGAACGGCCCGGAATACTGGAGCGGCCTCAAGGGTGGATACTGGGGGCCGGTCCGCAATCGGTGCCGCCCCATCACCACCGATCACAATGCTTGGCACAGCGGCTATCAGATTGGCTTTCGCTGCTGCAAGGATCCGGGGCTCGAGGCACCCAAGGATGCGTCCGCATCGGCCTCGGGCACCGAGACGAATGCGGACGCTTCAGCCCTGATGAGTTCGGTGGAACCGGTTCGTTCTTGAACGATTCACCTGGCGAACGGTGAAACTGCGCTATCTTGGCCCCGCCTCGGGAGCCCCTTCCCCCCGGCGTTGGTGCTGGCTTGAATCTTCGTCTGTTCGATCACCCCTACGCTGAGTTCCTGGATCGCCTCGAGAAGCCCACCCGCTATGTGGGGCGTGAACATGGGGCTGTGCGCAAGGATTGGAGCCGGGTGGCTGCCCGCGTCTGTCTGGCGTTCCCCGATCTGTACGACATCGGGATGAGCCATCTGGGCTACCGAATCCTTTACCATCGGCTCAATGAGGCTCCGGATACCCTGGCGGAGCGCTGCTACGCGCCGTGGTTCGACCTGACCGCGGAGTTGCGCCAGCGTGGCATTCCCTTGGTCTCCCTGGAGACCCGCCGGCCCCTGTGCGAGTTCGACGTGGTGGGCTTCTCGCTTCAATTCGAGCTTTGCCACACCAACCTCTTGGCCATGTTGGAGCTGGGGCGAATTCCCCTGCGCTCCGTGGACCGTTCCGAAGACGCTCCCCTGGTCCTGGCCGGGGGTCCAGCGGCCAGTCACCCAGAACCGGTGGCGCCCTTCTTCGATGCAGTGCTAGTGGGTGACGGTGAGGAGGCGGCGGGGGAGATAGCCCTCGAATGGGTGCGAGCCAAACGAGAGGGCCTCTCGCGCCTGGAACGTCTGGAGCGTCTGGCTGGTTTGCGGGGGGTTTACGTACCGTCCCTCTACCCGACCCACCCGGACCCGGACACCGGGTTCTTGGTGGTCGATCCCCCAACCAAGGGCAACCTGCCCTACCCCGTCGTCCGTCGTGTCATCGAGGACATCGACGTATTTCCCTTTCCCATACAAGGGCCAGTGGGTGGCCCGGAGGCGGTGTTCGATCGAACCAGCATCGAGATCGCTCGGGGCTGCGGGGAGGGTTGCCGCTTCTGCCAGGCGGGCATGGTCTACCGACCGGTCCGGGAACGCCCCCCCGACCAGGTGTTCCAGGCCGTTTGCTCCGCCATCGAAACGAATGGGCAAGACGAGATCAGCCTGACCGCGCTGTCCACGGCAGACGTGAGCTACATCACTCCGCTGGTCAAGGCCCTGTCCCGACGCACCGCGCCCGAACGGGTCAGCCTGGGTGTTGCCTCGTTGCGCGCCTACGGTCTGGAGCCGGAGCTCTTGGATCAGCTGCGCCAAGTGCGAGTCAGTGGTTTGACCTTCGCTCCCGAGGCCGGCACGCAGCGGCTCCGCAACGTCATCAACAAGAACGTCACCGAGGAGCAGCTGCTGGAAACCGCCGAACGGGTCTTTTCCCGTGGTTGGGAGCGGATGAAGCTCTACTTCATCCTGGGGCTTCCCACCGAAACCGATCCGGACGTGCTGGGGATCTCCGAAGTGGCCCGGCGGGCCCTCGAGGTCGGACGCCGCGTCTCCAAACGGCGGATAACGGTGACGGTCAGCGCGTCGGTCCATGTGCCCAAACCCCACACGCCCTTCCAGTGGTGTGAGATGGTGAGTCTAGCGGAGCTGTCCCGCAAGCAGGCGCTGCTGCAGCAGGCCCTGCGCGGAACGCGTGGACTCGAGCTCCGGCTTCATGATCCCGCCGCCAGCCTCCTGGAGGCCCTGCTGGCTCGCGGTGACCGGCGCGCTGCCGACGTCATCGAGCATGCGTACCGGGCCGGAGCCCTATTCGATTCGTGGCAGGACCGGTTCCGGCCCGAGCTCTGGGAGGCGGCCTGGGATGCTTCGGGAATCGATCGGGGCGCCTGGCTGGGTCCGTTGCCTTTGTCGGCTCGCCTGCCCTGGGATCACATCGATGTGGGGCTCGTGCCCGAGTTTCTGCGGGGAGAGTATCAAAAGGCCCTGTTGGCGCAGCCGACCCTACCCTGTTCCAAGCCGGTCGCAAGGTCCGTCTCGAGCGGGGATTCGGAGGTGAGCGAGCCGGTCGCCTCGAAGCTGGTGTGTCACGACTGCGGCGTGGGATGCGACCTTCGGCGCTTGCGCGAACAGCGGTCGAGCCATCTGGCTCGGATCCCCGAGCCAGACAACGAAGCGCCGGGGCCCTCTGCTCCCGGTCCGAGCGCCATTCCACTCCCTTCACCGGAGCAGCACCGACCGGTCCGCAGTGGTGGCGCTCCCTTGCGCTGGCGCTTGCGTTTCCGAAAGGTTGGCCCTGCAGCTCTGCTCGGACATCTGGACTTGATCCGTGAGCTACCACGGACGTTTCGCCGAGCCGGCCTGCGCGTGGCCTACACCAAGGGATACCATCCACGACCCAATCTCTCCTTTGGCCCCGCCTTGGCCTTGGGCGTGGCGAGTCTCGACGAGTACGTCGACGCGACGCTTCTCGGCGCGCCGGATGCCGACCAACTCCTCGTCCAGTTGGGCGCCGCCGCCCCCGAAGGGCTTGATTTCCAGGCTGCGGTGGTCCTCGATGGGCAGGCCCCTCGATTGGCCCATTGCATCAAGGCAGCGCGTTACGCCCTGGCGATCCCCGAAACCGAGATCGCGGCACGGACCCAGACGTCCGAGCTTGCCACCCAGATCGAGCACTGGTTGAAGCGGGAGCATGCCCTGGTGGACCGACCCATCGATGGCCACGCCAAACCCATCGACGTCCGCTCCTTCGTTCAGTCGCTGCAGCTCGACACGCCCCCATCACGCGAGGCGGTCGAGCTGGCCGGAATCCTCGGTGAGTACCGGACCATCGAGGCGTGTGTGGTCATCGAGCCGCGAGGCTCGGCCAAGGCCACGGAGATCGTGGAGTCGCTGTTCGAAGAACCAGTACCCTGCCGAACCGTGCGGATGGCGCTCCTCTCGGACAACGGGGTCCCGCTGGCTGAGACGGCGGGACTGGCGGGACCTGCGGCGGGCCCCCAAGAACTGGTCCTGCCCCGTGGAGTCTAGGAACGATGAAACCAATCCGCTCGGTTCGACGGCTTGGCCGACAGACTTCGGCGACCCAATCCGAGGCCGGTGCCGTCGTACGTCGTGGATGTCCGTCCCTACGCGACAGGCATTGCTGCGTGGACTAAGATATCGGTGATGACAGAAGGCAGTGTCACCCCCAGCTCGGCCCCCCAACCCGACTCCAGCGAGTCCGGTCCATTTTCGGGCATCGAGGGGCCAACCCTGAGCTCACCCTCGGCGGCCTTGGCACCGCCGGCGGTTGAGGTCTTGGCGAATCGCGTCAAGGCTTTGGAGAGTCGACTGGATCGGCTGGACGAGGATCTCGGAAGCCTGGCAGAAATCTTGGATCAACTGGCGGACCGCTTGAAGGGACAGGAGCGACTAGCTCGCGCCTATCGCGTCAGCCGCTATGTGGTCTGGATCACCCTTCTGGTTGGGCTGGCTACGGTCTGGATCCTCGTGCGCATGCGCGTCGGGCATTTTTTGCCATGATGGACGAACCCACCCCGCAAGTGCCATTTTACTTCTACCTGCTCCTGGCCTTTGGCGTCTGGATGCTGGTCGATGCGTATCGGCGACGAGCCGCTCTGCACTGGTACTTCGTCATCCTCTTCGTCCCCTTTGGGGCCTTGATCTACTTCTTCTTCGTCAAGCTGCGTGACTTCCGACCGGCCGAGCCCCGTCAGGCCAGCGAGAGACCCGACGCCGGCAGCCGGATGTCGAGCCCTTCGATCCTCCCTACCGAGCGAGACCTGCAGCGCGCCGATGCGCTGGAGGCGGAGGAGCGTTACGGCGAGGCCTCGATCCTTTACGAGGCGCAGCTGGAACGGGATCCCAAAGACTTGCGGGCTCTGCATGGCCTGGGTCGATGCCGGCTGGGGCAGAATCGCACCGCCGAGGCGGTCGAACTCTTCGAGAGACTGCTCCTTCTGGATCGCGAGTATGCCAACTATAGCGCCGCCCTCGATTACGCAGACGCCCTATGGGCGGCCGGCCAACGACAGGACACCGTCGAGCTGTTGGAGAACATGGCCAACGTGACCGGTCGGATCAATCACCGTCTGGCGCTGGCCCATTATCTCATCGAATCGGGGCGCAAGGTCGAGGCACGGCGCGAAATCGAACGCGCGCTCAGCGAGCACTCGGCGGCACCTGCGGAGGTACAACGCCGGGGCCGCAGCTGGGCAGAACGAGCCCAGAAGATGCTTTCCGAGCTGGAGCCCACCTCCGTGGATGGAACCACCTGAACGGGGTCCGACTCTGGTCGTGGTTCACGTCGCAAGGAGCGTCTTGAACCGCGTACGTTCCACGCGATCCGCCTCTGCCCCCAGTCGACGCCGTCGATCCTCTTCGTAGGCCTGGTAGTTTCCTTCGAACCATACCACCCGACTGTCCCCTTCGAAGGCCAAGACATGGGTGGCGATCCGGTCCAAAAACCAGCGATCGTGGCTGATGACCATGACGCAACCCGGGAAACCCAACAGGGCTTCTTCCAGTGCTCGCAGGGTGTCGACGTCCAGATCGTTGGTCGGCTCGTCCAACAGGATGAGGTTACCTCCCTGCTTGAGCAGCTTGGCCAGGTGTACCCGGTTGCGCTCTCCACCGCTGAGCGACCCGACCAGTTTCTGTTGATCGCTGCCGCGGAACCCGAACCAAGAACAGTAGGCCCTGGAGGCCACCTCGCGCTTGCCGAGCAAGAGCTTGTCCTCCCCACCGGAGATCTCCTGCCAGACGTTGTTCTTGGCATCGAGTGAGCTCCGACTCTGATCGACGTAGGCCACCTGGACCGTCTCTCCCACCCGCAGAGCGCCCCGATCGGGCAGGTCCTGCCCCACCAATAGGCGAAAGAGCGTGGTCTTGCCCGCCCCATTGGGGCCAATCACTCCGACGATGCCGCTGCGCGGTAGACGGAAGTTCAGGTCATCGATCAGCAGGCGCTCCCCGTAACCCTTGCACAGGCCCTCGCATTCCATGACCAGATCCCCCAGGCGCGGCCCGGGAGGGATGCCTATTTCGGCCGGGTCGGCAGGGCCCTTGCTGGACTCCACCACCAGGGACTCGTAGGCGGACAGCCGTGCCTTGCTCTTGGCCTGTCGTGCCCGCGGCGACGCACGCACCCATTCCAGCTCCTGCTTGAGCTTGCGCTGGCGGGCGCTTTCCTGCTTCTCCTCGATGGCGAGGCGGGCATTCTTCTGCTCCAGCCATCCCGAGTAGTTACCCTGATATGGGTAGCCGTGACCGCGTTCCAGTTCCAGGATCCAGCCCGCCACGTTGTCCAAGAAATACCGATCGTGCGTCACGGCGATGACCGTACCCTTGTACTCGGCCAGGAACCGTTCGAGCCACGCCACCGACTGCGCGTCGAGATGATTGGTCGGTTCATCGAGCAGGAGCATGTCGGGACGGCCCAACAGGACTCGCGCCAACGCAACCCGGCGGCGCTCGCCACCCGATAGGACGTCCACTCGGGCATCCAGGGGGGGCAAGCGCAGGGCTGCCGCGGCCATCTCCAGCGTAGAATCCAGGTTCCAGGCGTCCTTGACGTCGATCTCGTCCTGGAGTTTGGCCTGCTGCTCCAGGGTCTGAGCCATCTGTTCATCGCTGAGCGGCTCCCCCAGTCGCATGCTCAAGGTCTCGAACTGGGTGAGCAGCGCCCGCAGATCCGCCACACCCTGCTCCAGCACGTCGCGGACCGTACCCGCCTCGCCCAGCTCCGGCTCCTGCGCAAAGTATCCGATCCGAGTCCCCGGATGGGGACGGGCCTCGCCCAGATGCTCGGTATCGACACCCGCCAGGATCCTCAACAGCGACGACTTGCCAGAACCGTTGGCGCCAATCACTCCAATCTTGGCCCCGAAGAAGAAGGCCAACGTGATGTTCTCCAGCACCTTCTTGTCAGGTGGGTGGATCTTGGTGACCTGCTGCATGGTGAAGATGAACTCAGGCATGGCGCTCCTCGACACGGGGGACATAGCATGGTCGCCTGGCTGCATCCCCCCGAAGCTTCCCCTCCCGCGCCATCGGTTGCTGTGCTGGCAAACGGCCAGGGCGGGCATGAACCCCACGTTGGCAGTCCCCAGAGCCGAAACGGCGAATCCTCTTGTTGGCGGCAGCGTGGACGGCTAAACCGTGACAGGATCTTCATGGGTTCGGCCTGCCTGGAACACGGTCATCAAAAGCTCGCTCCCTCTGCCGGGGCGCACCGGCTGCTCTTTGCCATGGCGCGAACCGAAAGGCTCGGACCGATGACCCAGCAGAGCTTCACCGGTGCGGATCGGGCCGGTGTTCACGCCGCATCGAGCCCGGGGGAATTCGACGTTGGGTGCTCAACCGGCACCCGCCCTACCAGGGGAACGTAACCGATGGGGAAAAAGTCGAAGCGACGTCGACGGTCAACGTCGGGAGCCACGGCACCTGCTCCACAGGGTACGCCCAGGTCCGCTACGAATGGCCCCACGAGAAACACCTCGTCTCCACCGAGCCCGCCCCAGCCGGTCCCTGCCGGTTTCTGGTCGAGAGGCGAGAAGGCGGTCAAAGAATACGCTCCACCGCTTTCGTTGATGCTCCTGTATGCGATCCTGAAAACCTACGCGCTACGGCCGACGCTCACCGACGAGGGGATCTACTTTTACATGGCAAACGCCTACTGGGATCACGGCGCCTTGCCCTATCGTGACTACTTCTTCGCGCACCCTCCGCTGAGCCTATTCCTTCTGACGTTGTGGATCGGAGCGCTGGGCTTCTCGCTGGTCACCGCCAAGCTGTTCCCAATGATCCTCTTCGGGGTGGCGGCATGGTTTCTGCACCGAACCCTGCGCCTGACCCATGGCCGCTTGGCTTCCCTGTTCGGGCTGGCACTCTATCTGTTCAACTACGATAGCCTCCGCTCCTCCAGCCACGAGACCGGCATGGTGGAGAGCATCACCTTTCTGCTGGTGGGGCTCTGGCTGCTGGAGCGCCGCAGATGGGCCTGGTGCGGCGTCGCCCTGTCGCTAGGGGCTCTGTGCGGCTCGTATCTGATGCCCTTCGGCGGTCTGGTGCTCCTGTGGGTTGCCTTGCGGGAATCGCGCAAGGAGACGCTCCGCTATCTTCTGGGTCTGGCCGTTCCCTATGTGACCGTCACGCTCCTGTGCTGGATAACGGTCGGAAGCCAATACTTCGTGATGCAGTTTTTGTATCACCTATCCAAACCCGAAGCCTCGGGTGAGGCCACGGAGCGGCTCTCCCAATCCTTGACAGCCAGCCCCACCCTAGCCACTGCCGCCCTGGTGGGTGCCATTCTGCTGGTCCTGGGTGGATTGGCTGCCGCGGTGGCCGAGGGCTCCGCGGCGCCTGCCCGGATCGGGCGCAGGGTTGGCCAGGGCAAGCCGCATCGCAAGATGGGGTTGTTCTTCGCCTGCGGACTGGCCCTTGGCTTCACCATCCTGTTCAACCTGTCCCGCATCTTCCCGTACTATTTCCTGCTGGTGGGTTGGGCCATGGCGGGCTTGGGTGCCTTCGCCGCCCAGGAGTCGGTGGGCGCCGTCCGGGCTCTGTGGCGCGAGGAGCTCGTCGGTGCCGCGCGAACCAGGACCGTGGTGCTGGCAGCTTGCCTGGGACTGCTCAGCTTCGTCCTCATCAACCGAAGATGGGGCTGGACCACGAGTGCCACCGAACAGAGCCCGGTGGTCGAGCACCAGTGGGAAAAGAGCCTATATCTCCCCCGCGCCGTCGATGAACTGGTCCGCGCCGTGTACTGGGTGGAGGCAGCCCCTGGGTTGCACATCCCCAACGCGATCAGCCGGTATCTGTGGCACGAGCAGGAGCAATACTTCCGGGTCTTGGGCACGGTCGCCAATTATCTCAAGCAGCGCACCACGGCCAAGGATCGGTTATTCGGCGATTCTTCCAGCGTCCCAGTCATCGCGTTGACCTCCGGGATGCGCATCATCCAGGACTTCGCCGATACCAATGCCATGCGCTTCACCTCCAACACCATGCCACCGCGCAAGGCGATTGCCGAGATCGACCGTCCCGAGCTGACTTATGTCGTCGTTCGACCGCGCAAGGGCTTCATTCGCGTCCCGGAGTTCAGCCACTGGGTGGAGACGAAGTTCAAGTTGGCGGCACGCATCCGGGACGACCGCCACGGTATGATCCTCATCTATCGACGGCGCTAGACGGTCGAGAAGCGCCACACGGTGCGGCTGGTGAACTGCTGGCCGGGGCGGACAATCGTGGACGGGAACTCGGGGCGATGGGGCGAGTCGGGGTGGTGCTGGGTCTCCAGACACAGCCCCTCCCGGTAGCGGAACGGTCCCTTTTCGGGCAAGCAGTTGCCGCTGTAGAATTGGATCCCCGGTTCGGTCGTGGAAAGATCCAGCGCCCGACCGCTGCTGGGTGAATGCAGGCGCGCCGCAGGCCGCAGCCGGCCATTTTCGCCGTTGACGACGAAGTTGTGATCATACCCACCAGCCAGGCGGAGTTGCTCATAGGGGTCGTCGATTCGATCCCCGATCCGGGTAGGACGCCGGAAATCGAGGGGCGTCCCCTCAACCCTGCGGATCTCCCCAGTCGGAATCAGCCGCTCGTCGACCGGAGTGAAATGGTCGCAATAGAGCAGAAGCTCGTGGTCATCGATTCGACCCCCACCGTTGAGATTGAAATAGGCATGCTGGGTCGGGTTGACGACGGTAAGACGATCGGTCGTCGCCAGATAGTCGATGGCCAGTGTGGCGTCGAGCCCCACCCGATAGGTTACGGTCAGGTCGAGTGTCCCGGGGTAGCCAGCATGACCGTCGGGACTGCGATGGGAAAGCACGATGCTGACGTGGTTCGAGTCGACCTCAGTTCGAGCCTGCCAGAGCGCGCGATAGAAGCCATCCGGACCACCGTGCAGGTGGTTCGTCCCTTGGTTCTGGGGCAGAGCATAGCGTTGCTCCTCCAGCGGCAGATCCCCGTCGGCGATCCGATTGGCATAGCGCCCCACCACGGCACCCATGAAACAGGTATCCGCCAGATAGTCTTCGAGCGTGGCGTAACCGAGCACGACCGGACCCGGATTGCCCGAACGGTCCGGTAGCTCTAGTGCCTTGATGCAAGCCCCGTAGTCGATGACCTCCACGCGCATTCCCTGACCGTTGGAAAGCTCGAAACGAGTGACCTTGCGGCCATCCGGCAACTGGCCAAAATCATGTCGACTGATGGATGGGGTACCCATGGCAGGCGGTAGCCTCAACCACGGAATCGCGACAGTCAAGCCTGGCAAGGGAACGGGGGTCGCGAGTTTTTGGGGGGGCGGCTGGGTGCCACTCGGCGGGCTCGGTCCGGTGGCCTGGTCACGTGCCAGCGAGACGGACTCTGCCGGTTCCGCGCCCCGCCGGGTATGAGCTGGTCAGCAGCGCTAGCATGGTGCCCTCTGAATGCTGGCTCGTCCTCGAATCCCCACTCTCCCATGGCTGAGCCAGCCTGGTTGGTACTGGACCTTGCTGCTCTGGGTGATTGGCGTTCTGGGTTTGATCCTGCACGCTCGCCACTACGACTTTCTGTGCGACGACGGTTTCATCGCCCTGCGCTACGCGCAGAACCTGGTCGAGCATCACGAGCTCGTCTACAACCTGGGCGAGCGCGTGGAGGGGCATACCAGCGTTCTGTGGGTGCTGCTGCTGGCACTCGGACACCAATTGGGCGTTGTGCTCCCCACCGCAGCAAGCTGGTTGGGAGCCCTGGGCGGATCTCTGCTTTTGGCCTTCAGCTTGATGCTGCTCTCCTGCCTCGGTTCCCGGGGTCGGCTGCCTCAACTCGCACTGTTGAGTGTGTTGGCCATGTGTTCTCCGATCGCCGCCTGGACGATGGGTGGGCTGGAAACACCGTGGTTCGCAGCGCTCCTGGTAGCGAGCGTGGTGGCCGTCAGCCACTACCTGACCGAACCCACTCGTAACAGGGCCCTGGGCGCTGCCTTGCTGCTGGCCCTGACGGTACTGGCACGACCCGAGGGAGCCATCGTGATGGCCGTCGCCTGCGCCTGGTCACTGGTTCGTCCGAGGGCCCACCGGGTTTGGTTGCTGGTCGGCTGTGGTCTGTTCGTCGCAGGCTACGAACTCTGGCGTTGGCGCTGCTACGGGGCATTGGTCCCCAATTCGTTCACGGTCAAGACCTCGGGTGATTGGGTCGAACGAGCAGAGCTCGGCCTTTCCTACCTGGGGTTCTTCGCCCAGGAGATGGGGCCGTTGTTCGTCGCGCTGGTGGTGCTGGGTCTCGTCGTGCCGACACCCGGACAGACCAACACCGCCCGCATCACCCGCCATCTTGTCCGCACGCTGTGTCTTGTCTGGGTGCCCTACCTGACCTGGATCGGTGGGGATTTCTTGGATCTCTATCGCTTCCTCGTACCTCTAATGCCCTTGGGAGTCGCCGGGCTGGTGGCAGCCGTGGAGCACTGGCTTCGGACCAGGCCCAGCTGGATCCTGCCGGTGCGTGGACTGGTCCTTTTCGTCCTTCTCGGGTACGGCTGGCAACAGAAAGAGCTCGCGGAGCGCGCCCTTCAGATCAGGGAGCCCTCCCGGGCCGAGCGCGGCATCGAACCCTTGGGTTGGACTCGGGAGTATGCCCTGCGCTGGGCAGCGACCGGACGCTGGTTGAAGGCCCATTCCGAACCGAGGGATCTATTGGCGGTGGGCGCGGCGGGGGCCATGCCCTTTTACTCGGGCCTGTCCAACATCGACACCTTCGGACTCTGTGATGCCTACGTGGCGCGCCACGGTCATCTCCTGGGGGTCCGCCCCGGGCACCAGCGGTTCGCCCCGATGCGGTACCTGGTGGGACGTCAACCGACGTTCCTGCTGGTGGGGGACTACGCCAGCTCCAGGCCCCGTGAACTCCGACTCGATGCCACCTTTGGTTATGTCTGGGTGGAAGCACGGGTTTCCAGAGCGAAGCACCAAGCACCCGTCGACTTCTTCCATTATTTCTTGATGCGTCGCGACCGCGCCCTGACCCTGCGCGGCAGCCCCGATTTCCGGATGGCCACACCGAACGTCAGCTAGGGCACTGGGGTTCCCATCCCTTCGGGTAGATCCATGGCCTCGGTGTAACTCGTGTCGCGCTGGATCGTACCGGCCGAGGGGAGCCGCTGGCCGCGCCAGTGACGTCGAGGAGGCGAGCTATCCAACCAATGGTAGCTCTCCGATCGCACATCGAGATGGACGTACTGGGTTCGTGGGTGCAGGTACACCCCAACCCCCACCCGCGGTAGCCCTCGAAGGTAGGAGGCCAATGCCTGCGGTTTGACGCCCACGAGGCGAAAGTCGACGGCACGCCCCTGAGCATGGGGGCTTTGGTGACGACGCTTGCTGCGTCGGTAACCGGATATGATCTCGAGCTCGTACTTGCCGAAGTGGTAAGCGGTGCGAAATACCAACTTCAAGAGGCGCCGGTCCATGGTTCGCGACAGGGGCTGTTTGGGCTTTCGGTGATCACCGAGCAGGCTATCCAGGGCCGCTGTCGCGCTCGGATCCAGCTGCCCGAAGGCGTCGTACAGGCGAAGACGCTCCGTCTTCTGGGAGTTGATCTCGCGGATGGTCAAAGGGGGCAGGCCCGCGAAGGGGGAAGCGGTCGTCCCAGGCGGTCTCGATTCATGGGCCGCGGTCCGGATGGGTTGCCGAGGGAGTCCCTGCGGGCCGCCTGCCACGGGGCCCGGCCTCATTCCCGCCGCACGCCCGGCACGAGACGGAACCGCAAAACCGACGACCAAGAATGCCCCGCACAGCGTCGTCGCTGCGATGCAGCCAACCAACCCGAACCTATGTCGGAATCGAGCCAACAGGGTACGAACCAGGCTATTCGATCCCTCGGGTCGGCACCATCGGGGCGCGCTGGACGCCCGCCGTGATCGCTGGCCGTCGGGCCGAGTGGCAGCCCGGAGGAAAAGGCGACGGGTGAGCAAGTCGCACCAACGCGCGGCGCAGACGTCACGCCCTGTCACAGGTCTGTGGGCCGCGCCTCGCCCGCTCGAGAGTGAGCCGCGCCGACGGCTTCTGTCTCATGAGCGGCTCGCGCAGCCCACTCTCTCCCGGGCCTTGGCTGGAGCAGACCAGACGGGCCGAGAGAGATTCATCGTAGTGCCGCCGATCGGTTCCACCGGCCGCTCCCAGTCACGATGAAGCTCTCGAGGTCGGACCGTGCCGGTCCGGCGGCAACGGGTGTCCGGAGCATACCCGGCACGGAGTCGGGAGGAGCTACCTGGTCCCGATCGAACCACCGATCTGCGAAGATCCGTCGCCCGAGTCCGATTGTGACTTTGCGCACGCAACCATCGTCCCCCACCGTGAGTACGCATCTGGCTGTGATTGCGCTGGACCAGCAAAAGGAAACGGCCCCATCCCTCCAGACTATCGAGCGAGACTTTGGCTGCTTGGCTGCCGCAGCGTCGAATCGTGGTTGTCCTGTGCCTGACCGAGCCCTTCGATCGGAAGGTCATCCGCTGTACCGAGGAAACCCGAGGCCCCTTTGGATTGCCTGCGTCGTCTGCAGCCAGAGGAGAAGAACTCGGACAAGCTCGTGCCCCAAGGGGCGGAGTCCTCGGGTTACGAGGTCCGGTAACCCTCCCTCCAAGGGCTTCTTGCCGGTACGGCGCAATCACGGGCCTTCGGCGAAGCAGCAGGGAATGCTATTCGAACAGCTCCTCGTCGCTGGATATCGTCGCAGCGCGACGGATGGTCCGGCTTTCCCTGAGACTGTGGCCACAGCGGGTGGCGCGTGGCCGATTTCGGCCGGCGCAGGCCAACTCTGACCTCGACAATCGGGCGCGTTGGGCCCAGTTTTTGGGCGGGCACGAATCTAGCCAGGTCGCCTCCCCATGGCGAAACGCGCCGAGCCGCCCCAGGTGCTACGGCACGTCTACCAGCGCCAAACTCCACGCTACACACCGCGTCGTCCGGAGCGGACTCTGCTCTACCAGCTGCGCCGCTCGTCTTTCAACATCGCTTCGGAGGGAGCCTCAACCTGAACACCCACCTGCATGCGGTCGTGGTCGACGGAGTGTTCGAAAGGGTTGTCTCGCCGACCGGCAATCACCCAGCCCAGGCGAAGCGAAGGACGTGGACGTGCCCTCAGCCATCAATCCGTGGAGACTGGACTGGGCAACGCTTCTCAAGAGGACCTACGATATCGACGTCCTTTCCTGCCCCTGCGGTGGTCGCCTGAAGGCGACGGAGCTGGTCACCGAGGCCCTGCTCGCGAGACAAATCCTGGAACGACCTGGGATGTCCACGGAGCCGCCGCCCGTCGCACGCGCCCGATCGCCCGACTGGGAATGACCGGAACGTCAACGATGCACACGAATGACCGGCGAGCAGAACACGCCCGCCGGGCGGGAGACGTGCGCTTTGGAATCGGTCACGAGATCCGACATTTCCAGCGTCAGTGAATGAAAAACCACTTCGTGGAAGTAGAGATTATGTCAACGCGCCGTGTCTAACCGATGGGAAGGGCTTAGGTTTTCTTGGCCACACCACGCGGCAGCACGTGCTCCTGATCGGAGAAAGCGACGCGCAACGGGCTCGCGACTCGATGCCCAGCTCCTTGGCAACTTCCTCGAGTGTAGACATCGGATTGCCCGAGAGTCGTTCGAGCCGTGCAGCCTCAATTGCCGCCAAGTCCTCGTCAGTCGTTGGCTCATCGTCAATCGACGCGTTCTGGAGAGCCGACAATGGCGACAAGGTGCGCGACCGACGTAACCCGAACTCCACCTCGGCTCACAACACCATCGCGGTCGACTTGCGGGGACGCTAGCTCGACTTGGGTAGGCGGGGGCTTCCCGTACCCTCGGCCCTTTTCTGGGGTTTGTGGCCTTCGCAGGGACGGACGGTGGGCACGTAGCGGTAGGCGCCGGTCGCGCTGGCGAACCTAACGCAGGCGCCAACCCAGCCGATAGCCCCAGGGCGTGTTGCAACCCTCGGCGCTGCACGACATTCGCAACCCATTCCACACCAACTCCCGGAGCCAACCGGGATTCTCGACTGCGACCCAGGTCCGACCATAATCGGCGGTTTCGAGCAAACCGGAGCCGTCGACCAGGGCAAGCCCCCGCCGCCCGCTGAACGCTAGGCTCAGAGGAACGAAAGGGAGGGCCAGCTTCGAGGCACGGCCCTCGTCGTCGATGACCCAGAGACGTTGGCGTCCCCGCACCACCAGGTGATCCTTCGAGTCCAACCCGACGAAGTTTCGCATGCGTTGTGTCGGGTCGTCGGGGTCGAGCGGCATCGCGAATCGACGGAGGATCCTTAGGTGATTGTCGCACCGCACGACTTCGTCATCCCCACCAGGCCCTTCTCCCCAGTTGACGGTCAACCAGCCCGCTGAATCCTGGCGGCGAAACCAGACCTTCGGTGAAGGGAGCAGGCGGCGCTCGGCCTCGGCAAGCGGGTGATGCAGGTAGGCCATTGCGTCGAGCTCGAAGTCGGTGGGATTGGCAAGCGTCAAGACGGATAGAAGCGGGCGGTTCTCGGCCTGCGTGGGTTGGAGCGGCCCATTGCTTGGGGTAACACGATAGAGCGTCGCTTCGTCCGCACTCGTGTCATGTGCAAGGACCTGCGCCCCTTGGGGGCTATCGAGGAGCGCGGGCAGGAGGCGAGGGTGCCAGTCGAACAGAGGCACGGTTTCCCAGGGCCCAAAGTTCCAAGGGTGGCGGCCTCTGGGGGCAAGAAGGCGACGCCACCTCAATTCCATCCGGACCCACTCCAGGCCATTGGTGAAATCTGCATCGTCGATGTGGTGAGGGAAAAGCTCGTAGTGAATGCCATCCTTCACCCGTTGGTTGAGCGCGAAAAGCAGCCGCGGACGCGATTCGGCCCCGAGTTGGTCTTGGGACAGCCTCACCAAGCGCCCGTCGCCTTGGTAGGCAAACCATTGGCTGGATGATGCCTCACTGACACGCAGGGGAGAGTTCCCGACGGTGTGCAAGAGCCCGAAGGGTCCGCCTTCCCATTGGAGGCGGAGCCAGGTTCGACCATCGTCATCGGTGTGGTAGAGATGGTTGCGCTGGGTGGTGATGAGGCCTCGGCCGGTTTGATCCAAGACTACCGCCCTGGCGCGGTCCCTCCCATTGAATAGCCGGCATTCCCAGCCGAATGAGGTGAGGTCCAAGCGGCAGAGTTGGCCCTCGCCATCGACGGCAACCGGAGTGGACCCGCCAACCGACGCCGAAGTGAGCTCCTTCGGCGCCACTTGACGCTGCTCGGTGTCGCCCAGTGGTCCAGCGGTTATTGTCAAACTGGCGTCCCGGTGGACGAAGAGAAAGCGTTGGTCGGACAACGCCAAGCCACCGATGGCATCTTGATGAATGAGCTCGGTCGCCCACTCTATCGGGAGGTCGGAATCAGACGGTTCGACCCAGCGAGCTCCATGCTGATTCGACCACAGGGTCCCCGCCTCCAACTGGCGCGAGAAGGTTGGGGTGAGTCCCCCCTTGAGGAACCAACGCACCAAGTCCCGGCGCCCATCGGACTCGGTTGCTTTGCCCTTCGCGACCGGCCGTGCGAGAGGGGGCGAGGGACGGTAGAGGTTGGGTTTCGGCGGTGTGTAGGTCGGTTTCGCTGCACCAAGCCCCGCACAACCAGGGATGACGAGCCAGAGCAGCCCCCGCCAAGCGTTTCGCCTCGAGCGCCCTTGTGGCCAGGAGCTTTCAATCCTCTGCCTGTTTGAATCCATCAGTATTTCGCACGATCATGCCAAGATTCAGGGCGTCGAGCCAGACGGGTCGGTCGCGTGCGCATTTCGGCCAACGCGGACACACGAACCGGGCATCGCGGACACCGTTCCCGGTCGGGAGGACGGAGCGTAGCGACTGGCTGGTAACGATGGTCGAGTGGTCGCCGCAGCGGTCCTCCAGGACCTTGAGCAGGTCGTGATGTTGCGCTTCCTGCAGGGTGCCAAGGCCCAGGTCGTCCAAGATCAGCACGTCGGCCTTCGCTAGGCTCGCCATCAGCTTGGTGTAGCTGCCGTCGCAGACAAGAGAAGCGAACCTTCTCACCATTCCAGCGTTCCAGTGAGTCCGAAGGTCAGGTTCAATACGGGCTTGGGCAGCGTGGTAACAAGCGGGATGTCCCAGTACGGGTCGTGTTTCTTCGTGAACTGCTCAAGCCCAAGCCCGAGGAGCTCGTCGAACGCAGAAAGGAAGTCTCATGCGAACCTCGGTTCTTCCACCGACGTCGGAATTCCCGGATCACGTGACGAGTGGCGGACGCGAAGGGTAGCCATTACAGGTGCTACAAATGACTAGCGTGGGCGCCTCTTCGCCGCTGCAGCTTGAATGGGAGCAACATCTTCGCGAAAAGCAAAGGAGTTACGAAGGAAGACCTACGGACCCAGGAGATCGGGTACTCTCATCGCATGTGCACAGGCGCTCCGGTACGTTGATGGAGGGTTCATTCACGCCAACCGGGTGAAATCCGACGATACGGATCGACTTCCAGAAGACGCTGCGCGGTCTCTCTTTGGGCCTGCCAAGGCGGGCTTCGCCCGAGGAAAGGACTTGAGATGAGAATCAGAATGAGGGTGTCCTTGGGATTGACCTTTGGCTTGGTGGACCTCGCCATCACGCTCGGGGCCGGTTGTGGCAGCAGCTCTGGACACACCGGCACAGCGGGTACCGGCGGCGCGAACGAGGTCACCTGCCGCCCCGCTTGCACTGCGGACCAGGATTGCATCGATGGTTCTTGCGTAGCCTCCCCGTGGGGAGGCATGAGTTGCACGACGAGCCAGGATTGCCAGTCCTGGGCGACCTGCTGCGATGGCTCCAGCGAGAGCTGCGACGGTACTCGACTGCCAGCAGGAGACGGCACGCATTCTGGGGAGTTCGTGGTCAACGCGGACAGGCTGACCGTGACCGATACCATCACAGGGCTGGTTTGGCAGCGGGACGGATCAGGCGTGCGATCCGGGTGTAGCGGGACCGGCAACCTTACCTGCACTTGGGCCGAGGCTAAGGCCTATTGTGAGGGGCTGGTGCTTGGCGGCCTGTCAGGTTGGCGTCTGCCGGCGCGCCACGAGCTGCTCACCATCGTGGATTTCAACCGCGTGAGTCCATCGATCGACTCGGACGTGTTCCCGACTGCGTTCCCTGCCAACTCCTCTTTCGACACCTGGACGTCTTCGCCGTTTGCTCTGGCGTGTGCCAACATGTACCCTGGCGACCTCAGTCGGTGGTACGTCGATTTCTACACCGGCAGCACCGGAGTCGACGTAAGCAACAAGTATGGGGTGCGCTGCGTCCGAGGGTCGCGCTGCTATCCAACTTCCCGCTTCCTGGTGCTCGACGGCGGGTTGGTCCGCGACACGCTGACGAGCCTCGTGTGGCAGCAGCAGGAGAGTCCGACGAGGATGGATTGGGCCGCCGCTCAGTCGTACTGTTCGGCTGCTGGGTCGGGATTTCGGTTGCCCACGGTGAGGGAGTTGAACTCGATTGTTGACCTCACCGTGACCTGTGGGACGACAATCGATCTAGCGGCATTCCCCGGCACGGTTATGGGGACGTTCTGGACCTCTTCGCCGTGTGCTGCTGGCTCGTCCCCCACTGGCTCGTCCGGCATCGCATGGAACGTCGACTTCAACAACGGCGCCTCGGACAACTGCTACTGGGGCATGGACCGCGACAGCTGGGTGCGCTGCGTCCGTTAGAGAAAAACTAGTCACGCTGTCACGTGACGATTCCGCTCCTCCCTCGGCGCGAGTCGATCAAGCCTCAGGTACCGTGCTTCGGGAAAAGCCTCTCAGAGCAGATTCAACTTGACTCCGCGGGCCGCTTCGTCGGCGGACAAGAGAACCAAACCTTCTCGCCGTTCTAGCGTTCCGGTGATTCCGAAAGCCTGAATAGTGTCGCCGGCTGCATAGATCCGCGTGAGGATGGTGCGGAGGGGCTGGTGGAGGCAGGTTTCTGCACCGGGGCGGAGGGGCCGCCGGGCGCGACTCTCCCTCGCCCAGTTTCGCGAGAGCCGCCGTCGTCTTCGGGCCATTCAACACCCTCGACACCCGGGATGACCTAAGCTTCGTGGCTGCATTCCCCACGGCCCACGCGCTCGCGCGCCTCCGCATCGCCGGCCGCGTCACCGCGACCGTCGCCAGGCTCGCTACCGGCTGGGCGGGCTCACCCTTCGCCGGGCGGGTTTCGCACCCGCTGGACGATGTACCGAATTTCATAAGATTATCGTCTATCTCACTCCTTTCGGACCAGCCTTGCCTGGTCGCACTGAACGCCTTATCCTCCCCGTCACCTGCAGCAGAGCGGACAAAGGATGTCGACGAAACCGCAGCTGCCGGACGCGCACGAGCACGGGAAGATGCACGCATTGCCCCGGCTCATCTTGGCCTCGCAAACCCCGAAGTCACACCACGAGCCGCTGTCGCAGCGACCATCGCAACCGGGAGCGACGCAGCCGGTGTAGCAGGAGCCAGCATTCGTGCAGGTGTAGTGGCCGCAGTCGTTGTCTGGATCGGCGAACTCGGCAGCTTTGCGGCATTCTCCTGCGCTGTTACCGCAACTCCGGCAGTCGCCGGTGCAGCTACTGTCGCAGCACCTGCCGTCCACGCAATGCCCGGTAGTGCACTCGCAGGAGTCTGTGCACGTGCTTCCTTGTGGCCGCTTGGCGAAACAGCCGCCCAATTGGGTGAGAGTCGCGAAACTGACTTGGCGACCCCTGATGCAACCATCGACCTGGGCACGGTCTCTCACTTCCACGTGGGCGAAAGGTGCTTGGATGCTGGCACTGAGCTTGCTGTCGAACCCCGCCACGACCGAAGGCCCGTTGGCGTACGCATTGATCTTCGCGCTGCCCAGCTTCTCCCAGCCATCCCCGAAGACCAGGTCGCCCTCCACGGCAAGAATCGCTCTGCCTGCTCCGGCAGCAGTCAGGTCCAGGTGGGTGCCGGATGCGAATGTCAGTGATTTGAAACGGTAGGTCCCCGCAGCGTCCAGAACGAGCGTGCCATCCTGACCAACCACCACTCTGCCATAGTCACCTGGAGGCAAGTCCCTCGAATCCCCGGCAGGAACTGTCATGTTGCGCGAACTGGGTGCTACGTGGAACACCGGGAGTACCTGAGGCGCCACCGTTGCCCGCTCCACGAGCGGTTGCGCCCCCTCTCGGTTGCCCATCAGTGTACCGCCCAGGGTCGCTCCCTCCGTGATTCGTGCGAAAGAAGCCAGATATCCATTGCCGGTGGAGAGCCCCTTACCGTACACCACGGCACCCGCCCGAAGGGCGAAACCCCCAGCCCCAGCAAAGAAGTCGGAGTGAACTCTGGCAACGTTGCCGACCCCGAGTTCTTCACTGGCAAAGAGGCAACTCGTTTCCGGACAGGTGACGTCCTCCCTCGCCCCCGGACCCATGGATAGGCTGACGGACCCGCCACACAACGAAATCGCGGCCTTCCTCCGGCTGAAGCCGGGGAGCGTCTCCACCCGAACGCCGCGGCCGCTGGGCAAATCGAACACCACCACGGCTTGGCCACCTCGATTGACGATCACCCCCCGAGTCGCTCCGAAGTCACCGAACTCGTTCGAGTAGCTGTCGGGATACGCGTCCAGGCCGTCTTCGATGCCGTCTTCGTCTCGATCCAACACACACTTGAGGGGCAAGCTGATCGATCCCTCGTCCGTGCGGCCATCGCAGTCGTCGTCTTCGTTGTTGCAGGCCTCTTCGGGGATGGCCTCGGGCACACAGGCTTCCCCGTCTTCCCCCAAACAAACGGTGGTGCCAAAGTGCTCGCCGTTACCACAGGTAGGATGAGTGGGCGGCAAGATGCAGAACCCGGGCTTCCAGTCGTCGTCAGTGTTGCCATCATCGTCATTGTCGACGTTGTCGCAGGTGCCATCGATCGTCTGGGGGAATTTCGCGGTCACGATGATGTCGCTCACTTCAGCGACTCCCTCGACGTTCCCGCCCATTTCCGTCGCCACCACGCAGTAGTTGGCCTTCTCGAGCTCGCGCCAATCGTATTCTTGGCAGCAGAATCTGGCCTTCTCTTCCGCCCACCACTCGTATTCTTCGCAATTGAATCCTTCGCAATCGTATGCTCCGCAGCAGTATTTGACTCTCTCGAACTCCCACGCCTCGTGTTCTGCGTTCCAATCGAAGTCTTCGCAAATGAATCCTTCGCAATCGAAATCACTGCAATCGTATCCCGCCCCGGGTTTGGCCCACCTCCTCAAGGCGCAGCTCTTGCTCTCGGTCTCCTTCCAGAATTCGCTCATGACCTCGTCCCAGGCGGCAAAGTGTTCGCTCAGGTCCACAGGACCCACCCTTGGACCCTGATCTGTGCCATGTTCGTTCTTGTTCCTGAGATTGTACTGCAAGAACTTCCGCGGCCTGCTGGGGTCGTCTTCTGGGTTGAGGATGTTGGCCCGCGCAGCGCCCTGGACCCACAGCTCGTATTTTCCTCGGGAAGTGTCGTATTCTCCCGCGAGCACGTCGCCCCATTGGCGGTCTCGGCCAATGTAGTATTCGACCAGCGGACTCTCGAGCCACCCGTAGACCCCCAACCAGAGCAAAGTATCACTCGCCTCCTTCACGGTCCAGTCGAATACGTCGCCGTAACAATACCGCCGCCCCTTGCCGCTGACGTTGTTGGTGTCCGTGGGCCAGTCCGGATTCGGATCCGGGTAGATCGGATTACTGTAATCTACTTCGAGTCGGTATCCGTTGGGAGATCCGTCGGGAGACAGATCCAACGAAGAGAAGCCCACGTCATAGTACTTTTCCCAATAGGTGACGAACAAACCGTCCTGAGGGTCGATGATCTCGTAATGTTGTCTCGCGCCTTCCGGCGCGCACTCCCAGCATCCCTCTCCCACGCCTTCGGTCGCTGCCTGGGCGTGCACGGCGACTTCCGTGGCTTGCTCCGTGGCGACGCTCTCGCCTTGGCTGTATCCGCACGATAGCGCTGTTCCGAAGAGACAAATCACAGTCGGAGTTCTCATGATGCTCTCCCTCTTTCATTCACCCCAACATCACGGCTGCGAGCCAGGCTCACGTGATCCGGGAATTCGGACGTCGGCGGATGATCCGAGGTTCGCATAAGACCGCTTCCATCGGTGATCTGTTAAGCTGCGGCGAGCTCATGCTGGAGCACCCCGGCTTCCGC
>CAZYKT010000065.1:0-32144 GCA_964648165.1 uncultured Polyangiaceae bacterium | reverse complement strand
CTCTTGCTGAGCTCCTCGCCTGAGCCATGACCAGCTCGCAAGACCGTGGGAATGGATGTGGAGAATGAGGAAGCTGTCCAAAGCGTTCGAGGAGATCTCGAGCTGATGGTCCAGAGCGGCACCCGCTAGTCATCTGCACCCCACCGAGTGCGCGCGAATCAGATCACCCAGGGTACCATCGCCTCGAACAAGCTTTTTTCCGGCGCCCTGCGGCAAATTACGGACAACCAGGCCCAGAGGAACGCAGAACGGCTGAAAGACACGAGGATCAAGCGTGACAGACGCCTGCTTGTGCAGCGTATCAAGGCAACGGGCTGGTCTTCACAACCCGACATCTCTGCTCTGACGGGTCTCGTTCACTGACGCTGGAAACGTCGGATCTCGTGCTGGAAGCCGCCGCTTCGGGCCTCGGCGCTGAATACTCCCTGACTTGATTCGGATATGCGCTCCGTGTATTGATGGTGTCATGCAACCAATATCCGAGGGGTACCCAAGCAGGTCGTTCAAGCTCTTGGCTTTGGGGGTTGTCGGTATGACAATCTCTTTGGGTTTTGGCTGCGGTGGGGCCATGGGACGCATGACGACTGCGTCCCGTCTTCCTCCCTTGAACGCGGACACAGAACCACCGGAAACTGACTATCCGGCTGCAGCGAGCCTGAGCACGGTCGAGCTCAGCGCCGAAGACTGGGCAACCGCCAAGGCCGAACGGGCAGCCATTCTGTGCGACATGCGCGGCGGCAAACAAACCCTGAATGCCGAGCTGATGGCAGGGCTACAAGGCTCGGTTGGAGCCAAGTTCAAGAAGATCGAGGCCGCCCAAGCCGACATGGCGAGCACTGCAACTGGCCGCCAATTGGTGGAGGTTACCTCGCTTCTAGGACCAACGACTAGCGTAGATACGATTGGTATCCTGTGCGAGGGTGGCAAGGCACTGTTCGTCGTCAACGGGCGAGGGATCCGCCCGGACGTAATCTACGCCCAAAACGGACAAGCGATTCTGATCGAGGGCGTATCGCTGACCGCCGGCCAGGTGCTGTACGTGCGTCTAACCGAGTCGGCGAGCGAGTTCGTAGCGGTCGATATCAAGCGTTATCTGCCCCAAGATGTTGCCGACGTTCTGGCACGCCCAGTGACCATGCAGACCGCCTTCGAGACCTTCTTCCCTCAAAAGACCGGAAACATGGGGCTTTACCTGAGCCCTCCCATTGGTGGCGCCACTCTGAGCATGACCCTCGGGGTAGCGAAGTTCCAGGTGAAATGACACGAGATCCGGCGATTGCGACCAATCTCAGGGAAGTTGGAGCGTCGGCTCGCGTCACCGGCTTTCGAGAACGACACCTACGCCGGGGTTGTTTCGCTGCTCGGTAGGTGGTCGTGTCCGAAACTGCACGATGCGGCCAGGCGGCAACTCGATGGTCTCGCCCTGGGTCAAGGCGGGGGCGTCACCTGCGCTCGCGACCTCCAACACGAGGGTGTTGGCACGCTGGTGAACACGAAGCTTCACGGCGCCGTCCATCCCCCGGCAGTAGACGAACAGCGCGTTGGTGCGAACGTCCGACTGAGTCTCGCAGGCCGGCTGCACCATAGCATCGTCAAAGATCTCTCGCTCCAGACCGAGCGCGGGGATCCTCAGAAGCAGCGGCGAGGTAATGGTCCCGGCGGCGCGCTTCCGTCGGACCACGACCAACGAAACCTCGAGGGGTCGGCTCGGAGCGCTGGGAGCAAGGTCCGGCAGATCGGCGAAGGGGTGAGCAACCCAGTCCGGCGGAGCGAACGGGTCGGTCTTGCTGCTCGGCGCGGCGGAGGCCGGTTCGGCACTCGCAGGTGCCGTCGGCCCGAGAGGGGTGGTGCTGGCGCTGGCCGGGGGCGCCGTGCTGGCGACCCCGGTCGCAGGCTCGACTGCCGGTCTTCGAGCGGACGTCGCGGGCGCTGGAGTGCAGGCCGCGCAGCACGCGAGAGCGAGCATGGCGCGACACCAGGGTGGGATGGAACACGCCAGCCCGAACGAGCGATGCGCCAATCCACCGTTCGCTGGTCGATGTGAGAGGGCAACCATTGTTTCCATACCTCCGCGGGCGACCAGCGCAGTGTAGGTGGGTACCGGACCCTGTTCAACGCGCGCTTGATGTGGGTAAGCGTTGCCACGCACTGCCGCGTCCCGTCCGGAAAGAGCCCTGCCGTGGCCCGAATGGGCCGGCCACGCGGGCCAGCCAGGCAAGGACCTCAGAATGTCGGGTTCACGCTACGTGACCAGGCATGTCGCCCCCGGTCCTGACCACGAGCAACCCCGAGTTCGAGCGCGCAGTTTTGCTGCGAGCAGTGCACGAAAGGCGACGTGGCCGTGCGAGCAACCGCAAGCTAGCTCCAGAGCTTAGAGAAAGCGTCGTTGGTCTCGTCAGGGCCCGCTACGCCGATTTCGGTTCAACCTTGGCACTCGAGAAGCTGGTCGAATGCCACGGCCTCGTGGTCTCCGAGGAGACGCTGCGGCAACCACGGAAAACCAGTTGCGTTCTACAGCGATAACGCCGCCGTGCTTCGCGTCAACGAGAGTGTCCGGGCCTGTTGGCGATCCCGGCTGCATAGAGGCGCGGGTGGGGCGCCCACGCCATCCCCGCCGGTGGCTTGAACTGCCACCGCTTCGCCTCCAGCGTGTCGCCAGCGAGTGCTCGGCTCATCGGCGAACCGGAACAACAAGTGGAGGCGCCCCCCTGGAATCGACGCTGCCCAGGTTCTCCCTTCCGTACCTGAGGCCTAAAATCCTCCCAACGAAAAACGCCTTGAGGCAAAGCCTCAAGGCGTTGGTTGCGCGGGAAGGATTTGAACCTTCGACCTTCGGGTTATGAGCCCGACGAGCTACCAGACTGCTCCACCGCGCGTCAGGGTTCGAAAGGGTAGCTCGGGGTCGATGTCTGTCAAGCACAACTGGAACTATCTGGAAACCAGGGTGGCTCGACTGGCTTGCTCGACTGGCTTACTCGACTGGCTTGCGCGACCGGACTGCTCGCCGCATCCGTTGCATCAACTCGCCCCGGATCCTGTTGGGGCACGCGCGCGTCTCCCCAACAATCCGAAGCCAAGAACGACTCACCCGGTTCTAGACCCAAGCCCACGGGCCAGGAACCCCGGCCCCAGACCCCTGGAGGCACGCAAATCCTGCGCCGCCTGCTCACCGCGCTGCCACCGCGCTGTCCTCGCCTCATTGCTCCGGAACCCCTCCAGCCCCATTGATTCCCCTTCGCCTCCCCTCGCCCATCGATTGAACCGCCCGGCCCCTTCCCCACGCCCGGCCCCTTCCCCACGCCCGGCCCCTTCCCCACGCCCGGCCCCTTCGCCGCGCCCGCTGCCGGATCTCTCCTCCCCCACCCCTCGTCCCTCCTTCGGCGCCCATGTCCCCTCCCCCCCGCATCTACCTCGATCATCACGCGACCACGCCGGTCGATCCGCGGGTGCTCGACGCGATGCTTCCTTATTTCCGGGACGAGTTCGGCAACGCCGCTAGCCGTTCCCACAGCTACGGATGGCGGGCGGCCGAAGCCGTGGAGTTGGCGCGCACGCGTGTGGCGGCGCTGATCGGCGCGCCCAGCCGGGATATCGTCTTCACGTCGGGGGCTACGGAGAGCAACAACCTGGCGCTCATCGGTGCGGCGCTGGCCCGCCGTGAACACGGCAATCACCTGGTGACGACTGCCATCGAGCATAGCAGCGTTCTTGACAGCTTCGCCTACCTCGAGACACTCGGATTCCAGGTTACGCTGGTGGGCGTGGATGCGTCGGGGCTCGTCGAGCCAGAGGCGATTTTTGCCGCGCTCACCCCCAAGACCACGCTGGTCAGCGTCATGTTGGCCAACAACGAGGTGGGCACCATCCAGCCCATCCAGGCCATCGGCCACATCACCCGCGAGCGCGGGGTGTGGCTTCACGTGGACGCCGCGCAGGGCGCAGGGAAGACGGATTTCGACGTGCAAACCATGCAGGTCGAGCTCTGTTCGCTCTCCGCGCACAAGATCTACGGGCCCAAGGGCTGCGGGGCCTTGTACGTGCGCCACTCGCATCCGCGGGTCACGCTGGTCCCTCAGAGCCACGGGGGAGGCCAGGAGCAGGGCCTGCGCTCGGGCACGCTGAACGTCCCCGGGATCGTCGGGTTCGGCATGGCCTGTCAGTTGATGAAGGAGCATGGATCTGCCGAACAGGACCGTCTGCGGGGCCTGCGAGACCACCTGCAAGAACGTCTGCTCGCGGCGCTGGACGACGTGACCGTGCATGGCGAGCCCACCCATCGCCTCCCCGGTAGTCTCAACCTTCACTTTGGTTCGGTCGACGCCAACCAGTTGATGCTCGCGTTACCCGAGCTCGCCCTGTCGAGCGGCTCGGCCTGCAGCAGCGCCAGCGGAAAGCCCAGCCATGTCCTTTCTGCCATGGGGGTCGACACTCACGGCGCCAAGAACTCGATTCGGATTGGCCTGGGTCGTGACAACACCGCCGAGCAGATCGAGCGAGCGGCGACGCGGATCGTCGAGGCCGTGGTGGGGTGTCGCTCCGGCGACCCCATTCCGAAGAATCCCTGACATTCCGAGGGGTTACTCGGGACCTGCGGCGCGCCAAAAACTGCGCTAAGACGTAGAATCTTTGGTTTGGTTAATCGACCCATGGCCCACGACGAACTCATCCGGGAATACGCCAACCACCCCAAGCACATCGGCTTTCTGGACTGTGCCAAATCCGACGTGGGCACGGGACTGGCGCAGTCGACAGACTGCTGCTGTCTGGTGCGCCTGCAGATCCGTGTCGCCGCGTCGGGACGGATCGACACGGTTCGTTTCCGAGCCTTCGGCTGCGGCGCGACTATCGCCGTGTCGGCCCTGGCGGCGGAACGGTTGGATGGAGCGACCCTGGAGGAGGCGTTGGCCCTCTCCAGCGAGCGACTCGCCGAGGAGCTGCACCTGCCAGCGACCCATCTGTCCTGTGCGAGGTTGGCCGAAGAGGCCGTGCGCAAGGCCGTGGACAACTACTGGCAGAATCACGTCGCTGCCATCGCCGAGGCAGGCCTAGCGTTCCGACTCCGCGCTCCGAGCTCTCCGGAGTCCCAGGCGGCTTCTTAGGCTGCGCCCCGTCTCGCCCAGCTCGCGCCCCGCCTCGCCCAGCGTCCTGCCGGTCTCACCCAGGCTGCGCCCCGTCTCGCCCAGCGCCTTGCCGGTTTCGCCCAGCGTCCGTTCAGCGTCGTCAGGGCCGCGCCCGCTGTGGCGGGAGCCGCGCTCGGCATCCGAGCTGCCCTGGGGAGCCGCGGCCTCGTTGATCATCCCCTTGACCTTCTGCCGCACCGCGATACTGGCGTCGCCCATCTCGTCGATGGCTCGCTGCGCCTCGTCCGTCGCCAGGACCGAGCGCAGATGCTCGTATCCGGTCTTCTCTCCCAGCGGCACCGCGACGAAACCGAGCAGGGCGAAGATCCCCACCAGCATCGAAATCAGGCGACGACCGAATCGGAACACTGGCCTAGCCTAGCCAAACTGGCTCCTTTGGGGAAAGAAGCCGGCGTCCCGGGCTGGTCCCCCGATCGTGAGCTTTTCGCCCCTCACCGCACTGCCCGCCACACGAAACCGCCCTCACCGAACCGCCAGGAAGCCGGCGTCCCGGGCTGGTCCCCCGATCGTGAGCTTTTCGCCCCTCACCGCACTGCCCGCCACACGAAACCGCCCTCACCGAACCGCCAGAAGGACGAATCCACCGGTCTGCGCGCGCGGAGCCAACCAATCTGGCATTGCTTGTCGGTCCGTCGCAGGCACGACCAGCCAGCGTGCCCCCAGGGCGGTAAGAGCCCGGCGCAGGGCCTCGGGGTTGCGCCGGGGATCCTCGACGGTTCCGCGACGCGGATCACGGTCGAGTAACGGCCGGGACGCGCCGGGGCGCGAAAGGGCCGCCTGCATGGCGAAATAGCCGTAGTCGGATGTGAGCAGAGCCACCTTCTCGCCCGGGGGTAACGCGCTCTTGAGCATCCGTCCCATGGCTTGCTCCCCCAGGCGGGAACCGGGACGAAGCTCGCTGCGCAGTTGGGGGGGCTCTGCCAGGCGCGAAAGGGCCACCCCCAGGCTCGCCACGCCGAGAACGGCTGCGAAGAGCGCGGTGCGACGCCCGCCGGACAAAAAAATGCCAGCCCGGGGCGCCCCACGACCGCTGTCCGGCGCCGTCAGGGCGCGGACCAACGGCTCCGCCAGCCACAACCCGAACCCCAACCACAGCGACAAGAGCACACGCTGTTCGTGGTGGGTGGGGGCTCCCCCCAGGACATCGCCGAACATCAGGAAAACCAACACACTGCCCAACACCAGCCAGAAGCGCCGCGTCGCACGACCCAGGCCCTGAAAGGAGCTCCGCAAGACAACGACCAGCAGAACGAGCAACCCCAGTCCAGCCACGAAGAACTCCGGCTCGCCGCTGAACAGCGAAATCGGCTGCCGCAAAAGCCTGGCCAAGAACGACGGTTGCTCTCCCCCCAGCGCCCGTTGGTAGGCCGAGACGCGGTGCAGGAAGAACAGCGGGCTACCGTGGCGGATCGCACCGTTCACCATCCAAAGGACAGGCGGCACGAGCGCCAGGACTGACGCCAGGTGGTCGCGGCCCCTGGGTCGCGGCTCCCCCGGTGACGCCGCGTCTTTGAACAGGGCGAGGACCGCGACGACGAGCGCCACCGGCCAGGCTTCGTATCGGCACAGGCAAGCCAGGCCGGCACACAACGCCCCCAGGCGTCGAACTCGAACCGAGTCGGACACGGTGCTGGCCGCGGCCAAGACGATGAGCGCGGCGGTGGGAAGATCCGGGATCGTCGCGACGCCCAGGATCGCGGCGTGCGGCAGGACGACCCCCACGACCGCCCCCAGACGTCGGGCTGCGACGGACCAACCCAACCAACCCCCTGCGATGTGGATTGCCACCGCCACCAGGATGCAGGACAAAAACGACAGCGTGCGAGCGACCTCGATGGTCGCGCCGAAGAGCTGCATGCAACCGCCGGTGATCCAGAAGGGCAGCGGCAGCCAGCTGGTCCCCGAGGGATCCAAGCTCGGATTTTGCGCAAAACCCTGGGCTATCACCAGACGCGAATAGTCGTCATCGCTCAGGGCACGAAAGCCCGTCGAAAGGACCACCAGCGCCGATATCACCCGCAGCCCGGCGATGCCGAGCATCCCCCGCAGATCACGGGTCACTTCGGGGTCTTGGCGGGAGCATTGGTCGGAGCAGTGGGCAGATGGCCGCGGCCCTGCGGATCGAACCCCACGTTGCGCGACCGCAGCGACATATCGGTGGAGGTCGACAGGTAAGCGAGGGTGATGGCCGTGAAGAAGAAGGTAAACGCCGTGATCCAGGTGGTCTTGGTCAGGAAGTTACCGGCACCGCGCCCGCCGAACACCTGCTGCGCTGCGGCTCCAGAGATGGCGCCCAGGCCGCCGCTCTTGCCGGGTTGGAGCAGAACCACCAACACCAGGAACAGGCAGGCGATGACATGCACGACGACCAGTGGAGTCTTCAGTAGCTCAGCCACGGGGCGTATCCTGTCAGATGGTTCGGCCCGGTGCCAGTCGCAATGGTCACCGGGCCGGCCTGGTTGATTTGTTGGGCAGAACTGGGTCAGCGCGGCGCAGCAGCCACGATCGCCGCGAAACTGTCGGCCTTGAGCGAGGCGCCGCCCACCAAGGCTCCGTCCACGTCCGGGCATCCCAGAAGGCCCTTGGCGTTGTCAGGCTTCACGCTGCCACCGTAGAGGATGCGGGTCTTCTGAGCCAGCTCCGCCGAGCGCGCCGCCAAACGCCCACGAATGGCGGCGTGGACCTCCTGGGCTTGCTCCGGTCCGGCCACCTTGCCCGTGCCAATGGCCCACACCGGCTCGTAAGCGATGACGCCATAGCCGGGCTTCGTCAGCAGCACATCCAAGAACGCGTCCACCTGGCGGAAGATGACGGCCAGGGTCGTGCCCGCTTCGCGCTCGGCCAGGGTCTCGCCCACGCACACGATGGGGCACAGGCCCGCCGCCATGGCGGCCTGAGTCTTCTCTTTTACACTGGTGTCGGTCTCGCCGAAATACTGACGGCGCTCGCTATGGCCGATGATCACCCACTGGCAGCCCGCCTCCTTCAACATGGGGCAGGAGAGCTCGCCGGTGTAGGCGCCTTCGTCCTTGGGGTACAGATTCTGCGCCGCCACACCCACTTTGGAGCCCCGAACGGCCTCTGCAACCTGAGAGAGGATCGTCGCGGGCGGACCCACCACCACCTCGACACCCTGCTCGTTGCCGCTCTGCGTCGCCACGGCCTTGGCGAGCTGTACCCCGGACAGACCGCCCTGATACATCTTCCAGTTGCCCGCAATGAGTTGAACGCGTGTTCTTGCCACTTTTGCTTTCCTTTCCCAGTCAGACGCCAAAGGCGAGGGCAGAGAGCCCCGGGAGACTTCGACCCTCCAGAATGGCCAGCGCCGCTCCACCGCCAGCCGAACGGTGCCCTAACCGACTCTGCAGCTCGGGGGGCAACTGTTGGCAGGCAGCCAGCGCGGCGGAACCAACCACCACACTGAAGGCATTTGACTCGGCCAGCATCCTGGCCACACTGCGCGTCCCTTCGGCATACACCGGATGCCCGGCGAGCCCCATCGCCCCCACCCACAGGGCGGTCTTGGCCTTGGCCAGGACGCCGCCAAAGATGGCCCTCGACTCGGGACCCAGGTCGACCACGTTCTGTCCGGGGGCTACCTCGGTAATGGACCGAAGGCCCAGCTCCTTGTCCCCTTCGGTCACCATCACGTCGGTGGGCAGGACCAGTTGGGTCCCTCGATCTCGCGCCGTCTGCCACAGGGAGCGCGCCCGGGACAGATCCTTGGTCGAAGCGACACCTGGGCCGGTTTGATGGCGCTCCGCCATCACGAAGGTCGTGGCCAGGGTTCCACCCAGACACAGGGTTCGCTCCGGCCCCATCAGGGCGGATATCAGCTCGACGCGCTCCGCCCAGCGCGTTCCACCCAATACGGCGACCAGGGGTAGCTCTCGCCCGTCAAGACGCTCAAGAGCCGAGAGCTCGTCGCGCAACACCAGACCCATGCCCCGCTCGCGCATCAACAGCGGCAACGCCTGCACCGACGCGTGACTGCGACTGGACGCGGTCAGCGCGTCGTTGACATAGACATCAGCCAGCTGCAATAGCCCCCGCGCAAAGACCTCGTCATTGGCCTCTTCTCCGGGATCGAAACGCAGGTTCTCCAGCAGGACCACCTGCCCCGCTCGAAGGTCGGCCACCGCCTTGCGAGCCCCATCCCCCGTGCAACCATCCGGCAGCAGGACATCCCAACCCGAGAGCTCGGCCAGGCGCAGCCCCACCGATTCGAGTCCCAAGGACTCCACGACGCGCCCCCGGGGCCGCCCGCGGTGGGTCGCCACCACCAGTCGAGCCTGGTTGTCCATGGCCAGACGCATGGTGGGCAGCACCGCCTCGATCCGCGCATCCATTAGCTGGTCGGCGTTGGACTCGTCGGGGGCAACGTCCAAGTCGACGCGCAAAAAGACGCGCTGGTTCGACAGAGCGAGCTCGTCGATGCAGCGTATGCCGGTCAGCGTCGTCATGGCCATCAGCCGGTTTGGTCCGCGGGGAGCCCAGCCTTGGGGATCGAAGGACGGCTCCAGCGGTTCGGCGGGGTATAGGCCCGGGACTCGGGCCCGGTCAAGTGGTCGCCGAGCCTAGGTCGCGATCCGATGGGCTCCCAGGCGTCGGAACCGTTGGTAACGGTGTTCGCGTAACTCCGGCCCGGTCAACCCATCCAGCTCCGCGAACGCTTCCACCAGCGCCGTCTCCAGCTGCGCCGCCGCCGCGTCGACGTCCTGGTGTGCTCCCCCGGCAGGCTCCTGCACGATCCGGTCCACCACGCCGAATGCCAGAAGGTCGGGCGCCGTCACTCGGAGGCGCGCGGCCGCCTCCGCCGCCTTCTGTCCATCCTTCCAGAGGATGGCCGCGCAGCCCTCCGGGGATATCACGGAGTAGAACGCGAACTCCAACACCAAGACGCGATTGGCAACCCCCAACGCCAACGCTCCACCCGAGCCACCCTCGCCGATCACGGCGGTCACGATGGGCACCGTCGCGCTAGCCATCGCTTCGATGCAGGCCGCAATGGCCTCGGCCTGGCCTCGCTCCTCCGCGCCAATCCCGGGGTAGGCACCGGGGGTGTCGACCAGCGTCAAAACCGGCAAGCGGAATCGTTCCGCCAAGGCGTACAGGCGCAGAGCCTTTCGGTACCCTTCCGGGTTGGCCATCCCGAAGTTGCGATGCAGGTTCTGCTTGGTGTTGCGCCCTTTCTGGTGAGCCAAAAGGACCAGGCTGCGGCCCCTTAGCTTGGCGAGCCCCCCGATGATCGCACAGTCCTCGGCGAAGCGCCGGTCCCCGTGGAGCTCCACGAAGTCGGTGAGAAACCGGTCGATGTAGTCCAAGGAGTAGGGTCGGTTGGGATGCCGCGAGAGCCGGACCTTCTCCATGGGAGTCAGCGCCGAATACACACGACGGACCAGCTGGGCCGTTCGCTCCTGCAGCCGCCCCAGCTCCACGGCGAGCTCCGGGGTCTTGGTCGCCAGCGTCTGCAGCTCTCGGATCCGACCAAGCAAATCGACGACCGGACGTTCGAAGCTGAGCACGTGAGCCATGGGAAGCAACCAAGCTTTCCGCCAAGATCGCCCGACGTCCAGTGGGGCAGACCGACCTATCCGCCGACTGTCGGGCCCAAGCCCCGAGGCACTTGGACGTTGGGCTGAACCGAAACCACGTTGAAGACCCGGAAGGGTTTTTCCTTGCCCTTGAGTTGGGCGGGGGCGAGCTCCTCCACGACGAAACGGTTGCCGAGTCGATTCAGCGTCTGCTCGCTCACCAGTACCTGCCCGGGCTGGGCGATGCCACACAAACGCGCGCTGGTATTGGCAGTGTCGCCAATCACCGTATAGGACAGGGCCTTGGAGCTCCCGATGTAGCCGGCCACCAGGGGGCCGGTGTGAATCCCGATCCCGATGGACAGCCCCGGACTGCCTTGGCTCTGCCGGCTCTCGTTGAACTTGGCCAGGACCTCCATCTGCTCCAGCGCGCAGACCACACTGAGCACCGGGTCGTCGGCGTGAATGACGGGGGCGCCCCACAGGGCCATGATCCCGTCGCCCATGAACTTGTCCAAGGTTCCCTCGTACTTGAACAGGGTCTCGACCATCAGCTCGAAATACTCGTTGAGCATCTCGACGATGCTCTCCGGGGGGGCTCCCTCGCTCATGCGGGTGAAACCGCGGATGTCGGAGTTGAAGACGGTGCACTCAGGCACCGACTGACCACCCTTTTTGACCTCCAGCTCGCCGCTCAGCACGCGCTCGGCCACGTTGGGCGAGAGCAGTCGGCTGAATCGTTCTCGATTGACGATCTCCTGCTCGATCTTCTTTCCCAGGATGTTGATCTCGATGAACATGGCGGCCTGAGCGGCGATGGCCGTGGCGATCTCCATGTCCTTCTGCTGGAACTGAGCCAAGGACTCGCTATCCAGCCACAGCACACCCAGGATCTCGTCGATGTGCATCAGCGGCGCCACGATGGCGGAGCTGATCCGGTTCAGGATCATGCTCTTGCCCTTGGATGCCGCGAAATCCATGGCGGCATCGTGGGTCAGTACCGTGGCTCGCTCTTTGATCACATGGTTGAGGATGGTGGACGACACCGGGATGGGCTGATCGGTCCCATCCCTGCGGCGGGTGGCCGCTGGCACCAATTCCCCGTGGGGAGCCATCAGGAAGATGGCGCCTCGATCGGCGCGAATGAACTTGAAGATGGTCAGCAGGATCTTGTCCAACAGAACCGGCAGGTCCCGCTCCAGTGCAATCTCGCGCGACAGTTCATGGGTCAAGCGCAGTCGCTCGTAGTCGGCGGCCAGCTGCTGAGGGTTCTGGGCGAGCTGCTCGTAGGGAAGGAATCCCTTCTGCGCCGCCGCGATCTGGGTGCCAATGGCCCGGGCCTGATCGGTCAGATCGACGCGGGTTGCACCAAAGGGCGGCATGGCCGGGGTATAAGGGGCGGCGCCGGGGGCCTGGAGGAAGGGCTGCTGCGCCGGGACCGGGAACGGATAGCTGGGCGGCCCCCCTGACATCCCGAAGGGCGCTGGGTACTCGGGCATGGCCTGGGTCATCCCACGACGACCCGCGGCCGCCTGGGTGGGGGGTGGGGATGGAGCGGAGGGCCGAACCATCGAGGGCCAGGCTCCACCCACCGAAGGCGGCATCGAGGCTGGCATCGGTGGCGGAGCGACGTTCGTCGCGACGTCCAGCTCGAATCGTCCGTGGGTGCTGCCGAGCGCAATTTCGTCACCGTGGCGCAGCAAGCGCTCGCCGATCACGCGATCGCCGTTGACGAACGTGCCGTTCAGGCTGCCCAGATCACGCAGCACGAACTGCTCGCCGCGCAGCTCGATGATGCAGTGTTCCTTGGAGACGATCCGGTCCAGGAGCTGGATAGTGTTGCCCGGGTGACGACCCAAAGAGTTGTGGGGCCGCAGCTCCACGAGCTGTTGTCCTTCGGGCGACGTGAGCGCGAGCCGAGCCATTGTCCTTACGCAACGCTACTCGGGCTGCCCAGAGGCGACAAGCCGCGAAGGTTCGTCTCTCGCCACCCCGGGAAACGAATCCGGGGCAAGGTCGGCACGTCCCTTGGGCCGGCCGTCACACTCCGACTTCCTGATGGTGACCCCAGAACGGTGTCGGTCTATTCTACTGGTCTGTCCAGGCCAACGAGCCGGGACCGTCCGCGGTGGGCGGAGCATGCGCCTTCCCATGTTCGGGGACGTTCGGCGACACCAGCCTTCATTCGATAGTCTTTGAGAGGCAAGATGACAGAGCAAAGCCCCATGACTGGCGTGCTCCCTCCTTCACCCCGAGAGGTTCCCGTCGACTGGGAGGCTCTCGAGGACGCGTTCGAGAACAACGCCCCCGAGGTTCACAGTTACCTGCACCTGAAGACCGGAGAGGTTCTCAGGGTGGTCGATGGGATCGCCGATCCGGAAACCCACGTCCGGATCGCTTCCGACTCGGAGTACATGCGCGTCGAGCCGGTCAGCTCCCGCGAACAGTACCGCTGGATGGAACGGTTCATTCCGCTGGTGGACGAGGAGGAGTTGCGCCACAAGCTCCTGCGGGCCATCGACGGCAAGGGGGCGTTCCGCCGCTTCAAGGACGTACTGATGGGCTATGTTCAGGAGCGCGAACGCTGGTTTGCGTTCCGGAGTGAGCGCCTGCGGGTGTTCATGGAAGCCTGGTTAGGGGCTCATTCACTGCAACCGGTGGCTCGCGTCGCCCCCGCAGCCGAAAGCTCTGCACCCGGACCCATCACTTCCTCCCTGCCCCCGGATACGGGCACGGGCCGGCGTTTGCGCGGTGTCGAATCCTTGCGGCGACAGCTGCGCGAGCTGGTCGATTCGCTGGGTGGGCGCGATCTGGACAAGGTGCTGGCCTTCGCAGAGTTCGTGAAAGCCCGACGTTCAGCGCGTTTGGCAGCCCACCACGAGTCCGATGGCGTGGACGGACTCTCGGAACCCGAATCCTACCCCCCGGACGAGGACCCGGCGCGCCCCGCGACACCGCAGGCCGAGGAGCCGTGAACGGCGGACCGGCACGCGTCTCACTCCAATGGTCGAGTCGCTGGGCCGTCCCTTTGCTCGTCACTCTCTTCTCGCTCTCCGGACACGGCGAACCGGCTCCCCCAGGTTCGATCGATCGAGCCGTGGTGCGTTTCGTGGTCCCGGACGTGGGAGGCGCACGTTCTCCACGCTTCGTGCTGGCCCGACCGTTGGCGTTCGAGGCCCGCCTGGAAGCCCTGGCCGATCCAGAGCACCGCTTGCGCAGCGCGGAGGCCTATCTGGAGCGGCATCTTCGAGCAGCCTTGGAGCGTCACATCGCCGAGACGGTTCTGTGCAGCCTGACCGTCGATCCGAATCCGTCTCGGCAAGAGCTGGATCGCCAGACCGAGATGGCGCGCAGGATACTGGCGGAGCGGGTGGGCGGTTCAGAAGCCATCATGCAGGCCGCCCGAGCCGAAGGCTTGGCCGGGGCGGAGGTGACGCTCCTGTTGCGCCGCCAGGCTCGAGCCAGCCTGTATCTGCATCGGATGGTGGCTCCCATGCTGACCCCCAGTCGGGCCGAGTTGCGCGAGGTTTTTTTCTCCGAGGACCACCCCTATCGGGGCATGAGCTTCGATCGGATCGAACCGGCCCTGCTACGCTGGGTGGTCAGTAGCCGCCTGGCCGAAGCCCTCGACACTTACTACCAGAACGTGCGCCAGCGACTGGAGGTGACGTTCCTGCGGCCCTGGCCTTAGGTGAATGCCTGGCCAGCCCGACGGCTTTGGTCCTATCCATGCTGAACCCCGTTGTATGATAGAAGCTGGAGAAGACATGACAGGGTGGGAAGAGACTCCAGCGATCCGTCGACGCTTGATCACGGTCACGGCACAGGACCAAACCGCCGGCATCCACGAGGCCCCAGAGCTGACCCGGTGGCTCGGTCAGCGGGTGCGCGATCTGTCCCGCCTGGGCACGGTGTCACGACTGGAGCGGGCGTTGCTCGGCAGCTCCTACCTGGTTCCCACGCTGGGAGCAGCGGGGCGGGATGGGCCGGGTTCACTGCGGCGCCGTTTGTGGCAGAGGCGCTGGCCTTGGCCGGTCTTTGGAGCAGAGACCCTGGCTGCCCACGCGATCTTCGACGCGGGCCATCCACTGCCCGATCGAAGCTATCTCCTGCATCCTCTCCACGACAACACGTACCTGCTACCGGTCGGAGCTCCCGCGGAGTTGGCCCGCCAGAAGGTAGCGGCCTTCTTCGATCTGGTGGCAGCCTTGGGGGCGCGCAGCGTCGAGCTGGTTTCGGCGGCGTGCCTGGACAGCCTACCCGGCGGCGCGGTGCGAGCAGCGCTCGTGTACGCCGCAGCGCGCGCCGCAATTCAAGCGGGGTTCGACGGAAAGGGGCGTCTGGGGCGGCGAGTGCTGGCCGAGTACCCGCGACCGTCTCGCGAACCATTCGTCCCTGAGCTCTTGACGGGTTGGGTTAATCTCGCCCCCGAACTCCGCGCCCTGGTTCACGCCCGGTTGGACGCGAAGGTCAACCGCTATCAGGTAACGCTGATCCTGGGCCAAGAGCTGGAGCTGCACCCGGATTTCCTTTTTGCATCGGTTGCCGCCGGCTTGAAGATCGGCGAGTTGACCCGACCCTTACCGGTCACTTTGTGGACGTTCCACGTCGACTTTGGGGCAAAAAAGGGGGTGTAATCATGCTGTCGTCCCAGTACCCGAAGGGCGAGCGCCGAACCGTCGGGCTCATGTCGATCGCAGCCCTGGTCGTGATCGTGGCCGGGATGCGCGCCGCTTCGACGGTGTTGGTTCCGCTGGTCTTCGCCCTGTTCCTGGCGGTTCTTCTGGCGCCGCTGGTCCACGCCTTGCAGCGCCTGCGCATCCCGCCCGCCATCGGGATCCCGGCGGTGGTTCTGAGCGCCGTGGCACTGCTGGTGTCCCTGGGAGGCGTCCTGGGCCAGACCATCAACGCCCTGGTCGACGCCGCGCCCTCCTACGAGAAGCGCGCCAATGAGCTGTTGTACTGGCTGACCAACACGCTGGGCGGCTGGGGTTTCCACTATAGCCCCGCCAACCTCCGAGCATCCCTCGGCCCCGACAGCGTGCTGCCCGTGTTGGGTCGGATGGTGACGGGTGCTGCATCGATCCTTTCCTACACGCTACTGGTCCTGGTGATCGTGGTCTTTCTTCTGTTCGACGCGATCGACATGCCCAATCGCCTGGAGTTGGCGTTCCGCGGTTCGGAGGTCAACGTGGAAGGCCTCAAGCACGTGGCCGGCGAGGTGAAGAAGTACATTGTGCTCAAGACCTACATGTGCCTGTTGACCGGGACGGCCACGTGGATCGTCCTTTATGCAACCGGCGTCGACTTCGCCCCACTGTGGGCGTTGCTGGCCGTGGTCTTCGGTTACATCCCGACCATCGGTGCGCTGGTCTCCTCGGTGCCCCCGGTCATCTTGGCGGTGCTACAGCTGGGCCCGGGTCGAAGCGGGTTGGTTCTGCTGTTGCTGGTGGTACTCAACGTGGCCATCGGCAATTTCCTGGAGCCACAGATCTTCGGCAAGAGGCTGGGCCTTTCCACCCTGGCCGTCTTCGTCTCCCTGGTCGCCTGGGGTTGGCTGTGGGGCCCCGCCGGTATGCTGCTCAGCGTTCCGCTGACCATGGTCACCAAGATCCTGTTGGACAACTCGACACAGTGGCGCTGGCTGGGGGCACTGCTCGAGCCGTCCCTGCGCACTTCGCGCTCTCAGCCCCCCACCCTGCCCTCGCGCCCCCGCCGACCCTGACGCCCGTGTCCGACCGGACTGCAAAAATAAAAGTGGCCTGAAGGGTCACCTTCAAGCCACTCGAAGAAAACGGCGGCCACCCGCGGAGGGGGGGACACCGAGGGCGCCGCCACCCCCGTTGTTAAGCAGAGACCATGCCAAAATCTTGACGCATGCAATCGACGACTTGCAGCTCGGTACGGGTTGGTGGGGTTTCATGCCTGCAATCTGTGTTGCGGCCGGGAAAAGCGCCGCAGGGTCGGATTCAGGGTGCAGCCCGTGGAGCACCCCACATCGATTCGTTCAAGGATACCGGTAGCTTGGGAAGCTTCGATAGATCGAAAACCTTTACCAGATCCCGAGCTTCGGCCCTGTCGACTTCCGGATAGCCGGAACAGCGAGCCACCCAACCGACGATGGCTTGGGGGTCAATCCCTCTGGCTCGGAGCTCCTCCAGACTCAGATCGTCATGCCTTTTGGCGAGCCGACGTCCGGATCCGTCAAGCACCAGGGGGACGTGGACCCACCGAGGAGCGGGGACACCGAGCGCTGCAAAAAGCAGCTCCTGCCGGGCTGCACTGGCCAGCAGGTCATCCCCGCGCACGACCTCGGTGACCTGGTACGCGGCATCGTCCACGACCGAGCTCAGCTGGTAGGCAGGCGTCCCGTCGCGGCGACCAATGGGAAAATCCCCGATCTCTGCCTGGACGTCGAATTGGAACCGCCCCAAGAACGCGTCCGTTACCTCCACGGTGCCCTCCGGCACCAAGAAACGCAACACCGGGTCGCGACCCGATGCCTGGCGGGCGGCATTGCAGCTCTGAAACCGGCCCCTGCAGCGGCCCGGGTAGCGAACCTCGGCGTCCCCGGCCTGGGGAGCTGCGACCATGGAGCGCAGTTCCGAGCGCAGGCAGACGCAGGGATAGGCGCGACCCGAGGTCTCCAATTGGCGAGCGGCAGCCGCGAAGCGCTCGAGGTGACCCGACTGAAGGATGGGGGGGCCGTCCCAATCCAGCCCGAGCCATTCCAGATCCCGCTGGCACCCGTCCAAGAACTCCGGCCGGACCCGGTCCCGGTCCAGGTCGTCGATTCGCAGCAGCACCTGACCCGACTGGGAGCGGGCGCTCCACCACGCCAGAAGGAAGCTCCTGGCATGGCCCAGGTGCAGCCTCCCGGTGGGGCTAGGCGCCAAACGCCCAACGACCGGGACGGCTGCCCCCTGTGCGTTCATGGGCGACGGGCTCGTCGACGAACCAGCTGCTCCACAGCCTTCTGCCCACGACGTTCCGGCTGGGGTGACGCAACCAGATATGCCAGCCACCCGGGCTGATTTCCAACGTGCTTGCGGGGACGGTAGTCAGCCTCGTCTTCGTCCTCCGTATCGTCCCAGTACACGTTGACCGACGCGAAACCGGCCTCCAACAAAAGCTCCCGCAGCTCGGGCAGGCTCCAGAAACGCCAGTCGTAGGTGAATGCCTTCTGAAGCTTCGTGCCATCCTTGAACTCGAAATGGATGTGATTGAGGACGTCGTGGGTGATGGGACAGAACTGGTCCTGATCCCAGACGTACGTGAAGCCACCCTTGACGAGTCGTGGCTCGAGCATGGGCTCGGAGGCTTCCCAACCGCCGTAGGCATCCAGAATGAACAGACCGTCCGCCTTGAGCCCCCGACGCACCCGGGAGAAATAGTCCCGCATGGCCTGACGAGTCTTGAACACCCAGTAACTGAAGTTCAGGGCAACCACCACATCGTGCCGGGCCCGAACCGGAGCCCGCACGTCCTGCTCCAGCAGTCGAACCCTGGCGGCCGCCTCACCGAGGCCCTGGATGTGACGCCGCCGGCCCCATTCCAGCACTGCGGGCTCGAGATCGATTCCGGTCGCGGTACGGTCCGGCCCGCTCTCTACCCAGCGCGCGCAAAGCACGGCACTGCCGCAGAAATCCTCGCGCAGGGAACGCGCCCGACGGCCCACCCGGCGATAGGCCTTGTCGATGAAGCGCACCTCGAAATCCGGATCCTGCACCGATCTCTCGTAAAGGTCGTACTTGTCCGCGTTCTGTGCGGTGAGCCGCGGGCCACGGGTGGAATGCTGGGAGGGTTTGCGGTTCTTGGATGACGATTGCTTTGGCATCGGTGCGGATTCTCATTCTCAATGGGCACAACGAAACCGCCGCGCCCAGGTGCGACGGTCCGCCACGTAGACAAAAAGGCCTCCGCCGTCCAGCGAAGAATAGGAGACATCGGCAAAAGCCTGGCTGGTCGCCACCAGGGTGCCGGGACCGAGCCCCGATTCGCGAACGGGGGACACGTGCAGTTCCTGGGGCGCATGCGGTACGTCGGTGGCCGGCCGGGCGTAGATGACCACCGGTTCGCCACACAGATGCCCGGTGGCCACAACGGCGGGTTCCAGCCCATTCGGATAGATCCGCCACGACACCTCCGAGGACAAGACTGGCCGGCTGCCAACATCCACACGCGCCAAGCCGAACTCGGTGGCGGCCCGTTCGATGGGCAAGAAACCCCACAGTTCGTCCTTTTCGGCCAGGGCGAACACCTCGGTCAATGGCTGCGCGGTCCCCGCGACCCATACCACGACGTCGGGACTGAGCTGGATCGCCGAGGGACCGAAGCCAATCCGTCGTGCGTGCAGGGGACTCATCCCGGTGCGGCTTTCCAGCGACAGGGCCACCCAAACGTCCGCAGCGCGAGCTAGCGCGACGGTGTTCCCCGCCGAGCCGTCCGGGGTCAGGGTGAAGGTCCCCTTTCCTTCCACCCAGAGGCGAGCCAGAAGGGTGTCCTTGTCGCTGGGGTGACGCGCCACGTATCCGACCAAGACCGGGTCCTCGGCGCGAAGCTGTTCGACCGCGGCAACGCGCGTGAAGGGGCGCGCGTCGGTCGCCAGAACCTCCAGCTCTCCATTCGGGATCTTGGCGCGGACCAGGCGGGATGCGCTCACGAAATACGCGTAGCTACCCAGAACGGTCGGACCTCGCTCCAGCGCCACCATCTGTTCCTTGTCGAGCTCCAGGGCCTTCACGGGGGTCGTCACCTCGCGCGAGCCACGCGCAGCGTCGGCCAAAAGAGGAGCCAGACGCAGGGAATCGTCGCGCAATCGAAAGACCACGCCGCGCCGGGTCGCGGCCGCTGGCCCAGCCGCCGCCACGTCCACCGCCTCGTCCAACCAGTAGTCGCCCCTGGGTTGACCCCGCGTTCCGGCCCCGGGGGCTTGCTCAGGGGGCTCCTCCTTCTCGACGCGGGCCGGCGGGGGCGCTGGGAGGTTCGTCGGCGTGGGTTCGACGCGCGCCAGGTTGGGCTGCGACGCGGGGCCGAGGTGCTGCCTGGCGGGACGAGGTGCCTTGTTCTCTTCGCACGCGAAGAGCAAGAAAAAACACATCAGGCACGCCGTGGTGGGTCGGTTCTGCACCGGATCTCGAGCATGGCATAGCTCGATTGACTTGGCTCGGTCCGCCTTGCGGTAGGGGCGTCCTGCAAGCCGGGTATTTGGATCGGCCCGCAGAGTCGATGTACAGCTCAATTCCCGGCTCCACCACGAGCCGTGAACCTCGCCATGCACCCCCGGTTGACCATTCTTTCCCTTTTGGGACTAACCCTGGGACTCGTCGACTGCGCCGCCCCCGCCCAAGCCCAGCCCCCGGCAGCCTCTCGGGATTCGGCCCACTGGGCCGAGGTCCCACCCCCCGCGTCCAGCGGTGTCGAAGCGGCGCCCGCCTCTACCGCGACCCCCGGGTCCTCGGCATCCGCCGACCAACCATCACCTCCCCCACCCCCCAACACCCCGGCCCTGCCAGAGCTCACGGTGCAACTCCTCGGTCTGCACATCGGAGGCGGACCCAACGACACCGCGAGCAAGCAACCCTTCATCGCCACGCTGAAGAGCGGCGATTCTGCCTATCTTGACTGCTATCGTCTCTCGGAAGAGCCGGAAAAGGGTGGAACGTTCGGGGTCGACCTGCGGGTCGCCCGCGAAGGCGGTTCTCCCACCGTGCAGCAGGTTCGAACCGGGATGCGCGGCGAAGAGCTGCGTCGCTGCCTGGAGACCGCCTTCACCAGCCTCTCCTTCGGACCTCCCCCCAAGGGTCCGACGGTCATGAGCGTGTCCATCCGCTTCACACTCAAGCCCTGAGCCGATGCCCTCGGTGACTTTCCTGGGCGTGGGGGACGCGAGCGATCCAGAGCGAGGGGCCACCAGCCTGCTTTACGGCGGAACGGCAAGCATGCTCTTGGACTGCGGCCCGTCGACGGTCGAGTCGTTTTTTGCGCTGGTCCCGGATCCGGAGGCCCTCGATGCGGTGTTCATCACCCACCAGCACGCCGATCACTGCTTTGGCCTGCCGTCCCTGTTGATGGTGTTGCGCCGTCGAGGCAGGCGCCGCAGCCTGTTTCTGTGTGGTGGCCCCGGGAGCAGCCAGAGCCTCGGCGAGCTGCTAGAGTTCGGATATCCTCGCGGCTTCCTGCCCAGCAAGTGCTTCCCCATCGAGATGGTGGAGCTCATCCCCGGTCAGCCCCGAATGGCAGGACCGCTTCGCCTGAGCACCGCACCCACCAACCACTCGACGCCCTGTTTTGCCCTACGTATCGACGATGCCGGATGGAGCGCGGCAACCAGCGGTGATGGTCGTCCCAGCCGTGAGAGCCTGGATCTGTTCAGAGGGGTCGAGCTGTTGGTGCATGAATGCTCGGGTCTCGTTGCGGCGCACCCCAACCACTGTGACCTCGAAACGCTGGAGGCCCAACTTGACACGTCCCAGCTGGGACGTGTGGCACTGGTGCACGTCGAGCCAGGTGCCCGTGGCCTGCTACTGGCGCGCAGCGGCGATGCGCTGGGTGGACGCGCCTTCGTCCCAGAACGGGGGGAACGCTACCGCTTCCCCGCCGGCGCAGCCCCGGGCCTGGCGCGCCCTGTCCCCGATGGCGGCAGGAGCTGAGGCAACGAGGGCAGCGTCAAGTTTGGCAGGGGCCACAGTGAACCCGAATCGGTGGCCCGCCGCACCAGCTGTTCCACCTTGTTGGGATCGGGCAGCGGCGGCAGCTCCAGATTGAGGAGCTCTTCCAAGCTCATGGGCTTGAGCCCGCAACCGACACCGATGTTCCGTACCAACTTGGCCTCGCTGAGTTTGCGTGTGTCAGCGTACAGCTGTACCCGTGCCGTGACATCCCCGGCGATTGCCTTGTTTGCGTTGCGGCGTGCCCAGGCCCCCACGTCGGCCCCCAGCTGCGCCTCGGCCATGGCTGCCGCCAGCGTGACGCAGGACAGCTTGGCAACCAGCTCCACGCGGGTCACAAGGGCCCACTGGTCCCGGTCGATGCGCCCATGACCGCGCAGCAGGAAATCCCCCGATTCTAGCTCGAGCCCCTGCAGGTCGACGCGGGTGAGACCGGCATCGATGGCCAGCGCCGCCCGGATGTTGGTCGTCTCTGCGAAGCGAAAACCAGCCAACTCCTCGGGATGCGGCGGAACGAAACCAAGCAGGGCCAGCTCCACGCGACCCGAGAAGCCATCCTGTCCCGGTGCGGCCATCAGGTACCCGGCACTGGACACCCGCACCTTGGCCAACCCTGGATCGACCCCGGAAAGGCCCAGCTGCGCCATCCGGTCACCCAAGACGAACGGCGCGATCTGCCAGGTGTAACGGACCCCCTGCTCGGTGACCTCGCGGCCCAGGCGCAGGGGCGCGAGAGCCAGCTGCGGCGCCCCCCAACCCAGCGTGAACCCGTTGGGACCGGTCGCCACCGCGAACACGACCTGCTCCAGGGAGAACATGGATACACCCACGCGACCCACCGACACGCTGGTCTGTGCGGGTCCCTTCGACCATCGCAAATCACTCAGGGTCAGGCGCGGAACGTTGGGTTCCTTGGCATCGAAGACCCCGTCGATACGCCCGAACTCGAGCTTGATGGGCTCCTTGGGCGGAGCCGGGAACCGCTTCTGCCACGCTTCTAGCGCCTGCATCAGCGGCAGGATGGGCCCCTCGGCTTCGACATTGATCTGCTCGATCCGAAGCTTCTCCGGGTTCAGTCCAGACAGGGTCAGCTGGAGGCGACCGACCGTACCAGCCACACCTGGCACGTCCACCAGGCGGAACCGCGAGGATTCGATCGTCACCTGGTCCGACGCGAGCGTGATGGCACCCAGCGACAGCTCCACGCCCCGCTGTCGGGCCCCCTCGATCAGCTGTGACTTTAGCGACTGACACGCGGTCCAACCGACGCCCAGCCCCGCCAACAACCCGAGGATTCCGAGGGCCGCCACGAGAAAGAGCGGCAGGATGCATCCCCCACCGTGCTTGGCGGTTCCAGTCGGCGCTGCGGTGCTCAACGCTTCGGGCTCTACCACGCGGCTTTGGGCCTGAACAGCCGAGGCCTCTCCTCGTTCACCCCGACCGCCGAGGGAGCCGCGTTTGGCCAGTCAGCCAGAGGACCCTCCACGACTCACCGAGAAATCGTCGTAGGATCGTCAGCCTGGCGTCACTGACCTCTGTGCTCGAAGGAAGGTGACAAGATGAACAGGATGAACGAGTTCGGTTGGGTGTCGCGATCGCTGTTGTTGGCGCTGTCGGGGCCGTTGGCCGTTACGGCCTGCGAGGGCAGCGACGTATCCACGGGCGTGGAGAGCTCGACGGTCAATCTGGAAAGCTGCTACGGAGAGGATACCCATTGCAGCGCCGACGTACGAACGACTCTGGGCGTCGAGGTCGGCGTGCGGGATTGCGACGCACAGGCCACGACGACGCTCACGGAGCTGTTCCGGATCGACCAGGGGTTCGATGGGTACCCGCCGGACCGGGTCGAGGTGGCGGCAGATGGAAGCATCTGGGTTCTGGTCGGGGCTTCTGGCTGGTCCAACGTCACGGACAACGTCGGTCCAATCCGTCTATTGCACTTCGACGCCGAGGGAACGCTGCTCGGCGCCTCCGTGGTTCTGGACGAATACCAGGACCACACGGAGGTCGTGGCCGATCTGACGGTGGATGCGGCGGGCCATGCCGTGGTGTCCATCTACACCCTGTACGCGGAGACGGCCGACTCCACGTTGGTCGAGATGCTGACCGTTCACGAGTACGATCTCGCCCTGCAAGAGCAAGGGGAACCTCAGATCTTCGCGGGGGTATCCGGGGACTCCTTGGTGAGCGCTGGAAAGGCCGGCGAATTCACGCTGGCGGGCGATGCCCTGGACAACGCCAAGCACGGCGTTGTCGCTCGCGTCAAGGACCGAGAGCCGCTCTGGATCCAGACTCACGTTCCCACCAGTGGTCGTGGCGCCGGCGTGGGCGTCTCGGGGTTGGCGACTGGCAGCGATGGTCAGGCGTGGGTGCTGGGGCAGCGAAACCCCCGCTGGGAAGAGGGTGAAGCCCTGAGCTACATCTACGGGGTGGCCGCGTTCTCCCCCGAAGGCAATCTCTCCTGGGATCTGCAGCTCCCCACCGCCTACGCCCACGGCTACCGTGCCGCCCTTGGCGCGCTACCCCAGGGCGGAGTGGTCGTGGCAGGCCTCTTGGACGAGGGCAAGGTCCTGGTTCGAAGCGTGTCCCCGCGGGGCCAACCGGGATGGGCGTACCAGGCTCCTGGCCCAGTGGATGCGGTCCTGGCCGTGGATCAGGATTCGGGAATGACCCTGTTGCCAGTGCGCGATGGGTTGGCGGTGGTTTCGGAGAGCGGCGACCGCTGCGTCACGGTCCCGTTCGACACCGAGAGTGCCTCGGAGCCGTTCTCGGTTCGCGACCTGGCCATCGCGGGCGAACGGGTCTACCTGCTCACGCAACTCGACCTGCGCGTGGTCGATCTGCCCGAGTCGGAGTAACCTGGTGCATCCCCGTTCTTGGCTCAGGCGAAGGCAGAAGCGAGGCCCAGCCGTGCTCGGTTTGGTTTTCGCAACGAGCCTCGGTTGGCCCGGAGTGGGCAAAGCACAGGATGGTGCCGTGCAAGGCGGCCCCCCGACGGGAACCCCCGTCTATCGGTTGGAATGGGTGCGGGATCCGGGAGCCGAGGGCTGCATCTCTGGTGCAGCCCTCTCCCGCCTACTGTCCGATATCCTGGGTGCGGAACAGAATTCCACACTGGGATCCCCAATCCGGTTGGAGGGGCGGGCATCACTGGCAACGGAATCCAAAGGATACCTGGTGCAGATCCGGGTGACTGATCAGAACGGCGAGCGTTTGGGCGAACGAAGCCTCAGCACCACGGACGCCGACTGTTCCTCGCTGAGCCCGGCGGTGCTCTTGGTCCTGGTCATGAGCCTTTTGCCCGAGAAGGCAAGCTCGGACCTCAGTGCCACCGTGCTGGAGGAGCTGGGTCAGCATCAGGACGAACCCAAGGAGGTTCGCCCCACCCCACCCGCGGCAAAGTCCGATTTGCTGCCGACCCAACCGGCTCGGACACCACCCCCCACACGCTGTGTTGGGTTCCAACCCACGCAGCAACAACCGCCGCGCAGGCAAGCCGAAAGTCCACGCCCCCACGGCTTCGAAGCCATGGCCGCGACGGGGGTCACCTGGGGACTGTTGCCTGCCGGAAGCCTGGGCCTCGGGGTTGAGGTCCGCCGCGCGCTCGCACCATCCTGGCTCTTGGCTGGTTCCGCCTTTTACTGGTTCCCCGAAACCGCCGAGGTCGAAGGGCCGCGCGCCAAGGCGCGTGGCGTCGACTTCTCGGCCGCGCAAGCAAGCTTCGGTTTGTGTCGGGCGTTGATCACCCGGGCAGGGGTCGGAGCTCACGCCTGCGCGGGGGGAATGCTGGGTTGGCGCATGGTATCGGCGAACGCGCTGGAGTCGAAACGGGATCCGAGTCGAGCGTTTTTTGGCCCAGTGGCGGGCGTCGAGGCCAGCTGGGAGCTGGGTTCGATTGGTGTGCTTCGGGGCGGTCCGACGGCACAACTGGCCCTGCCTCGGGATCGCTTCACGTACCAGGACCACCGGGGACAGACGCAGCATCTGTTCAAGCCCAGCCTGATTGCCGTGGGCGGATTCGTCGGCTACGGGGGGCGCTGGTGAACACCGAATTCGAAGACTTCATCGCGGAGCACACCGCCTTCGTCTGGCGGGTGCTCACCCACCTCGGCCTGCACCGGGAACAGCTGGAGGATGTATGCCAAGAGGTGTTCATGGCAGCCTTGACTGGCCTTTCCGGTTTTCAGCACCGCTCCTCGGTGCACACCTGGCTTTTCGGGATCTGTCGCAACGTGGCCCAGGTGCAGCGACGGCGCTCCCGGGCGGGAACCGAGCTCCCCATGGCCGAGCTCCCGGAGACCGTCATCCAACCTGCCCAGGAAGGGGAGCTCTGGATCAAACAGGCGCACCAGCGACTGATCCAGGCACTTTCTCACCTGGACGAAGACCAGCGACTCGTCTTCATCCTCTTCGAGATTGAGGAGCTCACCATGCAGGATGTCGCCCGTGAGCTCGGATTGCCCGTTAGCACCTGCTATTCCCGGTTGTACGCGGCACGCGAGAAGGTGCACGCCGAGCTCCGACGTTCCACCCTGTGCCGTTCACGAAAGGGCGAGCCATGACTGAACCCATCCGCTGGTCAGCTCCCGATTCCGACGTCGATCCAGTGTTGAGGCAGCTGGTTCGGTATGCCCAACAGACGGGTCCCTCGGCCCGTGAGGCCCGCTCGGTTCAGCGCCGCGTACGCCGCGCAATGGACGAACCCTCCGGTTTGCGCCGAGGCTTTACGACCCGGATCCGGTACCAGCTTGGCACTTGGGGCACGGTGCTCGGGATCACGACGGGCTTGGCGGGTGCTGCCTTCGCCGGCTACGGGCTCAAGACCGTGCTCTACCGGCACTCCGTGATTGCGCGGACGCCAGCGGTACAGAGCCCGGCTTCCCGGATCATGACGAGCTCCGGAGCTTCCCCCCATCGAACGGGGCCCGCTGCCAGCGCACGGTTGCCAGAGTCCTTGCCCAGCTCCATGGGGACCGGCTCCGCCCCCTCGGTGGTCGCGCCGCCCCCCGTCTCGGTCAAGCCCCAACCCTCGGCTCTGTCCCTGGTCGACGAGGCCACGTTGCTCGCCAAGGCTCGTCGCCTCACCAAGAGTGATCCCAGCGCCGTCCTGCGCTTGACCCGTGAACACGCGCGGCGGTTCCCCAACAGCGCCCTTCTGGAGGAGCGAGAGGCTCTGCGCATCGAGGCGTTGCTGTTGCTGGACCGGGCTGCGGAGGCAGAGCTGGCGCTTAGTACCTTCGAACGCCGCTTCCCCGTCTCGCCCTATCGCCGGCGATTGCGTTCGCTGATGTCGCCGTAGGCGCGCACTGGCCCACTGGCCGCACCATCTGGCCGTATACTGAATCAGACGGACTCTGGTCAGACATCCCTGTCATTGTCGGTCCTTTGGGCCATTTCGTATTCAGTCTGTATTCTGAAAGTTCCGCACACCGCTTGCCTCGTGACGCTGGTCAGGGGATCCTTGAAGGGCGTCATGGCTCTGCGCCGCTCCCCCCAGCGTCCCGTCACCACCGAGGTGAGCGTGTTCGACTTTTTGGACTACCGGGCCTACCTTCGCGCTTACTTCGACGCTGCCAAGCGACGCCCCGCCGGCTTCTCGTTTCGCCGTTTCTCCGAGCGCGCCGGCCTTCGGTCACCCAACTTCTTCAAGTTGGTCATCGACGGGGACCGAAATCTCGGAAAAGACACGGTCCCGAAATTCGCGGATGCCCTGGGCCTGGAGCGCGAGGCACGCGAGTACTTTTCCGATCTAGTCGTCTTCGCCCAGTCCACCGACAACGCGGAGAAGAACCGTACCTTCGAGCGCATTGCGGCTTCGCGGCGGTTCCGGACCGCCCGTCGTATCGACGACTTGGTGCACGAATACCTCTCGCATTGGTACTATCCGGTCGTCCGCGAGCTGGTGGCCTGCCCCGATTTCCGCGAGGACCCTGGCTGGATCGCCGGGACCTTGCGTCCCACTATCACCATCCGGCAAGCCCGTCACGCCCTGGAGCTCCTGCTCTCCATTGGGTTGGTGCGTCGCAACGACGACACCCAGCGACTGGAGCTCTGTGACCCAACGCTTACCACCGAGCACGAGGTGGCCACCCTGGGGGCCGCCAATTTCCACCGCCAGATGATGGAGCGGGCCAGTGAAAGCATCGACACCGTTCCTGCTGCGCTGAGGGACCTGGCTGCTCTGACCGTCTGCGTCAGCCCCGCCACGGCCAGCGAGGTCAAGCGGCGGATCCACCTCTTTCGCGAGGCACTGACCGAGCTCTGCGACCACGACAGCGAGGGACGCATCGTGTATCAGCTCAACGTGCAATGGTTCCCCCTGTCCTCGACCAACGAGGAGGACCTGTGAACCGGCCGAGTTCGACCAGCCCGACCGACCCCGTCCGTTCACTCTGGACGGTCCTGGCCACTTCAGCGCTGCTGCTCGGCTGCAACTCCACCGGGGTGGGAAACCCCGGAACCATCAGCCAGGGTCTGCAAGTCCAGGGCGACCTGGAGCTGGAGCCCGAGGCCGGGGACGCCGCGGAACAGCTGGCGGCGGGTGCCCTGGAACACGCAATCCTCGTGTTTGGACAGCTGCGCTTCTTGGCTTGTGACGACAGCGAAGACGACGTGACGCTCAAGGGTCCCATCGCCGTCGATCTACTCACCAATCGCGTCCTGCCCGAGTCCTTGGAGGTTCCGATTCCCGAAGCAGGGTTCTGCGGGATCGACGCTCCCTTGACCCCGGCACAGCGCCCCGCGGCCATGGCTGGCAGATCGCTGTTCTTCAGCGGCACCCGCAGCGACGGAGCCTTGTTCATGCTGTTCGCCAACATGGAGGGCACGCTGCACATGCGCCCCCGGCCCGGCGTCGAGTGGCCCACGGATGGGGCTCACGCGTGGCTCTGGGTCCTGCGGCCCCGTCGCTGGGTACTGCCCTCCGAACTCCAGGACGCCGAACCAGAGACCCTTGACGACGTGGATCGCGTGATTGCCATCGACGCCAATCGCCATTCGGTCCTGTACGAGCTCATCCGTTCCCGCTTGGCGGGACGCAGCACGTTGCACCTCGATCTGGACGACGACCATCGCCTCGATTCCGAGGAACGGTCCGGGGATGCCCTGCTCGGGCAAGGACTGGACCAGCTCGAATAACTCGGCCTCGCCGAGTGAGTCATCACCCTGGGCCCTGCGACACCACGCTGGTCGTCGCCGTCTCACCATTGCGCCCGACGAGGCGCCAAAGGAGTCGAACATGTTCCGATCCATCCCAACAACGTTCAACGTCACCATCCTGGCCTCGACGCTCCTGGGAGCCTGCGCCCAGCAGGCAAGCAGTTCGGATGACCTGGAAGGCGTACCCGAACTGGCTGCCGTACAGATGCAGTTGACCGAGGTGCCCCAGACCGAGGCCACGGCCACGATCGACGATGCGGTGGACGAACCGGACGCGGCTCTGGAGCAGCTCGAACAGGCCGCCAGCCAATCCTCGGATGCAGCGGAGCTCAACCAGGTGCGGGAAAGCATCCGCGGCGTCAACCAGGCGTTGCGCGACGTGCTCGGTCCCATTCTGGCGCTGGTGCGGGACAACCCGCCAGACCAGAAGCTGGGACGGCTGCGCCGGTGGGGACCCGTCACGCGAGGGCTCACCGAGTACCGCTTCTTCCTGCGCCACACCGAGGTTCACGACTGGGGTTGGAGACTCGACGCCCGCGTCGCCGACTCGAAAGAGGGATATTCCCGCGTCGCGGCCGGCCGGATCGTCGTGGGAGAGCTGGCGCGACGAGGCCACGGCGTGATGGGGCTGGATCTCGACGCCTTGAGCGCCGTGGAGCCCACCGTCGCCGCGCAAGGGCAAATCCTGCTCGGTTTCCGGCACGGTGAGGCAGGGTCGTCCATAGCCTACGCGGTCAAGGACTTCACCCCCGATCCCGGCACCCGTCCCCGGGTGGACGCCCTGCTGCGCGCTATCCATCTCGCGGATGGCTTCAATCGAGTGCGCCTCGCCTACCACGCTGACGTGGAAGGGACCGCCTCTGACGCCGAGGAGCTGGTCTTGGCGCGGGTGCGACACCGACCCACCGTCGGAGGACGCAGCGACGGGGTCGTCCTGGGTGGTGACGTTCCCGATGGGGAGGCGCTGGTGGTCAGTCGTTGCTGGAACGAGCAGCTGCAGAGCGTGTTTTTCGAGCTGCGCCGGTGCACGTCGGACCGCGTCGGGGACGGAGCGGATTGCACGGTCATGGCCACCGAAGGCGCCGTGGACCGCTGTGCCAAGGTCCTGCGCGGACGGGAGTTGCCCAAGAGCGAGCCCATGGCCGACGATCCCGACTCCGAGGATCCGAACCCGGATCTGGTCGCCCCTGACCAGATCCCGGATTTCGATGCGGCAGACCTCGAATCGGAATAGCCTGAGACGTTTCCATCCGAATCAGGATGCTCGGGGCGTTCGAGCGGCGTTCACGGTGACAACGAGCGCCGCCGCCCCGTGACTCGCCGTGGTCACGCCGGACCAACCAACCGATCCGGCGCGACCATCCGGCACTCGCGACTCGGCCTCGCAGCCATCGATCCGGACCGGTGGGAACACGGCTCCCCTTGCCTGGGAGCCCATCCCTGCCTAACCTGGGCCCGTCGTGCCCAACTACTTGACCCGGGAAGGCGCCGCCAAGCTGGCGCGCGAGCTATTGCAGCTGACGGGCACCGATCGTCCGCGTGTGGTGCAGGAAGTGGCGGAAGCCGCCGCGCAGGGAGACCGTTCGGAAAACGCCGAGTACATCTATGGCAAGCGCCGCCTGCGGGAAATCGACCGACGGATCCGCTTTCTGACCCGGCGTCTCGATGCGGCGGTCGTGGTCGAACAGGGAACGACCTGCGGGGACGTGATCCGTTTCGGAGCGAGGGTCGAGCTCCGGGACGCCTCCGGCAAGCAGAGCTCGTTTACCCTGGTGGGCCCGGACGAGGCCGATCCGGCGCAGGGCAAGCTCAGCTACCAATCGCCCCTGGGGCGCGCTCTGTTGGGGAAGCGGCAGGGTGACGTGATCAACGTGATGCGACCCTCCGGCGAGACAGAAATCGAGATCCAGGAAGTCCAATATGACAGCTGATGGCAAGAAACCCCGCTCTCCCACGGAGCAGCCAGTGGCGCGTGTGTGCTTCGTATGCCTGGGGAACATATGTCGCTCCCCGACGGCCGAAGGGGTCTTTCGTCACCTGGTGGAGCAGCACGAGCTCTCCAACCGAATCGAGATCGACAGTGCTGGCACGGCTGCCTATCACGTGGGAGAGGCTGCCGATGCACGAGCACGCGAGGCAGCCCGACGTCGGGGCTATGCCCTGGACGGGCGAGCCCGCCAGTTCAGCAAGGGTGACCTTTCGCGCTTCGATCTGGTGCTGGCCATGGACGAAGACAACCGACGCGCCCTGTCCAAGTTGGCGGCAACCGAGGCGGAGCGTTCGAAGATTCGGTTGCTCAGGGCGTTCGATCCCACGGCTTTGCGCAACGCGGAGGTCCCTGATCCCTACTACGGGGGTCCGGCCGGGTTCGACGAGGTCATTGACATCTGCGAGCGGAGTTGCCGGGGTCTGTTGGAGCACCTGGTGAGGGAACACGGCCTGGCATGAACAGGACGACGCGGGCCCTGTTGGCCGGGGTTCTCAAGAGCCAGCCCTCTAAGGTGCGCGCCGTCGCTGGCGGGGACATCAACCAGGCATGGTGCGTCGAGACGGCGGCGGGACAGCGCTATTTCGTGAAGACCTGCCCTGAGGCTCCCCCGGGCTTCTACGCTGCGGAGGCGGAGGGGCTGCGATGGTTGGCGGCCACGGGGACCGTCGCGGTGCCCCAGGTCGTGGCCAGCTCGGGGCCCGAGGCCGCGAATGAGCTGGCTTTCCTGGTCCTGCAATGGTTAGAGCCAGGGCGCCCCGATCCCGGGTTCGACGAACAACTGGGTCGGCAGCTTGCCAGCCTGCACCGCGTCACGGAGAGTGCCTTCGGATTCGCCTCGCCCAACTTCATTGGGCGCCTCCCGCAGCGCAACACGCTGCATTCGGACTTCGCGGAGTTCTACTGGTGCGAGCGCCTCCAGCCCCAGCTGGAGAAGGCCGAGGCCCAGGGCTACGTCGACACCTCCCTGCGCGCGCAGGCCGAGCGACTGGGCACCCGCCTTACGTCTCTGTTCGAGCCGACCGAGCCCGCGAGTCGACTGCACGGCGATCTGTGGGGCGGAAATGTCACCGTGGGCCCCAACGGTCAACCCTATCTCATCGATCCCGCGGTGTATGCCGGCCACCGGGAAATGGACCTGGGGATGATGCAGCTGTTCGGCGGCTTCTCCCGGCGCGTCTTCGACGCCTACGGCGAGTCGTTCCCATTCTTGCCCGGGTACCGGGAACGGATCCCGCTCGTTCAACTCTACCCCTTGTTGGTGCACCTTAATCTGTTCGGGACCACCTATCTGTCCGCAGTTCGCCAGATCCTGCGGCGCTACGTCTGATCCCCGAACGGCAAAAGGGACCAGAGCCGTTCCAGCTCCCCTTTGAGAGCCTCGCCCAGAAGCTCCTGTCGCCACGGCCCCACCATGGGAGCCAACATCTCGGGCCGTCGGTCCCGGTTCGCTTCAATGGCGTCGGCCAGATTGCGTCTGATCCGACTGGGCAGAGCCAGCTCTGGAGCCACCCCGAGCCGGGCGCAAACCCGGCTGCACAGCAGGGTCACCCAGGCGTCGAGCTGGATCCGAGAGAAGGTCGCATAGGGAGCCGGTTCCAACACGGGGAGTTCGACGCTCGAGCCCTGCTCGAGAACGCAGGCTATCTGAACC
>CAZYKT010000064.1:0-32368 GCA_964648165.1 uncultured Polyangiaceae bacterium | reverse complement strand
GCCGCCGATGGCAGCCGAGCCGATGCAGCCGGTGTTGCAGGCGCCGGCGATGGCAGCCGAGCCGATGCAGCTGCCATCGTTCGAGGAACCGCCCGAGGAGGCGACCGCGATTCGCCCCGCGCCTCCGTTCGAGCCTGTCCCCGCCCCGGCCATGCGGGCCAACCTCACGCTGATCGGTGTGGCCCCACCACCGGAACCGGTGCAGCAGGTGGCCCCGCTACCCGAGCCACGCGATTTCGAACCGACGCTCAGCGAGCCGGAGGACGAGGAACTCACTCGGCCGGAGGGGCGCCCCGCCGCTGTCCAGCCTCAGGCTTGGGAACCGCAGCCCACAGTCGAACACTCCCAGGGCTGGGAGCCACCATCGGTGCTGGGTGTGGAAGAGTCTGCGACTCCCGAAGCGTTGCATCAGGTGCCTGCCCTTCAGCGCACCCAGCTCATGCCCGAGATGCAGCCTCCCATCGCAGCCAGTTCCTCGATGGGAACCGAACAGTATGCTGCTGTGGTCTCGCCGGTGACGCCACCAGCGGAACCCGTGGAACCGCCGCTGGATCCCTACGAGGTCGCGGTGCCGCCGAGGCCCGGCCTGCAGGTGCGCAGCCTTTCGCAGTCGCCCGGAGCCGACAAGGACGGCCTGCGGGTGCCGATGACGAGGTTCCCCACCTGGATCATCGTGTCGGCCCTGGCCGCCGTGGCGGCAGCGGGGCTCGGCTACTGGGTTTACACCAGTATGGGTGAGGGCCCAGCCGACTCGTCCGAGGCGGCTCCCGCCGCCAGCAGCGAAAAAGCCAAGGCTTCCAAGAAGAAGGACAAGGCGGAGAAGCGCAAGAACCGACACAAGGGGGCGAAGGCGGCGAATAGCGCCAAGGCGCCTGCCACCGCGGCCCCGCCCGACAAGCCCGCGCCCCCTGCCAAGGCGCTCGAGTCTAGCCCGGCGGCGGCCTGGTCATCGGCTGTCGCGAGCCCGCCGCCCGTTGCGGCTGCGCCGCCACCTGCTGCGGCCGCGCCACGTTCTTTACCCGTGGCGTCGCCGGTCGCCAACCCGCCGCCCCCGACAGTGCAAGCGGTGTCGGCCCCGCCCCCGGCAACACCACCGGTGTCGGCTCCGCCGCCACCCAAGGCGTCTGTCGCGGCCGCGGCCCCGCGAAACCCGGCGGCGGCCCCGGTGGTGACGTCCCCGTTGGTCAGTGGGGACGCCAAGCCAGCAGCACCCGAGCGCCGCGCCGCACCGGGGGACTCCACGAGTCGAACCGTGGACGAGATCCTCGAGGGGCTGCGCCGCATTCCCAACGATCCGTCCCGCATCGAGGCCGAAGCCCATCAGGTGGCTCGGACGGTCGCGCGCTCCGGACGATCGGAGGCGGAGAAGATCCTTCTGAAGCTGGTTCCCGAGGAGGTTCTTTCTGGCATGCTGAGCACCGATGCGCAGGCGCTGGCTCCGGTCCGCCGCGTGGTCGCTCTGATCCTGCGAAAAGTCGCGGTCGATCTGGACGATATTCGAGCCACTCTGGCCATCCAGATGCTGGGCGAATGGGCCAAGAGTCGCGAGCACGGCGGTGCTGCCAAGCTGACCCTCGACGATCTGTTGGACGAGCCGGTCGTCATGTCGCGCTGGCGACGCCGCCAGGCGCTGGAGCGTGTCCACGCTCAGCTGGGCAATACGCCGCCCAGCTGAGGTCGGGTTCAGCGGGGGGGTGGTGGCGGCAGGCTGGACAGGACGGAACGTCGTCGCCCATAGGCGAAGTACACGACCAGGCCGATGCCCAGCCAGACCAGGAGCCGAAGCCAGGTGTCAAGGGGGAGCATGGCCATCATCCCCAGGCAGGTGATGATGCCCAAGAGCGGCACCCAGGGAACCAGGGGCGTTCGGAAGGGACGCTCGGCGTTCGGGGATTGATGGCGCAGCATCCACACGCCAGCACACACGATGACGAACGCGAAGAGAGTCCCGATGCTGACCAGCTCACCCAAGAGCCCAATGGGGAACAGTCCGGCCAGAACCGAGCAGATGGCGCCGGTCAGGATGGTCGTCACGTAAGGGGTTCGGAAGCGAGGATGGACCTTGCCGAATACCGGTGGGAGCAGCCCGTCGCGCGCCATGGAAAAGAAGATTCGCGGCTGCCCCATCAGAAGGACCAGAACCACCGAGGCCAGACCGGCAATCGCTCCGATGTTGATGAGGTACCCGAGCCACGACAAGGCAGGGCCTGCCTTGGAGATGGCCACGAAAACCGGATGAGGAACGTTGAGCTCGGTGTAGGGGGCGAGCCCAGTCATGACCGCCGACATCAACACATACAGGATCGTACACACCAACAGACTAGACAGGATCCCGATGGGCATGTCCCGCTGGGGATTCTTCGCCTCCTGAGCGGCGGTCGAGACGGCATCGAAGCCAATGTACGCGAAGAACACGATCCCGGCTCCGCGTGCCACCCCCGACCAGCCATACTTGCCGAGTTCTCCGGTATTGGGAGGCAAGAAGGGCTGCCAGTTGTGGGCCTTGACGTGCATGATGCCGAAGCCAATCACTGCCAGGACGATGGTGACCTTGACCAGGACGATCCAATTGTTGAAGCGCGCCGATTCGTGGATCCCGACGACCAGCAGGGCGCTCATCAGGACCACGATCAACACGGCGGGTACGTTGAGCAGGCCGCCGGGATTCCGGACCAGGGTGTGGGAGCCGACCACCGACAGGGGGGCCTGGGTCAGCGAGACGGGCAGATTCAGCCCCAGCTCCTTGAGGAACGCCACCAGGTAGCCCGACCATCCCACGGCCACCGTGGCCGCCCCGAAGAGATACTCGAGGATCAGATCCCAACCGATGATCCAGGCCACGAACTCACCGAGCGTGGCATAGGCATAGGTGTAGGCACTACCTGCCACCGGGATCATCGAGGCCAGCTCGGAGTAGCAGAGCCCGGCAAACAGGCAGCCCAAACCGGCCAGGACGAAGCTCAACACGATGGCGGGGCCCGCACACTGGGCGGCCGCCGTGCCGGTCAAGACGAAGATCCCGGCGCCGATGATTCCACCGATCCCCAACAGGGTCAGATTCATCGCGCCCAGGACACGCTTGAGCGCTCCGTGACCCTCCGCATTGGCGTCGGCCAGCAGTGCCGGCAGGCTCTTCTTCGACCACAGTCCCATGGGCGTCTCCAACGACCCGCTGGGCCAAAAGGGCCCAACTTTGGCAAATCTGTGTACCACAGGCCCGAACTCGACGGAACGAGTCAGCCTGCGCCCGCTGTTGCGTTTGCCTTTGAAATCATTGATGAATTCGTCAAGATCCGAGATGGCCCAGGCCCCCAAGCCCGTACCGGACGCCCCGCCGAGGCGCAAACTCGGCTATTCTCCTATCGTGGAGGAACGACGAAGGCAGGTCCGAATCGAGCAGTGGTTGCCCATCGAAGTCCTGGGGGCGCATCCCGCCTTGGCCGTGGCGCACGACGTTAGCAAAAACGGTCTGCTCATGCTCTCCTCGGCATCTTTTGCGATCAACGAGCACCTCACGCTGACCTTTTTGTACCCCCGTACGCGGGACATTTTCAGTGTCACCGGCAAGGTGGTTCGGGTGGGGTTGAATCAGGCCGATCCAGAGGGCCTCTGGCGGTACTCCATCGCTGTCGAATTCGACGAACCTCGCGAGGATTTGGAGCGCCTGGTGGCCGAGGTGGCGGCCGAAGAAGCCGGCTGAGTGCTCAGCTCAGATTCCGCTTCTTCGCCTCGATCCAGCGCTCCATGCCACGTTCGACAGCGGAGATCAGATAGGGTCGCAGGCTCCCTGCCGGGATGATGTCGTGCAGTGAGCCGACGTCTTTGGCGCGCTGCACGCTGTGCACGCTATCGAAATACTCGGCGACCTCCCCCTGCTTCTCCGAATAGACGGTCTTATACTCCTCGTCATAGCGGGCCAGAAGGCGGGGCTTGTCGCGAGCCGAGGCCTTGGCCAGCTGGGCGCCCAGCTCCTTGATGCGTGGATCCTCCAGGGTGCGTGCCTTCACCTCGGCTGGGAACACCACCGCGGCAGCCGGAGCGCCACCAATCACCGAGGCATGGGAGCCAGCCACTGCCACGACCTGGAGATGTTCGTTCAGCGTGCAGGAGAACACGACGTAGGCGCCCCCGTGGTACCGGGAGATGACGCAGAAGACCATGGGTCCCTTGAAGTTGACCACGGCTCGGCCAATCTCCGCACCGAACTCGAGCTGACGCTGGCGCATCGACTCGGGTGAGCCGTCGAATCCGGAGAGATTCGCCAGTACCACCACCGGACGGTTGTTGCTGGCCGCGTTGATGGCGCGTGCCATCTTCTTCGAGGACTCCGGAAAGAGCGTACCGCCGGTCCAGGTTTCGGGGCCATCGCCAGGAACCGGTCCCACTCGTTGCAGAGGTCGCGACTCGACTCCCAAGAGACACAGCGGAATCCCTCCCAGATGGACATCCCAGGTCACGGCCGTTTCGGCGCGCCGCATGGCCAGCCAGCGCTCCATCGGCTCGTGATCCTTGTCGATCACCGACCGCATCACGGAGCGAACGTCGAAAGGCTTCTTTCGGCCCGGATTGGTATCGAGTCCGAAGACGTCGCCGATCCGCTCGAAACCCGTGCCGTTGACGCTGGCGTGGGGTTCGCTGCAGACGTTGCGGTCCACCGGATCGGTGGTCCTGGCCCGTCGCGGAAAGTGCTCGCCGGGGGCGACGTACGCATGCTCGTAGTGACGGAACAGGATGTGGCATGCCTCCGCCACATCCCGAGCGAAATACTGGGCCTGTCCGTTGGGACCCATGATTCGCTCGTAGCCGCCGATGCCCTGGTTGGTTTCGGCTGACACCCCCCCCGAGTAGTCGAGGGCTCGCTTGCCGGTGAGCACCATCGACGCCTGGGGTGTCATGATGAGAATCCCCTTGGTGTGCATGAGCATGGTCGCCTCGGCGTTCCAGTACGACTGGCCGCCAACGTTCACGCCCGACACGATCACGTTCACCTCGCCACCCGCCTGGGTGTATTCGATGATCCGACGCAGCACGAGGGCAACCCAATCCAGACCCTCGGTGCCCACGTCCATGGCGATCTTGGCGCCCGAGGAGACGGGGAACCAATCCAGCGGGATTCTCAGTTTCTCGGCCAGATCGAAGGCGGCGATGATCCGCCTGCATTCGGGCTCGGCCAGGGCTCCCATCTCCCGGCTGGCATCCCCCATCAGGATCACCCGGCTCATGCCCTCCGGGTGTTTGGTGGTAACGTTACGGATTAGCCCCACCACGACGTTGGCGCGGTTCAGCCCTGGTGAGCGCTGTACGGCCACCAGCTGCTGCTGCTCGTCCAAGTCGTATTCCCGGAAATCACCGTGCGGGAACTCCCCCTGTTCGGCGGTACCGGAAGGGGTCAGCATCCGGATGATCTCGTACGGGTAGACCAACCCCAAACGGCGCATCCGCACCACCCGTTGCGAGTAGGCATCCAGGGAACGGACCGGCTGATCCGAGATGGTGTCAAACCGAAGGCGCAGACCGGTTCCGGCGCGGTTGGAGATGTGAAGGACACGCGCCGCTTGCTCCCCGGTCTTCTCGTCGCGCACCACCATGCGCACCACGCTCTTCTCCAGACCCAAGTTCTGGGCGGCGGGAGCCAAGCGTTTGGCCACGCGTGGGATGTCGCTCTTCCCCAGCTCCACCACCGGGCGCAAGAACAGGATGATCCGGTTCCACTGCAGCCGGTCCCGCACCGAGCGGCGTGCCTGGAACTCACGCATGGCGGCGATGGCTTCTAGGTATAGGTACTCCAGGTGCGGCAGCTCCACCACCTGACCCGTTGCATCCCGGCGCGGCGTCAGATCCGGCACGTCGACGAAGGCGAACAGACGCTCGTCCTTGGGGTTGTCACGGGCTACCGCATGGAAGAGATAGGTGTGCTCCTTGGCGGGGATCTGCTCGGTCTTGAAGTTCCGGAGCCTCCAGACCTCTAGGCGCTCGGCAACCATTGGGTGCATGCCCGGGTGCACCTCGTGCTCGCGGAACCCTCCCGCGCCATTGGGGACGAAGGTAAACGAGCGCACTGGCTTGTCGGCGCCTCGTCCACAGAGGGATACGCAGACACAGCCCGGGACCAGTGCGGTCAGGTTCTGTTCGAGCGACTGGGCGATGTTCGTCCGCATCGACTCGACGTCCATTCCGCTGCCCTCGTACACGGCGTACAGATCCAGCAGAGCCTGCTCGGGCTTTTCGCATCGTGAAAGCATGGGCAGTGCTGCGCGGATGGCAACCTCCAGATTGGCGATGTGAGCGTGCGTGGCGATGACGCAGCGTTTCTGACCGGCCTCGGTGAAGGAGCCTGCCAGCACCGTGTGTGCCTCGGATTCGACCTCCAAAAGCTCCCGGACCGGACGAATCCGGAAGAACCGCTGCAGCATCGCCTCCATGCCGATACGGCGCAGGCTGCTGCGTTCCGCGAACGTACCGGAGAGGAGTCCCTGCAACGAGTAGGGACAGTCCACCAGACTGGCCAGAAGGGCGTCCCGCTGCTTGCCTGCGGCCATCCCTTCGAGCCGCTCGACCGTGGCTCGCACCTGGCGGTAAGCCTCCTCCTGGGCGGCCGCGAACAGCTGCTGATCGAAGAAGCGGAAACGAGCCTGACGGGCCAGATCGTTCAGCGGTACGTAGCGGTTCTGGGTGGCGGTGACGATTCGATCCAGAAGCTCTCGGAACGCTGGCGTGCATCGCGCCATCACGGCTTCGGCGTTCTGCAGCCGGTAGTCCAGAATGGCGAAGGCATGGGTGGCGCAGGCGTCCATGCGCCGCTCCGCCTTCTGGGTGAAGAGCAGGGCCTCGTCCAGCTCCGGCGTGGGGTCGAGACTGGTTACCCCATAATGCGAAAGGACGCTCTTGAGCTTGGCCGCGAAGGGTTCAGCAAGACCCTTGCCGGCCAGATTGACCGAACGCAAATACGTCTGGAAGCTCTCTTCGGCGCTGATCCGTGCCTCGAACGGGTTGGCCGGCTCGTCGTGGAAAAGGGTCACCATGTCGGCGAAGATGCCCAACACCTCGTCCTCGCTGGTGCACGTGGCCTGGTCATCGATGGGGCGTTCGGCGCGAGCGGCAGCCCACCCCGCCGCCAGGCTCTTGGACTCCTTGGCGTCAATATCGTAGCCCAACAATATGCGACGGACCTCGCACAGATGACTCTGGCAGGCATCCGAGTCGCGGGCGGCAGTCGTTGCGGCACTGGGAAGGCCGAAGTCCACTCGCTCGGTGGGCTGCGTCTCCTTGCTGTCGCCCTCTGGCTCGAGCAGGACCAGGGGTGCGCCCGCCGCGACTTGTACGTTGGGTCGCACCATGACCTTGCGAACTCGTCCCGCGCAGGGGGCCACGACGCTCATCTCCATCTTCATGGCCTCCAACATGACCAGGGGAGCCCCCTTGGCCACCAGATCGCCGGGTTGGACGTGGATGGAGAGCGTGACGGCGGGTGACGGCGCGTGCACCACCCCGCCGTCATCTCGCGAGACGGTGTGGGGTACTCCATTGACCTCGACCAGATGGCGCAGCCCATCCACTACCGAGATCACGCGGTAGCGCTCGGCCCCCACCGTCAGCCAACGCTCGTAGTTCCCCTGGTGCTGGACGGTCAAATCCAGTCGCTGCCCGTCCACGTAGATCCGGTAGGCATTGGCTCCCAGTCGCCGGGTCTCCAGCTTGTAGTTCTGCCCCGCATAGCGGAGCTCCACCGAGCGACCCACCTCGGTGCGCACGGCGATCCGTCCCCGGGAGGCGGAGACGAAGAAGTTCTTCTTCTCCAGGGCAAACTCGTGACCGCAAACGTCGAGGGCCGCCTGCAGCAGGGCGATGGCCGCGAAGGGACGGATCCCGGTCTGTTCCTGGGAGCGCACCCGATCCAGCCAACCGATGTCGGTACGGTTGGCCACTACGTCGGGGTGAGACAGAAGCTCCAGAAGGAAGGCCTTGTTGCAGGTGCCCCCCCGGATCACGATGGCGCTTTCCAGAAGGGCGCGCCGCAGGCGGCTGGCGGCCTCCTCTCGGGTTTTGCCATGGGCGATCAGCTTGGCGATCATCGAGTCGAAATCGGGGGCCACGGTGTCACCTTCGGCAACTCCCGTGTCGACACGCAGTCCCGGTCCGGTGGGCAGGCGCAACAGGTCGACGCGTCCCGGGGCAGGAGCGAACTGTCGCTCTGGATCCTCGGCATTGATGCGCACCTCGATGGCATGTCCCACGGTGACCGGGGCGTCACCCTGCAGCCGATGGCCGCTGGCAATGGACAGCTGCATCTTGACCAGATCGACGCCGGTGGTGGCCTCGGTGACCGGGTGCTCCACCTGCAGGCGTGTGTTCATTTCCATGAAGAAAAAGGAGCGCGACTGGGCATCGAAAAGAAATTCGACCGTCCCGGCGTTGGTGTAGTTCGCAGCCTTGGTGATGCGAACCGCCGCGGCCCGGAACTCCTCCTGCAGAGCTTCGTCCAGGACCGGCGAGGGAGCTTCCTCCAGCACCTTCTGGTTACGGCGTTGGATGGTACAGTCGCGGACCCCTACCGCCCAGCAGTTGCCGTGGTGGTCGGCCAAGACCTGGACCTCTACGTGTCGGGCGCCGACGATGGCCTTCTCCAGGAAGACCGTGGAACTGCCGAAGAACTTGAGGGCCTCCGACTGAGCACTCGTGAAGGCAGCCTCCAGATCCTCCTTCTTCATGATGCGGCGCACCCCGCGCCCTCCGCCGCCTGCGGTGGCCTTGATCATGAGAGGAAGCCCCAGGCGATCGGCCCAGGACAAGGCATCCTGGACCGTTTGTACCGGACCGCCGCTCCAGGGTGCTACCGGAACCTTTGCCCCTTCGGCCAGTTGCTTGGAGGCGATCTTGTCGCCGACTCGCTGCATGGCCTCCGCGTCGGGACCGATGAACACCACGCCCAGCTTCTTGCACAGGCTGGCGAACTCGGCGTGCTCGGCCACGAATCCCCAACCCACCCAGGCCGCATCGGCATGGCTGTCCGTCATCGCGCGAGTGAGGGCAGCGTAGTCGAGGTACGTGCTCTTGCGCTGTCCGTCCTTCGGATCGACGAAATTGGCAGGCCCCAAGCAGACCGCTTCGTCTGCTTCCCGGACGAACATGCTGGCTCGATCCGGCTCAGTGAAAAGGGCGATGGTCCGCAGGCCCAGGCCATACTGCTCGTTCAACTCGCGCACCGCATGGAGCAGCCGCATGGCTGGCTCACCGCGATTGACAATCGCTACTCGAGAGAAGCTGAGTTTCATACTAGGCTTTCCTTTGTTGCCGCGACTGGCCTGGGGCCAACGATCCGCCGGAGTCGTGCTCGGGCACTCGTGCAGCGACGGTGTTCCGAGTCCGACGCAAGGGCTGACGGATAACACGCGATGAAGCCATTTGCAGTCTCTGACATGCTGCGTCACCGGGGCAGGGTCGGCTGGTGGAAAGGCTCTGGTCCGACACCCAGCGGTGGTTCGGTGAGCGCTTCAGCGCACCCGCGTCAGGACCGCGGTTTTCGCTGGTTCGACCAGCCGGAGCTCCGCCCAAGTGTGGAAGGGTTGACGCGGTTGGTGCCCCAGGCGCGCAAGCTCTTTCGCAGGCCCAAATCAGGCGTCGAGAGCCGCGTCAGGACCCGATCGCGGCTCGCGTCGCGATCGGCGCCGGCTGCGCTGAGCGGGCGACTACTAGTACACACCGATCGTCTCACAGCCGAGCACGAACTCGAGCCGCTGCGAGGGACTCTGTCGCCACGATTCGCAGCTCGATGGGCACAGGGTGATGTGGGTCGGAGAGACCTCGTCGTCGTATTGCCAACCGGCTTCGGTGCAGCTCGATGTTTGGTAGAGGGGCGTCACTGTGTACGTGCCCGTGTCGACGAGTCTCAGGTTGACCATTCCCGTCTGCAGGGGCTGGCCGGAGGTGGGGACGGGCAGCTTGACATCGCAACCGGATTTGGCTTCGGCCAACTCCGACAGACTCTCCTCGATCACACTCTCGGTTTCAGTTGGTTCGGTGCCATCCTGCAGGTAGATAAGGTCCGTACCGCCCGCCGAAGCGACGCTGCTCAGGGTGCCCGTCTCCGTTCCCACGCCCACGACGTACGTCGACACGGGATTCTCCGCTCGCCGAGCGGCGGCACTGGCTACCGCGCTCACGTCATCGACGGTGTTGAGGAAGTCAGTTCCTTCGGGTTGGCACTCCAGGAAGTTGTGCTCGGGGACCTCCTGGCAGGGGGTGTCGGCGTCCACCGGACCTCCCACCGAACCGTCCGCGCAGACGAAGGGCTGTCCGTCGGTCACCAAGATGACCGCGGCCCTCGAGAAGGGATCCTCGAGCAACTGCCGCTCGGCAAGACGATGCGCACCGTACAGGGCGGGCAGGGTGGGGGTCCCACCCTGCGGCGGTTTCTCATCCAGTGCTGCCAAGAGAGCTTCAGGGTGATCGAGGAACGTCCGTGCGACCGTGGGGTTCTGGTAGTTGTACGCACAGGCCTCCGCGGCGTTGTTTCCACGGGGGAACAGGATCAACGTGACTCCGATCCCCGCACCCTGGGGCTGTCCCACGAAGCCACCGAAGAAGCCGCGCAGGGCATTGGTGACCGGCACCCAGCGAACCGTCCAATTGTCCAGGCGCCACTGTGCCGTGCAATGCGCGGGCGAGGTCTCGTCCGGATCGCAGCCCATGCTGCTCGATACGTCCAGCGCCACCACCAGATTGAGCGGCGTCGGGACGGCGGGAACGACGTCCGTTGCGCAGGTGTCCGCCCCAGCGGTGCCCATGCCCGCGACCGGAATTCCGCCCCCCTGCCCGACGATGCCACCCCCCTGCCCGACGTTCGCGCCGCCCTGCCCAATCGGAGCGCCGCCTGCCTCGAACACAAAGCCGCCATTACCTAGGCCGCCCAGGCCTAGGCCACCCTGCCCGACGGAAGCTCCGCTCGCGCCGCCCCGGTTGGAGAATCCACCAAAGGGTGTGACCTCGACGCCTCCCACTTCGACGAGATGGCCACCCTGCCCAATGACACGACCCGCTTGCCCTTCGCCACCCTGATCGGTCCCGCCGCTGCCCAGTTCGCCGCGGCCGGCCCCGCCGTTCTCGTCACCGGCCGTTTCTGCGCCGCCCCAACCACTCTGGAAGTAGCCACCCCAGCTCGATGATTCTTCCCATTCCTCCCCATCGCCGCAATCACACTCGCCGTAGCCCGAGCCGTCCTTCAGACACTCCTGTCCCCCGGGACAGGCGCCGGGGCCCACGCATTCGCGCGTGTCACCGGGGTTGCAGACGGCACGTTGGTTGTCGGTGTCAGAACCGCCACAGCCGAGTACCACCACCGTCCATCCCAACCAGAACCAGTGTTTGCGCGGAGCCATGTGAACCTCCGAGTATCCGGAACGGGCGAAGGATGACGATGCCCAAACCGCGGCGTCCCATCCCGGGAAACTGACCAAACAGTCTACGCTCGGCGCGGCTTGCCCGTCAACCCTTCCCGATATCCCACGATCCGCGCCACGCATTGGTCCAGCAGCAGATGCTCCGAGCGGAGTTGTTGCATGCGGGGGCTGCCGCATTGCCTGCGCGGACTGTGCGCACATGTAAGAAAAGGCATCGATGCGGAACGTCCGGTTCCTCGGTCGTAATGGCGTTGAAATGGCATCTTGGTTGCTGGTTGGTGTTGGTGCGGCGCAGCAACGTCGTTATTGCACGTCGGCGGTCCACTCTTGGATTTTGCCGGTAGCCAGGCCAACGATCCCAACATCCTCAAGCGGACTCGCCAGCACGTGGAGGCGACCAAGAGGGCCAACCTGGTTCGCGGATGGCCAGTTGTCTCTGCGAATCGCGTCCGAAGTCTGTGGGCTTGGTGCGACCGAAGGGGTTTGGGCACGGCGGGCCCTCTCCGTTCCCCGGACATTACTTCGCATACAAAGCGTCCGCGGGGACTCGCGACCCTTTTCCGGTCGCCCCTCTGACCACGCCCCTTCCGGTCCCTGCCTCTGATGCGCCCCCCGAGAAATCCCTCGGCTGGGGTCGGCCGCCCCCCGAGGAGATCTAGCCGCCCCCCGAGAAATCACTCAGCTGGGTGTCACGGCCGGCGTTCTTCGTGCCTAGGGCTGTTGATGGGCCGCTGTTGGCCCCATGAACCAAGACGAGGAACCCATGACGCTCTGGAAGAAGATTGCCATCGCCGCCGCCCTGGTACTGGTCCCCGCGACTGCCTACACCGCTTACCAGACAACGAACTCTTGTGGTTGCACCAAGACCCCTTGTCCCTGCGGGGCCAAGTGCAACTGCAACCACTGACCCCTGATGGAGAGGCACTCCGAGCAGGAGCTCGACCAAGAGTTCCACCGCCTGGCAACAGGGGATCGGAGTGCCTTCTCTTCCGTCTTTCGGACGCTCCAGCCCATCGTGGAGCGCTTCTGTTTGCGCATCCTCGACCACCACGCGGACGCCCAGGACGCCGCGCAGCGGACGCTCGAGAAGCTGTTCTTTCGGGCTGCTGACTACGATTCATCCCGTTCCGCGGTCGGCTACGCCTTGGGGATTGCCCTGTGGGAATGCAAGACCATCAAACGTCAGAACCTTCGGCGGCGCTCGACCCCGCTCGAGCACGAGCCGGTGGGCGCGGCGACCAGCCCGGAGGGGGAGCTGGAGCGACGGGATCTGGAACGGGCGCTGGCCGCGGCTCTGGAGCAACTCCCCGAGCTCGACCGACGCACTCTGGCCGAATGGTTGCTGACCGAGAGCACGCAGGATCCGACGTTCCGCAAGCGCAAGCAGCGCGCGCTCGAGCGTCTGCGCCATCTGTGGAGGAACCTTCGTGACACTTGAGCCCAACACCTTGGAACGTCGCCTGCGCCGTTTCTACGAGATGGGCCGGATGCTGCGCGCCCTGCGGCTCGGGCTGCCGATCCTGGGTTTGGCACTGTTGGCGTACTGGTTCGGACCGGGTCGCAGTTTCGACCAGTTCGCAGCCGGGAGCTTGGGCCTTTTGGGGTTGGTCTATCTGTGGCGCGGCCAAATGGCGGAGAAGGCGACGTTCCCCGGGATTGTCGCCGGGATGGTGCCGCTTTTGCTCACCCATCTGGCCAACGCGGGACAGTCTGGTTGCGAGCATGGGGTCGCCGTTACTTCGTGCATGGTGGCCTGTCTGGTGGGTGGGGTCGTCGCAGCCCTCGTCGTGGTGCGTTTCGCAAGCCCACTGCCACGTCCCCTTCCGGCCTGGGGATTCGCCGCCTCCCTAGCTTTTCTGACCGGCGCTTTGGGATGCAGCTGTATTGGCTACAGCGGTGTTCTGGCCCTGAGTGGCGGGCTTCTTCTGACCTCCAGCCCGCAGCTCGTGCGCTGGGCTTGGCGAATGGCGTAGCGGGACACAGGAAGGGACCGGCGCCCGCCCCTCGTGCCCCGGCGGCAAGTTCTCGAGCAACCAACCGAAACTTCGACCGACATGCCGGTCATGGTACTTCCGGGCCAAGTCATTGGAACTCCGGGCAGGTTGAAGCTGCTACACTGCGCGCATGGCCCACCCAATGGGGCAATGCCGAACGGCCACCTACCAAGACATCCTCGAGCTACCGGAGGGCGTCGTGGGTGAAATCTTGGACGGTGAACTGATTGTTTCCCCGCGACCAGCTCCTGCCCACGCTTTGGCTAGTTCCTCACTGGGTATCGGGATTGGCGGACCATTTGCTCATGGCCGGGGTGGTCCGGGTGGCTGGGTCATTCTGGACGAACCCGAGCTTCATCTCGGCGCGCAGATCATGGTACCAGATCTGGCTGGGTGGCGCCGTGAACGCATGCCCGCTCTGCCCACCACTGCCTGGTTCGAAATCGCTCCCGACTGGGTGTGCGAGGTCCTGTCGCCGTCAACCGCGATTCTCGACCGCACCCGAAAACAGGATAGCTACCATGCAGAAAGGATCCCGTGGCTGTGGTTCGTTGATCCGGCTCTGCGCACGATCGAGGTCCTGAATCGTACCGAGCAGGGCTGGTTGGTGGCGGGCACGTTCGGCGGAACGGGGCAACAACGGATCCCGCCCTTCGAGGCAGTTGCCATCGAAATCGGTCCCCTGTGGGACATCACCGCTGCCCCGGACCGTTGACTGCCGTTACAGTGCCTTCTTGTACACCCGGTACTTCTTGTACACGTGCGCGCCCATGGATTTTATCCCGAGGTTGATGGGGGCGTCATCCTCGCGCGTCCAGGAGAGCTCGCCCCACTGGTAGCCCTTGGCGAGGCCGCGCTTGGCGACCTCCACGTACATGGCCGCGGACAGCCCCCCATAGCGCTTGATGTTCTGGCGGATTGAATTGCGTAGCCCGAACATCATCAGACGAGTCGACTGGGGGTGACGCACCTTCATGCGCCACAAGAGCCGGGCTGCGCCGATGGGCAATCCGTAATTGAACAGATTGCCGCCCAGACCTTGCAGGGCCTCGTTCATGTTGGGCAGCATGATGCACATGCCCGCCGCTTTGCCGTCCACCTCCGCCATGAACGCAACGTCCGGATCCAGGATCAGCCGGAGATCCCGGACCACCTTGGCGGTTTCCGCGGGCAGAGCGGGCACCATGCCCCATTTGCCCTCCCAGGCGTCGTTGTAGATCTCCATCACGTTGTTGATCTCGACGTCCAGCTGCTTCATGTTCACGCTGCGCAGCCTGACCTCGGGGAGCTTCTTGACGTCTTCCCAGGCCTTCAACACGCGCTTGGGGAAGGGCAGCGTGCCATCGTACCGCCAACACCACAGATCCTTCTCCTTCTCGCAGCCACAGGCCTCGATCAGCTCGGCCTGATAACGGCGGGAATGCGCCATCATCAAGCTGGGGGGATGCTCGAAGCCCTCGATCAGGCAACCCACCTCGTCGTTGAAGTAAAGCGAGATGGGGCCAAACATGCGTTTCATGCCCTGCGAACGGAGCCATCGGGCCGCGCTGTCCATCAGGGCCTCTGCCACCTCCACGTCGTGGCAGGTGTCGAAAAAGCCGAAAAAACCGGTCTCGTCCTGGTGCAGCTTGAGGTATTCGCGGTCGACCGTGGCCGAACATCGCCCCACGATGTGCCCGTTGCGGTGGGCGGTGAACAGGGTGACCTGGGCCCGTTCGAACAGGGGGTTCTTCCGTGGATTGAGCCGCTCCTGCATCTCGTAGTGCAGCGGCGCAACCCAGGAGGGATCGTGCCGGAATATCTGGAGTCCCGCCTGGATGAACTCCTCGACGTCCTCACCCGGAGTGTGCTGTCGGATCTCGATGGCCATGGCTGGGCGGCGTTCTAACCCAGGCTGGAGTGCATGACCAGACGTCGCCACCGGGCCTAGGCTCTGGCGCCGAGGGCAGCCACCGTGAACCCACGGCACGGACAGTGGGAATCGAATGCCATACCCCGGCCGGACCAGGGCGTCGGGGCCGCGCTAGGGTTGATCAAGAATCCCCGCAGATTCGAGGGATCCGGGCGGCATCCGGGGCCGTCGAGGCCGATTGGCATCGGAGTTGCTAACGTCTGAGCTGGAGGTTGCCGATGCGTCACCCGAGCTTGCTTGGACTTGCTGCCCTGCTCGTTGCCATGCCGGTCCTGGGCCAACCCAACCCGCCGCCCACCGAGGCGCCCCCCGCCGCTCCAGCTGCGACGACCCAAACCAATCCGCAACCTGTGGCCGAGACCCCTGCAACGGCCCAGCCCCCATCGCCTGTTCAGGTACGAGCAGCGGTCGAGCCCGATTCGTCTTCGCAAGCGCCCGAGGCGCCAGCGGCTTCGTCCTCCGATCGGCCGGTGTCCAACGTTCTGGACCAACCCGCCCCCTTGACGGGACCCTGCTGCCTGTATCGAAGGGATGGAGTGGATCTGGCCGAGGCCACCACCGTGGCCGATCTGGTCTGCACCGAGCTCAGGGAGCGCACCGTTCCCATGGCGAAAGACGTGGCTGATTCCTCGGCGCCCATCTACCGGATCAACGTGCGCAGGCTGGGCAACTCCTTCCTGGTGGAGGTGCTCAAAGAGCAACCGCTGGGGACGCGGCATGGACGGGAATCCCTGTCGCTTTCGAGCATGGACGACGCGCCGGTGGCGGCGAAACGGTTGGCGGAGGCGGTACGCCTGCAGACGAACGTCGAGGACACGGCCAAACCGGGCAACCTGACCGCGGGGGAAACCACGCCCATGCGGCGTCGCAGCAACTACCCGCAGTTTGCCATCGGCATTGCCGGTGTAGGGACGTCCGAGTCGGCGGACGTGGGAGCCGGCATCGACATGGCGTTGGTGTGGAACACCGAGACCTACGGTGGTGACCTGACCTTTCGCGCCACCGTTGGCGATGTGCAGTCGGTGGGCCTCGCCGTGACGGGTCGGTATTACCTGACGGACGGCTCGTTCGCTCCCTTCGTGGGAGCGGGTCTCGGGATTGAATCGATCGGCCTGTCCAGCTCGTACCAGCAAGACAACTATGACGGCTACGGGGAAGAACCCCGCAAGACGGGCTCCGGATTGTTGGGTCGGGCTCTGGTTGGGATCGAGGGGTCGCGCCTGAACAACTCCCGGATCGGCCTGCTCGCCAACATCGACGTTCCCACGTTCAATCTCCGGGTCGGGCGTGACGAGAGCTACGCCGTGGGCTTCGGCTTGGGGGCGTACTACGTGTTCTAGTCACCGGATTCAGAGCCACGCTGCGCTCCCAAAACGCCCCTTGGACCCCGTGCCCGCCATATCGACTCCAGATACGACTCGGCGCGCGACCCGAGGGGACTTGCCCAAGGAATCGCGCGCCGAACCGCGTAGGTGAGCCTACTAGCGTCTACCTAGTACGTGAACTGGACTGGCTCGCTGGTTGCCTCGCTAGCGAGCTCGCCATTGTGGACCTCGGGCGTCGCGTTTTCATTGGTGATGGTGAGTGTGTAAGCCACGGGACTTGCATCGCTATTGTAGTTCAGCACCGTGACCCGGTACGCCCCATTGTCCGGATCCTCGAAGTACACGCTCTCCACGTGGGTCGCTGCGGGATCCGTGCAGTGGTAGGTCGGAACCTTCCCGAAGTAGGCGCAATCGTCGACATCGAGGAGCCCTCCGCCCGCGCTGGGGTTCTCCAGGCTGATCGTCCCCCCGGAGCCCGGCGTTTCCACTATGATGTCGAGGTCCGCTGCCGAGTCGGCCCAAGCCAGGCTGATGGTGAGGGCACCCTGATGGATGCAGATCCCTTCGAAGCAGGCGAGGCCTTCTCCTTCTTTGCAGGGGACCAGGTCGTCGCAGGTCTCGCCGACGTCGCCGGGGATGGCCGTGCAGACGCCTTCCAGGCATGCCAGTGCTCCAGCACAAAGCACGGTCTCGTCGCAGGGATCAGCCACTCCCCCCGGGACGTTCGCGCAAGTGCCATCGACGCAGGACAGAAGCCCAGTGCACTCTACGGTCTCGTCACAGGCTCCGCCCAACTCCGCCGGGATGGCCACGCAGGCTCCATCCTGGCAGGTCAACAGGCCCGCGCAGGTGACGGTGGCATCGCAAGCCCCGCCCTCGCCCGCCGGGACGATCGCACAGGTCCCGTCGACGCAGGTGAAAAGCCCGGCACACCCGACGGTCTCGTCACAGGCTCCGCCCAACTCCACCGGCACGGCCACGCAGGTGCCGTCCTGACAGGTCAGCAATCCCGAGCAAGTCGAGACGTCATCACAGTCAGCACCCTCTCCGCCGTGAACGACCTCGCAGACGCCTTCATCGCTGCAGACGAGCAGACCGGCACAGCCCACGATGTCGTCGCACTGGGCGCCTTCACCACCGAGGACGGCGACGCAGGTTCCGTCCTGGCACGACAACAGGCCCGCGCAGGGTCGGCTGTCGGAGCAGTCATCGCCGAGGTTGGCCTGACCAGCGACTCCCGCATCGCCTGCGGTGCCGGCAGTACCACCCGTTTCCTCCATCCCGGCAGTGCCCGCGTTGGCGGCACCACCACCAGCTTCTCCCGTCCCGGCGGTTCCAGAACCACCGCCGCCCTCTTCTTGTCCCGCGACGCCCGAACCGCCGCCACCCTCTTCTTGTCCCGCGACGCCCGAACCGCCGCCACCCTCTTCTTGTCCCGCGACGCCCGAACCACCGCCACCTTCTTCTTGCCCCGCCGTACCCGAACCGCTCCCACCTTCCTCGGCACCAGCCTGGTTGGTGTCACTGCCGGCATCGCCGGCGTAGTTGTCGTCCCCATTGTCGGCGTCGTCCTCGCTCTTCGAACAAGCTGCAAACGCCACCGCACAAGTTAGGGCCACAGTACCAAGAATCAGATGTCTCATGATTGATCCTCCGCGAGGTTGTCTCGACTTGTTTCGCATCGTTTCGCATCAAGCGAACCGGCGACCCCCCGGGGCCGCGACTATTCAAGCGGGTCAATCTACCCCCAGATCCTTTCGTTACCAAGGGCCTTTCACGAGGCGCCAGCGGCGCCCAGGCTCAGGCGTGGTCCGATTGACAGACCAGGCCCCAAACGCGCCAATTCACTGCTGACCGTTGCCTTTTTGACGCTTCGTCCCGGCAGCCGGAGTCCAACGCGGACCGGGCCACCGCGGCGTGAACTCGACCATAAAGCCAGAACGCCCGTTCAAGCCGGTCGCGGTTCGTTCGACCATTGGTGAGGATGTGTCCGAGAGAAACGCTGCGCAATGATCCCCAGCTGCGCCAGCCGCCGCCCGGCGCGACCGATGGTGAGTGGGGCGACTGGAGTTGCGTCCAGTCCTTCCAGGAAATGTTCCACGGTGCCGATGTTGCGCTTGAGCGCATCCTTCACGATGGCCCGCAGATCGAAGCACAAAGACGGGAACTTTGCCCCAAGCTCCGAGAACAGCGCGGTGGCGTAACAGCCCCAGGAACACAGGATATCCCTCTCGCGAAGGAAGCTCTGCCAGCGCTGCTCGAACTCCGCGACCGAAACCCCGCCGTGCAGCTGCTCGGGGCTGAGCTCGACGTAACACGGCGTGTTGGGAGCCAGAGGATGCCTGGGCGCAATCCGACACTCGAAGAGCTCGCCAGTTCCGGGGCGAACTGCGACCCAGTGTACCAATTCGTCTGGGTATCTGTCGTGACGCTCCCCGGAGCGCCAGGGCCAGGCATTGGCTTCGCCCACCACGCACAGGATGTCTTGGGGGCGGTCCAGCAGCTCTTTGGGGATCGGGGAGTGAAGCCTGGGCCTTGGCTTCTTCTTGCGCGGCTTGGGCGCGGCGTCACGAGCGGCCTTCAATTCGAGCTGCCGATCGACCATCTCGCGGAAAGGGACCAAGAGGGACCGGAAGCGTTCGGGTTCCCCTTCCAGAGCGCCGAGGACGATGGCCAAGGCTTCGATGGTGGATACACAGTGCGCCTTGGGTTCCCGCCGGATCCGGTACTCGCTGGGCTGGCTGGGCGTGAAGGCCAGACGCGGAAGGCTGGCCAGGACCGGGTTCTGGTTCACCATCTTCTTGGTGTTGGCCCAGGTGCCATCCACGACCACCAGCGTCAGAGGATGGTTCACGGGGAGCGCAGCGAGATCCGTCGCCTCTTCGCCCGGATAGAGCAGCATCGCAGTACCACCGGCCTCACCGAGTAGACGACGGAGGTCCTCGCGCTCCTGCCACTCGGCGCCCCAGAGCAGCGTGGAGTTGGGCAGACACAGGCTGGCCATGTGCGCCGTCCCGATGGGCATGTGCCGTTCCCGCGGGTGCTGCAGGAGCACCACCTTGGTGCGCGTCGGAAGTGTGGCCAGATGCGCGCAGTAGCAGCAGCTCTTGGGCCTGTGACAGCGCCAACACATGGCGCGGGGTTCGGAGTCGGGGAGGGACAATCAGGCTCCCTCGTAGCATCCGCTCTGGCTGGGCGGCTTGGCTTTTTGGCCGGCGCGGCGCAGTAACGGAGATTTCGCGATTCGGGCGTACCCTCGGGGCATGGCCCGACGGCGGTTCCTCGGTTGCAGTGCGCTTCTGCTCGCCTGCGGTTGCGGCGCGGCGCCGCCGGCATCCGCCCCCCAAGCCCGCACCGAGCACCCCGAGTGGATGAGCTGCGCGTCGAACGACGACTGCACGCTTTTCCGCATCGAGCCCGGTCACTGCTGTGATTTCGGAGAGCTGCGCGGTATCAATCGACGGTTCCAAGCCGAAGCCGAGAAGGAATGGGGCCCCACTCCCGAGGAGTTGGAGGCAGCAAGGAAGGCGGAGCTCATCTGCACGGACAGCTGCATGGCGCCGCCCGACAGCGCAGCCGTCTGCAAACAAGGCCGATGCGCCGTCGTGTACGTCGACGCCTCGCCGTGAGCGGCGTGCTATGCTGCTCCTGATGACGCGCACAACCGCCCTATGCGCAGCGCTCTGGCTCATGTCCTGCTCGGGGAACGAGGAGGCGGGACCCCGCGCCGAAGGGGAAGCGGGGAACGGCTCATCACTCGTCGGTGGTGCTCCACAGGGCGGTGCAGAATCCCAGGTTGGTGGCAGCCCGCTGGGGGGCCAACCGCCGAGTAGTGGAGGCTCTGCCGTCCCGGCTCAGGGTGGGAGTTCTGACGGAGCGACGGGTGGTGTGGGCGTAGGGGGCACCATCTCCAACGGGGGACTACCCGCCACGGGTGGTGCCATTGCCAATGGCGGAATGCCGTCGTCGGGCGGAGCCGTCTCCGACGGGGGAACCCCTTCGTTCGGTGGAAACACTCCATCAACCGGTGGTGTCATCTCGAACGGTGGGGCGCCGTCGGCGGGCGGAGCAATTCCTTCTGCTGGGGAGGCGGGGAGCTCCGGTTCGGTTGCGGGGGCGAGTTCGGGTGGTTCCAGTGGGGAAGCGGGCGCTCCAGCTGACCCCTGTGCCGAGCTCGGGACGTATCTGGAGGTACCGCGGGAAGAGCGGGGGGCCATCGCGGACGAGTCCTTCGCCGATGTTCCGCTGTCTGCCGAACAGGCCGAGGCTTGCGGTTCCCTGTTGTGGGAGGATCACGCGACGTTCATCCGCGAGACCCGGCAAGCCGAGCATGATGGCAAAGCCATCACCCTCGGCGAACACACGCTGCGTTACGATTTCACCATCTTTGGTGACAAGCCCGATTCGGGGCGCAGCCTCTTCATCTCCCTGCATGGCGGCGGTAACGCCGAACCGAGCGTCAACGACGAGCAGTGGCAAAACCAGATGACGCTCTACCAGCCGGATGAGGGGATCTATCTCTGCCCACGCGCCCCCACCGACACCTGGAATCTGTGGCACGAGGCCCATATCGATCCCCTCTTCGAGCGACTGATCGCGAACCTTGTCGTGCTGGAGGACGTGAATCCAGACCGGATCTACGTGATGGGCTATTCAGCGGGTGGAGACGGGGTGTATCAGCTCGGTCCGCGCATGGCCGATCACTGGGCAGCCGCCGCTGCGATGGCGGGACACCCCAACGACGCCCAGCCCTACAGCCTGCGCAACATCGGCTTCACCATCCACGTGGGTGGGCTCGACACCGCTTACGACCGGAACCTGGTGGCCCAGGAGTGGTCGGACCAACTCGACGAATTGGAGACAGCCGATCCCGGTGGCTACCCCCACGTGGTACAAGTCCACGCCGACAAGCCGCACTGGATGGATCTAGAGGACGCCGTGGCGGTGCCCTGGATGGCCGAGTTCACCCGAAACCCAATCCCCGAGACCATCGTCTGGTACCAGGATGACGTTCCTCACTTGAGCTTCTACTGGCTGGCCGTGGACGAAGCCGAGGCCGTGGCCCAGACCGAGGTGCGCGCCACCCGGTCGGGCCAATCCATCGATCTCGAAACCACGGGCCTTTCCAGCCTGAAGTTGCGCCTCTCCGACCGAATGCTGGATCTGTCCCAGCCGGTCAGCGTTACGGCCAACGGCGCCGCGGTCTTCGAGGGACAAGTCCCGCGGACCATCGCGACCTTGGCTTCAACCCTGAAGGAGAGGGGCGATCCCCAACTGGTGTTCAGCGGTGAGGTGAGAGTCGAGCTGTAGGCCCCGTCAGTCCTCGAACACTTCCGCAAGCGCGCTAGCGGAGATGACACGCTCGGCGTAGCTCAGGAGCGTAGCTTCATCCGCGGCATCCAGGCGCTTGATGACACTGGTGTCGACGCAACCAAACTTTCGCTCCAGCAGGCGCAACAGCAGACCGCGCTGGCCCCGAGCGATGCCCTTGGTGAGTCCTTCGTTCCTGCCCTGTTCGAGGAGACTTTCTGCCAGCGTTGCCACGACGTCCTCCGTCTCGGGAATGGCCTTTCTAACGATACCGAGGGCTTGCCCCAGGCTGAGCTCCGGGGCGACCCTGGCAAGATAGCTGAAAAGGAGGGAGAGCGCACGCTGGCCGTCCGGGGCCTCGACCAGGGAGCGAAAGAGATCGGCCCAGTGGAGCAGGGAAGAGAGGAGCTTTTCCGGAGTGATGCTGCGGGCATCCCGGAGCAGCAGCAGGGCCAGCAGTGGGAAGGCACCGAGGGCTCTTGCGCGGAGCTCTTCATCGGACTTGTGGCTGAGGTCGTCGAGCAGCGGGGTGAAGTCGGGGATGAGCTTCTGGAGCTCGGGCTCCGCGACAACGGTTTCGTCGAAAAGGCAGTGGAAGGCGAGGGGAGCGGTCCAGCCGGAGGGACCGTGATGGACGAGGATGGGGATGATGAGGGGCAGAAGGGAGGGAGGGGGAGATTTGGCGAGCTCGCGTTCCCAGATGCGGACCATGTATCTGAGGATCTGGAAGGTGATCCAACGGTCGACCTCGCTCTTGTGCTCGAAGAGGACGTAGAGATAGGAAGGGACGCTGTCGAAACGGACGGAGAAGAGGAGATCGGACAGGGAGCGTCGGAGCTCCTGGTCGATGAAGGAGCCAGGAACTGGGACAAGGGTGGATAGATCGAGGTGAGCCGCGATGGCCGGCGGGAGAACGCTCCTGAGCTCCGCGACGATGGCTTGGGGCTCGGAGAAGGCCTCCTGGAAGAGCTTGTCGTGGGGGCTGTCGGTGGCCATGCCGAGGCGTGACCGAGCAAGGGGCGTGCCTGCGATGGACCGACAAGAAACGGCCAAGAATGGTGGAAACCGACTGGCGGCAGCTGGCCATGGCCAGGCGGTGGCCTGGCCAATGGCCACCCCGTACCGGTACCCCACCAAGCCCCGATGCCGTCAGTCCTCGAACACTTCCGTGAGCGCGCTAGCGGACATGACACGCTCGGCGTAACGCAAGAGCGCAGCTTCATCGGCCGCATCCAGGCGCTTGACGACAGCGGCGTCGAGGTTTCCAAACCTTCGCTCCAGCTGGCGCCGCAGGACCTCACGCTGGCCCTCGTGGCGGCCCTCGTGGCGGCCCTGGGTGAGCCCCTGAGCGATCCCCTTGGTGAGTCCTTCCTTCCTGCCCTGTTCGAGGAGAGTCTCTGCGAGAGTTGCCACGACGTCCTCCGTCTCGGGAATGGCTTTTCTAACGATACCAAGAGCTTGGCCGAGGCTGAGCTCGGGCGCAACCCTGGCAAGATAGCTGAAAAGCAGGGAGAGCGCACGCTGGCCGTCCGGGGCTTCGACCAGGGAACGGAAGAGATCGGCCCAGTCGAGGAGCGAGCCGAGGAGCTTCTCTGGCGTGATGCTGCGTGCGTCCCGGAGCAGCAGCAGTGCCAGCAGTGGGAAGGCGCCGAGGACTCTTGCGCGGAGCTCTTCATCGGACTTGTGGCTGAGATCGTCGAGCAGCGGGGTGAAGTCGGGGACGAGGCTCTTGAGCTCGGGTTCGGCGATGACGGCAGGGTCGAAAAGGCAGTGGAAGGCGAGGGGAGCGGTCCAGCCGGAGGGACCGTGATGGACGAGGATGGGGATGATGAGGGGCAGAAGGGAGGGAGGGGGAGATTTGGCGAGCTCGCGTTCCCAGATGCGGACCATGTATCTGAGGATCTGGAAGGTGATCCAACGGTCGACCTCGCTCTTGTGCTCGAAGAGGACGTAGAGATAGGAAGGGACGCTGTCGAAACGGACGGAGAAGAGGAGATCGGACAGGGAGCGTCGGAGCTCCTGGTCGATGAAGGAGCCAGGAACTGGGACAAGGGTGGATAGATCGAGGTGAGCCGCGATGGCCGGCGGGAGAACGCTCCTGAGCTCCGCGACGATGGCTTGGGGCTCGGAGAAGGCCTCCTGGAAGAGCTTGTCGTGGGGGCTGTCGGTGGCCATGCCGAGGCGTGACCGAGCAAGGGGCGTGCCTGCGATGGACCGACAAGAAACGGCCAAGAATGGTGGGAACCGACTGGCGGCAGCTGGCCATGGCCAGCCAATGGCCACTCCCAAGGAACCTACTCTGCGCCGCGCTCCGCCAGGAAGCGATCCATGTCTTCCCAGTATTGGGCGATGGGGACCAGCGCAGGGCGGTCCAGCTTGATGCCCGCTCGGATTTCGGCAAGCAACCCGCGCGGCCCCCGCTTCTTGGCGGTAAGGGCCTTGGGCGAGGCTCCCGCGTCGACCAGCATCCCGAGCAGCCGTTTGCTGAACTCGGATAGCACGGGATCGTAACTTTTAAGGCGCACCAGCGCTCGTGCGCCACCGATCTTCAACCATTCCCCGGTCAGATTGGCCACCGCCCAGTGCAGAGCGGTCTGCCCCTGGCTGTCGGTTGCGTTGACGTCGCTCTGGGCGTTCAGCATGGCTCCAACTGCGCCCTGGTACTCGTCCATCTCCACCCTGGCCAGGGCGGCAAAGGCCGTCTCTTTCTGCTCCGCGGTGAGCGCATTCCACGGCGTTCTCTTGGCTTGTTCAGTGATGCGAGCCCCCAGCTTGGTCAGGTTGCACAATGCCATGAGCGGCGTCATCCCCGCCGTCTTGACGTTGGCTTTCGCCCCCTTGGACAACAAGAGCTTCACGATGGGGATCTGTCCCCCTTCACTGGCGGCGAAAAGGGCGGTCAGCCCCTCCTTGTTGGCCGCGTTGACGTCTGCACCAGCACCCACCAGCGCCTCGATGATGGCAGGGTTCTGGGCCAAGAGCAGGGGAGTGTTACCGTCCTGGTCCTTGGCATTCACGGCGGCCTTGTGGGCCAATAGGAGCCGCACGATCTCGACCTGACTGGTGGCCTGGTTCGAGGCAAGATGAAGAGCCGTCGTCCCCTTGGCATCGGCCTTGTTCGGATTGGCGCCGTTGGCAAGCAGGTACTCCGCGATGTCGTAGCGACCCTTGGCGGCCGCCCACATTACTGCGGTCCAGCCACTCTCTTGGGGCTGGTCCAGATCGGCCCTGGCATTGACCAGGGATTTTACCTCGCCGAGGTCGCCCGCATAAGCGGCGTCGGCAACCAAGCGGGAACCACACCCGACCGCCATTGCCAGAGCCAGGACCGATGTGGCGAGCTCGTTCTTCATGTTGTCGCTCCTTCGCGCAGCTTCGAGCTTGGTAGCCCATCACGCCGCAACCCGGGTGTCAACGGGGTCAATGTCGCGGCGGGTCGAGCCGCAGTCGAAGCGTATCGGGGCGGATCGGGATCGGTTCCGGATCGGGGAAGTCGACCAGGACGCAGCGTATTGCGGGCAACGTGGCCTGAACGGCAGCGATATCGCCCGTGCTCTCGGTCATGAAGAACGCGACGCTTCCGGTTGCCGAGCAGTTGGCCAGGTACTCCACCTTGAATGGAGTGGTACGAACCGAGAGCCCGGGCTTGCACACGAGCGTACCCTCCGGCAAGTCGTGTTCCCGAAACCACTGAAGGGTGGGAGCATGGAGCGCCTGGATGCGCCCCGTGAGCCAGACGACATCGAATCCATTCAGTTGGGCCAATTGCGCCAGCGTGGCAACCGGTTCCAACACCCGGTCGCACGCGAACCGGGAGCCATTCCAGAAGCCTTCGTTGCTCTGCCAGAAGGCCTGGAAGGCCTCTGCTACCTCGGGGGTGGTGCCCAGGCGGCGCGCCGTGGTTTCGCCGTCCAGACCGATGCAATCCAGGGTCAAGCCACGGAAATGCGCCGATTGGCAGAGCTCGTCGAAGGCTCGGGCCACGGCCAGGGTGCGATACCGGGTGTCGGCAACCGTGTTGTCGATGTCGAACACGACTGACGTCTTGCGCGGCGGTGGTGACGCCAACAACTGTTGAAGGACCAGGCTTGCAGGCATCGGTCACTCACCATCCCAGGGCGTCCCTCAGCACGGTCTCCAGATGCTCCGCCATTTTCTGATGGGTGATGAGATTGGGGTGCCAGTCACAGCCGTAGTCATCCGAGCCATCGCTGGGCTCGATCTCGAAGGAGACCACGTTGGCGTCTCCCGCGGCGTTCATGGCAGCCACGACGTTGTCGATGTAGCTTCGCACGGTGTCGAGATCCGCGCCGCTCAACATAGGGCCATTGGTGCAGAGAATCAAGGCATTGGGGTAGTGGGCACGGATGCTCTCGAGCAGCGCCCGATAGGCACTCTCGAAGTCGGTCTGGCTGGGGTCGGAGCTGGTGCTGAAATCGTTGGTGCCCAGGTTGATCACGACCGCATCGGCTTGCCAACTCGAGAAATCCCAAGTACTGGCTGGATCGTCTGTCAGGATGAGGTCGTAATACTGGGGCATGGGATTTTGGCAGCTGTTGGTGTCATCCCCGTAGTTGCAGACGACCCCCTTGCCCGACCAGGCGATGGTGGAGAGTTCGGCGTTCAGATTGCGAGCCGCGATGGCGCCGTAGGTCAGGTAGTGGTTCTCGGTTTCGGGGGTGAAACCACAGTTCCGGTCCGGGCCCTCGTTACCGTAGCCGCAGGTGATGGAATCCCCGACGATCTCCAGGCGTCGCGTGGGGGCGGGCGGTGGAGCCAACAGGCTCCCCCCCCCGAAATCGAAGCCGCGGAAATGGGACACCCCCTGTTGAGCCTCGGTGCGCCGGTAGATCTCCACGACGTGGGGTCCCGCTGCCATCCCCTCTGCCAACGGATTGACTCCCGAGACCGCCTCGAGCGTGGGCTGCACGGTGCCGTCGAGCACGACCGTGTACTGTTGCGTGTCGCCCAGATCGAGGCTAACGCTCGAACCCTCGAATCGCGCGATGACACCACAGCCGGACCAGGCACAGCGCACATCCGAGGGATCCCTCTGGTCCACGCGCCCCACCCAGTACAGGCCTGGCTCCCCTTCGCCCGCAGCTCCGCCGAAACCGACTTCGCCCGCGCTGCCGCCAGCACCGACTTCGCCCCCCAAACCGAGCTCCCCACCGGAACCCGGCTCACCCGCGCCGCCAGCGGCGACTTCGCCCCCCGTGCCAATTGCGCCGCCCAAACCGAGCTCCCCACCGGACCCGACTTCGCCCCCCGAACCAACGGCTCCACCTTGGCCGACAGCGCCGCCCGAGCCAACGGCTCCCCCCTGACCAACGGCTCCCCCTTGCCCGACGGCGCCACCAGAACCAATCGCCCCGCCCGAACCAACGGCGCCGCCCAACCCGACAGCTCCGCCCTGAACTGGGGCGCCACCGGAGCCGACGGTCCCGCCTGGTCCAACGGTTCCACCCTGACCGGGAGCGCCACCGGAACCGACAGTGCCACCCGAGTTCGCGGAGCCGCCCACCACGCTGACTCCGCCGGTCTCACTGGCATCCGGATCGGGCGCGTTCGATTCGCTGGAGCAACCGAGAAGCAGGACGATGACGCCGACCCGGAGGTAGGCGGATGTCAAGTGGAAGTGAGCCATACGGGACCACGAAAGCGTGGCCCACCGGGCTCGGTTGGTCCAGGGGAACCTACAGATTGGCCCCCGCCGTGGCCATCACGATCTCTTTGACGCATTCGGCCGGATCGGGCGTGTACGAGTAGTCAAGCTCGCTTGCCGGAAATTCTCGGGTGGTTTCCCAGGTGTCCGCGTTGGCCAGCGTGTCCTCTTCCGTGTTCCAGGTGATCCCCTCGCCCACGTAGTTGTCGCGCAGATCCCAGAAACCTGCCTCTTCACTATAACGCGAGGTGACTGGGTTCATGGCGTTCTCGAAGTAGTTCTTCTCGATGAGGGCCACGCCACCCATGCGCACGTTGATGCCACTGCTGGTGATCTGGTTATAGTAATTGTTGAACAGATGCGTGTAGCCGAAGCGCTGCAGCGGCGTTCGGGAGACCACGTTCTGATACCAGTTATGGTGGAAGGTGACGTAACGCTCCGTGTTTTCGTCGTCGCTGGAGCCCAGCAGGCCCGTCTTCTGGTGATCGTGCAGGTAGTTGTGCGAGATGGTGATGTAGCGAGCCCCCTTCTTGATGTCGATGAGCCCATCGAACTCCGTATCCCCAGCTCCGTCGCAGTCGTCCTTGGTCGAGCTGAATAGGTCGTTGTGATCGACCCAGATATTCTCGACATCACCGTTGGTGCCGTTACCCTCCAGGGTGATGGCGTCGGAGTCGCCACCGCCAGGCAATAGCCCCATGGTCATGTTGCGGATGATCACGTTCTTGGCGCGATTGACCTTGATCCCGAAATTGGCGCTGGAGCCCGGAGCCCCCTCGAAGGTGACGTTCTCCACCTCCTTGATGTAGAGGATCTGCGCGTCCTTGCTGTGCTGTGCGCAAACATCGGTGATGGTCCCGTAGTCGAAGGTGCCGGTGTAACGGACCACCAGGGCGTTGGCCGTTCCATCCCCGAAGGCGTCGCGGTAGTTGTCCAAGGCCGCAACGGCCTCGTCGAAGCTGCTCACCGTGACCGGAGTCGCGTTACCACCGCCGGTCGTCCTTGCGCCGTAGCCGATGGGCGTATTGGACGGCGCGGGGATCGTGCAATTGCTGGGTCCGCCGCCGTTGCCCGGGCTTCCGCCGGAGGTCTCGGCGCCGCCAGCCTGTTCTGCGCCCCCGGCGGTTTCGGCGCCCCCCGAGGTTTGTTCTCCGCCTGCTTCCTCTAGGCCACCCGCAGCTTCGGCACCTCCCGAATCCTCTGTGCCCCCGCTGTCTTGCGTCCCACCGGCACTCAGCGTGCCCCCGACAGGATCCTCGGAACCTCCGTTGGTCTGTTCTCCGCCAGCTCCAGGCGATCCACCCAAGCTCATGGCCCCGCCATTCTCTACCGTGCCACCCGTGGTCTCGATCGCGCCGCCATTGCCGGGCATACCGCCACTCGTCGAGGCCCCGCCCCTGCCCACCGCGCCGCCAGACGTGATGGCTCCACCGGAACCGGTCGTTCCCCCCCTGGCGACGGAACCACCGGTTCCAGCGCCACCGGAATCGCTGGGACTGCCTCCGCTCGCCTCGGGTGAACCTCCGACGCCGACGATGCCCGCGCTGCCCCCCGAGCTCTCGTTGGTCCCGGCCCCGCCATTGTCCGAGCTGGACTCCGTTCCGCTGTCTCCGCCGTCACCACAGGCGACCGTCAAGCCGGTCGAGAGAAGGACACCGAAAACCAGGCCAAGACCACGAGGCTGCAATTTCATGCGCATCAATGCGCCGGCAGCCTCGAAAGATCACCAGTTGTTGAAGAATCGGAGCAGCTCGGTCAGACGGATCCGCCAGCCATACCAATGTGTGGACGGCTCACCGTTCTTCGGCCTGAGCCCGAAGATGACGTGATCGTTTGGGGCTCCCGAGGCATCAGAACGCCAGCTCGAGACCGCTCAGCGAAGAAAGGTGAGTCATGACGGTAAGGACCATGTTTTCCACCATGCTACTGGTGGCAGTCCCACTGGCTGCAAGTTGCGGGAGCTCGGGTGGAGACGACAACGGGCAGACCACCGAGCTCGGCGGGGGAGGCACGAGCGACGGCGTCTCGGGTTCGGGAGGCGTTCCGGGGGAGGGAGGAACTCCTGGATCGGGTGGGACTGTGGCCCGCGGCGGTGCACCCGGTGTCGGTGGTGCCACCGGTCGAGGTGGTGCAACGGGCTCGGGAGGTGCGACTGGTTTGGGCGGGGCAACCGGACTCGGTGGAGCGACGGGTCCTGGTGGGGCAATCGGACTCGGTGGAGCTACCGGTTTTGGCGGTGCAACCGGTCCAGGGGGTTCGTCCAGTGGTGGCGGCCCGATCGGGATCGGTGGAGACGAAGCAGGTGGTGATGGGAACGGTGGTGACGGTGCCGCTGGCAATGGTGCGGGCGGGGAGAGCGTCGGAGGCAATGGTGCAGGTGGCGAGGGGGTGGCTGGCCAAGGCCTCGGAGGCGACGGCGAGGGTGGCCAGGGTGTTGGTGGTGAGCAAGGGCTGGGAGGTGAGACGGGCGAGGGCGGTAACCCAGGAACGGGCGGCGTACAGAACGATTCGGATATCTGGATCGCTCCGGATGGCGATGACGATGCCCCCGGAACCGAGGCCGAGCCACTCCGCACCATCGACAAGGCGGTGACGCTGGCCGTGCCAGGAATTACCATCTGGATGAAGGATGGGACGTACGGCTCCTCGACGCGGATCTTGATTCAGTCTCCGTCCATCGACGTCGAGGCCGATCCGGCTCCGCTGGGTTTGACCGTGGATGGCACCGAGTCGGAACGAATCAAGCTGTGGGCCGCCGAGGGCGCTCACCCGGTGCTCGACTTCTCGGGGCAACCGCGCTCCACCGAAGACGAAGCCTCCAAGATGCGCGGCCTGTTGTTGTGGGCGCATTTCTGGCACATCAAGGGGCTCGAGATCACCAACGCCGCGGACAATGGGCTGCACATCGTGGGTTCGGACAACATCATCGAGAACTGCGTGATTCACCACAACGGCGACGCAGGCCTGCAGATCACCGTCCCCGAGGATCTGGAGAGCGACGACAGCCTGGGTGCGCGCAACCAAGTCATCAACGTTGATTCCTACGAGAACTGGGACAGCTACTCCTGGAACAAGGGGGAGAACGCGGACGGCTTCGCCGCCAAGCTGCGCATCGGCGTGGGGAACTCATTCTGGGGTTGTCGCGCATGGATGAATGCCGATGACGGCTGGGATCTCTACGAGGCTAACGATCCGGTGACCATCGAGAGCAGCTGGGCGTTCAAGAACCGGCCCTACCCCAACGACGACGCCATGTCCGAGTCGGACGGCAACGGCTTCAAGCTGGGCGGCAATGACGTCTCTGCCCAGCATATCCTGAGTGATCTGTTCGCCTTCGAGAACGACAAGGACGGTTTCACGGCCAACAGCAATCCCGCCAACCTGGTGTGTGCGCGCTGCGGCTCCTGGAACAACGCGGACAACGCCGTGACCGACGTGACCCTCTCACCGTCGGTGAGCGGGGATACCACGACGGCGCAAGCGATCGCAGCGACGCGGGGCGCTGACGGAGAGCTTCCGGCGCTGCCCTGAGGGTGTCAAAGGCGCGCCACGCGCTTGGCGATGACCTTCCTCACTTTCTCGTAGCTCGGCGGCGGGCCTTTCTGTAGGTCGATCCCGTCGACCAGAACGGCGTCCGACCTTCCCCACCGAGCCACCGCATCCCGCGCCGAGGTATCGATCTCCCGGAACGCTACCTTGTCGCCAAACTCCGCCGAGGCGCGCTTGGCGCGCTCGTAGACCAGGTTCTGGGCCAGGCACCAGCCGCTGACGAAGGCCGTGACGTTGACCTTGTCGGGGATGGGTTCCAGCCCTTTCTTGCACGAGGGAAACCAACGCGGCGGCTGGGCCTCTGGGCAGAAGGGCTTGTAGAGTAGCAGGGCAAGCCCCTGACGGTCTGCCTTGCGATAGCCGTGCTTCTTGAACCAGGAGGCGCGCATCCAGAAGGGGAGCCAGACGCCCCAGGCGGCCATGCCCAACGCTCCTCGCTCTTTCGCGTCAGCTTCGGCAGCGGCCAACAGGGCCTTGCCCATGCCTCGCTTCTGGAAGTTGCCACGGCCCTGCTTGTGTCCGTGAACGTGGATGCAATAGATGAAATAGAGCCCCGTGCCGTCGACCATGGAATGCTCGATGGGCCCGTATTGGATCATCCCGCCTTCCACGCCGTTGTCGTCCAAGGCCAGCTTGGCGCGCAACCCCAGCTGCTGACCGCGCTCCAACCAACAGCGTCGGTTGGGTCCGGCTTCACGGGCGTCGGCAGACCAATCCTCCAGGCACAGACAGAAGAGGTCCTTCTTGTCCTCGGCAACATCGACGACCCTCATGGGCGCTTCTTACCACAGAGCCGACCCCTGTGGCTCAGGTCCCCGCGCGGGAATAGACGCGGAAATCGCCGTCGCTGTCCAGAGTCGAGCGCATGGCCAGAAGATGGATCGGAATTGTGGGAGGGCCTACGCTCTGGTAACCTTGGCCTCGACGTATGCGGATGGCGTTCCTTGCCGTGGCATTGAGTGTTCTGGGTGTGTCCAGAGGCGCCCTGGGACTGGACGAGAAGGACGAACCGTCTGGTGTTACGTGTCGAGCCACGCCCGAAACGCCTCGGCACTCAAGCTCCATATGGCTCGGGAGGGAGGCGATTGAGATCCGTCGGGGGGAGACGCTCTGTCTTGTTCCGGAACTGGCTTCTCACTCTCGTGCGGCCTACCGCTCCGTGGCGCTTGCCACCGCCGACGAACCCAGTATCCAGATCCAGCTGTTGGAGGATACTG
>CAZYKT010000063.1:0-32699 GCA_964648165.1 uncultured Polyangiaceae bacterium | reverse complement strand
GAGCCTGGCTGACGTGGTACCAGGATGCTCCAGGACTGCAGCGATACGAGAACGTGGCGGCGCACATCACGGCGGCGGGCCAGGTTGACCAGACCGTGAAGTTTGGATTGGCAACCCAGCTTTCACCCGCAATCATTGCGGTATCTCCGACGGAAGCTCTCGTGGCACCAGAGGAGCTTGGTACCATAACCCTGTACCGGATCGAGGGTTCGACGGTGGCATCGAGTCAGATCCTGATGCAGGACTGGGACGACTACGACCTTGAGGAAGGGCGGCTGGATCTGCGCGTGCAGACTGGGTTTGCTTGGAGGGACGAGCACTGGATGTGGTTCACGGAGGCTCGACGAAATGTGCTTGCTGTGATTCATATCCTGAAGGTCAAGGACGGTTGTCGGTACGTACCGGCTACGGTTCCGGCAACGGAGTGAGGTGTGACGGTCTGCACGACACCTGCATCCTGCATCGGAGGTCCAGGGACCGACGCTTTTGCAGTCTGTCAGACGATTCAGCAGTAGCCTTCCGGTGGCAGCTCGGGCCCCGAGGCCGACCGAGAATGGTTGACCTGATACTGGGTCCAGCATAACCCAAGTGTCAGGCCAATCCCTTGCTCGATCCAGGCACTCTCATTCAAGGTCGATACCAGTTGAAGTCCGTGCTGGCGGGGGGTGGTGCGGGCTGTGTTTACGCCGCCATCGACCAGACCACGGAGAAGCGGGTGGCGGTGAAGATCCTCTCCAACATGGTGGGGCAGGATCGCTCGGCGCGGGAGAAGTTCACGCTGGAGGCTCGGGTGGGGGGGCGTGTCGAGAGCGAGCACATCGTGGAGGTGTGGGACGCCGGGATCGATCCGAATACCCAACTGCCGTATCTGGTGATGGAGCTCCTCAAGGGGCAGGATCTGCAGAAGCTGGTGGAGGGGTCGGGCCCCTTGGCGACGGAGCTAGCGCTGTTGTGTCTTCGGCAGATCGCCTCGGCGCTGGACAAGGCCCACGGCTGGCGAGACGCCGATGGTCGTCTCACTCCCATCGTTCACCGCGATCTGAAGCCCCAGAATCTGTTTCTGACCCACAGGGAGGATGGGACCCCCTGGGTCAAGATCCTGGATTTCGGCTTGGCCAAGGTGCTGGCCTCCTCGGCGACGCTGAGTACCGAGCTGCGGGGGACGCCGCTGTACATGGCCCCCGAGCAGCTGTCACAAGGGCGGATCACGCCGGCTACCGACGTGTGGGCCTTGGGGTTGGTGGCGTTCTATCTGTTGGCGGGGACCTGCTACTGGAAGACGGGGCAGAAGGCGGACTCGACTTGGCCCGCAGTGCTCAAGGAGGTCAGCGAGGGGACGGTCGAACCGCCCCGGGCTCGCTTGCGGGAGCTGGGCAAGGAACTGGAGCTTCCTATCGCGTTTGACGCGTGGTTCTTGCGTTGCACGGCGACCGATCCGAAGCAGCGTTTTGGGAGCGCCGGGGAGGCGATCCAGGCCCTGAAGGAAGCCATGGAACCGCCGCGTGCTGCGCCGGCGAGACGGGAGGGTGGTTCCCGCCCCCTGTTGTTGATAGGGCTCTTGTTGGGACTGGTCCTGTTGGTTGTCCTGGGGCTGACGGCGAGGCCAAAGCCCAAGCCGAGGGTCTCGCAGCCCGCAGCTCGCACCACGGCCAAGGCTCAGCCGGCTCCAACCCAGTCCTCGCCGGTGGTTCCGGAGGAGCCGGTGCTCGTCCCTTCGTCGACCCAGCCGGCAGAGATGTCGCGACCCATCAAGAATCCACCGCGGCGAGTGGCTCCCGCGCCGGTCGCTGCTCCGATCCTGGATGCGGGCACCCTGCAGCCGGTGCCCAACGACTGGCGCCGTCGCGGTGATCCCGCTGACCACCGATAGGCGATCAGAGCAAGACGACGGCTCAACGGATCTCGAACCTTACTTCGTCGGCGGGATGTCGGTAGCTCTTGCTCAGCGTGAGCGGCGGACCGATGAGCTCATCCTGTAGCCCCAGCGCCGTGGTGACACTGGACGAGTCCGAGTAGGTAATCGTAGCGTCCAGCACTCCGTCTGGAACCCCTTTGGGTTGCTCACAGTCAGCGGACTCGTCGCAGCCGTGCCCAACCACCCACGCGTCACCGTCCCAGGATAGCTCTTGCATCTCGCCCGGAGCCAGCGCCCGAACCGCCGCCTGACCCCGACCGCACGCGTCGCAACTGGGGCAATCGGAGCAGTTACAGATCCCGCAACGGTCCTCGAACCTGATGACCTCCCGACGGTGTCGCGACAGCGGGTGGGCGCGGGACGTCGGGCTAGTTGCTGGTGGTCACGTTGGCCACCGGAAAATCGATGCTGCCGACGCCTCCCCCGACCTCCACATTGATGTGAACCGACGTCAGGTTTCCGAGGGTCCAGCCCTGATCCTCCCACGCCTTGAAGTGGTCGCTCACGGTGACGACCCCGCACTCGTGAGCCGCTTCCCGAGTGCTGATCATCTGGATCCAGGGCCCGGTATGCCCCGATTCACAGGCATTGGCGCCGCCGGTTCCGGTCGTCTCGGTCGTGTACAAGGTGTACGAGGCGCCGTCGATTTCAACCGTGACGTCACCCCTGGCCCACAGTCCATTGTACGAGTCTTCGTTGATGTACCATTCGACGCAGGGATTGTGCATCCATCCGTAGATGCCAATCATCGAGAAGTTACCCGCCTCACCATTCTTCTGCTCGACGAACTCCGCCAGGATCGTTCCGTACTCGGCATAGGGTTTGGCGTCGGAGCCACGGAAATCCAGCCCGAGATGGGCCAGGAAGTTCTCGCTGTTGGCCCAGGATGCGCTGAACGCGTGCGCGTCGGGGAACACGGTGATGGTGCCCCCATCTCCATTGGTCCAGATCCCGTAGCCCAGGCCGTTGGCGGTCCCGTAGACGCTCTTTCCCTCGTGCGTCTCGCCGCCCGTCGGCATGGGCGTCGAGCAGTCAACCGTGACCTCGCCACCTCCCGCAGCACCGCCCGTCGCTGGTTCGCCGCCCTCCCCAGTCCCGCCGCTGGCCGTTTCGCCGCCCACGTCTGCGCCGCCTAACGCGGGAGGAGCGCCGCCCAACGCGGGAGGAGCACCGCCCAACGCGGGAGGAGCACCGCCCAGCGTGGGAGGAGCGCCGCCCAACGCGGGAGGAGCACCGCCCAGCGTGGGAGGGGCACCGCCCAGCGTGGGAGGGGCACCGCCATTGGCTGGGGGAGCGCCGCCATTGGCTGGGGGAGCGCCGCCTACTCCCACGCCACCAAACCCCGTGCCACCGGTGGCACCCCCATATGCGGGAACACCCGCGCTACTGCCACCCTGCGCGCCACCACCCATGGCTTGGTCACCACCAGCTGCGCTGGTGCCCCCAGATCCCGAGGCAGTGATTGCGTCGTTGTCGCTGCAGCCCAGAGCGCTGCCCAGGACGACGGTAAACACCCACCAGTTCAGCTTGGTGAAATGATGGTAGCGCGGCTGAAACAGCGTGGCGGTTGACTGGTTCATTGGATCCTCAGTGTGGATTGGTGCCGCTGAGAGCTCCGCTCCGTCAACAGGTTGGGTTTCCAACGCTACTGGCCCCTCGGCCCAGCCAACCAGGGCTCTCGAACTCGTTCACTCGTCCACCACGAACTCCACCCGGCGGTTCTTGGCCCGAGCTTCGGGCGTGGTGTCCTTGATGATGGGTCGGTCAGGGCCGTGGCCCACGGAACGCATCCGCTGCGGCACGACGCCGCGACTGACCAGATAGCGCCGCACCGCCGCGGCACGGGCCTGGGACAGGCGCATGTTCGTGTCGCGTGGGCCCGTGTCATCGGTGTGACCCTCGACGCGAATCCGCAGGTCCGGATTGGCTTTGATCATCTGGGCCACCTGGTTCAAAAGGGGATGGGAATCCGACTGGATGTCCGCCTTGCCCGTCTCGAAATGGATGGCGTCTAGCACCACGAATTTCCCGTCTTCATAGACGACTCGCGGATCCCCGGTGTCAGGGCAGCCGTCATCGTCATCGATGCCGTTGATGGTTTCCCGGGCGGAGGGACACAGGTCGTCGTCGTCCGGGACCCCGTCGCGATCCGTGTCCAGATCCTCCTCGGGGCAGCCATCCGCATCGCGATCCGCATCGCGATCCTCGGCCACGTCCGGACAGGCGTCGTGATCGTCGTCGATGCCGTCGTGGTCCCGGTCGTGACTGGTTGGAGCGAAACGGATCCCGGCGAACACGCGGAAGATGGGGACGCCATAACCGGGCAACACACCCACCCCGGGTCCACCGATGAACTCCCATTGGTCGCCCAGGGCCTGCTTGACGTAGCCGAGCAGCTCCAACGGGGCCTCTTCTCGATTCGTCTGCACCAGGCCAAGGCCTCCAACCAGCTCGGCTCCAATCTCGGTTTTGCCCTGGTTGCCGCCGAAGCGATAGCCGATCGCCGCCGCATAGGCCAGCTCATGGCCCGTGTTGACGTTGAGGTACTGGGAGTCAGGCTTGAACGCGACCCCCAGGTTGAACCCCACGCGAACCCCGCTCTTGAATCGGTGATCCAGAATCGCCTTGGGGATGAATTCGAAGCCATCGGCACCCGAGTAGTCCCCGGTGTGCGTTGGAACCCGGAGCTCGGCAGCCACCGCGAGCCCCAGAGAATCTCGATCGTCCAACAAGCGCAGCTTGGGCACGACCCGCGCCTTACCCAGCCCCGCCGACGAAGGGTCGTTCTCGCCGCCCTGAAGGAGGTAGGCGGGCAGTCCCAGACCCAGGCTCAAGGGCCCCACCAGCGTCATGGAGCCCAACAGATCGGCGCCCACCCGCCGGCGAACCAGCCCCTGCACATAGTCGCCGTCGTCGTCGGCCACCACCAGGGGACGAACCGCGTAGTTCAGGTACAGACCGAACTCGAAGGGGTCGGAGGTGGGGCGCACCGCCGAGCCTTCCGCGGTGACGAAGCCGTCGTAGGTGACGGCTGGCCTCATGCGCTCTGCGTCCACCTGGGAAAAGGCAGACCCCGAGCAGAGGATGGCACAGGCCGCCGTTCGCGATGCCCACCCGAACCGTATCCTATGACTGGCTCCGACCATCACACCTGCTCCCGTGAAAAACGACGCCAACCGAGGACGGCGCAACCGAGCAACCACCAGAGCGGCGAGCTACTCGAGCGGCCCGTGCTGGTGCGGCAGGTGCAGGCCCCTCCCTGGACCCGCTCACCCTCCTCTAACACCAGCTCCGAGTCATCGTCGTCGGGCGTCGTCACCTCATCCTCGTCGACGCAACGACCGTCGGGTTGGCAAACCTGGCCCCGTTCACAGTCGTTGCTGGCGGTGCAGATGGCGCACCGACCGTTTTCGCAAACCAGACCGTCACAATCGGCGGAGTCGTTGCAGCTTGCGCCCGGCGTGACGACACAGCGCCCCTCTTCGCAACTGTACCCCGAAGCGCAATCCCGGTCGGTGCTGCAGGCCGCGCTGAGCAGACAGCGGCCATCCCAGCAGATCCCGCCGTTGGGACACTGAGAATCGCTGCTGCACTCCACATCGGGCTGGACCGGATCGGGGACGGAGTCTCGATCTCGATCCGCCGCCCGACATTCGGCCACCTCTCCCACGTCGAGATCTCCATCGGTGGGATCTTGGGGTCGGTTCGTCGTACGAACGAAGAGGCGCGCCTGGCACGCCGAGGTCAGTCCGACGGCAGTCAGCGGCAAGACGACCTGTGCATAGGCTCGGGTGCCGTTGCCGATCCGAAGCGGATCGAGCAGCGTTCCGGTTTCGGTCACGATGTCGGCTGGCTCCAGGGACATCGGAGTGAATTCTCGTGCTGTCAGGTCGTACTCCCAGGCACTCCCTGCCGAGCCGTCAGCGGGGAAGCCAACCAGGAATTCATACCCGCCGGGTGTCGGATCCTCGGTCAAGGATGGGTCGATTGCGGGGACGTCGGCCCCCCCGCCGCTGTCCGCGTCTCGATCATTGTCGATGAACAGATAGACGGTCAGCTCGTCACTCACTTCGGACGTGCTCGAAACGTAGAGGCGCGCGTACAAGAGCTGGTCGTCCGTGGTCACGTAGACGGTGCGGGCATCCAGGGCCTGCTCGTCCGCAGCGAATCGGTCCAGGCCGTCGCCCGCGATGTCCTCCCGCCCCCACAGCCAGTCATCCTCACCGGTGCGATCGACGGTGAGGATCTCGGTGAGCGCCGGGCCCGGCCGATTGTCGACCCAGGTTTGGGCTTGGGCTCCGCTGGCCAAAAAGAGCCATCCTAACGGACCCAGGCCGAAGACGATTCTGCGAGTTGCGGGTCGCATCGCGGTTTCTCCCTTTGACTGTGCGTGACCAGACTACCAAAAAAGAACGCCCAGGGTGGCCTGATTCGATTTCGTTCGGCCATGGATTCCGCTAACATCCAACTCTGGTCATGCGACCACGGCTTTGCCCACACTGCGGTGCTCCGGTCGACCCGCCACCATCCGCTGAGCGGGTGCCATGTCCATTCTGCGGGACGGTCGTGGTGTTTTCGCGGTCGCGACAAATTCCCCGGGTCATCAAACGTTCTTCTGCTCCCTGGCTGCTGGGGGCGGCGGTGATTGTGGTCGTGGGCATGATCGGGGCCGCGTTCATCCTGGCCCATTCTCAGGCCACCCAGCGGGAGCGGATCCGCGCCAATATCCCGGTGACGAAGTCTGTGACGTCCACGCAGTCCGCCCGGCTCGTCACCCCGACCGACGCCAAGGTCACCTACTCGTTCGATAGTCGTCTCGACACCAGCATCGGGGCCATCTACCTGTTGGGATGGGTTCACAATGAGTCCGGGGTCAGAATCGGCAAACCGAAGGTCCGCGCCGTGTTACGTGACGCCCAACAACGCGATATCGCGTCCTTCGTGGGGTACGCCCACCCGGACGAGGTCCTGCCCGGGGAGCGGGTACCGGTCATGGTGCTGATCCAGAAGCCACCGTCCTATCAGGACGTCGAATACCTGGCTACCGCTCAGACCCTGACCGTTCCCTCTACCACTCTGCGAGACTTCCTGGTCGAGCCCCTGGAACCCCGCCCAGCATCCTTCGGATCGCGTTGGCAATTCGAGGGCAAGGTCACCAACCGCACCTCGAGTCCGGCCCAGTTCGTTCAGGTCGAGGTCCAGGCGTTGGATGGTGAGGGCAAGCTGGTCGGTTTGGCCCGGACCTTCGTCGATGATCGAAGACTCGCTCCCCGTGCCGTGTCACGCTTCCAAACTGACGTGTCGGTGGCGCGGGCCTTCAGCCGGGCGAACTACGTCGTTTGGGGTCGGCAGGGCTGAGGCCCATTCAACCCCCGAGATGCAGCTGCAATACGGCTTTGGCGGCCTGATGATCGAAGGGAACTCCCCGCAGGGTCTCACGTCGCGAGATCTGGTCGAACAGACCGGACAGGTAAACGCCAAAGGCATCGCATTCATCAATGGCCCGTTTGAGCACCTGCGGCGAGATGGATTCCCCCGGATCGAGGCTCTCGACGGCCTGTACGAACACATCGAACCGCGGGTAATCCGCGGCCCGGAGCACCGGATATCCCATGGACCGGAAGTAATCGAGGAATTCCCGCACGTAGGCGAACTGATTCATGACCTCCGCAAGGTCCTGGCCCCGGCTTGCTTGCCCCTTGGTCGTAAAGGCCTTGAGGATCTGGATGAACAGCCAAACGTCTCGGCGCAATCGATCGCTGCTCTCACGGCGGGCAGCCACGTCATCGAAGACTGCCTGAGCCTCCAGACTGGTGCCCAGGGACCGACCCAGGTACAAGACCGCGTTTTGCAGGGGCGAACGAAGGGCAGACACCGCTGTGTGCAGCGCCGCCCGAGTGTCAGCCTCAGTGGACAACCCATCCAGAGCGGGCAGCTCCCGTTGGAACAGGCGTGTCATCTCGATCCGGAGGTTGCCCGCGATGCTCTCCAACGTCCCTCGGATTTCGACCAGGCGGTGGCCCAGAGCGCGCAACGAGTCACGCCGGGTGACCAACTCCGTTGCCTGAGTCGTGATCAGGGTCTGGGCGAATCCGCGACTGAGCAGCTCACCCGTGCGCCGGCGCAGATACTCGGAGAGGGCTCGCGCGTCGGACCGCAGGACGCTCAGCACGAGATGGGACCGGCCGCTTGTCGGCAAGCCAGAGGCTCCCTGTTCCTCGCCCATCGATTCGAGGAGCTGGACATAGCGGAGCATGCGAAATAGGGACAGAAAGGTGAGAGCCACCAGGCGGTGAGCCTCTCCTTCTGGCATGCTGCGGATGAGCTCCAGCACATGGCTGGACTGGATGCGGTCGAACTCGGGTCGGAATTCGAGCGCGGTCAGCGGATTGAAGAAGGTGACCTGGCTGACTTCCTGCTGGGCCACGCTCAACAGCGCGTAGAAGGTACGGTATGGCACGCGTGGCGCGCGCAGGACCCCCTCAAGAACCTCGACCAGACTGGTCAGCTGGTGACGCAGAACCATCAGGCTCTCGGGAGGGGTGGTCTGCCGGAATCGTTCGCGCAGGAGCCGAGTGCGCGCCGAATCCTCCGGGATGACCGTCTCCAGGTAACGGTGGAACACGAACGCCGCGTCTCGGTGTTCCAGGAGCTCACGAGCCAGAACCACCGCCCGCTGCATCCCATCCCGGAACAGCAGCGTGGCGGGTCGAAAGTCGAGGCTGACCACCGGGGCGCGCTTCTGAACACCGGGGTGATTGCGCGGATTGCCGAAGCAGGCGGTTGCCTTGAGCAGGATCTCGAGCTCGAAGAGCAGGTCTGCCTTGTGCTCCACCCCCAAGCCGGCGAACCAGGCATCCCGCGATGCCCGCTCCTTGTGGCGCAGTCGGCGTGTTCCGGCCAACAGCGCATCGACGCCTTCGACGGCCTCGGGCAAAAGGGATGGCAAAGAGGAGGATTTTGGCATCCGTTCCCAGCAATCTCGCAGGAAACGGGGAGAATTGCCAGATATCCTATTCGAACAGGTCGCGGACCGGTATCGCCCCACGGGTCCGGCTGGAGAGGCGTCGCTCCAACTCCTCGAGCCAGTGGTCTCGTCCCATCAGGTCGCGGTAGACCTTCAAGGACGGCTGGAGCAATTCCCGGTCCCCGAATCCGGCCAACAAAGTGGTCTGATCCCTCAATCGGCGGGCGATCATCTGTCGAGTCGCTTGGTCGCTCGGTTGTTCACTCCCGACCGCGGCGGCGAGTCGGCGCAGGGTTCCTCGGGACGCCTGGACGAAGGCCGAGCGGTCGGAGCGGCCGAGGCTCTGCGGGGCGAGCTGACAGAGGAGTGGTCCGGGGAGCAGGTGATCCCGAATGCGTGGGTCCCACGTGGGATCCGGCTCCACGAACAGCGGTCGGACGTCAGCCAGCGTGGATAGTGAGAACTCGGTTGGCTTGCCCACAATGGCCAGCTCCCGCAAAAGCGGTGCCAACGCGGGCTCCAAAGCCAGGTGCTGACCAGCCAAGCGACCGCGGTCCAGCTGATCGATGGGCAACACCAGCACATCAGCACGCTGGCCCCACGCTACCTGGGCCGCCCAGAAACGGTAGGCCAGTTCTGGTTGGCGCACCAGCACTAGCGCCCGCGTTGGCAGCGAGCCCAGCGCCTCATCGGTGAAGCGATCGGTCCCACGCCATTCACGACGATCCACCACGTAGGCTGCATCGTCAGCAGCCACCAGGACTGAGGTCGCCTGCAGCAGCAGTAGCGACATGCTCAGGGTTCGAGCCACCGCCAGGGGTGCCTTGAGAACGCCCAGCGCCACCGCGTGGATGGCCAGCGTTGCGAGCGCGGCCAGCGATACGAGCGAGGTCAGTCGGAACGCTGCGGTACCCAGCAGGGTGGGCAAGGTGGGCCAAGCGCAAAAACCCAGGTGGAACGCGGCCCCGAGAACCAACACCCCCACCGGCCTGCGCAGGACCCCCCTGGCCAGCCCCCACAACGAACCGCCGAGCGCTGCCAGCAACTGCAGGGGCCCAAAGTCGCCAACAAAGCTCTGGGGTGCAGCTGCCGCAGCGTGAGACGTCGAACTCTGCCATGGTGGGACAAGGTTGGGTGCGATGGGCAGTGTTGCCACCGGCTGCAAAAGGAAAATGAGCCCGAACACCATGACCAGGCCTGCGGATGCCAGACCGCCCAGCACCTCACCCCGGGTCGGCCAGCGTCGGGCCATTGCCTGCTCGGCAATCAGCATCGCGAACAGCACGGTCGCCAGCCGATGGTTTTCCAGGATGGTCAGTGCCACCATCGCACCGATGAACGCGGCTTGTTGGCGTTGGTGAGCGGCATGGGTCGTCCCCAGCTGTCGGCGCAACAGCGCCCAGGTACCGAACAGCAGTGCCACCGCGGTGGTCGCTCCCCCCGCCACCGTGCCCTCCAGCTGGGCGGTCACGCCCAGGGTTGCCAGCCAGGCCGCCCCCAGAGCCAGTGGTGGAGCCAGCCGCGGCGTGCGTGCGTTGGCCAGCAGGAGTGAATGGACCAGCGAGTATGTCAGCCGCGCCAGGACGGCGAGGCTAATGGCCGAGACGAGCCCGGCTCTCAGGACCCGACCGCCGAGGGGAAGCATCATCGCCACCTGGCTCAGCAGGGTGGAGACGAACCCCTCCGAGCCCAGTGGCAGCAGACCAAGACCACGCACCAGCGCGGCGTCGTCTCGCCACTGGCTGCTGGGACTGACTCTGGTCAAGGTGACCAACCAGGGAACACCGAAGGCCAGCCAACGACAGGCGTTTTCCAGCATGACTGACTGGGGCGGCAACCTGCCTTCAGGGCTCACGATCCTCCCCTGCCACGAACCGCAAACCGGGCCCAGTTTGTCACGGCCGCAGCGGCTCCCCCATGCGTCGGACCCCGGAAGTCGCCGATGGGCCAACGGGCTTGCTCTGCGGTCCGTGGTTCGGAACCCCGAACCAGGGCTTTACGCAAATTCTACCGTCTCGCGAGAGGGACCAGGCCACCAGCGTGGCCACGGCCTCGGTCTTTCGCTTGCGGCAGTCGGGTGGGGTGGTCTAGTTCTCTAGCGCGACAGGCCCCTATCTTGCCACCGGCGTGAACGTCGCACGAGGAGTCCGCATGTTGAAGTTCCTGGTTCCGCGCGAGCATCAGTTCTTCGAAATGTTCGACCAGCAGGCGGCTTGCGCCGTGGAGGGTGCGGTGACCTTCGTCGAAATGCTGGAGCATTTCGGTGACGCCCCCGCCAAGGTCCGTCGGCTGCGGGAGATCGAACATCGAGGCGATGACCTCACCCACAGTGCCATCGAGAAGCTGCACAAGACCTTCATCACGCCCTTCGATCGCGACCAGATCCACGATCTCATCTCGGGCCTGGACGACATCATCGATCTGACCGATTCCGCGGCGCGGCGCATGATGATGTACGGGGTTACCGAACCGACCCCCGAGCTGTTGGAGATGGCCCGGGTGCTCCATCACGCCACGCTGGAGGTGGCCAAGGCAGTCAGCGGCCTACGGAACCTCAAGCACGCCGAGGCCATCAAGCAAAGCTGCATCGAGATCAACAAGCTCGAGAACGACGGGGACGCTCTGCGTGACGCCGTGGTTGCGCGGCTCTTCCGCGAAGAGAAAGACGCGATCGTCCTTATCAAGTGGCGTGAGCTGTACGAAGAGGTGGAGACCGCCATCGATCTATGCGAGGACGTGGCGGACGTCATCGAGGGTGTGGTGCTGGAGAACGCGTAGGACCGGCCGAACAGCGCCCGACTCCGGACTCCCCAGCGAAACCAGATTTGATCAGGATTTCCGCGGGCCGAACCCACGGCAGGTCAGACAACCAAGTTGTCTTGACAACTTTACCAATTCATGTATGATCAATCGGTGCTGAACCCGGATTCCCCGCTGCCGCTCTATCACCAGCTGGCTTCGGAGCTGGTTGCCGGCATTCGGGCCGGACACTACGCCGTGGGGCAGGCCATTCCCTCGGAGCACGCGCTAGCGAGCCACTATGGCGTCGGGCGTCCCACCGTGCGCCAGGCGACCGATCTGCTGGTGCGTCGCGGTCTTCTGCAGCGCAGGCGTGGTTCCGGCACCTTCGTCACCGAGCAGCTTCCGGGTGTGGATCTGTTCACGCTGGCCGGGACACTGGCGGCGTTCGAGGGGTCGGGGTTGAGGCTGGTTGTCGAGTTGCTCGAAGCCCCACGACTCGTCGATTCGCCCGAGGTGATGCCCGGGCGAAGAGCCACCCGCATCTTGCGCTTGGGCAGGGTGGAGGGCGTTCCGGTGCTGGTGGAGCGCCTGTGGTTGGATGATGAGGTGTTTCCGGGGCTGCATCGGCTCGATCTCGCCGCACAGCCGCTGTCCCAGCTGGTCGAAGAGCGCTACCACCGACGGCCGAGCGGAGGGACTCAACGGCTTTCGGCGCAAGTCGTGGGAGGGGATGATGCGACCCTGCTGGGGGTCAAGGCGGGTACCGCTCTGTTGGTGGTGGAGCGCACCCTGGATTTTCCGTCGGCACCCGGGGCCCTGTTCTCGAACCTGTTCTGCCACACGGGTCGGTTCGAGCTGGTCCAGAACCTGGCACCCGATGGTCACACCGCTTTTGCACAAGGCCACCATCTCGGAGCATGCTCATGAAAGACCGCGGCTATTTTGGGGATTTCGGGGGAGCCTTCGTCCCCGAGATCCTGACGTCCACGTTCGACGAGCTGGAGGCGGCCTTTCTGGCGGCCCGCGCCGATCCCAGCTTCTGGCGGGAATACCAGGCGATGTTGGGCAGCTACTCCTGCCGCCCCACGCCCCTGACCGACGCCGAGAACCTCACCCGTCATTTGGGAGGCCCGCGCATCCTGGTCAAACGCGAAGACCTCAATCACACCGGCGCACACAAGGTAAACAACGTCTTGGGCCAGGGGCTGCTCGCGCGCCGCATGGGCAAACGCCGAGTCATTGCCGAGACTGGAGCTGGTCAGCACGGCGTAGCCACGGCCACCATGGCCGCGAAGTTTGGCTTCGCGTGCACCATCTACATGGGCGCCGTGGACGTGGAACGGCAGCGGCCCAACGTGTTCTGGATGGAACAGCTGGGCGCCCAGGTGGTCCCGGTCCGAACCGGTTCACAGACGCTGAAGGACGCCATCAACGAGGCCTTCCGCGATTGGGTCTCCAACATGGAGACGACCCATTACGTCCTGGGCACCGCCTGTGGGCCCCATCCCTTTCCCACCATGGTCACCTATTTTCAGTCGATCATCGGTCAGGAGGCAAAGGCCCAAGTATTGGAACGAACCGGGCGCCTGCCCAGCCGGGTCTATGCCTGCGTGGGGGGGGGCTCCAACGCCCTGGGTGTCTTCAGTGGTTTTCTCGACGATCCCGGGGTCGAGCTGGTGGGCGTGGAGGCCGCTGGCAAGGGCCTGGGCACTGCGCAGCACGCGGCGCGCATCGCCTCGGGGCAGGGGAGCGTCGGCGTCGCCCAGGGCTACCGCACGTTCTTTTTGCAGAACTCGGATGGCCAGATGCTGGACACGCACAGCGTGGCCGCGGGCCTCGATTACATCGGGGTGTCTCCCCTCTTGGCTCACCTGCACCGGACCGGCCGGGTCCGCTTCGAGGGTGCGACCGACGAGGAGGTCCTCGACGCTTTCCGTTTGTGCGTCAAACAGGAAGGGCTCATCCCCGCGCTCGAGTCCACCCATGCGTTTGCCGGAGCGTTCCGAGAGCTCGCGAACCTGGGGAGTGACCAGGTGATCCTCATCAATCAATCGGGGCGAGGGGACAAGGACATCTTCACCATTGCCGAGGCACTCGGCGATCCCCAGTGGCGGGAGTTCCTGGCCCGAAAGGCCGGAGGCTAGCATGTTGACAACCTACATCCACGAACGCAAAAAGCGCCGGGAACTTCTGCTGATGACGCATATCGTGGTCGGCTACCCGAGCCTTCAGGGGAGCCTCGAGCTCGTCTCGACCATGGTGGAGGCGGGCGTCGACCTGATCGAGCTACAGATCCCCTTCTCGGAACCAATCGCCGACGGGCCGGTGATCGCCTGCGCCAATCAGGTGGCTCTGCAGGGAGGGCTCACGGTGGACCAGGCCTTCGAGCTGGCGGCAACGCTCAGTGCGCGCCATCCCATCCCATTTTTGTTCATGACCTACGCCAACATCCTGATGCAGAGAGGCATCCCCCAGTTCACGAGCCAGATGAAGCAGGCCGGGCTGCATGGTGCCATCGTGCCGGATCTGCCCCCCGAAGAGGCCGGCGCCTACCTGGACGCGATGCGTGACAATGACCTCGATCCCATCTTCATCTTCTCCCCGACGACCACGCCCCAGCGCCTGCAGAGGATTGCCGACTGTGCCAAGGGCTTCGTGTACTGCGTGGCGCGCAAGGGGGTGACCGGACAGGCCACCGACTTTTCCGGGGAGCTGCAGGCCTATCTGGCCCGTTGTCGGCAGGCGACGAACCTGCCCCTGGCCGTTGGCTTCGGAGTCCGAAGCCGTCGGGACCTCGACGCCCTGCGCGGCCACGCCGACATTGCGGTCGTGGGCTCCGAGACCCTGAGGGTCCTGGAGCGCGACGGCCTGCCGGGCGTCAAGGCCCTGGTAGAAGAACTGGTCGGATAGCGGGAGCCGTCACTCCAGCTCGGGCGGGATCTTCACCGTGTTCTCACAGCCCACCTTGATGTTCACCTGGGCACCGTCGGGTGAGTTCTTCACCAGGTCGCAGGCGACCGGGCACAGCGTGATCGTCGTCGGCGCCTCCATGTTGTCGTAGTACCAGGCGGGCGCCGTCCGGGGGCATTCCCCTTCGGACTCTGCCTGACCGATGATCGTCTCGGCTCCGTTTTCGTTGAGGGTCACGTTGAGCTTGCCCCAATCCGTCGCTACCCCCTCCACCTGCCCCGAAAAATCGGCGGTATTGATGACGCAGGGCATGTTGGTGGACTGACTGATGATGGCTGTCAGGACCTCGGCCAGCACTGCACCGGAGGCATCCCCCACGTTCCAGTAGTTGCAGGGGGTCCGCTGTTGCCCGCACGCGTCGTCGTGCGGCTCGGCACCACCCGCATCCGCCAGCTGCTCCAGGTTGGACTCGGTGGCTCCCTGCATGCCAATGATGAAGGTTGGGATCCCGGTGTCGGCGAGGTGATCGGCGATGATCGTCGAAAGGCTCCGGATGTTCGTGTCGCAGCCGTTCGGATCTCCATCCGTCATCAAGACGCCGATGATGTCACGCTCCGGAACCTTGTTGGCGGCGGTGAACTGCGCGATACCCCGCAGCGCACCCTCGATGTGGGTTCCAGCCATACGCTCGAAGGTCTGATCGCTGATCAGCTGGATGATGCTCGCAGTGGCGGCAACGGGTAGCAGCTGGAGCGGCTCCGCGGGTGTTGCGTAGGGCACGCCATCGCAGTCGTCCTCCGAGATGGACATGAAGTTGAGAGCGAAGCGCGTCTCCGCGATGGGGGCCACGTTGATCAGGTAGTCGGCCAGGGCGTACGTCGCGTAGCAGGCCTTGGAAGCCACTGGGGGCGTGGTCCCCGCCGTGTAGGCGCAGTCCTCACCCATGCTGCTCGTCTTGTCGAAGATGAAGTAGATGTCCAGCGGCCTGGTGATGAGCTTCTGCTCGAACTGCTGGGAACCGCAGGTCGTCGGTGCACCACCGTTGGTGTCCCCGCCGAAGGCGGGCGGCGGATCGATGGTCAAGCCTCCGGCACCAACGAAGAACGGGGACCCGCCCTGATCGGTGGCCAGAAGCCCCGCAGTGCCTCCGCCGCCCATCGCGGTGGCACCCCCGTTCCAACCCGGTGCCGTACCACCTGCGCCGCCACCGCTGGCAGCGCTACCATCCCCACACGCGACCGCGACGGCCACTGCGGCGAGGACTACAACCGAACCAATCCCACTGAACTTGCATTGCCTGCGCTCGGACATTTTGGAACCTCGTGTTGAGGAGTCACAGCAACGAGCACGGACCGCTTCTTCCCACTCGATGACGTGCGCCGGACGCTGTCTGAACTAGGACCTTCGGTGGCGGAGCAACTGATAGGCTCGGTCAGGAAACCCAGATGTTCCTGACCGATAAGTTGCTTGAAGGGTGACTCCTCACCGGACCCCTCTTCAACCCATTCCACCGTGATCCCCGTCTTCCTCGACATTTTTCCGCATTTCGGCCCCGCGACCACCGCTTGTGCGGGCACGCCTTCGGCGGGCGCGCGCACCTGAAACCGTTTCGTGCGCGCGCCTCGGGTCGCCGGCTCGGGGTGACCGGAATGTCCCCCGATCCCCGCTGCAGGCTCAGTTGCAGAGTCGTTCGGACATGACGCGCACGTAGGCGTTGCGGGTGTCCGTCGTCGGGGCTGACGTCCAGCCCATGGCCAGGTAGCCGCCGCCAACTGCCATGTTGGGTACCTCGAAGCCGGCCGAGACGCCGCCGTCGATGTCCTGGGATCTTCTGAGCTGGCAGCTCGTGCTCATCAAGAACAGGCTCACCTGACCGGGGCTGGGAGCGGTCTCGTTGTCACCGCCCGCGTCGACGGCTAGAACCACGATGCCGGCGGACGTCGATTCGATGGCCACGGCGTCGCCCGCGTCCAGGACCTGATTGCCGAACGTGATGGTGGTGGGGCCGCAGGAGACCTGCCCGTTGCTCTGGACAATTTGCATGCCGAACCCGTTGGACATCGCCCAGGCAATGGCATAGCTGCCATCGCCCAGGGCGGTCACGTCGGGGTTCCTACCCCAGGACCCGACGTCCGTTGCGGCCCCGAGAGTCAGCGAGGAATCCAACCTTGCCCAGGACACGTGCCGGTCGTTCCCTGTCTCTTCGAAGCCTTGCCAGACGGCCATCCCTTCGGAACCGGAGGTGGCAACCCGGACGCTGTCCGCGCCATAAGTACTCTCGACGCGACTGGCGAACGTGTACGTGGCGCTTTGACTGATTGCGCCCGCGGCGACGTCATAATGCATCGCATGGGCATACAAGAGGTCACCGTTGCCGCGGGTAGCGACGTCCGGGTGGCTCCCTCCCTCTTCGTTTACGTCAATGATTTGTTGGGTGCCCGCTGTCCCATCGGTGTACACATCGATGAACCGAGCGTCTACAGTGCCGTAGCCAACCGTCGTGAGACTGACTCCGAACCGGCCCATGTTCGGGCTCCATGCAATGTGCGGCAAACGGTGCGACATGGTGGGCGCCTCAAAGAACGCGGTGTCGCGCAAAGAAAGGGAACCTGCGGGCGAAAGCGTTCCGTAAAGGGCTCCAGTCCCGGGATAACTCAGATGGACGATCCCGAAACTTGCCAGGCTTGGTGTCCAGGCGAAATCGAAGTGCAAGCGGCCTTCGGCTGACTGATTCGTTCCAGCCAGGTTCAGGTTGTCAGCGAAGTCGACAAGGCCGTTGCAGTCGTTGTCCAGCCCATCGCAACTCTCCGATAGCCCCGGTCGGATGCTGGAGGTCCCATCGTTGCAGTCCGTGCCGGCAGACGCGCTGCACAGGCTGCTCCCGTAGCCGTCACCATCGCCGTCGGCGGCCTCGACATAGCACTCGTCGGTGACCGAGTTGCAGAGGGCCACGCAATGGGCCGCATCCGGGTTGTTGCATTCCTGGGGCACCCAGTTCCCCTCGGCATCACAGCTCGACAGGGCTGTCTCGCTCGTGCAGCTGGGCGCGGGCGGACTGGCCACCCGTTGGCACGCACCCCAGGCGCGATTCGCCCCATCGCAGGTGCGCGTCCCGCAGTCGTTGCAGTCCTCCACTTCGTTGCCGACACAGGGACAGTCCTCGTTCTGTACGCCGTTGCAGTCCGAGTCGTCGCCGGGGACGTCGCAGCGATCGGGCCCGGAGGTGGGACAGGCTGTGCCACCCGAGCCACCCTGGCCCGAGCCCGAAGACCCGCCTTGCTGGGGAGCCCCGCCCTCTTGTTGCGATTGACCGCCTTGCCCAGGCGCGCCGGCCTCTTCTCCCGAGCCACCCTGCTCGGGCGTGCCAGCTATCCCCTCGCCCCCCAAACCCTGGCCGGCGACTGGTCCATCACCGGCTGCCGGCATCGCACCAGCGTTTTCGTCACCACCCACCGCCGGTCTTCCCCCGACATTGGCACCACCGGCCTGCTGAGTACCTCCCTCGCTTCCCCCTGCGACACCCGAACCACCCACGCCTGCTCCGCCCCGGTTGTGCGCACCACCCCGGTTTTGCGTGCCACCTCGGTTCTGTTCACCACCTTCCCCAGAGAGGCCGCCAATCGACTGACCACCGCCGTTGGTTCGACCGCCCCGCGACGAATCGCTCCCCGCCTCGCCATTGCCATCGCCCGCCTCACCGCTGGTTCCACTGTTTCCCGCCGAACCACCACCGCTCTCGGTGACAGTGGAAGAGGAGCAAGCAACGACCAGTAGACCGGCGAGTACGCCGCCGCGCGCAGAGATATTCTTGGAAAGCAATGCCATAGGACCACACCGTAGCACAGCCCCCGAGCTCCCTGCGAATCGCGCGAATCTTCGTCACCAGGTCAACAAAAAGCCAAGGCGAGGGAGGAACTCCTCCCTCGCCCTGCAATGCCCGAACCTGACGCCCTCTAGCTCAGGCCCAAGATGGCCTTGTTGAATTCGAAATCCAACGCGGCAACGCGAACCGGTGTCTGGTTGACCTTGTTGTAGTCGATCCGGGCCTCGTTCAGCGCCTTGAAGTCGTATTTGGCGAGGGCTTCGGTGAGCGGAGACGCTTTGTCACAGATGGCGGCATGCAGTTGGTTGAGCGTTGCATTGCTCGCCAGCTGCTCGGCCTTCTGTTCCGCCAGCCTGACGCTGGCTACGTTGTGCTTGATGAACTCCATCCGGAGCTGGTTGGTGTTTTCGGCCCCCGGTGCTGCATCGGTCCGCAGCATGTGATTGTCGAACTCGACGTGGCCGGCCCAATTGGCCTTCCTCAGCATCCAGAAGACGCCAATGGTTTCTTTCAGGCCATCCATCCCGGTCAAAGGCGGGCTGTCATTGTCGAACTGGCCGGGCTTCTGGTTGCCCAGATGGAAGAAGGGCAGCTTGCCAGCGTGCACGGCCATGGCGATGGCATTGATGGCCGACAGACAGGTCATCCCCTCGTGCTGCAGGATCTCCGGATTGACGTTCCAGAAGGAGGGATCCTCGAGGCGGCTGATGAGTGCCAACGCATGGCCCGTCGTGGCCAGGAACATCTCTCCCCGGGGCTCGTTGGGCTTGCTCTCGATGGTGCCCGCTTTGATGGAGAACTTGTTCTGTTTGATGTAGCGGGTCGCCAGGTTCAGCCCGTTCTCGATGTATCCGTAGCAACGGTCCCACGGAATGGCGAACTGGCACTCGAAACCATCGCGGGCCACCCAGTAGGTCAGGTATTCCGCTCCGAAGAGGTTGCCGATTCGAATCGTGCGCATGACCTTCTGGGCCGCCAGAGCGCGGATCTCCGGATCCGGATTAGTCAGGCCACCGTTGCGAAAGACCGCGTTGCCGTGAAGGCTGCAGGTCACCATCTTCAGGGTTAACCCCGCTTCGGCCATCATGCCCTTCATCGTCTGCAGTGTCTTCGAGGTCTCACTGCTGGCATCAAGGTCATCCTGGGGCCGAGCCGGATCCCACGCCACCAAGTCATCGTCGTGCGCGGAGGTGTAGTCGATCAGACCCTCCCGCCTCGCCGCACAGAGGGTCTTGCAGACCTCCAGCGAGGACATTGCGTCCATGACCGGTCCACCAAACGGATCGCCAACCGTGTTACCAACACACCAAAACGGCATCGACAACTTGCTCTTCATCGGGCTTTTTCCTTCACGGCAGTTGCGTAGACTGACTACGACCCGACGAAAGGTATCGGTCGGCCACGAGTCGGTCAAGGTCACGGGCTGGAACGCTAATCTTTCCCGCTGGCCCGGTGTCGCCATCCCTGGGATGGATCCATGCGCAAACGATCCCGCAAGTTGGCCTCGCAGCGGCATTCCTGTGGGCCCCTGTGCCCCCACCAGGGATTGGGGGTGACGTCCACGCCACCGGCGCTGGGCTCTCACTCGAACAGGCGAGCGTACTCGGTCGGGCTCATGCCGATGCCGCGCTGGAAAGCCCGTGACAGGTGGGAGTGATTGGCGAACCCGGTAGCCTCCGCAAGCTCCACGGGGCGGTAGCCACGATGGAGCAACTCACGTGCCTGTTGGAGACGATAGTCGGTCAGATAGGTATAGGGGGGCACTCCGAAATGCTTCGTGAAACAGCGATGCAGATGGAATTTGGACATCCCGGTCAGGCGAGCGCACTCGTCCAGGCTAACGTTCTGGCGAAAGCTGTCACAGAGAACATCACGGAGCAGCTGGACCGCCGTTTCACAGCGTGTGGACGGGCTCTTCGTGCCGGTGAACTGGGGAACTACCTGGCAGTCCAGAAAATCGAACAACTCCGACTCTAGCTGGGCGACAGGCTCCCCATTCATCATGCGATAAGCCAGACTGCGAAACTGTCGGGCCGCCCTCTCCGAATCAACTTGCCCAACCGTGAGGGTTGGTAGGCCGACACCTTCCTGCCCCAGGGTCGCGGTGAGGAATTCCGGCGCGACGAGCAGGACGGCGAGTGTGGCGGGCCGCTCCAGCTTGCCCACGCGGTGCACATCCCCCGGCTGAACCATCGCCACCGACTGGGGACCCAACGTGAATCGCTTGCGACCCCAGAGCCAACCGATGGGCGCAGAGCTGCCCATCATGCAGCAGAAGTCGTACGAGCCGTGCACGGTGGTCCAAAGCCGTCGGCAGCCCTGGAACTGCCGCAACTCCACCCCCGCCAGCTCGGCTGTCTTGAAGATCCGGATGCGCTTGACGGCGGGGACCCGCACCGTCGAAGAAACGGGGCGAGGCAGCGGCTTGGCATCGACCCGGGGTTGGCTGGGGAGCCGAGGCCGGGAGCAGAACCCCGACTCGGAGGCCAACTCGGCCGCACTCCTCTCGCGGTTGGACAGCTTCTTGGGCACCCAGCGTCTCCTGATCCAGACGGATCGGGGGAGTGTGGCCCGCCCTTGGCGCGGTGGATCTCAATTCGATCTCAATTCTTTGGCTACGGCGCGACCCCCGGGGTTCATGCCAGCCAGTCGCTCTGGCCGTGGCCCCATCGGAACGCTCACTCCATGGGTTCTTGCGCCATAAAGCACTGCAGATAGGGCGAGCACGCCGAGCCGTCCAGGGCCGCGCAGGGATCTCGGGCTATGCTCTTCACGCAGCTCTCGACATCCTTCACCCTGCATGCGATCGAATGGTCTGCCAAGTCGGAGATGCATTCCTCGGTTGACGGAGTCGTCATCGTGACCCCGCCACCGCAGTCGTGAGTATCCGGACCGCCCTCCACGTCAGTCGTCCAGACGCACAGCTGCCGGATTTCAGCGTCCGAGAGTTCGTTCAGCATGGCGTTGGGATTCAGACCCGAGCTGCCCACGTCATCGTCATCGTCATTCTGGCAGCCCGCAATCCACCCAGGGCCCTGGCACAGCAGGAACCAACCCAACCACCAGCGGTTCGTCGCAGACCCAGCAGGGAACATGACGAGGATCTTGCACGACCGAACGCGGCCGCTCAAGCAGACCATGTTCCATGCGGCAACTGGTGGGGACCACGTCCTTGGTTGGCGCGGCGCAATCACGACCCGGTGCGCCCGACACCCAGGCCGCCAGGCCAGCACAATAAGGGGCGGGACGCGAGGCCGGCTGCGAAGCACGACAGTCAACCCTTGCTCGTCGTACCACCAGCAATCCACTATCTTGGCTGCCGCACCTGCACCGACCTCCCCTCTTGCATCGCTCCGGTCAACTGAGCAGAACGAGATCCATGATCACGCGTCTCGAGGTCAAGAACTTCCGCATGCTGCGCGCCAACGCCGTGACCCTCGAGCCATTCGTGGTGCTGGTGGGGAAGAACGCGACCGGGAAGAGCACGCTGATTGCTGCGCTGCGGTTCGTGTCGGATCTGGTCAAGGGTGGTGTACCGCTCGCTTTGGCCAACGCATTGGAACGGGAGGCACCCAACTTCCCTGAGCTGTGCTTCAATCCCGCGGAACCGCTCGAGTTTGCCCTCGAGCTGGTCATCGACCAACGGCGCGTGCGCTACGAGATTCGGGTCGGCGTGGACACGACTGGCGCGGTGAGTGTCCACGAAGAGCACCTATTCCTGTTGCCGGAAACGAACGGGAACGGTCAGCAGCAACAGCTCAGTATCTGGGATCAAGTCTCACCCGTACATGCCAGTGCACCGGGGGGCTGGCGCACGGTGGTCAAGAAGACCAGAGAGGGGAAGGACTACTTCCAAGACGAGAAGACGAACTGGAACAACGTGTTTCGTTTTGGTGCGGACAAGGCCGCACTCGGAGCGATTCCCGAAGACGAGAACCGCTTCCCGTTGGCGCTGAAGGTTCGAAACTACTTACGCGACGGTGTGACCCACGTCGAATTGGACGGAGGTCGTTTGCGCGAACCGTCCCTGGCTCGGTCACCGATGCGCCTTCTCCCCGACGGGAGCAATCTGGCGCGCGCCGCACTCGCACTCCGGGGACGCGACAGTGTCCTTTACGACCAGTGGGTATCCCACGTTCGGTCTGCGGTGGAAGGGCTGGACGCAATTCGCCTCTGGGAACGCCCAGAGGACAAGAAGCTGGTATTGTTGGCCGGGTTTGCGGGTACCCACGAAGATCCGGTGCCCTCATGGCTCCTCTCCGACGGCACGCTGCGTCTGCTCGCGCTGTCTTTGCTCTCGTATGGGGCGATGGATCCTGCCGGCGTCGCGTTGATCGAGGAACCCGAGAATGGCCTGCACCCACTGGCCATGCAGGCCGTCTACGGGGCGCTCTCGCAGCCACCCGAGGGCGGTCAGGTCCTGGTGGCGACACATTCGCCGGTCTTCCTCGCTCAGGTGTCCTTGGACCAAGCGCTGGTCTTCCGACGTCAATCGGACGGCAGTGCGCTGGTTCGCCGCGGAACGGAGGTGCCTGAGCTGCGGGACTGGAAGTCGGCGGCCTCCGTGGCCGACGTGTTCGCAACCGGGGTGCTGGCGTGACGCCGGTTGCTGAAACTGGTCCCGAGCTATTCGTGGTGGTGGCGGACGCGGATGTCGAAGCCTACCTCGACCGAGTGCTGGCCCGTGGCGTGGAGCGCCATTGCCTCCGGCCATTCAAATGGGTTATCCGTCGCGACCCAATGCGAGACTCTGGGGTGCGGCGGTCGCCGCTTCGCTCCGTTCCCGACCTGAAGCCGGGTGCCGGCAAACTCCTGGTTGTCCTCGACCATCATGGCTGTGGGAACGAATCCGAAGGGCCGGAAGCCATCGAGGCCGAACTCGTAGACAGGTTCCAGCGAGCTGGATTCGCACGCGGTGATGCACGCTGTCTGGTGCTCGACCCAGAACTGGAAGAAGTCCTGGTCCCTGTGTGGGATCGTGCGGCAGAGCTGATGGCGACCAAGCGCAAGCAGAGCCCGCCGCCGCCCGCCCAGGTATTGGCCGCGCTGCGTCGAGGTCGGACTGGTCCTGGGGTCAACACGCGGGACTGGGATGCGACCCTCGCCCGGCAACCGAAGGAGTGCTTCCTGACCCTGTTGCGCCTAATCGGGCTTCGCCACCAGACAGCGCTGTACGATGAAATCGCGCGCGAGGTCTCTCTTCCCTCGATGAAGCGTGGACGAACTGGGAGCCGCCTGGGAGAACTACTCGTGCAGTGGTTCGGGGGATCCCACCAGGATCCTTGACGTGATGTGTTTCTGGACTTCGAGGCTTACCCGCTGCCGCGGAGCCGCGTACGTCGCTCCGGTTCGGGCAGGTAGGCAGCCTGGAGGCGAATGGGGTCGCCGAAATCCTTGTACAAGAGATCGCCCGAACCGGTGAGGTGTTCTGCACCCGAGACGTCGAGCATCATCCTGGATTCGATGCGATTCTGAAGGTAAAGAGCGACCCGGCAGGGTAGGTTGGTTTGGATCGCTGCAGAGACGGTAGTCCGGTTGGGTTGCTGTGTGGCCAGCACCAGGTGGATACCGGCAGCCCGCGCCTTGGCGCCGAGGAGCGCCACTGCTCCCTCGATCTCGGTCCGTTCCTGCCGGCTCGTCGAAACCAGCGCAAAATACTCGTCGCAGAGGACCACGATCCGAGGCTGGGGTCGTCCCGTCTTTTCCACGGCCTCGGTCAGGGTGTCGGCACCGAGAGCCCGCGTACTCTGGTACCGGTGATCCATCTCCGTGACCAACTCTTCGAACAGGTCCACGGCCGTCTGCTGCCCTCCCGGGATCCAGAAGGAGTGGGGCTTCCAGAGCCAGGGGCTCCCCTCCAGATCGCCGAAGGCGGAGAGCTTGGGATCGATGGTGACGAGGCGCAGTGTATCGGGTGTGTTCTGGGCCAACAGGCCCGCGATGGCGGTGCGGAGCCACTCACTCTTGCCACTCCCGGTGGAGCCGGCAACCAACACGTGGGACCGGCCGGAGCTGGCCAGATCGACCAGGTGCAGTCTTCCGCTGGGATCGACCCCCACCGGGAGCCTGGCGGAGCCGCGCAAGGGATCGACAAGGGGGAGTTGGCCCAGGACATCCGAGAAAAGGACGGTCTTGGGATCGGGACGCGGCAGATCGATGAAGATCCTCCCGGCATCCTTGACGACGATGGGCTCGGCGGGGAGTTCCAGCCTGTGCTGGAGCTCGGCGGTGGGGCGACGAACCGCTTCGAGCTTGGTGCCGCGGGTCAGTCGCACCTCGAAGCGCAGAAACCGTGGGCCCACGACGGGCGCTCCCTTCGATTCCAGACGAACACCCTGTTCGCGGTACGCCCTGAGCAACGCCTCTGTCAGATCCTGGTACGCTTGACCGTTCACGGTCGGCGCTTTTGCGGGATCCGAAGGCAACACGCCGGCCAACCGCGCGACCAGTGCCAAAAGCCGTTCCTGCGCCGGCCCCAACAAACTGGCAGATATCCCGTGCTCGGTCAGTTCTGGACCGAAGTGCAGCAAGGCAAGCGCCGAGTCAGCGGGTTGCCTACCTGCCCGGTGAAGAATCAGGTGGTAGAGGGCGGCCTGCCCAAGATCGACCGAAGGGTTGCCGCGCCCGAGCTTCAGCTCAATGGCACAGAACGCAGAGGTGTTTGGCAGACAGAGAACCGCATCCGCGATCCCAACCAGCCGCACGGGCTCGGTCCAACCCGGCTGGTTCAGCTCGACCTCCAGAGGGACCTCAGCCTTGAGCGATTCCGCCAGCTGTTCCCAGCTCCCCGAGAGCTCGGGCCGCTCGTCGAGCATCTCGAGCACTATTTGGACCAACCAGGAAAGAAGGTTCCGCGTGGCTCGCCACAGGACGAGGACGGCAGCGGTCGAATCCTGTAGCGATGCGGAGTGGGCGACCAGCCGTGGGGCGAGCAACCGGCGCCAGGTGTGATCGACCAGGGCACGGTTCCGATTCTCGAGCGTGGGACCCGACTCGACGATGACGCGCAGCCCGCTGCGTCGCGGCTCGATCCCGACCAGGTCGGCGAACAGCTCGTGAAAGATGCGTCCCGCCGCCAAGGTCGCCGGCTCACCATCGCCAGCGGCATCGCCCGACGAAGCTCGCAACAAGGCGTCCCGAACCTCTCGCACGCTCAGCTCGACGGTCATTCTAGGCCTCCCGCTCCGCAGCCACGCCGGCAACGTCCAGCAAAAGCGTGGGTGGTCCTTGGAGAATCAGGACTCGGTCTGGGTTCGCCTGAGCCTGCGCACGGAGCCGCCCTAGCTCGATCCCGAGCTCACGGCAGACTTGGTCTGCCTCGAGCAGATGCTCCCGTTGCAGAAGCTCCGAGAGATCCGGATCGAACGCCGTGGCCTCGGTGTTCGGAGGATCGGAGAGGATCGAGTCCACAAGCTCGCGGACCGGCTCGACCAAGGGATTTTGCAGTTGTCCGCGCAACCAATGAAGGACAGCGCCATCACCGACCGTCTCCCCATCCCGGGCGAGATCCCCCGACTTGGCGTCGGAGAGCAGAGAACCAAGCGCGTCCAACGCCGCCAGGGACTCAACCTTGGGATTGACCAAGACGGCCCCCCGGACCTCGAGCTCCCTGAGCGCCTCACGGGCCTTGGGGGCCGACTTGGCGATGGTCAGCCGCGAGTCACGGACGACCACCAGTCTCTTCCCGTCTTTCCGCGGGCAATGGGCCAGAAGGGAGCGCAGGCGAGGCCCCAGGCTTCGCCCATCAGCCTCGTTGCGCAGACTGACCGCGGCCTCTTTGTCGCCCAGCAGCACCAGATCGGCACCCTCCGGATCCCGGTCCTCGACTCTCAGATCCCCAACCGCCGAAAGCACTTGGACACCCTTGAGTACCACCCGATTGACGTCCACGGGACGCAGGTGATTGAGGCGATCCTTGTGTCGCGACTCCAGCTGATGACCGAGGAATTCCTCGACGCTCGGTTGCTCCAGGAGCTTACCCCCCCTCAACGCTTCGAAGTGATGCGCGCAGGCAGCCAGGATGCGACGAGCTACTGGGGCGGGACCATCCATCAGCTCGTCGAGGAGCGTCGCAGGGAATGGGAAGAAGGGACTCTGCTCCCCTGGACTCCGCTTCTCCACCAGCTCGGGAACCAGCGCCAGACGGGACCGAACCAGACCCGTCACCTGTTCGCGATCCAGGGGCTCCAGTACGGCGCGGCGCTTTGCCATTCGGTCCATGTCGGCGCTGCGCACCGCGGCCCTGAATGACTCGACCACTCCGCTCTGCAGGCACGTGATGAGAAACACGTTGGGGTCCGAGTCGTGCAGATCGGCAGCCATTCGTCCGAACTGGAAGAACGCGTCCTGATCATCGGCGGAGCGCTGCAGGGCCTCCACCTGATCGAAGCAATAGACGATGGGAAGGGTTTCGCCAGCCAGCCGGCACAGCGCGGTCACCACCTCTCGTGCCACCTGTTCGGGGTCATCACTGACATCCGGACCCAATCCCAACTGGCGCAAAGCCTCCTCGCTCAGGTACTCGCCCGCCAGCCAGCGGGATGCGTCTCCAACCCACCGATTGCACACCAGATGTTCCAATACCCGGCACAGATCGGTGGGCAGCTCGAGCTTGGTTGCGATCTCTGCCAGGTGACTTGCCAACGCCTCCTTGTCCTCTTGCCCGAGGATCCGTACCCGACGCACCCCCGCGCGCGGCGACTCCCCGTACGCTACTCCGATCTGGTGGGCCACCAGGCGCTGTAGCTGGGTCACGCCCTGGTCATGTCGCATCAGATCGGTGGATAGACGGCGCCGCACGTGCTGCCAGAGCATGCGCGGGCTGGTCTGCAAACGGACGAACACGAAGACACACCGAAGGACCTGGTCGGGCGCCTGCTCGGACGTGGTTTGCAGATGCCGCTGCAGGCGCGTGAGAAGATGCGTCTTTCCCGATCCCGCGGGTCCATAGATCAGAAGCGAATCCGGGATGGCGCGCGTTGCCGAGTCGATGCCAGCCAGGCAAGCCCGAAACACCTGGTCGTGGATGCTGGGCACGTCGGTCGGGTTCTGCCAGGCGTCCCTGACCACGTTGTCTCGGAAGGGGTTGAGGAGCAGCGTTAGATCGATCATCGTCCACCTCTCGGTGCGATTCCGACATAGACGGTGCCGCGGGCATCTTTCACCAACTGATCACGCTCGGCAGCCGTCAGTGAATCGGGGTAGTCATGATAGTGTAGGGTGACCTTCCCTTCAGTGGCGAGCGCCAGGACGAGTCCGTCGAAGATCCCCTTGTCGAGACCGGCTCGGGCCCGCAGCTCACGGATGGAAAGGAGCGTTCCCGGAGGGCTCTCGGAAGCCAGCTGCCCGAGGGCGTTCAGGAACGCCAACTTGGTCTGCGGTGCGTCCGCAGGACGAGGGTTCGCTGCAACCTGTAGGACCTCGAGGAGCACGGCCAGCGCATCGCACCGGGACACGCCCAGCTGCTGCAGCTTGTCCAAGGCCTTTTCCAGCTCGGCGAGGGGCTTGGCGAGCGCTGCACGAACATCAGGGGTTTTGCCCAGGCGCTTGGCCGGGTGCGCGAAGACGACCCGCCGCGCCAAGGCCCCCTTCTTCCACTCGGCGAGGAGCTCGGCATGGGCGGGACACAGCAGCACGATCCGCTTCTTCAGCTCCGATTCGAGCAAGGGTCCCGCATCGAGAGCTTCGAGCACCAGACGTTCCAACGCCTCGACGGGCTCCTTGTCGAAGAAACACTCCTTGGTGCCTTTCGCCCATCGAACCAGCTCACCGCGGGTGGTAAGCGTGCGGGCCACGTCCAGGGCTCGGCTGCGCACCGAAGGGGGGAATTTGGCCAGTGCCTTCTTGAGTGAGGTGGCAGTCACCCCCGAGTTCACGGAAACCGCGTCCTTCACCAGCGTGGCGAGCTCCGAGTCGCTCGGTTCCACCACGGGAGCCTTGGGTTTCTTCTTCCTGGCGGCCATAGCCGGTGAGGTTACTCCGTTTCGTGCTCGACTTGAACCGGGCAGTCGCGCGCAACTTTGACCAAGCAGGGAACCGAGCGCTGGGTTGGCCCGGCGCAATCACGGCTACTCGACCGGCGTCTCGGCCATCCGCATCGAAGGTGGGGTAGCCTCGACGTCCGGCGTCGACAGGCCATTATTGCCCAAGGCCCCTTCATCACCCATGCAAACCGATCCCGCCCGCCTGTGGTTTCTCGTCCCGCTGTGCTTTGGGCTGTTGGCTGCCGCGCTGCGGACCACCTACCTGGGTCGAGCTTCACGGAGTTGGGTCACGACCCAGGGCGTCGTCTTCTACGTCAAGGAGACGCATGACGGCGACGACGCGAAATACCGGCATGCGGTAAATGGATTCACGTACACATCCGCCAAGTGGATGATTGGTGACTGGTCCTTCTACTCCTTCAAGCCCTCCCCGATGTACCCAAAGGCGTACCTCAATCAGACGCTGGAGGTTCGATACGATCCCAAGCACCCTGGTCGCTCCACGGTCCTGGTTGGGGCCGAGCCGATGATCTTCGTTTTTGCTTGCCTCGGCCTCGGGCTTACGCTGCTGTCACTGGTGCTCGCCCTGGGATGGGAGACATGAAAGGGACTCGGGTAAGAGCCAGCTGTCTTCGCAAATTGTGACATCGCACTGCAAGTCCACGACGAATACCGCCGTAGGATCCTGCGCCAGCTCCGAAGAATGGTGCTTTGCAGAACCGCCACCTCCACCTACGGGTGCTAGATTGATTCACATATGACCAAGGTGCGGTGTGCGTTGGTTTGCGTGCTCCTTCTGGCAGGTTGCGGTGGCCGCTCCAATCTCGACGGGAACCTGGGCGAGGCCCTGTCGGTGGGCGGAGACGCCACTGTATGCTGCTTCCGACACCGCCTGGGGATGGGCGTACTGCACCGAGAGGCACGGTACCCCGCCGCCCGCAGGGGAGCCCAGCTGGTCCGCGGAGGTCACGTCGTCCTACCAAGCAAGCCACTGAGTCTGGCGCGGGACTCTTCACGTTCGAGCTCAGTGATTCTGGTCAAGGCCTGCTCCGCGCCGTTTCCCCCGAGGTCGAGAACATCTGGTTCACCGAATGGCGGATCTGGGCCAAGAGCAAGGACTCCTCTTCGGTCGTCCCGCTGGGGACCACCCACGGCCCCGCCGTTCCCTTGGCATTCGAGAACCTGCTGGGTGTAAGCGAACCAGACGACGTGCTCCGCTTGGTAACGTCGTCTGCCATTCAGAGCGGCGAGGCGGCGACACTCAACCTTGCCACCTATGCCCAGGACGCCGGCGGGAACGCAACACTCCTCGGACAAAGCCAGGCGGAGCTGAGCCAGCTCGCCAGCGGCACAAAGGTTCGTTTCGAGGGCGACCTGGCCGCCTTGTTCACGGAGCAACTCTCGGAAACCATAGGCTCCCGTATCCACATCGCGCCTGATGCTGGAACAGACCACCAACCAGCTGTTGGCGGTCGACGACCAGACCTTGGTGCGTATTGGAACCGACGAATGGAGCGGTCACACCCTCCTCGACGTGACCACCGTACAGGATGCCTCCCAGCCCGAGCCGCTGGCCTCCTTGATACTGGATGAATGGCTGCCGCCAACCGACCCACCCATCCAGCCGTGGCTGCTGGTTGCCCGCAACGACGGGGCGTTCGTGTACGTCTCGTTCCTGGTGGGCGAACGGATCGACATGATGGCCATCGACGTGTCGGAGCTCACCAACCCCAGGGTCATCGGCGTCTATCCCAACCAGGGTTCGCCAGTGGCCGCTCACGGCAGCACAGTCGTGACCCAGGATCGGAGTGGTTCCCTTTGGTTGGTGGACGCCTCCACACCATCCCTGGCCCCGTCTCCACTCGACCTACCCGCCTCCAACGGAGCGGAGCCAAGAGCCTCCATGCTCCTGTCCGTAACGGACGACGAGGTCACGGTTCGCGACACCTACGAGCTTGAGCCCTTCGAGGTGATCCGACAAAAGGTTCGCTTGGGCGGTCGTCTGCTGGTCATTGCCTCCCCCATCATGGGAGATCGCGGGACGGGGCGGCTCCTGGTCTTGGATGGTTTCGACGGCGCGGGTTGGCTTTCTGCGGGTTCGCTCCCCGCTGCCACCGATACCCTGCTCGCCAACGGGCGGTACGCAATCGCTCACTCCGGCTATCCCTTTGGCTGCATGCCAACCGTCTTCGACCTCAGCGAAGCGCTCCAAAGCCTCGAGGAGCTGTCCAAACCAAGAACCTGCAGCCCCTGTGCGGGCAGTGTGGCTTTGGTGGGCACACACCTGGTCACCACCCACGAGGGGAGCGTCCAGGTCGTTTCGCTCGAACAGTACGATGGGTCGCCTCGCGGTCAGTCGCAGGAGACACAACGCTGGGTCTCTGGGTCGCAGTAGGCATTGAGACCCAGGCAGGTCTGAATTCCAAGCCCGGACCCCATGCAGCTCGCGCCATCAGGCGTCTCGGGTTGGCAGAGCGCCGTTTCGCCCGAGTAGTCGCAGTACAGCCCCTCCTGGCAAGGCAGGTTGACCTCTGGGTGGGCGGGGACGTCACCGCAGGGCTGGTGAAGTCGGGGATGCTCCAGCTTGGCGAGTTCGACGCACCGACCGTTGGCATCGCAAGTCGCGATTGGAAACATGCACTCCATGTCCCCTGGTACGCAGGGATCACCGGGGAACTTGCCCTTCGCGCAGCTCCCGTGCTCCGCTCCGCCCACGCACTCGTAACCATGGGCGCATTCGAACGACGTTGTGCAGGCGCCCTCGGTCCGTGGGGGGCTGCAAGTTCCCTCGTCTTCTGCGCCGTCGAAGAGACAGGCAAGCCCCGATGCGCAACTCAGCGGTCTCCGGAAGGAGCATGGTTCGCCCTCCTCGAGCTCTGGGATGCAGATCCCCGATTCGGTATCGCAGATCGACCCCGCTTCGCAAATGCCCCCGCCACTGTCTGGATCGACGCAGGAATCGCCCAGCTTCGCAACGGGTTCGCAACGAGGACAGGTCTCGCTCAACAAGGGGCATAGTGTGCCCGGCTCGCAGCTCTCAAAAGAACGCCCTGCAGCAACGCAACTCTGCCCCTCGGGGATCTGTCCCACCAGTACGTCATCACAAACCGCTGGTCTGGAAGCAGGCCACGTGCACTCGCGCTGGCTCATCTGCGCCACGCAGTCACCACTATGCTCCGCATGGTAGTCGACTCGGCCTGCCACCAGCTCAGCGTCGACGTCTTCGCAACCCGACGCGGCTCCCTCGTACCTCGCAAGGTAGTAACCCCGACCATCGCCGAAACACCGATCCTGCCATTGCAGATTGGCCAGGACTATGGCCTCGCAGAACTCCCGTGCGGTAAAGTAGTCTAGCTGGGCCTCTTGGGTCTCGCTCCGGGCCCCGCAGCCCCAGACGAGCCAAGCGCCAAGGATGACGGTCCATTGTGCGCGCCACATGATCGCATCATAAGGCTCAGGACCGGCGGCGCCACGGCCTCCGTAGCTGGATTCGTTCTGGCCGGCCTTGGGCGTCGACTGTTCCGGCGGAAATGGCGCGATTGACGTCGAGTCCAACGGGGGGAACCTAGACTGTGTGTGGGCATGGGGTGGGCGTTCGCGAGGATCCTGGCCCTTGCTGACCACAGCATCATGGCCCTGGGTGTGAACCAGCCCTATCCATACTTGGGGATTCGGAGCGACAATTGGAAGCCGCTCTGCAAGGTGACGAGCGCGCGCCGCGAGCAATTCCCTATTCGAATAGCTCCTGGGCGTTGGCTATCGTCGCGGCGCGCCGGATGGTTCGATCGAGCGTGGGGAGGTCGTCGCATTCGGCGATCCGCTGGCGCTGGGATTCGTCAATCGCGATGCCCCGGGCGTCAAGGATTGCCAGAATGGCCGAGACCTTGGTCTCGAAGTGACCCTGCGAGAGCCCCTTGAGCCGACCCTTCTCGATGGATTCACGAATCAGCGGATCTTGAAACTGATAGTCGGCAGGGAACATGCTGAACGCCTTTCTGGCCGCCTCGCTGAGGGCGGTGCGTACGAGGTCGGAATATAGCACGAACAGGTCACGGTCCTTCCCCTCCAGACCCAGGATCCCCTGGGTTGCCGCCAGGGCAATGGATACCGCCGTCTCCACGTCACCCTTTCCGTGGGCCATGGCGGAAAGCACGCTGAGCTCCGGCTCTTGGCGAGCGCGTTCCGGATCGGTAACGACGGGCACACCCTGGGGCCCGAGCACCCAGGGGAGGAACCAGGAGCCAGGACCGGTGGGAATGGGTTGAGAGGCCCAGGATGCAACCCTCTGGTCAGGTGTGATTACCAGCAAGACGACCGGGCACTCGAACTGCGCTCGCAGGGCCGTGGCGTAGAGTGGCC
>CAZYKT010000062.1:0-34817 GCA_964648165.1 uncultured Polyangiaceae bacterium | reverse complement strand
GGTCGAAGGAGTGGGACATGAGCCTGGAACAGCGCGGTTACGTGGGGTCGGTTGGGGTCATCATTCTGGCGTTGGGTTGCGGCCGGTCACCGGCTCGCACCGATTACAACGACCTAACCTTCTGGGATGCCATCGAGCCCGGCGAGGATTGTCCGTCGGGGGGTACCAAGGTGCGCACCGGCCTGGACCGGGACAATGACGGCAAGCTGTCCAAGGACGAGGTGCTAGATACTCAGATCCTGTGTAACGGGCAGGATGGCGCTCCGGGCTCCGACGGCACAAGGACGCTGGTTACCACCGGGGCGGAGCCGGAGGGAGCGAACTGCGAAAACGGCGGCATGGTCGTGCGCACGGGGACCGACGAGGATGGGGACGCGTTCCTCGATACGGACGAGGTGGAGGCCACCCGCTACGTCTGCAACGGGGTCGATCAGGACCAATGGGCGCTGGTCGAGAGCAGCGAGGAACCCGCGGGGTCCAACTGCGAGGTCGGCGGCGTCGCTGTCCAGTCCGGCCTCGACCAGAACCAGGATCGCGTCCTGCAGGCGTATGAGGTCACCAATGTCTCCTACGCCTGCAACGCCCCCGACGTGGTGACACTGGTTCGACAGGACGACGAGTTGCCGGGAAGCAACTGCGCCCACGGCGGGCTCGCAGTTCATAGCGGACTGGACGGCGACGATGACGAGGAGCTGGACACCGACGAGATCACGGCAACCTCCTTCGTGTGTCACGGCGCTCCCGGCAGCAACGGGCAGAACAGCCTGCTCGACGTCGAGGCTCTGGAACCCAACAGCGACTGCCCGCGGGGAGGGATCCTGGTCCGCAGCGGCCTCGACACGGACGGCAATCTGGTTCTGGACGAAGCCGAGGTGCAGGCGACGCGCTGGGTGTGCAACGGCGGTGAACAGGCCATCTTGGCCACGTCGGCTCCCTTCGGTGGAGTGTGCCAGCGGGGTGGAGTCCGCATTCAGACTGGGCACGACGATGACGCCAATGGCGTTCTGGACGAAGGCGAAGTGGAGCATACCCAGCATGTGTGCAACGCGGCCTTCACTGCGCTAGCCACTGGCGACGATTACAGTTGCGCGCTCTTGACGGACGGCACGGCGCGCTGTTGGGGAGGTAACGGCAATGGCAGACTGGGCGATGGCACCTCGGTCAATCGCTCTCTGCCGGTTCCGGTCCAGGGCCTCGCCAATGCCGTAAGCCTGGTGGCGGGTCGCGCCCATACCTGTGCTCTGTTGGCGGACAGCGCCGTGGTCTGCTGGGGCTCCAATGCGTCGGGCCAACTGGGCGACGGCACCACGAATGACCGTCTCACGCCGGTTGCCGTATCGGGATTAACCGACGCAGTCGCCTTGGCTGCAGGGGCGTCTCACACCTGCGCGGTCATCGCTGATGGTACGGCGCGTTGCTGGGGTTCCAATGGCAATGGTCAGCTGGGGGACACGACCACCAACGATAGCCCCACGCCGGTCGCCGTCAGCGGCCTGGCCGGGGTGGCTTCCATGGTTGCCGGTGGCAACCATGGCTGTGCAGTCCTGGGTGACGGTACGGCGCGTTGTTGGGGTACGAATGCAATGGGTCAGCTGGGGGATGGCACTGGCGTGGACAATGCGGCACCGGTCGCCGTGACTGGGATCTCCGGAATCGTCAGCCTCGCCGCCAGCGAGAACGACAGCTGCGCCCTGCTCAGCGATGGCCAGATCTACTGTTGGGGCGACAACTCCTACGGTCAGCTCGGAGATGGGACGCCCGCCACCCTGCGCTTGGCACCGGTCGCCGTAACCGGGCTTGCGGGTGCTGCCGGTATCGCCGTGGGTCTCTATCACGCCTGCGCCGTGTTGGGTGACGGTTCGGCACAATGCTGGGGCGGCAATGCCTACGGTCAGTTGGGTGATGGCACCTTGCTTGGCCATCCAACCCCGGCAGCCGTAACGGGGCTGGTCGGCGCTCGCATTATCGCCAGTCGTCTCCACCACACCTGCGGCCTGAGTGGCGACGGCAGCGCCTATTGCTGGGGCCGCAACCTGTACGGACAGCTGGGTGATGGAACCACGACGGATAGCTCGACTCCGGTACACCTCCAGCCGTAGAGAGCCGGCTAGTCCTCGATCAACCGTTTGCCCAGACTCACCACCGCATCCTCGGCATAGCCGAGACGTTGGTAGAACTCGATGACTTCGCGGTTCGAGGTCCGAACCAGGAGATTGACCTTGGGACAACCACGGGCCAAAAGCAACGCTTCACCCGCCTGCATCAGTTGACGCCCCAGTGACATCCGGCGGTGCTGGGGCGACACGGCCAGATAGCAGACGCTGCCGCGGTGCCCGTCGTACCCGAACATCCCCGACGCCACGATCTGCTCGTCGAGCACGCCCACCAGGAACCAATCCGGCTGCTCCCCGAGCTTGCGCCGGAAATCCTTCTTTGGATCGTTCCAGGGTCGAACCAGGCCGGAGTCCTGCCAGAGCTTGATGACAGGTGCCTCGTCGAGTGGCGTTGCGGGTCGAATCAGCATGGGACCGAGCATACTCCCGGTTCCCGGGGGCCCCCGGGCTCTTTGACAAACCCCAACCAGGTTCTAAGGATCCCGACATGAACCACCGGAGCCGACGCTGGGGATTGACGTATCTTCGGATGGCACTGTCCGTTTCCCTGTTTTCGAACCCGGCCCAGGCGGCGTCGAGACTGCCCCAGTGGTTGCATGGCAAAGGGCCCTGGGATCTTCGGATCTGGCAGCTCCTGCTCCTGGTCGGGTTGGTGCTGGCGGCGTGGTTGCTTGGCGTGTTGCTGTCGCGCCTGACCCGCTGGCTATTGGGCAAGGTCGTGGTGCGGACGGCTGCCGGTTGGGACGATGCTCTCTTGGCTCGCATGGGTGGCCCCGTGACGCTGGTGTGGGCCCTGGGTTCCTTCGAACTCTCACTGTACTGGCTGGACCTTTCCGAGCGCGCCAAGGACTCGGTGGATTCGGTGGTTCGCGGTGGATTCTTCTTCGTCTTCTTCTGGATCCTGTCCCGACTGATCGAGGTCGGTGGCAGTGTCCTGACGAGCTCCGGTTGGGCCATTGACCATCCGGCGGCGCGGTCCCTGGTGCCGTTGGGGGTTCGAATCGGCAAGGTCGTGGTGCTGGTGATCGCGGTGGTGGCCTTCGTCTCCGCGCTCGGTTATCCGATCGCCAGCCTGGTCGCGGGTTTGGGCGTGGGGGGTGTGGCCGTGGCTCTGGCGGCGCAGAAGACGGTCGAAAACCTGTTCGGCGCGTTCTCCATCGGTGCCGACCGACCCTTCCGCGAAGGGGATTTCGTGAAGGTGGAGGACGTGACCGGAACCGTCGAATCGGTGGGTCTGCGGTCGACCCGGATACGGACCCTGGATCGGACCCTGGTCACGTACCCCAACGGCAAACTCTCCGAGATGCGACTCGAGTGCTATTCGGCAAGGGACCGGATCCGGCTCTTCTGTCGCCTAGGGATCTGTTATCAGACGACCGCCGACCAGATGCGAACCATTCTCAGGGGCGTCGAGGCGGCGCTGCGTGCCCACCCCAAGCTCTGGCCCGACTCAGTGGCAGTTCATTTCGCCGAGCTCGGCGAATCGGCCCTGCAGATCGAAGTCATGGCTTGGTTTTTGGCGGCGGACTTCGACGAGTTCAAGGGCATCCGCCAGGAGATGCTCCTTTCCTTCATGGAAGTCGTGCAGGCAGCCGGGACCTCGATGGCGTACCCAACGCGCACCGTGCACCTGGTTCCAAGCTCCGCCTGAACGCCGCGCGGACGCCGGGAGCTCAGCGGCAGTCGTTGCTGGCGCCGGGGGTGGTCGATGCGTTGCTGCCCAGAGAAACCCAAGTTCCTCCATCCGGGCAGCGCTGCGAAACGACCGATCCAGTCCCGGTCTGGGAATCGACGAGCTGATCCGAAGCGTCCTTAAGGTCGATTCGATCATCACGATCCAGGCTCGTAGCGGCAAAACCATCGACTAACAGGAAGCCCAACGGATCGATGGATGTCTCATCTGGGATTGTGTAGCGGTTGTCATCGTCATCTTCGACGGCCCAACCAGAGACGTCAGCGGCCGTCGAAGTCGGGTTGTAGAGCTCGACGTATTCATTGGTGTTGGACGACGAAAACTCGTTGATCACCACCGACGACTGCTGCTGACCCGCCGCGCCAGCCTGGGCGATTCCCGCGGCTCCGCTGCTGCCACTCTGGCCGGCGGCTCCGCCCTGGGCCAGACCTGCAGCACCGCCGCTCTCACCGGCAGCGCCTCCTTGGGCCAGACCCGCCACACCGCCGCTCTCGCCCGCAGCGCCTCCTTGGGCCAGACCTGCAGCACCGCCGCTCTCGCCCGCAGCACCACCCTGGGCCAGACCTGCAGCACCGCCGCTCTCACCGGCCGCACCACCCTGGGCCAGACCGCCGCCACCGGCCTCGCCGCTGCTGCCGCCCTGGGCTGGGCTACCGCTCTGGCCAGCTTCGGCATTGCCTCCCTGGTTGCCCTCGCCCGCCGTGCCCTGTCCTCCCTGATCGGTCACACCCGCGGTCCCGGCATCCACGGTGGTGCCGCCGTCTGCCCCCGCTGAGCCGCCCTGTTCCGTTTGTCCGGCTGCGCCGCTGGTCGATTCACCACCCGAGCCGGCCTGTTGCTCACCACCCTCGGCCTGTTGCTCACCACCCTCCGACTCCCCGCCAGAGCTTTCCCGTCCCGCCAATCCGGTATTGCCCGCACGATCGGGTCCGTTCCCCCCGGTTGGTCGCCAGGTCGAGCCCCCCAACTTGAGCTCGCCGGTCCCCTGGTAACCACCCCAGGCATTCGGAGTCCCCGCGCTGTCCCCTTCCTCCGACTCTCCCGAGTCGTCGGAGCACGCATTGGCCAGGCCGAAGCAGAGAATTCCCACGCAAGCGATGCTTTGGAGCTTCATCGACCATCTCCCTCGATCCGAGCGCTCTTGGCCCCTGCCTCGAGCAGGACCGGAACTACCCGGCGGAGTTTGGCCGATGACGGCGCCCCTGTCCAGGCTCCCGTGGCCCACGAACCGAATCAGTCGGCCTAGGGAGACGGCTGACAGTCGACAACCTCGTCCGGAACCTCGCGACAGCGGTACGTGATGCTCTTCGAACAGCCGCTGACCGTCCACCCGTCAGCGCCCTGGGCGGCAGTGGTGAGGCTCGCCTCCGGGCACGACTCCGAAGCGGCAAATTTCCGGACGGCCAGAATCCGCGGAGAGCGACATTTGGCGCCAATGCAGAAGAAGACCTCTTCCTTGCCGCAGCCAATGGTCTTGAACGCCGAACGTCCGTCGACCTGGATTTCTTCGGTCTTCACGTCACTCGAACTGCAATGGTGAAAGTCAGCGTGCTTGGTCGCTGCCGAGCTCGAGCCGAAGCAACCCATCACACTCAGACACGCCAGTCCAACCCAGAAGTTTCGTCCAATCACGGGCACCAAACTACCCTCGTCGAGCGCAGAGCGCAAGTCGCGGGCCTTTCGGAACGACCAGTGAACCTGGCGAGAGCTGGTCGGCGTGCACGGCCATCGGGTGACCACGTTTCCGTGAGAAGCTGCGCCTCGACGCGGTGTCGTTGGTGGACGAGTCGCAACCGAACACGACATCGATGCTTGTGCGAGGGCAACGGACCGTCCGGTGCCGTGCTGGTCGCGGGTGGGGTTGACCACTCGGCGCTCCGACCCGCGGCCCCGTCCCCATTGCATCTGATTGCGCGACGGAAGGCGAGCCGTCGGGCCACTGCCCCGCATTGGACCGCACGTTCCCCCAGGGTTTCCAAACCCTGCTCCCGGCCCTCCTCCTTCTTGCGCGCGTACCGTCGCGCGGTCCCGGCCACGCGGATCGGTCGCAATTCTGGGTTCAGCCGACAACTAGGTTGGTGAGGCTCTCTCTTCTGAGTGCCACCTGCCAGATGCCGCACAAGGCGGTCATCCGACCAACCTACCCGACTCGAGGTACACATGCGCAGATATCCACAGTGGCTGGCGATCGTTTTGGGACTGGCCGCTTGCAGCTCCGAGGAGCCTTCGGACGACAGCTCCTCCGGAGCTCCGGGAATGGTGGGGGGGACCAGTGGCGACGGCGGCTCCACCTCGACCAACTCAGGGGGAATGCTGAGCGGTGGGATGTCGAGCGGCGGGGCGGCGCGCGGCGGCAGTGCCAGTGGCGGGATGTCGAGCGGCGGAGCAAGTAGGGGAGGAAGCGGGAACGCGGGGGTGTCCAGTGGCGGCGCGGGTCGGGGCGGAAGCGGGAACGCAGGCTCGGCCAGCGGAGGCGTGGCCACGGGAGGCAGCGCGACGGGTGGGATGACGTCCGCAGGAAGCGCCAACGGTGGGATGCCTAGTGGGGGAACGGGACCGGGAGGTAGCGCGGATGGTGGGACCACCATCGGAGGGTCGGGTACGGGTGGCAGTGCGGAGGGTGGGATATCCAACGCGGGAACCGGTACGGGCGGGTCGGACCTGGGCGGGACCGAGAGCGGGGGCAGCGCCCAGGCAGGAGAGGGCAGCGGCGGCGAACCGCCCGGACCCTGGCCGCCTTCGGACACCTTCGCCAACCCGGTCATCTGGAACGATCTCGCCGACGAGGACGTCATCCGCGTGGGCGACATTTTCTACTTCACCGCTTCGAACATGCACTACTCCCCCGGGGCCCCCATCCTGCGCTCCTGGGATCTGGTGAACTGGGAGTATGCCGGGCACGCGGTGCCGGTCTTGGATTTTTCCGACAAGTACAACCTGGTCGGTGGTCAGGCGTACATCAAGGGAACCTGGGCATCCACGATGCGCTATCGGGAGAGCGACCAGACCTTCTACTGGCTGGGGTGCATCGAGTTCGGCAGGACCTACGTGTACACTGCGCCTGCCGTGGAGGGGCCCTGGGAGAAGCACCCGGCGATCAACAACTGCTACTACGACGCCGGACTGCTGATCGACGACGATGACACGATCTACGTGTCCTACGGCAACACCGACATCAGCGTGGCCCAGCTCAGTGCCGACGGCACGAGTCAGGTCAGAGCCGAGCAGGTGTACTCCAGCAGTAACATGACCATCGAGGGGTCCCATTTCTACAAGCACGATGGAGACTATTTCATCATCGTGACTCGCCCCGCCGACGGGCAGTTCGTGCTGCGTTCCAGTGAGCCCTTTGGGGAGTACACCATCCGGACGCTCATTGATCGGAACTCCGCGCCCATCCAGGGGGCTGGCGTGCCTCATCAGGGCAGCTTCGTCGAGACCCAGAACGGCGATTGGTACTACCTGGCCTTCGTGGATGCCTACCCGGGTGGACGCATCCCCGTCCTTGCTCCGCTGACCTGGGACAGCGAGGGATGGCCCGTCGTCGAGCTGGTCAACGACGGCTGGGCGGCGTCCTATCCGTATCCTGACGTGCCGCGCCCGCCGCAGCAGACCAAGCCGTACACCGGTACCGACTCCTTCGAGGGGCCCAGCTTGGGCCATGAATGGGAGTGGAACCACAACCCCGACGACACCAAGTGGTCGGCGAACGGGGGCTTGACCTTGCAGACCGCGACGGTCACCGACGATCTGTACGCGGCCCGCAACACCCTGACCCACCGGATCCTGGGGCCGCAGTCAGCAGGCACCATCGAGCTCGACATCAGCGGCATGGCGGACGGCGATGTCGCGGGCCTAGCATTGCTGCGGCATTTCTCGGCCTGGGTGGGGATCAAGAAGTCGGGCGACTCCGCCACGGTCGTGATGGTCGATGGATTGTCCATGGACGGCAGCTGGAACACGACCAGCACCGGCACGGAGGTGGAAAGCCAACCCTTATCCGGCGATACCGTCTGGCTGCGACTCGACGTGGACATTCGTCCCGGCTCGGGTCGACAAGGGAGCTTCTCCTTCAGCACCGACGGGACCAGCTTCACCCCCATAGGTCGCGCCTACACCATGAACACCTCCTGGGAGTTCTTCATGGGCTATCGCTTCGGGATCTTCAATTACGCCACACGCGCCCTGGGCGGCGCGGTCACCGTGCGGTCCTTCGATCTCTCGACGCCCTGACGTCGCTCCCATCGAAACAGGTCCGACATCCAAGCTGGAAACACGAGCCCCGCCGCGAAACACCGACGACACAACCAGTCGCCACACCGTTTCCGGTTCGTTTCTCCGACATAACGATGAAGTTTCTGGTTGCCGAAGTGACGCCGGCGGCCGGTTACGTGGGACCGATGGCCGCGATCGGCATCGGCCTCGGTGCAGGGGCCGTCTGTTACGGTGGCGTCCTGCTCAAGGATCGCTTCGGCTACGACGACACGCTGGACGCCTTCGGGATCCACGGGGTCGGTGGCGTGCTCGGCACGCTCCTTCTGGGTGTGTTGGCTCAGAAGGCGTGGAACTCTGCCGGCGCCGATGGCCTCGTCACGGGCAACGCGACGTTGTTCTCGCATCAGGTCTTGGCGTTGGGGGCGGCCATCGGTGGGTCGGTGCTGGGCACCGTCGTCATCCTGAAGGTGGTGAACGCCGTGGCCGGACTTCGAGTCCCCGCCGACGTGGAGAGCGAGGGGCTCGATACCAATTTCCACGGTGAGGCCGCCTATGCCGCGGGAGGGACGTTCCAGTCGGGCGGATGGGGCTCGGGTGGACATGGCATGACCCACGCCGAGCCGGTCGCGGAAAGCGGCGTTCGGTAGTCCGAGGCTCGGCCTGCTCGCGGATCCAGCCATCGAGGAACGGCAACTCCGCGTACTGGCACGCCAATCCGACGGCGAGCGCTGGGGCAAGCCAGGGATGCGTCGGGATATCTCTTCGTGGGCAGCCTAACCCTTATGGTCGGTGGTAATTGACGGGGAAGGATTGTCTTGGTCTTAGGTGTCCCAGGTCCCGCATGGTGAACGCAAGTGAAACATCCGTGATGTCCCGCAGCAATGCTCCTCGGGACCATTTCATCGACTTTCTACGGGGGCTCTGCATTTTGAGCATGGTCTTCGCCCATGTCGGACGACGAACCTTGGCTGGGCATCTGTCCTTGGGGGGGGCGGTCGGGTATTTCTCTGGGGCGGAGGGCTTCTTTTTCCTTTCCGGGTTGGTCTTCGGACGCGTGTACAGCGGACGGATACTCACGCGCGGGCTCAGCAAAGCGGGCGCGGCCGTTGGGCAACGCGTTTTCAAGCTCTACCTGTGCCATGTCGCCTGCATCGGCTGCATGCTGCTTGCGAGCCAGCTATTCCCCCGCCAGCTGCTCGCTGTGGACGAGAGGTACCGGTTGGCAGTCGAGCAGCCCGTCGCAGCGTTGCTGCGGGCATTGCTGCTCCTGTATCAACCCAACTACCTCGATGTGCTGCCTCTGTATATCGTTTTCTTGCCACTCGCATGGCTTCTGCTTCGATTCAACTGCGACAGTAGCCCTTGGGTTCCCATCGTAAGCTTGGCTCTCTGGGTCCCCCAGCAGTTTGCCGATACGGCCTTCGGGCGCTTCCTCTCTCCAGGGGCCTTCAACGTCCTCTCCTATCAATTGATCTTCTTGCTCGGGCTCTGGACTGCGAATGGTCTGAGAAGAGCGATGGTCGCTGGAGAAGGTCGAAGGCAGTTGCTCCTGGTGGCAAGTGCCATGCTCGTGGCTCTCGGCTTTTTGCTGCTACACCCCAAACGCTTCGGGGGCCCTAGTGGCGGTTTTGCTGAAGCCGCGGCAGTGGTCAAAGCACACAGTGACAAATTCTCCTTGGGTTGGGTGCGCCTGCTCAATTTCATCGCGATGGCAATCCTGATTCAACAGACCAGGCCCTGGTTGGGCTGGATACCGCTGCAGCCCATTGCCACCTTGGGAAAGCGAAGTCTTGGGGTATTCACCGGCCATGTCCTGCTCATCATCATGCTCTGTGGTCCGCTGCTAGAACTGCAAAGCATGCCCGATCCTGGGGCCTCATTGCTCATCATTGGGGTCGTGGGCGCCTTGGTGTTCGCTGTCTTCTTCGCCGACTGCCGTAGTCAGGCGCTCACCCGAGCGGCGTCTGCCTCGAAGGACGCGGCCTTGACCAACTCCACACCCAAGTAGGGCGCGCGGTCTCCTTCTTCGGCCCAACAGGTGCCGTCGGCGACCAGAACCGCACCGGACACCCCCCTAGGGGCGGTCCAAGGATGCGGCTTTCGTATCGAACCACGGTGGGGCCCGAAACCTTGCCTGATTGGGCTACACTCTGCCATGTGTCCCTCGGCAAATCCCTTTTTGGTTGGCTCGTCGCAATCACGGTTGGTTGCGCCAGCCAGGGTCAGCCACCCCCACCCCAGGATCCACAGCCATCTCGCATCGACGAAGTACGAGCCCGCTCCCCGAGCGAAACAGCTGTCTTTGGTGAGGACGCAGAATACATCCCATCGGATAGGTCCCTGGCGGAGGCTCAGATCCACCTTGGTGGCATGGGTCGGGCGCTGATCGAAGGCTTCCGGGTGGCGCCCGGTGAGCCAGCCTGTCGCGAGGTGACGAATCCGCCGTTGCGGGGAGGCGTTGAGCTCCCGTCGCGGTTTGGTTCCGGATTCGTGTTCTGGAATGACACCGAGCTCTACCGCTCGAATCGCTTCGCGGGCCCTCTCACCCCCTTGGCCCGCCTCCCTATGGGGAGGCGCCGTGCCAGGATCGAAAGGCTGAGCCTTGGTCCGAGCGAGATCTTGATCCACCTCGTCCAAGGCGGGCGGCTGGTGTGGTCCCTCAAGGACGGTTGGAAGGCGCAGCTACCGAGGCCAGGCATCATCGATCTTTGCGCCGAACAGGACGGTCCCGCGGCGATGTTGACGGAGCCGGGGGAGCTTTGGTTGCGGGCGGCTGGATCGCTCGAGTATCAGAAAGTCGACGACCCCTCCCTCGAGATCCTCGGTCTCGAGATGGTTGCGGGGAGAATCGTGGTCCACGGGAGCCGTCAGCCACCCGTCACGAGCCAGCTCGATATCAACCCCGCCGACACGATTCCGTCCACCTCAGTGAGTTACGTTCTCGATTCTCGAGGCGTCCTCGCCCCAATCGGTTCCGAGTTGGAGGCCGTCCTTCGCAGGGTGGCGCCAGAACACTTGCCCGGTGCGCATGCCCATTTCTCACCGCGAAGGTGGGCGTTGCAGCAAGGGATCGCGTTGGGGCCAGGGATTGCCGTCGTCGAGCGCTCCGGTGTGCTCCTCCAGGTCGACTTGAGGACGGGCAAGATATCGAGGAAGGTGAAGCTGCCACTGTTTCCGCCGAAAGGAACTCTTGAGCCTCGAAGTGAGGACTGCCAGTTGCTCCCGCTTGGCCAGGAAATTATCGGTCTTTGCCCTCTCGGAGGGGAACAAACCGAGGTGATTGCCGGGATCTCGTCCCTGACTCCTCGTATCGAGAGAAGCTTCCAGGGACAGGGCAGGTTCTTCACCGGTGTGCCAGGTGTCCTCTTGAGGGAAGGACCTTGTCAGCTTGCCGCCGAACCCAATCAGTCGGCGGTCTGCGTTCGTGACCAAGACGGATCCTGGAAGGAGCACCGTTTCGAGCCGTCGCGTCTTCCGTTTGACAGAGAATCCAATCAACCAGCGAAGATCGCACGCTGGGTTCCAACGGTAGAAGGGCGTGCAATTGGTTTGGTGGCAGAGCCAACTCCGGGTTGGTTCGATCTCGAGCGATCAAGCTTCACTCCATTTCGAGGGATGGGGCAGGAGATCGCGAGCCAGCTCTTGGTGACGTCCTCGGCTGGCCCAGCCGACGCTCGGGCCTCTTGGTTGTCCGATGGTAGTCTGGTCGTATTGGGATCTGCTCGAACGGTCAAGCTCTTCCGGGATGGCCGCTGGCAGCCTTTGTCATGGGGTACCGTCCGAGCCAGAGCCTCCTTCGCGAACCGCGCTCTGGGGGAAGACGAGAGCGGCCAACTCTGGCAATCGACAGACTATGGTCTCACTTGGCAAGCCATTCGAGCTCCGCCCAGTCGGATCCCTGACGGTGATCCCCACGCCCGGCGCAAGCCGGCTCCAAGATCGCGTGGTGAACTCTGTTCGGACGTTGGTTGCGTGTTCGGTGATTGGTATCGGCTGGGCTACCCAGAAAGCCCCCCAATAGCTGCTCCATTCGACGAACCAGAGCATCCTTCCTTGGCTGAGCCCCCCCACGCAAGGCCGCGCTTGGTATGTGAAGCCTCCGACCAGCCTCATTACCTGACGAGCGAAGCCGACGAACGACGGGAGCCCGTCCTTGGTGGGGCATTGGTTCCCTGGACCCCGAAACGAAAGGCGCTCCGTTCAGTGTCGTCGCAGTGGGAGCTCTCCTTTCTCGCCAACGACCCATCCCCTTTCACGAGCTCTGGCTGGATGCGCGCAGATGCCCTCCTCGATCCCCAACCATGGGACACCGAAGAGTCGCCACCGCGGGCAACCAAGCAGCGGGTTCGTCTCGACTACCAGATCCCCCTTCGTTCACCCAAGATCTCGACCACCCATTTCTCGCTTGGCGAGCTAACGAGCGCCCTGAGGCAGATTGGGCGCACGAGGGATCTACTGAACGGTGCGGAAGATGGCCAAGCTATCCCTCTACTCTCGGCCCGATCCAGGGTACCCGACAGGCTGCTCCTTTTCGCAGAACCCTGTGCGCAAGACTACGCCCTAGTCGTCGGGGAAAACCAGCCAACTCGGATCTTCGTTCCCCAAAAGCAACCCCTTCATGGCACGTTGACCTCGGCCATCTCGACTCACACGAACGGTGTCGTGGTTCTAGAAGAAACCGCCAATTCCCGGCAGATTCGGCAGATCCTGCCCCAAGAAAAGCTGCTGATGAACTCGCGGATCCCGAGCAACAGCACACCGGGACAACCCGACACGCTCGCCATTGCCAACGATGGCGAACCGACCTTGCTCCGGATGTGGTCCTTTGGTCCGCCAAGTGCAGGTGACCCAGCCATGATCTTGCGCGACCACCAACCGCCCAAGTTCCTCGCTCCCTGGGCCAGCCTGACCGAGGGCCCGTGCGAGGCGGGAGCTGGGCTGCGAGCGATAGTCAATCTCGACGACTGGATCGAAATCCGAATCGGGGAACAGCCCGCCGGAATCCTGGGCCCCATTCGCGCCTTGATCGATTGGAGCGAGCAGCGCCTCTGCCTGATGGCACTGGAGCTGGACGCCGAAGTGCCCGACCTGTCCGAGTCACGCCCCAGCCAGGCCCAGATCTACGTTCCCTTCGACGGCAAGAGCTCGGCCGTGCGCTACCTATTCGGTGTCGGGCAAGCCTACCGAGAAGAGATGACATGCCGTCTCGAAAAGGGAGGACCAGGTTGACCCATCCAGAGTCGAGACCTCCGTCCGTTCCTCCCCGACCCAGATCCTTTCTTGAATATTGGGGTCGGTGCGTCGCAATCACGACTGCGGCTTGGGCATTGATGAGCACCATTGCCTGCGGCCCGAGAGGGACCCCTCCCCTTTGGCACAGCCCCACTCCGACAAAGCACTCGGCGCCCGACGTACCCAGTTTGGCGTCGAGCGACTACGTTCCCTCCGATTATGCCCTGGCGGAAGGCCGAAAGTACCTCGGCGGGCAAGGGCGTGCGCTGCTCGACGGCTATCGAGTTGCCCCCAACGAGCCGGAATGCATGCAGACCGTGGAGCCACCTCTTCTGGGTGGGATCCTTTTGCCGACTCGCTTCGGTTCGGGCTTCCTGTTTTGGAACAGTGCCCAGCTTTTTCACGCAAGCACCTTCACTGGGAGTCTAACGTCGGTCTTGAAGTTGCCGGCGGGTGACGAGATCAGTCGAACCAGTGTTCCAAGCCTTGGGGTGTCCAGCCTCCTCATCCATCGCGAGAAGAAGCCTTCTTTGGTCTGGTCGCCCAATCAGCTCGAGCAGCCACCCCTTCCGGCAGAAGGAGTGCGGAACATCGCGGTGGAAGAAGACGGCCGTGGGGCTATGCTGGATGCCAAGGGCGACCTATGGCTGAGGGGGGCCCATCAGGCGAGCTTCCAGCGGAGCCCATTCTTCGAGATGGCCGACCAGGCGCTGTACTTGATCGGAGGAAGAGCGATCGTAATCGCCAGACAAGGCCGGTATGTCGTGGACGACGGCGGCAACCTGTGCCCCATTTCGGCCAAGCTCGAGCGGATCTTGCAGGGCAAGGCCGAGGTTGCGGATGCCCGATGGCGACTCGATCGTTCGCCACGAGAGCGGGCCTTCGAAGCGGGCGTCCCGCTGTCGGGAGATTGGGCCTTGGCGGAAGCCGGCGGAGTTCTGGCGAAGGTCGAGCTGCGGACGGGTCAGCTGGCCGCATTCGCGGGCCCCTTCTATCCGGGCCTTGGGCAATGTCATCTCTTCTCGGTGCGAAGCGAGGTGCTCGCGCTCTGCCGACACGCAGACCATCGGATCCTGGTCTTTTCTGGTCTGGAGAAGATGGCCCCTCGGTTGGAGCGAAGCTTCGGCGAGGAGCGCAGAGCCTATTTGGGGGGAGGTGGGCATTTGGCAATCACCGCGCCCTGCCTGGGTGAGGGACAACCGGAGACCATCGCCCTTTGCGTGAGAGAATCGTCAGGGGAATGGAAAGAGTATAGCACGCTCTCTACCGTTCTCCCTCGAGGCGAGGTCGGTGATCCGCCCAGCATCGCTCGCTGGGTACCGAGGGAAGATGGATCGGTTCGGGGTTTGGTGTTCGGCTGGAGGCCAGGCTTCATCGATCTGCCAGAAGGGCGATTCACCGAGTTCTGCGACGGCTTCTCGAATATCGAGCCAACCCCATTTGCGTTCCACGGCGAGACGGTTGGCGACAGCTTCACGATTCTCGGTAATGGGAGAATGCAGGGCTATACGAGTCGAGGGATCCTTCAGGTCGACGAGAACGGGGAGATTCTCGAAAAGACATGGGGCGAGCTGAATGCCGTGGCCAATTCTGGAGCCAATGGCTTCGGCTGCGACTCCCAGAAGAAGTGCTGGCAATCCAACGATTACGGTAGCCATTGGCGGGAAGTCGAGCCACCACCAGCCCTCGCTTGGGAAGGTTGGGATTGCTCTGCTGTCGGCTGCCGCAGCAAGTCCTGGTACCGAATTGGCTATCCGAGGCGGTCACCCACGATGCCTCGACCCCCGCGCCCGAGCGCGATGCATCCCCTCCCGGGGAGGATGGCACTGCTCGCGGGTGAAGAGCGGTAGGACTCCGCACGCAGAGCGGCCTTCGTGCTAGGTATTGGTAGCTCTCATGGCGTCCGTCTTTCTCTACGCTCCCGAGGACGTTCACAACCTTCTTGTCATGGCTCGGGAGTCTCATTCAGGGACGCTGGAATTGCCGCAGCTGGCTGCAAAGCCTGAGGAATTGACAGGCTCGAGAGTCCCAGACAACGTCGGCTGCGTTGTGCCGAACCGAGAAGTCAGTGCAGCCACGATTCGCGGAGCAACATGAGTAGGGAACCGCGGGAGACTCGTCGCATTCTTGGCGTGTGGGACGGACACGATGCTGGGGCGGCGATCGTCGAAGAGGGCGAACTCCGCGTCGCGATCAACGAAGAGCGACTAACTCGCCGCAAGCTCGAAACGAAGTTCCCTCACCTGGCCATCCGGGCATGCCTTGGACATGCGCATCTTCAACCCAAGGACATCGATGCAGTCGCCTATTCTACCGTTGATCTTTCCAAGACCATCCGGCGCATCGTCCCGAGCATTCAGGAGACCTACTACCAAGTCCGGCGACGAAAGGCACCCTACCGCGACCCGCGCACCCCGGAGCGGATGCTCAAGTATTGGCTCCAGGAGGTGCCGGGAAACAGGGCGACCTCGTGGCTCGCACGTCATTATGTCGTAAACGCGCTCGCCAGGCTCGGTTTCTCCGGTCCGTCTCTCATCGGCGTCGACCACCATGACGCGCACGCTGCCGCGGCCGCGCACACGAGCGGATTCGATGCGGCGACGGTACTGACCATGGATGGGATGGGCGATGGTCTTTCGGCCACGGTCAGTCGCTATGAGGGGGGCAAGCTCCAACGACTAGGATCCATTCCGGCCGCCGACTCCTTGGGGGTTTTCTTCGAGTATGTGACGGATCTTCTCAACATGCGCATGCTCGAGGACGAGGGCAAGGTCATGGCCCTCGCGACGCACGCCTACCCAGTCGCAGACCAAGATAATCCGTTGCTGGGATTCTTCAGCGTAGAAGGGACCCGCATCTCGGGGAAGTTTCACCGGCTTCGCCTGTACGAAGAGCTCAGAAAGGTGTTGTGGCACGTTCCTTCCGAGCAGTTTGCGTACATGGCGCAGCGCACCCTCGAGGTTTGCATGACGGAGTGGGTGCGCAACTCCGTGAAAGAAACCGGACTGCCCTGGGTGGCCATGGCGGGTGGCGTGGCCTCGAACATCAAGGTCAACATGCTGGTCCGCGCTCTGCCCGAGGTCCAAGGGCTCTTCGTCTTTCCCCATATGGGCGATGGTGGACTCGCGGTGGGCAGTGCGTTGCACGCAGCCAGCCTGGCGGGCTGGCGATGTGCTCCGTTGCGGGACGTATTTTTGGGACCGGACTTGGAAGTGCCGCCGGAGCCGCCCGCGGAAATCGAGGTCACGGACGGGGTGGATCTGGCGCAGTTGGTCGGCCGAGCCGCGGAACTGATCGCCAATGACGAGATCATCTTGTGGTTCGACGGCCGCATGGAGTACGGGCCTCGTGCCCTTGGCCACCGCAGCATCCTGGCTCGCCCCGACCGGGTCGAAATGCGGGAGCGACTCAACCTGCAAATGAAGCGGAGGGTCTGGTATCAGCCGTTCTGTCCATCCATCCTCGATGAGGATGCCGCACTGGTCCTGGAAGACGCGAAGGAGCAGCCCAATCGCTTCATGACCGTTGGCTATCGTTGCAGGATCGGGAGTCGGGAACGACTGCAGGCGGTTCTGGGTCCAGATGGCTCTTGCAGACCTCAGTTCGTTGCGGACGACGACACTCCCTTTTCGCGACTGCTCAAGGCCGTCAAGGCGAAGCTCGGCCTTGGCTGTGTCCTCAACACCAGCATGAACATTCATGGCGAACCGTTGGTTGCGACCGTCGAGCAGGGCTGGCAGCTGATGACCTCACATGGTTTCAACCACCTCTTCTGTCCCAGCTTTGGCAAGATCTACCGGAGAAGATAGCGGCTGCCGGTCGTTCGGCGTCGGTGATCACAGTTGACGTCGACAAGCTCGGTTCGGGAGGGTTGGGGAATCGAGGTGGCCCGGTGCCTCGCCCGGCCCATTAGCCCACCGGCTAACCCAAAGGCCGCTAGGATCTTCCCGCTGCTCCCCCATTCGGTCCCCAAGCCGACCGCAATCCAGATTGCGCGTTCTACGAGATGAATACAGATTCACTTGGTGATGGGCGCGCTCACGTTCCCGGTTGTGCTGACACGTCAGCGGATCCTTGTGCCGTTGCTGCTCGTGGCACTCGTCGAGGCCTTGGCCTGCTCCAATCATTCCGAAAAGGCCGAACTGCCTGCGTCAACCGCTGAACCGGTGCCACCGGTTCGCATCGTCCATCCGGCACGAGAAGCGACCCAGGGCGATCTGCGCCTAAGTGCCACGGTCCGAAGCACCAGCGAGGTGACCCTCAGCGCCAAGACCACGGCTCAGATCACGAGACTTCGCGTGGAGCTGGGGGATCGTGTGAAAAAGGGGCAGCTCCTGGTGCGGCTCGATTCTTCGATGGCCGCCATCGCGCTGCAGAACGCCCAGGCAGCAGAGCGACTGGCCTCGGCCAGCATGACCAATGCCAAGGCGGAACTGCAGCGAGCCAACGCTCTTCGTTCCAGTGGCGCTCTACCCGAAGCCACGCTGGACAAGTCCCAAATGGCGTTCGACATCGCGGCGGCACAACTCGACCAGGCCAAGGCCGCGGTGGCCAATGCAAAGAAACAGATCGCTGACTCCAGCATTACGGCTCCCTTCGCCGGGGTGGTTTCTGCCCGCTTCAAGAATGAAGGTGACACCGTTGCCGCTAACCCTCCCACCGCCATCCTTTCCCTGGTCGACCCAGAACACCTGCAGTTGCGCCTGGCAGTCCCGGAGGCGCTCTTGCCCCTGATCCAGGAGGACAGCGAGCTTTCGGCCACCGGCAGCCCTTCAGGGTGCGTCTTCAAGGTCAAGGTGGCTACCGTCGCCGCATCCGTCGATGCCCAGACCCGCACGGTGGAAGTGCTAGCCGACATCATGCCCCCGATTGATCCGTTGATCAGACCCGGAACCCTGGCCGTCGTGGATCTCTCCTCGATGCCCGAGAACCGTGGCCTTTTCGTGCCGGCAGACGTCGTGTTCACCGAGAATGGCCAGTCCTACGTTCTCGCGCTGGTCGATACCCGCACCGAAAAAAAGCCGGTAGCGACCCGACCGTCGAGGCCGGGCACCCTGCTGGTCACCCAGGGCCTGTCAACGGCGGATGCTCTCATTCGTGACCCGTCCCTGGTCAAACCGGGCGCCACGGTCCGAACTCTGGTCGAATGACGCCCCCCTGTGCTTGACGGAGCGACGCCTTGAGCATCATTCAGTTCTTCATTCGGCGACCCATCTTCACCGCCATGATGATGGTCACCATCGTCGTCTTCGGGCTCTTCTCGTTGCCGAAGATGGGCATCGACCAGCTGCCCAACGTGGACATTCCGATCATCACGGTCACCACGATCCTGCCGGGCGCGGACCCGGAGACCATCGAAAAGGACGTGACCGACCCGTTGGAGGAGGTACTCAACACCACCCCGGGTATCGACACCCTGAGCTCGATCAATCTGGAGAATGTGTCCCAGATCGTGGTCCGTTTCGCGCTCGACACGGAGGTTGACGTTGCTGCCCAGGACGTCCGCGACAAGGTGCAGTCGGTCTTGTCCAAACTCCCAGCAGACGTCCGCGCACCCCAGGTCCAGAAACTGGATCTCGGCGCCAAGCCGATCCTCACGCTCGCGCTGCGGGGCCCTTTGCCGCCCGACCAGTTGACTGCCGTAGCCGAGGACCAGCTCAAGCCGGCACTGCAACAGCTGCCCGGCGTGGGGACCGTCGAGCTCTTCGGTGATCGCCAGCTCGAGATCCGGATCACCTTGGATCTGGAGCGACTGCGCGCCTTCGGGTTGACGCCCATGGATGCGGTGGCTGCCCTGCGCGCTCAGGACATGGATCTCGCGGGCGGTCGCACGGCGGAGCCTTCCCTGGAGCGGATCGTCAAGCTGCGCGCCGAGGCCCATTCCGTCGAGGAGCTCCGCCAGGTCGTGCTGGTGAGCCCCAAGGGTGTTCCAGTGCGGCTGAGTGATGTCGCCGAGGTCACCGCTTCACCCGCCGAACCCCGGGGTCTGGCCCGAGTCGGAAAGGATTCGGTAATTGGTGTCAGCGTACTCAAGCAGACCGGTGTCAACACGGTCAAGGTGGCCGACGGGGTCAGAAACAGCCTGGCCCGGTTGACCAGTACGCTACCCAAGGGATGCCGCGTGGACTTGGTGGACGACGACTCGTCCTTCATCCGCAGCTCCATCGGCGCCGTGCAAAACGACTTGATCCTGGGTGGTCTGTTCGCGGTGATGGTCGTGCTGGTCTTCCTGCGCAACTGGCGCTCCACGCTGATCTCCGCGGTCGCATTACCCACTTCGGTCGTTGGCACCTTTGCCGTGATGCACGCCTTCGACTTCACCTTCAATCTCATCACCATGGTGGCGCTGACCCTGTCGATCGGTCTTCTGATCGACGACGCGATCGTGGTCATCGAGAACATCGTGCGCCACCTGGAGCAGGGTATGTCACCCTTGCGGGCGGCAGCCGAGGGGACCCGGCAGATCGCCGTGGCAGTACTGGCAGTCACGCTGTCCATCGTGGCGGTGTTTCTCCCCGTGGCGTTCATGGAGGGCATCGTCGGTCGATTCTTCGTCCAGTTCGGGGTCACCGTGGTGGCAGCGGTATTGATCTCCTACTTGGTATCCATCGTCTTGACTCCCATGCTTTCTGCGCGCCTACTTCACCAGGGCGAGCATCCCGAGCGGGGGCTGGGCAGACTGGTGGAACGGGGGCTGCTGGCCATCGAGCGAGCCTATCGCAGGATGCTCGCCTGGGTCCTGGGGCATCGGGTCTTGACCATTCTGGGGGCCACTTTGGTCCTGGTCGGCACGTTCATGCTGGCACGCCGAATGGAGTCCGCCTTCGCGCCACCCATGGACATGTCCGCCATCCAGGTGAGTGTCGAGCTGCCAGCCGGGAGTCGCCTGTCCGACACGGAGAGGCAAATGGCCGATCTGGTCGATCAAATTGGCAAGGTCCCCGGTGTTCTTGGCACGTACAGCAAGGCTGGCGGCGGCGCCAAGGAAGAGGTGCAAAAGGGCGAGATCCTGGTCACCCTGGTCTCCACGACCAAGCGTCGATTCACCCAGGAGGAGATGAAGCAGTACCTGCGCGCCCATCTCCGGCCGCTTCCCTCGACGCGAATGAACGTTCTGGACGGGAAGGTCATCGCCAGCGGAGGAGGTCGCCTCCAGGCCATTCAGTTCAGTCTGTTGGGCACCGACACCAAGCAGCTGGAGGCAGCCGCCGAAAAGACCCGACGGGCCATGATGGCCCACCCCGGATTCGTCGACGTCGACATGACGCACCGACCCGGAAAACCCCAGCTTGACGTAGTGGTGGATCGAGACCGCGCTGCGGCGGTGGGAATTGCCGCTGCCCCGCTGGGGCAAGCCCTGCGAGTTCTTCTGGGCAGGGACAAAGTGGCCGACTTCAAGCGGGACGGCACCACCGCCGAGATCCGGATGACCCTGCCTGACTCGGTACTGGCTGACCCCATGGCCCTCGGAGCAGTCCAAATCCGGAGCCCTTCCGGGGCTCTGGTGGAGCTCCGGAGTGTGGCCCGCCTCACACCTGGCGAGGGGCCGGCGGAGATTGATCGAAAATCCCAGGTCCGACAGATCACGATGCTGGCCGATCTTCGCGATTTCAGCATGAGCGCTGCCATGCGATTCCTCGATGACTTCGCAGCGAAACAGCTTCCCCCTGGGATCAGGACCAGCTACGAGGGCCAGAGTGGTGAGCTGGCCTCGACCGGCAGAGCCTTCGCCTTGGCCATTGGCCTGGGTGTGATCCTGCTCTACATCATCCTGGCAGCTCAGTTCGAGAGCCTGATCCACCCCTTTACCATCATGATGGCCCTGCCCTTCTCGGTGGTCGGCGCCCTGGGTGGGCTCTTCCTGGTGCGTCAGGATCTCTCCATCTTCGCCATGATCGGGATCATCATGCTGATGGGCCTGGTCGCCAAGAATGGTATCTTATTGGTCGAGTTCACCAACCAGCTCAAACACCAGGGGCGCTCCACACACCAGGCACTCCTGGAGGCCGGGCCCATTCGGCTGCGTCCCATCCTGATGACCACCGTGGCCATGATCGCCGGCATGTTGCCGGTGGCTCTGGCGCGCGGTGATGGTGCCGAGCTGCGTGCCCCCATGGCCGTCGCGGTCATCGGCGGGTTGGTCACCTCGACGCTGCTGACCCTGGTCGTCGTCCCGGTCGTGTATTCGTTGTTGGACGGCCTGGCAAGGCGAGTTGTTGGTCGGGGCGACGCCGCCGCTTGCCAAACGGCCGGCGCCACCGGATCGGTGCCCCCCACATCCACGAGAGAGACGGCGACCAGGAAGGTTCCGTCCTATTCAGGTCTGGGCCACGACGTTGGCCCCGCAGAAGGAATGTGACGAGATGTCCGCGCGATCCAAGTCAGACAAAGCTCGGTCTCGGTCCACCGAAAAGGGCTCTGCTCGACCCGAGGGTCCCGACGACCCCAACCTCGTTCGCAAGGTGCGCGACGATGCACGGGAACTGTTCCGCCGGGCAGTATTGGATGCCGCTGAGCGAGTATTCTCCACCGAGGGCTCCCACGCCGCCCGGATCCAGGATATCGCCAAGGTGGCGCGGGTATCGGTGGGAACCATCTACAACCATTTCTCCCACAAGCGGGAGATCCTGAGCGCCCTCATCGATGAACGGCTCCAGGAGCTGTCCGCTGCCTTTCGCGAGCAGACCCACGATCCGCCCGATTTTGTGAGCCGCTTCCGTGCCCACTATGAACGCGCCTTGGTGATCCTGGGAAAACACGCCCGATTCTTCCACTTCGCCATGCATGAAGGGTTGTTCGAACTCGATGCACCCCCCAAGTGGTCAGCCCTCGCGATCCATGAGACGACCATCAACAAGTACAGCTGGAGCCTTCTGGAGGAGATGCTCCTGTTGGGGATGAAAGAAGGAGTTGTCGAACACCAAGACGTCGACCGCCTGATCCGCCTGATCAACGGGGCAATGCGAAGTGTCATCATCGGAGCCATTGGCCACCCCGGGGGTGACCCGGTAGCTGATGGCCGCTTCGCGGTCGAGATGCTCCTTCGCGCCATGAAGCCTCCGGTTGACTCCCACACGAGTCCAACGAAAAACAAGGGGGAACGAGCAGGCGGACCAGCATCGCCGACGAAGTCGAGCCCGAGACCAACTATCCACCGTCCCACCCAGGGTGCCGAACCGAAGAAAGCGGGGAGAGGATGAACGAAGCGTTGCTCAACTGGACGTCCACAAGTATTCCCAAGGGAGCCCTGCCTTGGCTGTCGGCAATGCCAGCGCTGCTGCTGGTTCTGGCGCTCTTCGGCTCGATGGTGGCCTTTGCCTTGCGCAACTGGTTGCGGGGGCCGTACCGCGACACCGAGATGGAGAGGCGGGGGCTGAACTGGCCGCTGGGCATCTGGCTGCGACGCTGGTTCAGCTGGATCCTCAAACCGGTCATGGCCCTCTTGCTCAAGACTCGTCTGCCGGCCACCGCTGTAACTACGTCGGCCCTTCTCTTCGCGACGGCTGCGGGCGCGGCGATCGCCGCGGGACACATGGCCATGGGTGGCTGGCTCTTCCTGTCGAGCGGTGTCTGTGACGTCCTGGATGGACGGATCGCGCGAACGCTCGACACGGCTAGTCCCGCGGGGGCGGTGCTCGACTCCGTGGTCGATCGCTACGTCGATGGCATCGTCCTGCTGGGCCTGGCCTGGTACTATCGGACGTCCTGGGTTCTGGTGGCCGTCGTGCTGGCACTGATGGGTTCACTGATCGTGCCCTACGTCCGGGCCCGGAGCGAGTCGCTCGGTGTCAATCTCGCCGACGTCGGACTCGCGCGGCGGTCGGAACGCGTCATCGTCCTGGGGCTATCGATGGCCCTCAGCCCGCTGGTGGAGGCCGCGCTTGCGCCGAACGATCCACAGCCCAGCTATCGACTGGCGATCATCGGCATATTGACAGTGGCGGTGACATCCCATGTCACGGTGCTCCAGCGCCTCTTCTTCGCACAACGATCCCTCAGATCCGCACCGGCTGCGGCTCGCGGGGTTCCCGAGGTCGGGACGCCGGATGACGGCGCAACGCCGTCCCTCCTTCCTCAGGGCCAGCACGGTGTGGCGCTGCCGCACTTTCCTTTGCGCCAGGGCCGACACTGAGCCACAGCTTGCCCGCCAATTCGCGCGTCCTGGCGGGGTTGACTGGTGATTTCGACATCGACCTGATGCGGAGTCCGGGCATTGCCTCGGTCGAGCCGCTGCTTGTTTCGGACTACACCCCGTCGGCCCGGGTGCGGGCGCAGCGCACCCTCATGTGGGTCGTGCTCAGCGTCTACGTGCAGCGAAGAAGGCGACCGCGCCAACTTGCTCGATCGTCACTTGTTCGAAGCGCTCATCAAGTTCGCTGCGAAGCGCCGTTAGGGTATCCGTGGAGTTGCAGAAAATGCCCTTGCGATTGTACACGTTCATCAGCCAGCGCTGCCGGCGCAGCGGGGCATCAGCGACGATCGTGCTGCCGAAAATTACGCCCTCGGGCCGAAGCGCCGACGCCAAATGCGTAAAGGCACGCCATTTGCCTGCCCCACCGTTGGGCAAGCAATGCAAAAGGAAGCGCATCGCTATGGAGTCGAAGTGCTGTCGCGGCAGCGAATTCGGTTCGAGGACGTCGCCACGCACGCAGGAATTGATGCGGAAAACCCCAGAACATACCAGTCATACACCCCGAGTACGATCGGTGAGTACACCGCCTGCCCCGGTTCGGTCGTGGCATTGGCCGTCATGAAACCGAGATACCACGGCCCTCTGGGTAGCGCTGGTCAACCGGGAACCCGACGACGAACTGCTCTGAAACGGTCCCGTGGTATCGCCAGCCAGGCTGCTAGCCGTCGTGACAGCTCAGACAGGACGGTTGCTCCGCGTGGTCGAGGTCGCCGTGGCACGTCAGGCAACTGGCAGCGTCGGGAGACGTCACCGGGTGGGATACGACCGGTGGCCAGGGTCCCGCTGCAACTGCGCTGTGGCAACTCTGGCAATCCTGCTCCTCGATGTGGGACGCGCGCGGGGCCCCCACCGCACCCGCAGCATGGCAAAGAGCGCACTTTGACTGGTTACCGAGGGGGTGAGGCGTGAGTTCCGGGAAGGGGCCGGTCTCCGTCACGGCATGGCAGGAAGTGCAGTCGGAGCGACTGTTGTGTCCACTGTCCGGCGCACCGGCTCGGCCCGTGTGGCAATTCCGGCAGTAGGCGTCCGCAGTCGAGTCGGTTGGATGCCGAATGTCCGGGTCGTGGCCACATGCCACCAACACACAGACCAGCACCGTGGCAGCCAGCATCCGCACCAGGTTCAGCTTTGGCTCAGCCATCTCGGCTCCAGCATGACCGCCCTGTACGACGGGCGGCCGTGCCAGTTGACCAGGCGCTGCTCGAATCGGACCAACCGTCTCGCCGCGGCCACCGACCGTCGAAGACGTCGCCCGCACGCGCCGATGCGGCGAGTCGACAGCCGTGGACCCAGGGGCCGGTGGGGTTGGGCAGGCTTCGAACCGAGGTCACCGCCTGCCCTAGCTCGACTGGTAGACTTCCACGAAATTCGGCTCGCTGATGAGGACCAGACGCCCCCCGTCAGCCAGAGTGACGCCTTCGTATTGAGGTGAGCCGCTGAGATCGCGCTGGTCGAGCAGGTCCCCGGTCTTCGGCAGTACTCGAAGCAGACGGCTCGTCTCCTGGCCCAGCACCAGCAAGGTCGAGCTCGAGACGTCGAAACTGACCGCCGCCAGATCGGTGGCCACACTACCCAACTGGTCCAGAGCATTCCATGGTTCCTCGACGACCAGTGAGCCGTCCGCGTAGCTGAACGTGCCTGCTCCCGTGTGCCGCTCGAAGAACAAGACCCGGATGGGCACCCCGGTGACCCCACCTTCTTGGCACACGATGAACTGCCCGGTATCGCCCGTGCCCGGGTTCAGCGTCACGCCCTCGAGTCCGCGGTTCATGGTCGCTGGTGGGGCGCTCACCACGTACCGTTCTGCGTCCGGCCCGGACAGATCGACGCTCGTTGTACCATCTGGGATCGTCACCACGTAGACTTGGTTCTCTTCGTCCACCACGGCGAATCGGTTGCCACCGAGATACGCGACGTCCTCGGTATCCGTCGCCCCGTTGTCGAGCGAAATGGCACGCAGTTGCGTCTCGAAATCCCGCGGGAACTCGTATAGAACGTGATTCCCATTGGACACGACGAAGAACGTGTCGGTTTCCGGCTTCCAGGCAATTCCGGAGGCGTTGGAGATCCCCTCAAGGGCTATCGGACCCAGAGTGCGCTCGTAACTATCCAGCGGCGTGGCGGTGCCGGTGGTACCGCCGAGCGAAAAGGAGCCTGCCAGCGGGGCTCCCCCGGAATCCGCCGCCCCCCCCGACGACGCGCCGCTGCTCGAGCCTCCGTCTGAAGGTGACGTCGCTCCGCTCGACGAACCGCTGCCGCTCGAGCCTCCGTCCGATGGCGCGGTACCCCCCGACGACGCGCCGCTGCTCGAGCCTCCGTCTGAAGGTGACGACGCGCCGCTCGATGAAGCGCTGCCGCTCGAGCCTCCGTCCGACGGCGTGGTACCGCCCGACGACGCGCCGCCGGTTGAAACGGCGGCGCCTCCAGTTGCCGAACCCCCGATGCCGGTCGCTCCCCCGTTAGGAGCAGGGGGTGTTCCGCCGGAGACCAGGATGGGGCCTTCTCCCGCCGCTCCGCCCTCCGGGGTCGCAATCTTGCCACCAACGTTCGGTGCCGCTGACCAGCCGCCGGCCCCTGAGCCAGCGCCGCCCGGGGCATTCATTGCGCCTTCCCCTGCGTGAGGCTCGGACCAAACGCCTCCCTGCACAGCTGTCCCACCCGACCCAGTGGGACCGTCAGCTGGATCCGATGAGCAGCCCAAGGCGAGGACCACCAGGCAGCGATGGATGCAGCGCATGTTGCTATCGTGTCCCATCCGTGCGTTCAAAGCTCAGCACTGCGTCCGGCTGTGATTGCGCCGGACCAACACAAGGGTCCTGCCCGCGCAGATCCCCAAGCCAAAGTCGCCTGAGAACCCAGCAAAACGACCCGGTTTGGGCAATCTACTAGCCAAGATCGCCCCGAATGGACAACATGCCGCATGGGCTGGTAGAGGCCCCACTCACTATTCTGTCATGGAACTCGCCGATCTAGCTCGTCGTCGCATCGACTGGATCCTCTCCATCCTGCTTGTCGGGATAGCCTCTGTTGTCCTCTTGCCCCAGCTCGGAGCCTTCCCCCTGTGGGATCCCTGGGAAACCCAGTACACCCAAGTGGCCTGGGAGATGGGACAACGAGGGACCTGGATTGATCCCTATTACCAGAACCTCGACAACTGGTGGTCCAAACCCATCTTCACGCTGTGGCTGCTGCGCGCGAGCCTCTCGGCATTCTGGGATCCTTCGACCGAGCTCTTTGACGTTCAGCTGGTTGCGCGCCTCCCCTTCGCGTTGTTCGCCATCCTGGGCGGTGTCCTTCAGTACGACTGGGGGCGACGGCTGTTTGGGCGAACCACCGGGTTCCTTTCCGCCCTGATCCTGCTGACCGCACCCCAGTACCTGCTGGTGGGTCGCCAGGTCATGACCGACATCCCCTTCGTGGTCGCGACCTCGGCATCACTGGGCTATCTGGGTGTGGGGCTCTTCACAAGCCCCACCGTCGAGCCGATGCAGCCGCCTGCCCAGGGGCGAGTCTCCGCCTTTTTCTGCAGAGGCTGGCCGTTTCTGCTGTTCTGGTTCTTTCAGGCCATCGCCGTTCTGACCAAGGGATTCGTCGCGCCCGTCTTGGCCCTTGGTGTGCTCGGCATCCACGCCGTCACCAGCTACCCTCGTTCCGGCGCAGCGCAGAGGCTGTCGACCGGGTCAGGTCAGCCCTCCCGGACTCGCCTGTTCTGGTCGGTCCTGGTGCTGGCCTGTCTCGTGCTCCTGGTTTCGGAGATCCACCGGCGGACGGGCCTTGTCGCTGATCAGAAAAGGTTGCTGACAGCCGGCTGGGTCGGGGTGGCGCTGCTGGTGCTGGGTTTGTGCGTTTGGGGTGACACCGGGCCGGGCCGTCACGTGCGCCAGCTGCTGGGACGCATCCAACTGGGCTGGGGGCTCCTGTTGTTCTCGCTGCTGACCGTCCCGTGGTTTTTGCACATGACGTTGCGCCACGGATGGCCCTACTGGGAGTCCTTTATATTTTATCACCACCTGGGTCGCGCCGCCGGGGAGATCTCCAAGCCCTCCGGCAGCTTCGACTTTCTGGTCAAGCACCTCGCTTTCGGCCTGTTCCCCTGGACGGCGCTCTTGGTTCCCGGCCTGGGGCGTTTGGTGAATGGTCCGAGTGATGGCGATCGGGATCCACGCGAGGGTTTCCTGCTCTCCCTTTGGATCGTCCCCTTCGTGTTCTTCGCGATGTCCGCCACCAAGTTGGCGCACTACGGGATGCCCTTGCTGCCGCCAGCAGCATTGATCGTGGCCCGCCTCTTGGCGCGATGGACCGAACGACCCGCAGTACCCGAACGGTCCAGTCAAACGCGTTGGCTGCAGGCCGCGGTGGCCCTCGCGGCACTGCTGGTACTCTGTATCGACGTGTGGCGCGACCCTCGCGCGCTGTTGCGCGTCTTCGTCTACTATCATAACCGTCCGACCCCGAGTGCCTATCGACCCGAGACCGTGCTTTTCTGGTGCCTGGTCCCGCTAGTCGTCTCCTTGGTTGTGTATGCCTGGCGCTCGCAGCGACGGCCCTTTCCGATCTGGCCCTGGGGGCTCTCGACGCTGGTGCTGGCGTGCCATCTGTCCTGGGTTGCCATGCCGGCCATGGGAGCCACGTACACCTACCAGCCCCTTCTGCTTGCCTATGAAAAGGCTAGGGCATCCGGGGAACGTCTGGGCCAGTTCTGTGCCTGGAGCATGCCCGAGCGTTCCGTGGTTTTCTTCTCCCAGAACGAGGTGGTTCACCTCAAGGACGAGGCCAAGACTCGCGCTTTCCTGCAAGGGCCGGAGCGCCGGTTCGTGCTGGTGGATCGCGATCGAATCAGCGAGCTTGGTCGCATCGCCAAGGGTCTGGGGCAACAGCTGCATCTCATCTCCGCGGATCATCCGTTTGCGCGTCTGTTCTCCAATCAGCCCAGTCAGGCCCAAAAAGAACGCGCTCGGCGCAATGTGCTGACCGAGTTGCCAGCGGATGTGGTGCGCAACGAAACTCGGTTCGCCGACCATATCCGCCTCTTGGGGTGGAAGACCAAACCCCAGCCCGTGCTGCGCGGGACCTCGGTGGAGGTTCGCCTCTATTTCACTGTCGACGCCCCGGTGACCAAGGACTACCAGATCTTCGTCCATGCCGAGGGAGCCAATCGCTCCACCCGTCGCATCCTGGCTGACCACAACCCGGTCGAGGGGCTATGGCCGACCAGCTCCTGGAAGCCAGGGACCATCATTCAGGACGTGTTCTCGATCGACATCCCCAAGGATTATCCAGACGGTTTCATGTTTCTCTGGACCGGTCTGTTCATCGACAATCAGCGGCTCCCGGTCGTCTTGGCCCAGGACGTCGACCGAGAGGAGCGGATCCGGGGGCCATTCGTCCGTGTGCGGCGCCAGAAGCGACGCTGACCGTTGCGCGTTCGCTATGGGGTACCCCTGCCCCTAGTCCTCCCGGGGTCTGCACCACCCGGGATAACAACCAATGAAGGGCTGGCAGTCCGAGGGCGGATCATGTCGCCACGCCAAGGAGATGACCCCGAGCAGCGCGGGGGGCGTGTAGACGGCCAACTTCAACAAGCGACGACGACCGGGTTCGACGGTATCTTCGGGCGTATTGTCGTGGGGGTCTTCTGTCAACTGCGCTTGCCTAGCCAAAGGGATGGTCGTCGTCCACAGACGAACAATGATAGCATGGGGGAGCACACCCGCTCCATCCACTGTCATGCCCCGGCCCCGAGGCTACATTTTCCCCAAGCACCTTGGGCTCATCGCCGAACAGGCGGGGGGAGCCATCCTTGCGACCTTCGGACCGGATCGCCTCCTGGAACTCCGGGGTTTGGTGGCCCAGGAGCTGCTTGCCAGCGCAGAACAGGGGAGCGTTTCGGAACGCCTGCGCGCCCTCTGCACGGCCGTTCCCGCTCTCGATTCCGTAAAGACTCTGCTCACCGAGTCAGCGCTGCCGCTTGGCCCCTTCAATGCTCTGCGCCTCGATGGTTTCGACCGGCTGTTCTTGGAGGTCACGGGGCAGTGCAGCCTACGCTGTGTGCACTGTTACGCCGACGCTGGGCCCGAGACCGGGGAGAGTCTGGAGCTCTCGGTGTGTCGCGAGATCCTGGTCAGCGCCCAGGCGCTCGGGTTTCGCAGTGTCCAGCTCACCGGAGGAGATCCCCTGCACTGTGAACACCTAGAGGATCTAGCGAGACTCGCCCAGCGACTCGAGCTTGCCGTCGAGGTGTACACCAACGGTTTGCTGCTGACCGAACGACGGTTGGACGGACTGGCTGACGCGAGCGTGTCATTTGCCTTTTCGTTGTACTCGGATGATCCCATCTCTCACGATCGAGCGACCCGCAGCCCCGGCAGTCACCGGGGCACCGTCACCGCCATCGACCGCGTCATGGCTCGGGGTCTCGACTTCAGGGTCTCGGTGATCGATACCCACGGTCAGCCGGGCGAGGCAGACCGCGCGGTGGAGTGGCTCAGGGCCCGGGGCGTGAGGCGGGCGTCGGCTGGAGGCAGCGTCCCGGTGGGCAGGGGTCAGGAGGTGATCCTGCAACCATCGACCCTTGACCCGCGGTATCCCCGTCCGGTCCCCGGCCCCCTGGGCCGGCTCTGCGTGACCTACCGGGGGCAGGTTGTTCCGTGCATCTTCGACAGGACTCGGGTGCTGGGCGACGTCAGAGCCCAACCCTTGGAGGAAATCCTCAAAGGGCCGTTTCCTCTGGACCCCGAGCGAGTCTCCCCGGCCACGGTTCTCGACCAGATTGCCCGAGAGCTCCGTTGCGGCGCCTGCCGATTGACGGCATTCTCCCTGTACCTGTGCTCGGAACCGACCCACCCATGACCGATCGACCCCGACGCCGAGAACCCATGAAGTTGGCGGAACTGCCGGACGGTGACGTGGTGGTCTCTCTGGGGAACGGCGAGAAGGCCCTGGTGCTCAACGCCGTGGGCGCGTCGGTCCTGGAGTTGTGTGACGGCGTTCACGGGGTCGTCGACATCGTCGCCATTCTGTGCGAGACGTTCCCCGGAATCGACCCGCAGGGGGCGGAGCGGGACGTGCGTCAGATCCTGACGGATCTGGCGCAGGAAGGCGCCATCGATTGACTGTGTGGGTGCGTCGGTTTCGAGTTCTCGACACCGGCGTCCAGGTGACGACCGACCATCCGGAGTTGGCCAAGCAACTGGCGCTGCTCACTCGGGCCTATCCCGTCGCCGAACAGGCTGATGTCTCGTATCGGCTGTGCGATGCTCCCGCGTGCATCCTGCGCAACGACGAGTCTCACAGGGAGGCTCAGGACGCTCGTGATCTGTTGCCTACCCTGGAGATGGAGTGGATCGACGAGGCAGTGCGCAACGTTTCGAACCGATGGGTGCTCCATGCGGCGGCCGTGGTGACCGGTGGGCGAGCATGGGTCCTGTGTGGTCGGTCCGGCGCAGGGAAGACCACCACGACCTTGGGCCTATTGCAGGCCGGTGCCACCTATCTCACCGACGAGGTGACGGCTCTGGATCCAACGGGCGTCTTGGGCATTCCCCGACTGCTCAGGGTGACCCCGGTTGCTCCCGCCCCACCCTTGCCTTTTTCGCCGGTCGTGTTCCACGTGACGGACCGGCAGGGTCGAAGCGCAAACGAGGAGTTCTTCGTGCCCCCCGCGTCGCCAATCAGGGAGAAACCCGTTCCGCTGGGGGCCATCATCTGCCTTCGCTACGACCCAGCCGGCGACCATCGACTCAACCCCCTGCGTGCCGCCGAGGCACTCCCCCGGCTCTGGTCGGACACTCTGCACGTGGCCGCCCAGACCCTGGACGTCGCGCTGGCCGTCCTTGCCCAAACGTCCTTTTACGAACTCGTCAGCTCGGATCTGGCCGCGGCAGTGAAGGCTCTGGGTTCCCTGTACGACTCCGGATAACATCGGCCGAGCTTGTTCGGTCCCACCGAGCCGACTATCCTGGCTCTCGCCGTGCCGATTCCCGTCTCCCGCGCGTTGGTCGTTCTGGCAATGGCCCTGTTGGGCTCTGCGGCGGTAGCGTGCCGCGAATCGAAACCCCGACGTTCCGAGGGCGAGTCCGCAGCCGCCCCAACCCGGGGGCTGACCGCGGACAGCTTGCTGGCCGGGATCCAAGCCAGGGGACGCCCCACGTTGGTCAACGTGTGGGCCACGTTCTGTGCCGCCTGCCGCGAGGAACTTCCCATGTTCCAGAAGCTGCAACGGGAGCTGTCGGTTCGAGGGATTGACGTGGTTGAGGTGTCGGTGGACGAAGCCGAGTCGGAGTCGCGTGTCGTGGAAATGCTGCACCAAGCGGGATTTCGTCCCCCCTATTACCGGGTTCAGTCGCCGCTTGGTGATTTCAAGCAGGCGCTGCACCCGCGCTGGCCAGGGAACGTCCCGGTGACCTTCCTGTTCGATGGAAGTGGTCGGCGGCGCTACTTCTGGGGGGGGCCCATCTTCGAAAACGAGCTCATGCCCATCGTGAACGGATTCTTGGCGGGTCAGGACATCGACGGGGAGGCCGACTTCACCGTTTCCGAGGCCCCTTCTTCCCCTTAGCCTCATGGCGCGAGGGGCGTTGGGGGCTGGACTCGTCCCGCTGGCGCCGCCTCTGTCCCCGCTGAGCGCCCCGCTGCCCCTTGGATCGCTGTGCCGGTGCAGCAGCAACCACTCGACGGGCATAGACGGTGCGACGCAGCACGGCCACATCCTCGATCTCGACGCAGAGCGCGTCCCCCAGACGAATCACCTCGCCGGAGCGCAGACCTCGCACCGACAGTTCGTTGTCGGTCAGCTCGTAGCGGTCCGGACCCAGGGATTCCATGCGCACCATCACGTCGACGAAGGGGCTTTCCAATGCGACGAACAGGCCACCCCCGACCACGGCGGTGACGGTGCCGGTGAACTGTTTGCCGAGGTGATGCTGCATCACCATGCAACGGTGAAGGTCAACCACCTCGCGCTCCACCACCATCGCAGCCCGCTCCCGCTGGCTCGACAGGGTGGCCAAGGCCCGTTGTTCCTCCACCTCGGCCGAGGCGTTCTTGGGCTTGCCGCCCCGCAGCAGATGCTTGACGATCCGATGAACCGCCAGATCAGGATAGCGACGGATGGGGGAAGTGAAATGCAGGTAGGTGTCGGAAGCGAGGCCAAAATGGCCGATATTGACGATGTCGTACTGGGCTTGCTTCAGCGAGCGTAACGTGAGCAGCTCCAACGCGGTCTTTCGGGGGTGTTGCGCGATTCGTTCCAACCATCGCGCCAGTCCCTTGGGTTCCAACAGGGTTTCCGTGTCGAGCTTCACCCCGAGCTCCTGCGCTAGCTCGCCCAGCCTTTCCAGTTTTTCCGCGTCGGGGGGGCCATGGACGCGATAGATGGCAACCGAGCGCCGAGTGCTCAACCACTGTGCGACGAGCTGGTTGGCCAGCAGCATGAGCTCTTCGACCATCTGGTAGGCGCGCTTGACCCCGGGGTCACGTGCGCGCCGGACCACGTCCCGAGGTTGTCCCGTCTTCTCATCCAGCACGATGCGGGCCTCGGGCAGGTCGAGATCGAGTGCCCCGCGCGCCAACCGGAGCTTATGCAGCTTGCGAGCCAAGTCATCCAGAAGGCGCAGACCAGGACGCAAGGCTTCCGCCTGCACGCTGGTCGGGCCGTCTGGCGTAAATCCCAGGGTTCGCGCCACTCCATCATAGGTCAGCATGGCGGCCGAACGCATGACGCCCTCGACAATCTCGAAGGACTCGACATTGGCACTGGCATCGAGATCGGCGATGACGCAGAGGCACAGTCGGTCCTGCTCGGGGAGCAGCGAGCAGCGGTCCGCGGCCAGAGCGGTGGGGAGCATGGGGATGGCGCGATCGGGCAGGTACAGCGTGCAGCCGCGACTGCGCGCCTCATCGTCGAGGGGCGTAGCGGGCTTGACGTATTCAGCCACGTCCGCGATGGCCACGTAGGCTCGATAGCCGTTGCCACGCTTTTCGATCCACAGGGCATCGTCGTGATCCCTTGCATCCTCGGGATCGATGGTGGGCAGGGGAACCTGGCGCAGATCGCGACGGTGCTCGGAGCGAGGGAAGAGCAGGCTGGCCGCCTCCTGTTCGGCTTGTTGCACGGCCGCCAGCGGGTGTTCCTCGTTGATCTGCTCGCGGATCAGGATCTTGGCGACCTCTGCCTCGAGTCCCCCGGGTGCGCCCAGGACCGCAACCAGTTGCCCCTCCGGGGCCTCCTCGGCGTAACGGGGGAAGCGCTGGATGTGGGCCACTGCGGCCTCCCCGTCGCGACCTTCGACGGGGCCGGGCAATAGCACGACAGGGCCTCGGATCCGCGTATCGTCTGGCTCCAACCAACGGCTCTTGCCTCGACAGCGCAGAACGCCGGCCACGCGCGGACTGCGCCGCTCCACGACGTCTTCGATCCGCCCCTCGGTGCCGCGCTCCGAACGGCCCACGAGGCTGACTCGGACTCGATCACCGTGCAGGGCGGGTCCGATGGAGTCGGCGGGTACGAACACGTCGTCGTGCCCAGCGGCTGCGACGAACCCGAAACCCCGCGGGTTCACCGTCAAGAGGCCTTCCCACGTGGCCTTCTGTTCCTCCAACGGTCGGGCCTTGTAGCGACGGCCGCCCAGGCACTGAACGGCCCCGTCCAGGCAGAGCTGATCGAGCAGCTCCGACAGCCGGCCCCCAGAGCCCTCCATCACACCGAGGGCCTGGGCAATCTCCCTGGCGTGCAGAGGGCGGCGAGCCTGCCCTAGACAGGACAGGATTTGGGCGCGAGACGGAAGGGGGCGAGGCATGCCCCTGACATACCCCAGAAGGCCCGGAACCCCGCACTATTCGTTGGTCCTGCCGAATCCTGTGACTGACCTAACCCCCGTCTGGTCACAGGAAATAGCCGGCTGGATCCATGGTCAGGATGGTCGGCCGCCCCGAAGATGTCCACACAGGCCGCCTCCTCGACACCCACGGACGCCGCCGGGTACTGGTCGCGCCGATTGCTCGTCGGCAGGGCAACAGAGCCTGGGCGGGGTCTCTTGACCATCGCACCGGTGTCTCCCATCGTTGAAAGGCCAATGTCCGAGGGCGGCCTTCTGCTCAAGCTGAGGCTTCGTGGAACCGAGCGTTCCCGTGCTCTGGCCCCTACCCGTGATGAGCTGTTGGCTGTCGCGCGGGATGCGGGAGCTGGCTCTGCGCGCGCGGTCGAGACGTTGATCCTGCACGTGGGTGGGTCGATGTTGGCAACGGTTCGCCGGGTCATGGGCTCCCGAAATCCCGACGTCGAGGACGTGCTGCAGGACTCGGTACTGGCCCTGCTCGATGCCTTGCGTGATTTTCGCGGGGACTGCAGCGTGATCCATTACGCCAATCGGGT
>CAZYKT010000061.1:0-35008 GCA_964648165.1 uncultured Polyangiaceae bacterium | reverse complement strand
GAAGACAACTCTGAAGCTTGGCGTGCTCGCTGCCGCCGCGTTGATGTTGGGTGGCTGCGCCATGGCAACCGGTGGAAACGGCTCCGTGACTGGTTTCGTGTACTCCGGCTACAAGATGGGTGGCGTGGTCGGTCCGGCTCAGGGAGCCAAGACCGGCGAAGCCTGCGCAACCTCCATCCTCGGCATCGTCGGCATCGGTGATGCCTCGGTGTCCGCGGCCAAGCAGGCCGGCGGCGTGAGCCAGGTTGCCCATGTCGATCACGACGTCTTCAGCGTCCTCGGCATCTATGCCAAGAGCTGCACCCTCGTCGTAGGTCAGTAATCACCAAAACCGGGGTTGCGTCGCTCGCGGCGCCATCCCTTGACGTGCGGGGAACCACTGGTTGGTTCCCCGTCGTCGTTTTGTGGTTCCCTTGCTGGTTGGGCCGGCGCAACGACGGGAAAGTTGCCTCCGCGGGGCCATCTCCACCGCCCCGATATAGTCCGGCAGTCGGCGGGGGCCCGCAGAGCTGCCTCCGCGGAACCGTCTCCACGTCCCCAATATCATTATGCATACGAAGCGATGGCGACAACCTGTAACCCCCTTGCGGCCCTCTTGAGCATCATCCCACGGATTCGAGGCCCCAGACGATTCGTGGGGAACCAACCCTAGGGGATGTGTTTTTTGATTTGCTCCAGCGCTTCTCGGGGGCCAAACACCTCGTCGCGTTCCTTCACGTACACGATCAGTCCCGGGAGCGTGATGCTGCGGTCGTCGAGGACCAGCTCGTTGTGATCGAAGGGCAGCCGCGCACTGCGCGCGCCCTTGGACACGACCATCACGCCGTTTTTGGGGTCGGTCTGGTCGATCTGCACCCGGTAACCGGCCCACACTAGTGCCGCCCCCAGCGGCACGAAGAGCTCCTGTCGCAGCGCCAGAAGGTCGATGCCGAGGAACCGTGCCGCACCCGAACCGATCTCGCTGTTCTCGACCAACCCGGTGGGCCGCTGGGGGCCCCAGGCGAACAGATAGGTGTCCGCCCCCGTGTGGCCATTGGTGGACCAGCCAATCCCCGCGGCGCGGGAGAGGAGCTCGGTCAGAATCGGTAGGGTGCTCTGTCGTCCGCGGACTCGGCGCAGTAGCTCGCGAAGAACCGCTGGCCTCAGATCGGTTTGCCCCCATTCCCCGGCCAGCAGCTCCTGAATGGCTCGGGTGGAGGCCACGCCCGAGATCAGCCGTTCCATCCGCCCAGCCGTGGCCTTGGCGCGCCGCAGTGTGGCGAGGGCAACGTCATCTTTGGGGGCCCGGTAGCTCGGCTCGGAACGGCGCCCGATGCTCATTCCCCCGGTGGCGTGATCGGAGACGACCAGCACCTGCGTCTCCGGATGCGTCGAGGCAAACTCGAGTGCGACAGCAACGGCATCATCGAAGGCTCCGAGCTCGGAGACGACACCCACCGGATCGTTGTCGTGGGCTGCCCAGTCGATCTTCGAGCCCTCCACGAACAGGAACAGTCCGCGTGTTTGAGCCTTGTTGGTGGCTGCCAATCGTGACAGAGCCACGGCGGTCATCTCGGAGAGGGAGGGTTGCTCGGGGGCAGAACGCGGTCGATCCAGCTCGTACTCCAGAGAGCTCGGGGCGAATAGCCCAAAGAGCGGCCCGGCGGGCGCGGCCAGCAGCTGTTGTCGCGTGGTGACCAGCGCGACACCTCGGTTCTTCAGGACCTCCCGTAGATCCTCGCCATCGGTTCGCGCGCCCCCCTCGATGTGGGAGGGCAAGAGGTACTTGGTTCCGCCGCCCAGGACCAGATCCATCCCCTGGTAGACCTGTTGTTCGGCAATTCGGTTCATCTCGTCGCGATGTGGGACATGCGCGGAGAAGGCAGCGGGACTGGCGTGCTGGACATTCGAGGTGACGACCAGTCCCGTCGCATAGCCAGCCAAACGTGCGCCCTCCAGAATCGTCGGGAGCGGCACGTGGGCCAGATTCGGGTCCGACGGCACCCCCTCGATGCTGGTCGATGACGGGCCCATCGAGATCCGGTTGGAGCTGGTCTTGATACCGGTGGCGTACGCGGTTGCCCCCGCGGCGGAGTCGGTGATGAGGGAGTCCGTACCGTAGGTCCGGTTCGCACCCGTCAAGATCGAATCGACCGCCAGAGGCCGACCTCGGACCCACCGGGTCAGAGCCCATGCCTCGGGATCCACACCGTCCCCGAGGAACAGGATGACATGGCGAGCAGGAGGCATCTCCGACGGTGTCGCTGCGGGAGCTTGGGACACTGCGGGCTTCTCGGCTGGGGCGATGCACACCGGGCAGGGGGGCCTGGTTGACTGGTGGCATCCCGTACCCAATCCGACGAGCAAGCCCAAGAGCAGAACGTGGCTGTTCGAACGCGCGGTCACCCCGGAAGCCTACCGATTGTTGGCACCTAGCGCCGCTGCCATCGCGCCCCCAGGGCCAGAAAGGGCCGCTCGAAGTAGCGATAGGATAGGGCCGCCACCCCCACCGCCAGGGGAAAGGCCAGAACGAACAGGAGGAAGGGGCGCGCGTGAAGAGCCGGTACGAGCCGCACCAAAGCCGCTATCACCGAGACATGCCAAAGGTAGATGCCGTAGCTCACCTTGCCGATGAACTGCAGCGGGGCAGGCCCAAGGCAGCGAGAAAGTCCGTGATCGGGGCGCAGGGCGCAACACAGGGTCAATAGGCCGAGCCCCAGATGAAGAACGACGAGGGGCGCCACCGGCCAGACGATGAGAAGGACCACGCCCAGCCCGACCAGGATGGCACTGCTGCGACGCCCGAAGAGCCATCCCAACCAGGGCCCGAGCCTTCGATGATGGGCGGCGAGAGCCAGGAGCGCTCCGAACCCGATGGGGCTGGCGAAGCTGTGCAGGATGGTCGAAAGGAGTGGGGGAAGCAGGCCGGAAAGGGGGCAGGTTCCGCTCTCGAGCCAGACGTCGAGCCCCAACCAGGTGGCCATGCACAGGCCCGCCATCCACAGCCGTTTGGCCCAGCGCATCAGCGGGGCCCAGAAGGCGTAGAATTGCTCCTCGGTGCACAGCGACCAGGCAAAGGCGAAAAGGGACGGCCCGGCGAACTGTTGCCAGTTGGCGGTGTACGTCGCGAAAACCACCCAGCCGTCCCGGAAGATCCGGCTTGACTCCGGTTCGGGGCGCACCAGGTTCGCGTAAAGGACGTACAGGGCGAACACCAGGTAATAAAGCGGGAAGATGCGACAGGAGCGGCGCACGTAGAATGCCGACAGATCGATCCGTCCCCGCTGCTCGCGTTCCCGCACCAAGAGCGTGGTGATGAGGAAGCCGCTGATGGCGAAAAACAGATCGACCCCGATGGGCCCGCGGCCCAGAAGGCCCGGATAGGGGCGCGGCGTGCTGTGGTGCCAAACCACGGGCAGGATGGAAAGCGCCCGTAGGCCGTCGAAGGACGGGAAATACCGCTGGGCGAGGAACCCTGAATGGGAAAAGTCCGCCGAACCGACCTCGTCGGGTTCGGCTGCCACGACCAGCCTCGCCGTCTCAGCCATGCGGTTCGAGCGAGCGACGGTACTGCGCCGCGACCCGACCCACCACCAGACGCTGGGGCAGGATGCGGGTCACGACCGACCCCACACGATAGAGCAGCCCCGGGATCCTCAAGTACTCTCGATTGACGAAGGCCTCCACGCCTTCCCGAGCGCAACGATCCGCCGGAACCAGCCAGCTGCGCAGGCCGTCGAAGCGCTTGGTGGCGGTCATCTCGGTGTCGATGCCACCGGGTGCGAACGTCGTCACCGATACACCACGGGGACGCAGTTCGTGCCACAGCGCACAACCGAAGTTGATGAGGAACCCCTTGGTAGCCGAGTACGCGGTTTGATAGGCCAGGGGTGTCAGCCCCGCCATACTAGCCACAATCAACAAACCACCCTGGGTTCGTTCTTTCTCCAGGTAGGGCAGAAAGGAAGTGGCCAACCGAACCGTGCTGGTCACGTTGACGGCCAGCATCTGCTGGAAGTCCTCGAAGGACAGCTCGTCGTAGTGACCGAAATGGGTGACTCCTGCGTTGAGGATGACACCCTGGATGGAGTGGTCCGCGGTGGCTTCACGGAAGACCCGCTCCGCCTCGCTGACCTGCCCCAGATCCGCGGGCAGCACCTGACTCTCGGTGCCGTAGGCATCGGCGAGTTCCTGGGCCAGTTCCTTCAATCGCTCCTGGCGACGCGCCACCAGGACCAGGTTGGCCCGATAATCTCGGGCCAGAACCCGGGCCATCTCGCGTCCCAGGCCGGAAGAGGCCCCCGTCAGAACGACCCAGCGGGACTGAAGGTTCATGCGCTCCATGGTGGGCTGCTCCTAGGCCGATTCCGGCGTGAGCGCAAGCCGAGCTGTCTATTGCCCTGGGCCGAGCGCCGAATTGGGGCCGAAGGGAGGGCGCCGTTGCGGCGGAGTCGTTCCCCGTGTATCGAACGGCCGTCGTGGAGCCAACCAGCCCCTCACCCGCTGCAAACCCCGAGGTCTCGGACCTTCGTCTGCTCGTTCCCTGCCCGGAAGGTCCGCTTCGGGTGGCACCAGCGGAGGCGACCGATGACCCCATCGTCCTATCGCTCATCCTGCCCACCCACAACGAACGCGACAACCTGGAAAAGCTCCTGGCGATGGTGGACGAGCTTCTGTCGAATCGGCTCGGCCAGGCCTACGAGCTCATCGTCGTCGACGACGACAGTCCGGACGGAACCTGGAGCGCCGCCCTGGAGCTATGCAAGGTCTATCCACGACTGCGCGTGATGCGTCGCACCTCGGAGCGAGGCCTCGGCTCAGCCGTGGTTCGGGGTTGGCAGGTGGCCCGTGGTGACGTCCTGGGCGTGATGGACGCCGATCTGCAGCATCCACCTCAGGTCCTTCTGGGTCTCTTGGACGAAATGGAGCGGGGTGCGGATCTGGCGGTGGCCAGTCGCCACGTGGAAGGCGGCGGGGTGAGCGATTGGAGCCTGTTGCGCCGGATGCTCTCCCGCGGAGCCCAGATGCTGGGCCTGCTGATCCTGCCCGGGATCCTGGGGCGCCTGACCGATCCGATGAGCGGCTATTTCATGGTTCGGCGCACTGCCCTGGCCAGCACGGAGCTCTTCCCCATCGGTTACAAGATCCTGCTCGAGGTCCTGGCCCGGGCGAAGATCCGCTGGATCGGCGAGGTGGGCTATGTCTTCCGGGAGCGCCAGATCGGCAGCTCCAAGGTCACCTGGCGCATCTACCTGCAGTACCTGGCTCATATCCTGTGGTTGCGCTGGGTCACGCTCCCCAACTCGCGCCTGTTTCGGTTCTGCGTGGTGGGCGGCTCCGGGGTCATCGTGGACATGACCCTGCTCTACCTTCTGAGCGATCCGCATAGCCTGGGGCTGCCTCTGGCGCCCAGCAAGCTGGTCGCCGCAGAGGGGGCCATGCTGAGTAACTTCGTCCTGAACGATCTGTGGACGTTCGGGGATCTGTCCCGTCGTCAACCCGGTTGGCGCCCCCGCCTGCGGCGCCTGCTCGGTTTTCAGGCCATCTGCACGGCGGGCCTGGTGCTCAGCGTCCTCATCTTGAGCGGGCTCGCCCACGGCCTGGACGTGAACCGGTATCTGGCCAACGCCATCGCCATCCTGCTGGTCACCGCCTGGAACTATTGGTTGAATCGCCATCTCAACTGGGCGCCACTGAAGACCCAGGACGGCTCGGAGCCGCGGGAGCCGGGACGCTAAAGGGTTGCCGCGGGGAGGTCCCCGGTGCTAGCCCGGATCGATGCCGCGAACGCTCCTGCTCGTCGTTTTCACCAACGAACCCTGCCGGCGCAATCACGCCTTCATGTACGCGCTCGACCTGGCCGGGCGCGGGCACCAGATCCGGATCCTGTTGGAGGGCGAGGGCACCCGTTGTCTGGCTGAACGAACGGGCCGCTTCGGGGAGCTCTTCGAGCAAGCGCTGCAGCGCGGCCTGGTCGCCGGCGCCTGCCAGACCGCGTCCCGCGGTTGTTCGACAGGAGAGCCGGCGCGCAACGTCGAGGCCCTGGCCAAGGAGCAAGGTCTCCCACTGTTCGCAGACATGCAGGGCCACGCTAGCATCGCCCCCTTCATCGACGAAGGCTACGAGGTGGTGACGTTCTAGCCGGCCTGGTGCGGCAGCCTGAGCGGCGTCCTGCCGCGGGGAAGGCGGGCCCTGAGATTTCGCTCGACCCAGTGCTCGTCCGCTGCGCCGGATCGACCAACAGAAGGAGACTCGTTCTTGACGGGCGTCTCGCTGTTCCCGTTCAGTTGGCCACGACGGTGGGCGCGGACATGTTCGCCGTATAGGCGGTGAGGGTGGGCGTGGAACCATTGTCGGGGAGTTCGGCGACCAGAATGGAGATGGGCTCCACGGTCACCACCGGGGAATCGGTCCGCGGCAGATCCTGCAGAGCGAGTTCCAGTGCGATGCTGGCCTGGGTCTTGTTGATGACAAACACGCTGGTCCTAGCCTGGTTGGGATCCCTGCCCGCATAGACCGAGATACCCGATGGCGCGCCCGCGACACTGAGTACCTGAGTACCGAACTTGTTACCGTACAGCCAGATCGCGTAGTAGGACGGCGTCGGGGTGGTCCCGGAAAAGATGCCCAGCGTGTAGCCTTCGCTCATGCTCCAGAAATCGAGACTGAACAGCTCCTCCTCCAACGCCACTCCCATCGTATCGGCTACCCAGAGTCCTGCCGGGAAGGACTGCGGGCTGGCGGACAGCTTCGGATTCTCCGGTTTGCCATCCCAGGTGATGTTCGCCTCGGTAATGGCCAGCGGCTTGTTGCCCTGACCGGTCGCGTCCATGATCGCGCGCAGGTCGTCGATGAGCTGTCGGAATTTCGGGGCGTCCGCGTAGGCTCCGGTGTCCGTGCAGCCCGCCGCATCGAACGGGTACCGATGGATGGTCACGACGTCGACCAGGTTGCCACAGTCCTGAAGGAACGGGGTGAGCCAGTCGTTGCCACTCACGTAATGCCACGACAGCTCCGGACCAAAGAGCATGATCGTCGAATCGACTGCCTTCATCGCCGCGGCATGCTCAGAGAACGTATTACAGTACGTGGCGGCGCTGTAGGAAGCGTCGGCAAACCCTTGTTCGGTGTAGAGATCTGGTTCGTTGCCGATCGAGAAGTAGCGGACGCGGGACGACTGCGTCACGTTCAGGTGGGCGACGGCGTCCGCGGAATCCTGAGCGGTGGGCGTCCCGCCAGCGATGCTCTTGAGCAGGGGGAGCTGCAACAGGGGCTCTGCCCCCACCGCCCTGGCATAGCTCACGAAACCGTCCATCTCCGCGAACGAGAAGGGGATCGGATCCTGTTGGTCATTGTTGGCGCCTCCCGCGCGCAGCAACTTGAGACCGAGCCTGGCAACGTCGGACTGGACGGCAGCCACCGGATCGTCCCAGTCGGGAACCCAGGCCCAGTAGTTCTCGCCGAAGAACGTGGAAGCCACCGGGAGGGGATTGGCCCCGGATACGGTCACCGTGGCATCGGCATTGGAGCCTCCGCCGGTCGCGTCGCCGCCGGTGCCAACGCCACCCGTCGCGTCGCCGCCGGTGCCAACGCCACCCGTCGCGTCTCCCCCCGTGCCCACACCACCGGTCGCGTCGCCGCCGGTGCCAACGCCGCCGGTTGCTTCCCCACCCGTGCCAACGCCACCGGTCATCAACCCGCCAACGCCAACACCACCCGTCGCGTCTCCCCCCGTGCTCACGCCACCCATCGCCAAGCCGCCGCTGCCGACGCCACCCATCGCCAAGCCACCGGTGCCGATGCCACCCATCGCCAAGCCGCCGCTGCCAGCGCCACCACGGGCCAGACCACCCGTGCCGACGCCACCCGACGCCAAACCTCCAGCACCTGCGCCGCCACGGGCCAACCCGCCGGCGCCAGCGCCACCAAGCGACACGCCTCCAGCAGCCGTCCCGCCCCCCACGCCCGTTTGAACGCCGCCCGAGCCGGGCTGTACTCCGCCGGTCTCGGCGACGGAGCCGTCCGACGGGCTGCTGCATCCGACGGTGAACGCCAGGAACAGGCCGGTGCCCCACGCCAAAGAGCTGAAACCATTAAGGATAGTCACGTTCGACGGCTACCAGTCACACTCGGTGGTGTCTTCGCCTTTTGTGCGTTCGTCGGCGTCGACCACCGGCGAATTGAGCCAGCGTATAGCGTTTCATGCCGCGTCATGGCGAGCAAGGATCCCTCAAAAACCCGGGTAAACGGCCGCTGGCTGCCGCCAATCCGGTCCGCGAAACCATTGTATCAACAGAGGTGTACCGGCTCACACTTCCTCCGGCAGCGAGTCTTCACAGGCATTCGGCTCGCTCCGTGTGGCTCATTCGGACGAGCGCCCTTGCCGCTGCCGCCCGCAAGCTCGGTAACCAGATCGGCGATGCGCCTGCCGGCGTTGCCCTACTCGCCTTAATGACATGCAAGCCCAGCAGAGGAGCGGAGCCATGATCGGTGAGGCCCCGAGCCGCGCTCAGTCCCTCTCCCGGCAACGCCGGTCGACAGGTGCGATGCCGTCCCAAAGCACGCGACAGGCAGTGCTGCCCATTTCTTTGGCCTGAGCCGAGATCCTTGCGCGCCACGGCACGCAGGTAGAGAAGAGGCCACGGGACAGGGAAGAGCTTTCTCTCGCCGTTTTCTATGTCCGTGAAACCGGCTTCGGTCATGGATCGTCTCAGGCCTGGGAAGTCGGGCTTGCCCATCTCCGCGATGAACAACCGCCCACTCGGCTTGAGCACTCGATAGCCCACCTCCAGCACCCGGTCCCCGGGCGCGATCCCCGCCAGCTCCAGCGTCGTTCGGCGCAAGGCGCCCTCTCGGCCGACGGTAAGAACCTTCATCAAAAGGTCGTAGTAGGGTGCCCACGCGCCCATGCGCCCGTCATGGGCGCTCCCACTGGTCGATTCCGTGGTTCCCATGTTGACTGTTCCGTTCTGCCCGCCCGAACCTCCGAGGTCCTTCAAATGCAGAGGAGGCGGCGCATAGGAACGCGTGGTTCAGCCTTGCTGGAGCCTCGCTTGGCCTCCACCGGTTCCATGCACTGTGGGTCCTCCGGCTGCCGTCGAGGCCCAGCGTTCCCCAAACCGTTCGCGGTCAGTGCTCGTGCCCGTGGTGCAGGTCCGGCCCATGTGGATGTTCGTGAACCTGCGCGGAGTGGGTGTGCGGGTGGGCGTGCGGGCCCGTGACCGGGGCCCCGTGGTCGTGGACGTGATGCCCGTCGTCGTGCGTGTGGGCGTGATCGTGGGTCAACTCCTGGTGAACATGCGAGTGCACGTGCTCTTCGGTGAGGTGGAGCACCAATCCGATGACGAAGAGGACCGCGGCGATGACCGTGACCAACCCGCCGGGCCGATCCCCCAGGGCCAGAGCGGTAAGCGCGCCCACGAACGGCGCAACGGCGAAGACCGAGCCCGTCCGGCCAGCTCCGATCCGACGTTGCGCGAGGAGGTAGAGCCGGAGACTCATCCCGTAACCGCTGGCCCCACAGGCGAAAAGTCCGAGGATCTGGGGCCAGCTCGGCCGCGCCTCGCCGGCCACCAGCGCGAGCGCGCCCGTCAGCACGATACCGCCAAGTGCCTTGACTCGCACGACAGCGGCCGGATCGAGGTCGGAGAACGGCCGAGTGAGCACGTTGTCGAGCGCCCAGAAGAACACGGCGGCAACGACGGCCAGAGCTCCCATGACCCCCACGGTTCCGGAGGACGCCGCGCCCACGACGGTGACAACGCCACCGGCAGCCATGACTGTGACCGCGAGCGCGACTCGACGACCGACGTGCTCCCGATGGATGAGCGCCGCAAGCGCAACGGTGAAGATCGCCTCTCCGTTCAGGAGCAACGCCCCGTAGGTCGCCGAGACGCGTTGCAGGCCCCACGCGAACAGGGTGGGAGCCACGGCGGCGCCCAAGAATGCCACGGCGAGCAGGCGCGGCAGGTGCTTTCGGTTCACGCGCGCCTCACGGGAACCGATCTGCCGTCTGGGCCAGGGCGCTGCGCCCACGCCGGCCCCCAGGTAGAGCAGGGCAGCGGTTGTAAACGGTCCGAGTTCCGCGCCCAGCTGCTGGATGAACGGAGTGGTGATGCCGAAGGCGATTGCCGCCAGGATTGCGAACAGCGTACCGATTACGATCGGGTTCTTCGGCATTGTCTCACTCACGCCGGTCGTTCCAGGACCGCGTACCACATCCCGTTGAAGACGCCCTCGTCACGGATGGTGAACCCGACCTCGCCGACCAGGCGGCGCCATCCCGCCTTGGTCGTGAGCGCGAAGCACAGCACGTTGGCGAGCGAGAACGTAACCCAGCCAGGCACCCACACCACCATCAGCAAGCGTCCCCCCGGTTTGAGAACGCGATGGATCTCGGCCAGGCCCGCTCTTTTGTGCTTCTTGAGGTGGTCGATGACGTGGGCGCTGACGGCGCTGTCAAAGTGCGCGTCCGCGAACGGCAGCTCCGTCAGGTCGCCCCTCGTGATCTGCACGCGATCGGCGACACCGCTGATGCGCAGGTTGCGCTCCAGGAGGGCCTGGCCACCGCCGTCGATGGTGTAGGCGTCGAAGCGGTCGAAGGCCACGATATGACCATCCCTTAGCACCTTCGAGATGGCCAAGGTGGTGCGCCCACCGCCACACCCGGCGTCGAGAACCAGATCGTGATCGGCGTGAAATAGCTCAACCAGCGGCAGCGAAGCAAACTCCGCCCGCTTGGAGCTCCGCAGAATGAGGCCGCCGACGAAGCAGTTGACGCCGAGCAGGGCGACGACGAACCAGAGAGGCCACAGCCGCGGCAGCTCGAGCTGTAGCCCAAGTGCCAGCGTCAGCAGGGCTGTCGCCACCAGCCAATGGCCGTTCATGGCACCCCATGACCAGCCAAAGTCGAGCCCCCGAGTCTCGTCGGCGCCACCCCGGAGGTTCTGCATCATGCGCCCGAACCGAGCCGGAGCGAACGAGTAGATGGAGCCGAGCACGAGCGCGAACCCGACCAGGTGGAACAGTGCCACGAGCAACACCACGCCGGTCACGGCATGGAGCTTCGGGAAGTACACGATAAGGAACACACCCACGAGAAGCCCGAGGATCCCGACGAGCCACCCGTGACTGTGAGCAGGTTTGGTCTTCATCGGTCGGAGCCTTGCTCTGCCAAGAGCCCCGCAACGAGCAGGTCGACCACGCGACGCACGACCGGATCCGGGAAGGATCCGCCGTGGACGCCCATCCGTTCGAAGAGCACTAGGCTGTGCACTGTGGAGACCAGGGTCAGGGTCGCGGTCTCCAGCGCGGCCTCGCCGGCCCTGATCCTTCCGTCTTTGCGATAATGCTCGAGGCAAGCGCGGATGGCGTCGACGATCCCATGAAGCGGCATCCGACTCTGCTGCTCGGCCAGCTCGGTGAAGCTGAAGGAGGGATGCGTCACCAGCTGCAGGAGCACGGGCATCGCCTCGCGGAAGTACGCCATGACATCGACGACTTCGCCAGATACGCCTTCAGAACGCCAACGGTTCCTGCGGCTGGCCACCCTGCGCCCTGGCCATCTCGGCCATCGACACCAGGGTTTGTCCCAGATCGAGCCACTTGGCAGTGCGAGTGCGCGTCATCGAGGCTCGAATCCCACAGGGGCCGGCGTGAACCTCGAAACCATCCGCGAGCAGCTGGGGTCGGCCCGTTTTCGTTCTCTTCGCTTCTGGTCCTTGGCCGAGCTCGGAGCGCCCTTCGTACCAAGCCGACAGGAGCAACTCGATTGTTCCGTTCTTGTCCATCGGATTGATGATTACCAGGGCTGGAAAACCCTGGACGGCACAGGCAACCGCTGGGGCCTCCGCGGCACTGGATAGCCGGTAGACAGGGAACTCGTCCGACCAGAACAGGTCGAGCCATTCAACCAAGGCCGGTACCCCCACGACCGCTCGCCCTCCGAAGCGCTCCACCAATGCTTCGGCCACCCGAGCCGCGCGCCTGATGTGCCAGGCCTTCCACAACCACCCTGTGCCAATCCCGAGCGCGACGAGCCCGCAGAAACCCCAGGCAACCAGTGCATTTTCGCGACTCTCCGGTGAATCACCCATGAAGAACGCCATGCCAGCGACGAGGAACACGGCCAGCGGCGAGAAGCGGGCCACAGCCAGAAGGATGCGCGACTTTTTTGCCAGCCGAATGCTCCATTGGCGCTCGGAGTGCAATGCCCCCACCTTCGCCATCCTTGCGGCGCGCGCGGCCTGGTTGACACCGCGAGTCATCGTGTCGCGACTGGCCAGCAGCGAGGCGTGGCAGTATCCACATCGCGCAACCGCCGAGCCGAGGCCGAATTGGGTTGGCGCGCCGCAGTAACGGCAACGGTCGCCCCCAACGTCGGAGGACGCAGCATGTCGGCTGCTCTTTCGACTCGTGCCAACGAACGTTCCGACGAAGCCGAGCACCAGGGCGCCGAACAGAAGAACCATCAGCAACCCGGCTGACCCGCTTCGCCCAGCCCCTGATGTCCCGAACATCGCCAGAGCGCAGAGCGGAAGCAGCACCATTAACGGGACGAACCAGAGCACGCTCCACCCGCCGGACAGCCCAGCGTATCGACGAGCCACCTCGCTCTGCTCGTCGGACCGCGAGAGCTCTTGGCGTACTCGCTTTTGGTACGACGCGGCTGCCTGGACGACGTGGGCGTCGAGCCTGCCGGTGTGACCGCAGCTCGAGCACTCAAGGCGCGATGTGCCGGGTTCCACGTCGAAGGTGGCTCCACAGCGTTCACAACAGAGAGACGGCATAATGAGTGATGCTATCTCGATCCCACGGATGGGGACAAGGACGCGGGGAGCACCAGCAATACTGCCGAATGTGTCCGGGTCTGCCCACCCAAGACCGATTCGGGGGCCCTATTCACCGACGTTGAGTCATGCTGGTCAATTGGTTGCGATTCAATCCGGGATGGCGGTGGCGCTGCGTCGTGACTCCGCCCTCGCCTCCCGGGGCAGAATTGGAGTTGAGATCTTACTCGAGCACCGCGATACGTAGCCGCTGGGCGTCTGCGGACCCCTGCCCCGATCGAAGAGGCGTGGCTGGGCCTCGGCATCTCGACGGGAGCGTCGCTCGTCAACTTCACAGTGGCCCGAATCCTGCTGCGTGCTGCGCGTCGACATGGCTCAATCGCCCTCGAAGCGGATGCGCATCACCTGATGACCGACGTGTGGACATCGGGAGGCGTTCTGGTTGGGATCGTTGCCGTCGCTCTGACCGGTTGGCAACGCCTCGATCCGATCATCGCGCTCCTGGTAGCTGCCAACATCGTGTGGGCTGGCGTGACGATCATTCGGCGATCCGCTTCGGGGTTGCTCGACGAGGCCCTGCCGCATGACGAGCAGGCCGCGCTGCAGGATGCCTTGAAGCAATTCCTTCCGGCCGTGCAGTTCCATGCCATGCTGACGCGGCAGTCGGGCTCGCGGCGGTTCGTCTCCTTGCACCTGCTGGTACCCGGTGAATGGACCGGTGAGCCGCGGGAGGGGGCGCAAGCACCTGCGTGAGCCCACCCTTTCTGCGTAGGGACCAATCAACGACCGACATCGTCTGGCTGTGGCGGCAATTGGTCGTAAATGATTATTCATCTCAGGTGTGCCGGATTAGAGGCCAGCTTCCAACCGCCCTCCTTCACCGTCGCTTCCCGAGGTTGTGATCCTTGACTGACTTCCCGGGATTCGCGCGTTCCGCGTCCTCGCCCTCGACGATCCCTTCCCTGCTGCACTCCACATCCTGGAAGCTCAAGCGAAGCTCGCTGTTCTTGGGTGGCGCTCCGTCGATGCGTGTCCGAAACGATGCTCCCTCCCATCCGCGCTTTGCCCCCCGGTTCACGATGGGCATGGTCTGCTGTGCCCAAGTCTTGCCCGCCGCGTCTACCACCTCAAGCCGCACGCGCCCCTCGGATGGGCATTGGTCGTGATTGTGGGAGACCTTGCCGTACACGACGAGTTGCCCGCTGTCTTCGTCCACGAAGGCAACCCGGTCCAGAAACACATGTTTCGCAGAGCCCCGCAGGACGAAACGTGCCGATGTGTCGTTGCCGACGACGGGAACGTAGTACGCGCAGCCGGTCGCCAGCACCAGGCTAATGATCCCCACGGCCAACGCGCGAACAAGGTGAGATTGAAACGCTTTCATGATGTCACACTCGGTGAACTGGGGTTAGGGGAATGCTTCGGCGGCTCGGGCGCACCCACGGGCACGACCTTGCCGAAGCGGTTTGCGAAAAGGGAGTAAATGGTGGGTAGTACGATGAGTGTAAGCAGTGTCGAGGTGACGAGGCCGCCCATGACCACCACTGCCAAGGGTTTCTGGATGTCCGCACCCGAGCCGGTCGCGTAGAGCATCGGCAAGTGGCCGATGAAGCTGGTAAGAGCCGTCATCAACAGCGGTCGGAAGCGGAGCTCACAGCCCTTTCGAACCGTATCGATCACCGTCTCGCCCTGCTCGCGGAGCTGGCGGAAGAAGGCGACCAGCACGACGCCGTTCTGCACCGCGATTCCGAGGAGCACGATGAAGGCCACCGCGGCGGACACCGAGACCGGCATCCCGAACGCCACCACCGCGACGACACCGCCTACCAGGGCGAACGGCAGATTGAGCAGGACCAGGACTGCGTTCCAGAGCGAACCCAGCGCCATGTACAGAAGAACCATGACCAACAACAGCGCGACCGGAACAACGATGGCGAGTTGCCGCATGGCCCGCTCCTGGTTTTCGAACTGACCGCCGTACTCGACGGTGTAGCCAGAGGGTAGCTCCTTCACTAGCGGCGCGAGCTTCTCTTGGACTTCGCTGACGAACCCACCCAGATCGCGACCGCGGATGTTCACCTCGGTGACGACACGTCGCATGCCGTTTTCGCGGCTCACCTGGGCGGGCGCCTCAACCACCTGGAACTCGGCGACCTGCGCCAGGGGGACGCGCTCGCCACCGGGGGCGGCGACAAGGAGCCGCTCGAGCTGTGGGATGTCGCCCCGGGCGGACTCCGGGAATCGCACGACGACGGCGAAGCGCCTCTGCTCCTCGATCAGCGTCGTGGCCTTCTTGCCGGCAACGGCGGTTTCGATAACTGCGTTCACGTCTCCGATTCTGATGCCATGCCGCGCGACGGCCTCGCGATCGATCACTACGTCGAGCTGCGACATGCCCGATACCTGCTCGACCTTCACGTCCCGGGCGCCGTCGATACGGCCCAGTGTTGCGGCGGCGCGGTCGGCGAACTGCTTGAGGACCTCGAGGTCCGGGCCAAAGACCTTCACGGCAAGATCGCTCTTCACACCGGAGACCAACTCGTTGACGCGCAGCGCGATGGGCTGTGAGAAGGAGTACCGCAGGCCTGGGATCTCGGCGAGATCCTTGTGGAGCGCTTCGACCAGCTCGGTCTTAGTGCGACCGGTTGTCCACTCCGAGTGTGGCTTCAGCATGATGAACAGATCGGTCTGCTCCGGACCCATCGGATCTTCGGAGATCTCGGCACGGCCCGTCTTGCTCACGATGGTCTCGACCTCGGGAAACTTGCGCAGGCGCTGTTCCATGAATGTCGCGACCTTCACCGATCCATCGAGCGACGCGTTGGGCAGCCGCACGACGTTGACCGCAATGGAGCCCTCATCGAGCGGCGGCATGAACTCCGTACCCATAAACGGAAGGAACGCGAGAGCCGCGACCAGAACCGCCCCGGACACCCCGAGAGTTACCCCGGGTCGGCGCACCGCGCGGTCGAGTAGACGCATATAGGCGCCGTGGAAGCGGCGAATGAAGCCGAACTCCCTCTCCGGGAGCTGCCGCAAGAGCAGTTCCGACAGAACCGGGATGACGGTGAGCGCGACCATGAGCGAGACCAAGAGTGCGATGAGCATGGTCGCCGCCAGCGGAGCAAACATCTTGCCCTCGATACCCTGGAGCGTGAAGAGCGGGACCAGGATGATGGCGATAATGAGCACCGAGAATCCGACGGGGCGAGCGACCTCGGCGAGGGCCGAGGCTACGAACCGTCGTTTGTGTTCCTTCTCCGTGTGAGAAGCGAGGTGTCGCCGCACGTTCTCGACGACGACTATGGACGCGTCCACCACCATGCCCACTGAGAAGGCAAGCCCTCCCAGGCTCATCAGATTCGAGCTAATGCCTGCGGAGCCCATGAGGATGAAGCTCACCAGGAACGTCAGTGGCAGCGAGAATACGACGATGACTGCCGTGCGAAGCTCGGCGAGGAACAGGAACAAGACGAGGATGACGAGGATGCCGCCTTCCAGCAGGGCGTCCACGACCGTCTTGATGCAGGCTTCGATGAGCGAGGTGCGATCGTAAAAGACGTTCAGACGCACGCCTTCCGGCAGGGTGGCTCGGATCTTGGTGATTGCGTCCTTGACGCGGCTCACGACCTCTTTCGAGTTCTCGCCCTTGAGCATGATGATCATCCCGGCAACCGCCTCCCCTTTGCCATCCCGCGTAACCGCTCCTTGCCGAGACTCCGCTCCGATGACGACGTCGGCGACGTCACGCACGTAGACCGGGGATCCGTCCTTGGACTTGAGCACGATGCGCTCGATGTCGGGGACGTCCTTGATCAGGCCGACCCCGCGCATGTAGAGCTGCTCCCAACCCTGAACGACGACGCCACCGCCGGCGTTGGCATTGCCCTGCTCCACCGCCTCCACTACCTCGTTGACGGTCAGGTCATACTTGAGCAGCTTTTCCGGCGAGACGAGCACCTGGTACTGCTTGACCTCGCCCCCGAAACTGTTGACCTCATTCACGCCGGCAATGGGCTTGAGCAGCGGCGTGACGATCCAGTCCTGTATTGTGCGCAGCTCCATGGCGCTCTTGCCCGCGCCCTCCAGCGTGTATTGGAAGATCTCGCCGAGGCCCGTGGAGAGCGGGCCCAGCTCGGGCTCGACGCCGGACGGGAGCTGTTCGCGTGCCGTGGCCAGCCGCTCGAAGACGACCTGGCGAGTCCAGTACGTCTCAACACCGTCCTCGAAGACGATCACCACCTGAGAGAGGCCCGCCTTGGACAGCGATCGCACTTGAGTGACCCTTGGCAAGCCGCGCATGACCTGCTCGATGGGGTAGCTCACCCGTTGCTCGACATCGACCGCGGCCAGCCCGGGGGCCTTGGACAGGATCATCACCTGGGTGTTGGTTGCGTCGGGGAACGCATCAATGGGCAGGCGAAGCCAGGCGACGACGCCCCCGACGATCAGCGCGGCGGTGACCAACAGAACCAGCAGGCGGTTGCGCAAGAAGAGCAGGATCCCGTTCATGGACTTCTCCGGCTCAATCCGCGCAGCCCGCGCCCATCTTGGAGCGCAAGACGTCCGACTTCATCAAGAACGCCCCATCCGACACGATGGTCTGTGACGGTTCGACCCCTTTCTTGATTTCGATGAAGTTGCCCCAGCTTCGCCCCAGCGCGACCGGCCGGCGGACGTAGTAATCGCCTTGGTAATGCACGAACACGAACGAGCGCCCCTCGTCCTGCAAGACGGCCTGTCTGGGAAGTGCCAAGGTCTCGTCCGTCCCCGGGAGGAAGAGTTTGACCGATGCGAACATGCCGGAGAGCAGCCGGCCGTCGTCGTTCTTGACCTGGATGCGAACCTTGACGGTGCGTGAGGACTCATCCATCGCTGGGCTCACCAGATCCACCACCCCTGGCAACTCCTCGCCCGGATACGCCTTGACGGTTATCGCGGCCGTGAGCTGTCGCGATGCTTGACCCGCCCGCACTGCGGCGATGTCTCGCTCATAGAGATCGGCCCACACCCACACGGCACTGTTGTCGCCGATGGTGAGGAGCGGTTCACCGGTCCTGGCTACTTCGCCGGAGACGGCGTGCATGACGAGCACCGTGCCGTCGACCGGCGCACGCAATACGATGCGGCCGCCGTCGGTACCGCCGCTGCCGAGGCGCTTGAGCTTGGCGCGGGCGCCCGAGGCTCGGATCTCGGCAGCCTCGAACTCCTGTTTCGCCTGCAGGTACTCCTTCTCCGAAGCAATATTCTCCGTGCGCAGGTCGGAGACACGCACGAAATTTCGTTGGGCAAGACTGAGCATCCCCTGCGCCTCGAGGTACGCAGCTTGTTCGTCTCCTACCGCAACGCTCTCGATCTCCAGGAGCGGCTGGGATTTCTTGACCTGCTCCCCGAGAGCAACGAACACCTGCTTGATGATCCCTTCGACCTGGGTACTGACGTGTCCGACGCGCCGCTCATCGAAGCGAACCTCCCCGGTGAGCGCAAGGGGCACTGCGGCCTTCTGGCGTTCTGCCTTGGTGATCGAGAGGAGCCCTTCCTTGGTTATCGACGCGGGGACACGTACGAACCCCGCCTCATAGCGGCACTCATCGCACTCGTAGGTCTTCTTTTTGTGCTCACAGGTGAGAGTGACCAGCTCCGAGATGGGGCGGTCGAGATCCGACGACTTGTTGGACCCTTCGGCATCGCCGTGACCGCCATGATTCTCATCCCCCGAGCCGCTGAGCTCGGCCACCCCCTGGGTCGAAGCCGACGCTTCTTTGGCGGTTGTCTTGTGGTCGCAGCAAACGCTGATGGTCAACAGGATCAGTGCAACAAGGCCCCTGGAGATGCAGAGTGTCATGGGGACTCCTCTCCGAGCAAGGATTGCAGACGGCTGCAGTCGATCTGCGCTTGTGCCACCACGCCAAGGTATTGGCGGTGCGCGTCAAGCAAGGTGCGGCGAGCGTCAATGACCTCCAACAGGCTTACCTCACCGAGTTGATAGGTCTTCTCCATGGTCGAAGCCGTCGACTCGGCACGGGGTAACACCGCGTCGCGTAGGCGACTTCCGGCGCTGACGGACGCTTCGCAGGCGGCCTGGGTGTTGAGTACCAAGCCCTGCAACTCGAGCGACACCACTTGGGCTCGCCTTCGGCTGGCTGCGAGACGCGCCTCGGCTTGGGTGATGCGCCCCGAATTCCAGTCGAACAGCGGGACATCGACGGCGAGGCCTACCCCGTAGGCGCGGCGGTCGAGTTCATGGGTCGTAAAACCCGTGACCGCGAATGTCGGCAAACGCGCCGCCTTCTCGAGATGGACGTCGGCTTCCATCAGGCGGCTCTGAGCCTCTGCCACCGCCAGGGAGGGATGATCGCCCCGTGCTTTGGCCAGCGCGGCATCGCGCTCGATGATGACGGGAAGATTCCCGAGATCAGCCTCGACCGTCAGAGTCGTGCCATTCGGTACTCCCAGCCACAGGGAAAGCTCGGCCTCCCGGGCTCGGCGCGCAGTACGCGCCCCACCGAGCTCGCCTTTCACCTTTTCGAGCTCGACTTCGACGCGGGTCGCTTCAACGGGGCGAACCTCACCAGCCTCGACCCGTCTTCGGATGGTTGCGACAAGCGCCAGCGTTTGCTCCTGCATCGCCTCGAGCGATTTGACCCGCGCCTGTTCGTAGGCCAGGTTCCAGAACAGGGTTCGGAGCTCGAAAACGACGTCCCGCCGCAGCGCCTGGGATTGCGCGAGCGCGACGTCGACCTCGGCACTGGCTACGTCGATTCGGGAGCTGCGCTGGGCGAGCCAGCCGAGCGGCATCGACACCGACAAACCCCACTCGAGTCGGCTCGTGCCATCGCTGCGCGAAAAGCCCTGACCGATGCTGCCTTCCAGACTCGGGTTCGGCACGGTGCGCGCCACGTCCACTCCGCTGCGCGCGGCGTCAATCTGTGACTGACCAACGCCCAAGCGCGGGTGCCGGTCGATGGAGTTAAGGACGTTGGCCCACGTCAGCTTGATGACGGGTCCCGAGGCGCCGCCCGCAGTCGTTGCCGGCACCTCGTGACCAGGCGGCCCCGGACTGGCCGCAGCCGAACCGGTGGAAACGAGAATCAAAGAAATGAGCGAACCGCACCTCGTCCACGAGGTGCGAACCAAATTCCGTCGCATCTTCCAACACCTACCCGTATGGGACGCCCCATCAGGGCGTCGCGTTGCGCCATCACCAGCCGCGCCCACTCCGAGCCGCGCACTAGCGTCCTTTCGCCGAGTTCTGCGGACGGGCGTCAGACTCGGGGCGGATGGAAGATGCCCAGCGGTACGTCGTTGGGATGCAGGTCATCTGGCGCGTGCACGGTGCCGCTCGACACATCGAATGCGATGACCGCACCCGGCGAGAACGGGAGATCCGGCACTGCCAATGGAACGTGACAGCACGCGCAGCTGCAGGCGGGACCGCAAGGATGATCCTGATCCGCCGGGTCGGGGCAGCGAGTCCCGTCACTGTGGCTGACCTGGTCGACACCCGACAAGGAGTGGATCACGTCGACCGTGGCGGGCCCAAGGAATCCACCCAGAAACGTGACCATGACGATTGTCGCCAGGCGACGGAGCAAATGTCGGCTACGCCGACCGACGCCTGTTGCCCTGCTCGGTCGACGCTTGGCGCGACGGCTCCTCACGGGGCCCCCCTCAGCGATGTGATGGCTCCGGCACAGTCCATGAGCGGAACGGGAACGTCAACTAGACTTGGGACCGCTCGCCACCGGGGGGACTTTGGAGGTTTTGTTGCTGCGGCCACGGTGAACTCGCTACGTCACTCGAACAAGTGTAGTGCCGTTGAGTGAGCGGTCAACGGTCGGTCCGCAAGTCGATTCTGGGGGCGGCGGGAGGAACCGGCGGAAACCAGAGGAGCACGAAACAAACGGGACCGACCCGTCGCGCGACCGAGGCCCCGTCGACCACCCACCGACGCTCACACGCTGGGGCGGCGACCCATCGGCACCAGTGCCACCAGCGCCAGGGCGGCGACCAATGCCAAGGCTCCCGAGCCAACGAAGGCTACCTGGCCTCCCCAGTGATCCCACACCACACCGAAGCAGGTGCTGGCGACGAGTGCGCTCACCCCAACCAGCATGTTGTAGCTCCCGAACGCCTTGCCCTTGCCACTGCCGGCCGCAAGCTCGGCGACCAGTGCCTTCTCGGCTCCTTCGACCAGACCATGAGAGGTCCCATAGATTGACGAGAGCACAAGGACCAACGGTATGCTCTCGGCGAAGCCGACCGAGGACCATGTGATGGCGTAGACGAACCAGCCAAGGGCCAGTGCATTGCGCTTCCCGTAGCGGTCGGCGATGCGCCCGCCAGCGGTTGCCGTGCTCGCCTTGATGACATGCAAGCCCAGCCAGATGAGCGGGGCCATGATCGGTGAGGCCCCGAGCCGCGCGGCCTTGACCAGGATGAAGGCGTCAGTGGCATTGGCCAGAGCGAACAGCGCGATCGGAACCAGCGCGTTGGTGGCGCTTGTTTCGCAGGGGATCCTGAGCTAGTTTGCGGGCTTTCTGGGAGATCCTGCGCAATGACGAGCCCCGGCAAGACGAGCACATTGATACTTGGCCTCATCGTTGCGTCGATTGGCGCAGCCTGCTCCAGCGACGAGGGAGACGAGGACGCGGGACTCACCACGGCGGGCCAAGCCGGTCGGGTCGCCGGCGAAGCCGGCGGATCGAGCGCTGGTGACGATGCTGGCAGGGCGGAGGGTGGAGACGGCGATGAGCCGCTCGATCGCGGTGGAGCGGGTGGCAGCAGCGGTGGGGGCACTGGAGCTCGTGCTGGAGGTACTTCGGGCCTCGGCGGTTCGAGCGCGGGGGCAGCCGGGTCTGACGCGGGGCGCGCTGGCAGTAGCGTGCCGACGAACGGTGGTGAAGTCTCCGTGGGCGGAGCCGAACCCATCCCGGGCGGAACCGGTCCAGGGCTAGGTGGCGCGGTAACCATGGCGGGAGCCGCGGGCGCTGATGCGGGCGACGGCGGGATGCCAGCGACCAGCGGCGCGGGTGGAGCCACCGCGGAGGGTGGCTCGGAGGTCGCAGGAAGCGGTGGCGGTGCCGAAGCGACGGGGGGAAATGCCGCTGGCGGGGCCGAAACCGGCGGAAACGATGGCACGGGCGGTGACGCCACACCCAGCTGTCAGCCAACGGTCGTCTCCCGCGTCCTTTGGCAATCCTTCATCGAACGCTACTCGGAACCGTGGTTCTCGGCCGGGCGCGTCTACATCATCGGCGACAACGGAGAGCTGCAAGCGCTCGATGCCGCGACCGGAATCCTACAGTGGTCGTTCGCGCTGCCCGAGGAGCTGCCCCTGTTCTGGGCGGGTCCGGCTTTTGGGGCCGACGGTACTGTCTATGTCTCCTGCGAGTCGTCGAGCCTTTGCGCCCTCGATCCCGTCGATGGTACGACCCGGTGGTCCGCCTACGTCGAGAGGATGCCCACCGCCGTTGTCGTCGGCGACGATGGAACGGTCTACGCCGCGGGTGAGGGCGTGACGGCTCTGGATCCGTCAGATGGCTCGAGCCTTTGGAGGAGAGGGGGTCTTTCCGGAGGAACGTCTGGGAAAGGGGTGGCCGTAGGTTCGAACGGTATCGTCTACCATCTCAACCAGAACAATGATCTCTCCGCGACTGATCCCAGTAACGGCTCCCTGCTGTGGAACGCGACAATCTGGGAGGAAACGGCCACTCTGGTCGTCACCGACGGCGGACCCATCTACGTGCGGCGATACGGGTCCGGGACGGGCGATCTGCACGCCGTGGATCCGAACGACGGAACGGAGCTATGGAGTGAGCCCTACGAGGGGGTGCCCGCCATCGCACCCGACGGCACGGCCTACGTTCACGACCTGGATGGGCCTCTTCGCGCGCTCAATCCGGCGGACGGCTCCGAGAGATGGTCGTTCGATACTGCCGCGACACCATCCATCGCGCCCGACGGAACGGTCTACGTGTCAAGCAATGATGGGCCACTATTTGCGTTGGATCCTGCGGACGGCTCCACCCTCTGGTCCTCCACGGAGGCCAGCGGCGTGGGGAGCCCTGCCGTCGGTCCCGACGGAACGCTCTACGCCTCATCAGCCGAGGGGCTGTTCTTTGCGCTCGATCCTGCGGACGGCTCCGTGGAGTGGTCGCACGACCTCGGAAACCCCACGGTTCTGGCGGGCTCGGACCCCAACGGCACCATCTATGTCACATCGCAGGATCAGCTCTTCGCGCTGTCCACCTCCCCCGACGTCGCAGGCGACCTGGCGTGCAATCCGTGCCTGACGGAGTGCACGAGCGATGCCGAGGTCAGCCGCTGCCTCCCGGACGGCTCAGGGTACGAGCCCGCTGAAACCTGCGGCACCGAATCGATGTGCCAAGCGGGTCGTTGCGTCAGCTGCCCGTCCCATGCGTCGCGCATCTGTGACGGGGATGCCGTGGTTTGGGCGGATGGCTGCGGGAGAAGGCAGGAGCTGATCGAGACCTGTGTCGACACCGCAACGTGCAGCGCGGGAAGCTGTATCAGTTGCGAGCTCGACTGCTCAAGTAGTGGCTTCACGTATTCTTGTGCCTCGGGCAGCTGGAGCTCCGATCAGATTAACCTGATTGATGGACAGGGGAACCTCACCGGCATGTCCGTGGACGTGACCTATTCCAACGGACACACGGTTCACTGCCTCTACCAGGGGGCTTCCCTGAACACCGGATCATGCCAGGACGACACGGGCTCGACCTGTTCGTTCTGAGCCACGCGAGAGCACTTCATGCACCACTCACGTCGAGGCAAGCGCACTTGGGTCTATTCCACCCACCGCACCCTGGTCTGCCTCGGGGGCAGACTGTGCAGCCTGTACCGCGGGTAGCCAATGGTTGCGGCGGCGAGCACGTCGTGGTGCTCCGGGAGGCCGAGCAGCTCACGAAACGCCGTGAACGACGGGGTCTTGAACCCCGAGGCGGCCTTGGAAAAATAGCCGTTCCAGCAGGTTCCAAGGCCATGGGCCTGGGCCGCGTACAGGATGGCCATCAGGGCCGCCTGACAGGTGGCCACCGGCTCCGGCTCTGCACGCGGTGTATGGACGAACAGAGCCGCTGGCGCCTCATAGGTGATGACGTCGCGACCCGCTTCCCATTCGCGGATCCGCATCCGCAGATCCGCCAGCATGGCGCGCCCAGAGCGCACCTCCTCGTTCCAGTTGCCCATCAGGCGCACCACCGGATTGCCAAGCATCTTGTCCATCAGTCGCATGTGCTCGATGGTCAGCTCCGCCACCTTGTGCATCGCGGAAGCCCCGGTGACGATGGTGACGGTCCGAACCCAGCCCTCCCCCCCGTGGGCACTGGTGGGCGCGAATCCGGCGATGTTGACGACGGACTCCAGAAGCTCCCTGGACACTGGCCTATTCTCGTAAGCCCTCACCGAGCGCCGTTGGCGCAAAAACGCCATGGCAGCTCTGGGCTCGACCGGCTGGCGCTCTTCGATCCGCTCGAAACCCGCCGCGTCGAGGGCACTGTGCGTTATGGCCCCTTTCGGGCAAGCGGCGATGCACTGTCCGCACAGCACGCAGAGCTCGACCGCCTCCAACTGCGGTGGTTCCTTCTTCTCGCCCATACGGAAGATGCGCGCCGGACAGACCGCAGCGCAGATCCCGTCGCCTCCACATCGTTCTCGGTTCACGGTCAGGTTGTGCACGGCCGCCCTCCCTGGCTGAGCATCGGCCCAGCGACAGGTTAGTCTAGACCGAAAACCGGCCCGTCCGCGACAGGGATCCTACGTCGCGGCGGCCAGGGCGCCCCGTAGTTCATACTCCGAGAAGAGCTTTCCCCAATGGGATTGCCTCTTCCAGCGCTCGTAAATGTGCCGCTCCCACAGCGGCCAGTGCAACAGATCGTGATACAGACGCGAGTAGAAGTTGCCGAGGTGCAACAGGGGGGGCTCGGTGAGCGTCTTCTGCAGGAAACGGGTGGGACCGAACCAGGTCACCCAACCCGCAAACTTGTGAAAGGACGTCCCCACCCGGAAGTTCCAGTTCTCAGTGGCCACATCCGCGTCGCCCACGATCTGGATTTCCCGGGGATCACCCACACCCAACCCCGACTCGTGCGCCAGCCGGATGTACCGGATCGACAGCGGATCGAAGCCCATCAGCTTGGAGGCCACCGCGTCGATGGCCACCTGATCGGCACTGGCCAACATCACGTTCTTTTCCACCGGCTTCATGATGCGTGGTCCACTACCGTTGCCCGCCGTGGTCCCGTCCATGATGCAGAACAGGCCGGGGTGGATCTCGCGCTGGATGGCCAAGAGATCGACGAGGGTCTCGTGGATGAAGCTGTGGGTCTTGTGACGCTTGTGGTTCAGTAGGCCTCCGAAGGCATTCTTCATGGCCCCGGTGGTCGTGGTGTAGATGTGGCACTTGGTGGTGGGCAGATGCACCATGTTCTTGCCCAGGAAATAGTCGGGGATGCGCAGGTCTTCGCCGTACATCTGGTGCAAGACGTGCATCCTGGTCTTGGGTACGAAGGGGACCCATTGCATGTCCTGGTCCCGGAAGTTGAAGCGGACCTCCACCTGGTGCGCCCGCAACACCCCCGTGTAAAGATTCAACGTCTCGCCCATCTCGGCTTTGGTAACCTCGGTCTTGTTCTGCACGCAGCACAAGGACGAAAACCCGTGCTGGCGCAAGGCCAGGATGGTCCCCTCCAGCTGCCAAGGGGTCGTGTTGGCGGAGGGGAAGGGATAGTGCCAGCTGATGTTGTCTTTCAGGATCGTGGTAACGCCTGCGGCCAGCGCCGAGGGACCGTTTCCCAAGCGAAAGACGCGTTGTGTATCCTCGAGGACCGAAGCCGGGCGCGTGCGCACCACGGCCACCGTGGCCTTAGTCATACTCGACCATCCATCGTGAGGCGGCTCGACCCTGCGCCGAGCTCGCCCATGGTGTAGCGCGGGCGGGCGGATGGTTTCGTGGAGATCCCAAGGAGATCCCCGGGGAATCGTGCAGATTTGGTGCAAGGGGCCAAGTCGCCAAACCCCGACGCTTGGCCCTACGCCCCGGCTGGGTAGCAGAGCTCGAAACGCTCGAGTTCCCGGACCGGCTCGTTTGCCTCGTACAGCCCCCTGACCGTGACGAGCACCCGATCCTCCGCCTGGCGGAGCAAGAGATAGTTGAAGGGGCGCACCAGCTTGGGCTCGAAGGGTCCCCGGGCATTGGCGGGGGGACCGAGCGGCAATGGATTGGGCTCGACCAGTCCGGTCTTGGCTGGTTCGAGCAGGGCATGGCGCGAGCCGCCGCCACCCCCCGAGACGATGAACTGCCGGGGACGGCTGCCACAGGGCAAAACGAAGCGCTGGTAGCCGTGGGTGTGGCCGGAGATCATTGCCAGGGTCAACGGGCTCTGGCAGAACGCGGGGAGGAAGGCGTCCTTCACCGTCTGGCTATTGACGCGGGTGACCTGCCCATTGGTGTAGGGCGGGAAATGGACGAAGACCAGGATGCCGGCTATGTCCTCGTCACTGGCTCGCTGCAACGTCTGGTCGAACCATCGGCGTTGCGTGGCCCATTGCTGCACGGTCAGCTGATCCTGGTTGCTGTCCAACCAGACCAGCAGCAGCGCCCCCCAACGCTTGGCATAGTAGGATCTGAACGCGCCGGTCTCGTCACGCAGGGCCGCAAATCGTCGAGCGAAAGCGGGCGCGCACTTCTCCCGAGAGTAACAATCGTGGTTGCCCAGGACGGGGAAGACCCCCTGCCCCTTTTCGGTGAGCGGCGCGAAGAGACGGTCGAAGTGGCGATGGGCTTGCTGGTTCATGCCACGAAACCCCAGATCCCCCAGGAACACCAGGGCATCGGGGTGGGCCTGCTGGAGCGACGCGAAGAGCTGGGCCTGCGCCGACTCCGTCACCTCGGCGCCCTTGAGGATGCCAATGGGGGAACGTGATTGCGTGTCCCCAACCACAGCCAGCACCGTGTCGGGATCCTGGGGGAGCCGGTCGGAATAGGACGCCAGCTGCTGCCCCTTGGCAGCAGGCTCAGCCGAGATCATGTCCGGCGTCACCACCGGGTCGCAAGCCGCAACACCCAGCAGAACCAGCGCGCAACCCAACCGAAACCATCGGTTGGTGGCAGCCCGGTGACAGAAGATCCAGGAATCGTTGGAAGAAGCCGACATGTGACACCAATTGTTTCGGGATCCTTGCACGAAAGGCGCCGGAAGCATTCCGGAAACCAGGATCCGGTCAAAACCTATGGACAGGAGACGACCCATGTCACGGTTACCTATCCTGCTTTGGTCCGCGTTTTTCTGCGCTCTCGCCCTGTTCACCTGGCCATCCTCCGCTGACGCTCAGGTCGCAGCGGCGGCCAACCCGAGCGTTGCAGCGGCCGCGCAGGATCCCGGAGCGGCTACAGCCAGAGCAGAACTGGAACGGCGCATCTCGGATCTGGAGAGCTACGTCAACAACACCGCTCGAGTCGACGCCAAGACCTCCAAGGTGGCGGGCCCTGGCCCCGGTCACAACGGATTTCTGATGGTCTGCGCCGCTCTGGTCCTGTTCATGACCCTCCCCGGCCTCGCCCTCTTCTATGGAGGGTTGGTCCGGAGCAAGAACGTCCTTTCCATCATGGCCCAATGCATGGGCATCGCGGGCCTGGTCGCCCTGCTCTGGTGGGCCTTCGGCTACAGCCTGGCCTTCGCCCCCGGCTCTCCCTTCCTCGGCGATCTGCGCTACGCGTTCCTCAAGGGCGTGGGAATGGAACCGAACGGTGACTATTCCGCCTGGATCTCGCACAGCACCTTTAGCATGTATCAGCTGATGTTCGCCATCATCACCCCCGCCCTGATGATCGGAGCCATCGCAGAACGCGTAAAATTCGGTGCCCTTTTGCTCTTCGTCACTGGCTGGATGCTGCTGGTCTACTTCCCGTTGGCGCACATGGTGTGGGGAAGCGACGGACTGATGAACGGCGTATGGAACGTCAACGCCAAGATCCACGCCATCGATTTTGCGGGTGGCACCGTGGTGCACATGTCCTCGGGCTGGTCGGCGTTGCTGCTGGCGCTCATCCTGGGCAAACGCAAGGGCTTCGGGCGCGACAACTTCATGCCGCATAGCCTGGTCTTGACCATGGTCGGCACGGGAATGCTGTGGGTGGGTTGGTACGGATTCAACGCCGGCAGCGCGGTTGCGGCCGATGGCGTGGCTTCCCAAGCCTTCATGACCACGACCCTGGCCGCCGCCGTCGCGGGCTTCTCCTGGGCCGCCACCGAGTGGCTGACCCGCGGCAAGCCCACCGTGCTCGGTTTCTGTTCCGGGATCGTGGGTGGCCTGGTGGTGGTGACGCCTGCGACGGGTTTCATCACCGCCAACGGCGCGATCATCATCGGTGTATTGGCGGGACTCGTTCCCTATCTGGCCTGCACCAAGCTGAAGAACGCCCTCGGTTACGACGACGCCCTGGACACCTTCGGCGTTCACGCGGTGGGCGGCACCCTGGGCGCGCTCTTGACCGGGATTCTTGCCACCCCCGCCGCCAATCCCAACTTGACCACCAATCTGAAGGATATCGTGGGCAACACCCTGTGGCTGGAGCAACTCAAAGCCATCGGGCTCACCTTGGTCCTGTCCCTCGCAGGCACGGCACTGCTCGCCTACGTCTTGAAGGCCGCCCTGGGACTTCGCCCCAGCAGCGAGGACGAGCAACAAGGGCTCGACCTCTCCGACCACGGCGAGCGCGGATACCACTTGGAGAACGTGTAATCCTGGGTTGCGGGGCCGCCCGAAGGGCGGCCTCGCCGTTCTTTTGGCGCCCTACTTCATGACGATCTCGTCGATCCGGCAGTCGGTCGAGCCATGAATGTCTGGCCAGATGGCAGCAACCCCGGAACCCGGGCTCATCGCCACGTCGGCCATCATCAGATCCCCGTTGCGATAAAAGTCGGCTGTGTGCCGGGTCCAGTCGATGTTCCTGAACTCGAATTGCTGCCAGTGCGGCGAGGTATCCGCGATACCGATGCGGATGAGCGAGCCAGGGTGCAGCGCTTCTGTCGAATTATTGCCTGGACGGCGCAGTGACGGCACGCGCTCACGCAAGCCATGGTGTCCGGATCCTGTTCGTCCCGAGCAGCGCGGACACCCAACGGACAGGGGCTCCGCTGGGTCGAGGCGAAGGGACTGCGGCTCATGACAGAGGCGAAAAAGGGCTCCGTTGGCCAGGGTTGCATCAAGGCATCATGTGGCTTATGCTTTGATGCATGAGAACCACCCTGACGTTGGATCCGGACGTCGCGGAACGGGTCGAGCGGTTGCAGGCCGCGCGGGGCACATCGATGAAGGACATCATCAACCAAGGCCTCCGTGCCGGTCTGGATCGACTCGAGCACCCAGCGCCACCTCGACGCTTCCGAACCAAGAAGGTGACCCTGAAGCCCCGAGGCACCAGTGTGGATGACGTGGCCGAGGTCCTCGCCCTGGCCGAGGGTGATGACTATCGCTAGGTCACTTCTGAGGGAACGGCTCGGGTCATGATTCTGGTCGACGCAAACCTACTCGTGTACAGCCATGTCGCGGACTTTGCCGAGCACGCGGCAGCCAATCGGTGGTTCGACGAGCGCCTCAACGGACCGGAACGGGTTGGCCTGCCCTGGCCATCGCTTCTGGCCTTCGTGCGCCTGGTCACCAATCCCCGGGTGTTTCGCCAGCCCGAATCGGTCGCCGCCGCCTGGAGCCAGGTCGAGGCGTGGCTGTCGCTACCTTCGGTGTGGATCCCCGGTCCAACCTCCCGCCATGTGGCAATCCTGGGCCAGCTGATGCGGAAATCCGTGTCGCGCTCTACGCTGGTCCCTGACGCACACCTGGCCGCCTTGGCCATCGAGCACGGGCTGATCCTTTGCAGCACGGACGGCGACTTTGCGCGCTTCCCAGGGTTGAGATGGCAGAACCCGCTGGCGACTGGGAAGTGAGCGGGACTTTGGGCCCTCGTTGATCCCGAACCGGGCTAGTATGCGCGCTCCGTGTCGAGTCTTTGGGTAGTGCTTTTCTCTATGGCGACCGTCGAGCTGTACGTGCTCCGGCGCCTGCATTTTGATTGGTGGACCGTGGTGATCGTGCTTCTAGGCACGGTGCTGTGCGTGGACTACCTGACGTACACGGCGATTTCGGATCGAAACCACGACGCGTCATCCCAGCTGATGTACATCCAGTTCGTCGCCGAACACCTGCGCGCGCCGGACGTGTATGACTGTGCGCCCTGTGGGCATCCGCCGCTCTACTACGCGCTAGGCGCTTTGTGGACCAAGGTCGCGCTCCGCGGCGGATGGATGCCGCTGGAGCTGGGCCTGCAGTGGTTCTCCCTGCTTTTGTTCTTCGGCTTCGTGGTCTTCGCTCTCTTGGTCTTTCGCAGCTGTTTGCGTCGACCGACGACCCTGCGCATGGCGGCCGCTTTGATCGTGTTCTGGCCCTACAGCGTCATCAATTCGGTGCGCGTCCACAACGACGCACTCGCTTCGCTTTTGATGCTGGCTGCGATGTATTTCATCGCGCGATGGGACCGGGGGGAACACCCGCGTGACTTCTACCTGGCCTTGGCCGCCTCGGCGCTCTCGCTGCTCACCAAGTCCTCGGGTTACACGGTAGCGACGGCGCTGGTCGCCTTCGCCCTGTTCCGGCTTTTCTCGACGGGATTGCGCCGCGAGGACATCAAGCGTAGCGCCATCGCGGCCCTGGTCCTGGCTGGCGTGGCCGTTCTGGCTACGGGGTTCCGCGAGTCCCAGAGGCCAACCACGCCATGCCAGAAGGTTCTCGGTCACGCCTGCGACGGGCGGTATAGCCCCCCCATTCCCGACACACCGAGCCGCTTCGTCACCTTCGATGTTGGAGCATACCTGGAGCGCATCGGCACCCTCCCCGAAGATCCCTTCTTGAACCGGCTCGCGAAATCCAGCCTGTTTGGCGTCAAGACGCTGGGAGAGGACTTCACCGGTGTCCACCACGAGACTCTGGCAACTCTGATGAGCCTACTGTTGCTGGTCATGCTGGCCGTTTGCGCGGCTGGTCTGCCTTTCATCCGCCGAGCGACGTTCAGGAATTACCGTGCCTACCTGGCCACGGCTGCCATCATGCTGGTCTTCCTGGTGGCCTTCCGGATTCGGGCACCCAACGGGCATCACGAGGACTTCCGGCACATCTTCCCTGCCCTGGTGCCATTCTGTCTCGGGTATACGACGGTCGTCGAACGGCTGGGGCGCCACTCCAAGGTGCTGTACTGGATCGGCGTGGCCGTTGCCCTGTTGATGGTGCTCTCGTCGGTCCTGTTCTTCGCGAGAATGCCTTAGGGCGGTAACGTCGGGGCACCAAGTGTCACGCCCAGCAGACCACCCGACCCCGTGCCTCGAACTGATTTCCTGAGCTCGGCCCGACGACCACGGGCCACAGCTGGGGAAGGAAGCCGGAATTGCGGGGGATCCGGTACTATCCCGGTTGTGGAGAAAGGCGTCGAGCCTCGCTCGGCGAAACGGCCACGAACGATGAGAACCACCGTCTGTTGTTGCTCGGCCCTTTCACTCGTCCCGCTCCTGCTCGCCGCCTGCGGCGGCTCGTCAAATCACGGCGGGCCGGAAAACTCCGTCGCCGGTGACACGTCAGCGGGTACCGCCGGCAGGGCGACGGAAGGCGTCGGCGGAGCGACGGGCCGTGGTGGTGCGGGGACTGGCAGGGGCGGAGCGACGGGCAGCGGTGGAGCCACGGGCAACGGTAGTGCGGGGACCGCAAGCGGCGGAGCGACCTCAGCCGGTGGCAGCACGGCTGCTGGTGGTGATACGGCCGCGGGCGGTGACACAGCAGACGCGGGAGCCGCTGGCGATGGTGGTTCGATGCAAGCGGGCGGCGACACGGCTGCGGGCGGCAGTACCGAGATCGCCGGAACCAGCGGAGAGGGTGGTTCGACGGCGGAGGCCGGAAGCGGTGGCGACGACGGCGGGACGGCGGGTGCCGCAGGGAGCACGGAGCTATGCCCGACCCTGGTCGGTCCCCATTTCGTCTCGACCACGGGCAGCGACGACAACCCTGGCACTGAAGCCCTGCCATTTCGCACGCTCCAGCGGGCAGCGGACGTGGTGATTCCAGGGGATGTCGTTACGGTGGCGGGCGGGCTCTACCGCGAACGTGTCAAGATGCGAAGCTCGGGTACGGCGGAGGCACCCATTCGCTTCCAGGCTGCAAGCGACGAGGTGGTCGTCGTATCCGGGGCCGACTACCTGGACGTCACGTGGGAGGAGTTGGCCGCTGGAATATGGGCCGCGTCCGTCCCCTCGCCGGTAACCCAGCTGTTCGTGGATGGGCAAGCGATGGTCGACGCGCGCTTCCCGAACACCACGCCCGATCACCTGGTGGACGGACCAATGGCGCGTGCCGGGGAGGGCACGACGCCCGAGGCGTTGATCGATACGGAGCTGCCGGACGGTGATCTCACCGGGGCGTACGTGAACGCCATGGCGGGCTCTGCCTGGTATTCGTACACGAGACGGGTGGCGGCGTACGATCAATCGACCCGCACCGCGAGCTTCGATGCGGCAATGAAAGATCCCAACCCCGAGCTGCCGCTTGACCTTTAAATGGGTGACGAGTACTTCGTCTATGGGGCGCTGCCGCTGTTGGACGCGGAGGGTGAGTGGTTCTACGACGCGACCGAGGGCCGTCTGTATCTGATGCCACCCGGTGGAGCCGATCCCAATCAGCTCCCGATCGAGAGCCGCGCCCGCGAGCTCGGGTTCGAGCTGGGGCTACAGAGCTACATCGAGATCGCGGGGTTCCGGCTCTTTTCGGCGGGGTTCGGCGGGGCTCTCGCCAGTCACGTCTTGCTCGACGGTGTCCACGTCCGCTATCCGGTCCATCAGCTCGCCACCGACGGCCAGTCATTACCCGACGCGGGGAATTGCCGACTCGGAACGGCGAGTGTCTTTCGAAACGGCAGTGTCACGCAAAGCTCCCACAGCGGGCTCGTGGTGGTGGGCAACGATAACCTGGTGCAGAACTCGTTCTTCTCCGACGTAGATTACTCCGGCGCGTTGAGCGCTGGGATCCATACTCAGCAGCTGACCACCACCGGTAACGTGTTCACCCACAACACGATTCGGCGCAGTGCCATTTTTGGGATTCGTTTCGATGGATTGACCGAAGGCGAGCTCTCCTACAACGACGTGAGCGGCACCTGCATCTCATGCCCCGATTGTGGACCAGTCTACGCAGGGCACACCAATGGGCTCGGTACGCAGATTGCCTACAACGTGGTAGCCGCACCGCCCGCCCAAGATTTGACGAATGGGATCTATCTGGACGACGTCACCGAAGGCTTCGTGGTGCACCACAACCTGGTCAAGAGCTACGCAATGGCTGGAATCATGGTCAAGGGTCCGAGCGACGTCTTTAACAATACGGTGCTGCCTTCCGGTCAGGCTCCCATCGGCTACATGAAGAAGCCTACCTACTCGCCCGGCGACGAGAACGCCGATCTCTCTTCGATGACCGTGGGAAATAACCTGGTATCGAGCGTTCCTGGCCTCGTCGTTCAATTCTCACAGGACACCTCAGCGGCGTCGGACGCGGGTTTTCGAAGTTTGGTCCCGGGCTCGCTCGACAGCCACAGCTACGAGGTTTCGCTCGCGTCATTGCTGCAGCCGAGTTATGAGCACCCCCCCGTCACCTTCGACCCGAGCGCCCTGTCGGGGCTCATCTTCCTGCCCTCGACCCTCAACGGTGCGTTTGACATCTGGCTGGACGATGTGACGCTGGTGAGCCCCGACGGTCAGAGCGAGCTTCTGCTCGACGACTTTGCGGACGGGGACGAAGAGAGCGAGCTTACCGGCAACTCCTGGTGGAGTGAGGGAGGTAATGGCTCCTCGGTGACCGCAACGGTCGAGACCGATCCCACAACCGGTAGCGTGGCGCTGCACTATGCTGGAGACGTGACCACGGGCGGTTGGGCACTCTTGGGTTTGGTGGTGACCGACGTCGATTTCACCCAATACAGCACCCTGCGATTCACCGCGCGAACGAGCGGGACTCTGCACATCAGCTCGCCGGATGGCGACCCCACGCTCGCCAACAACGCCGATTGTCCCCTCGACGATGCCTTCCTGCCCAGCGCGGACTGTGCGCTCGATCAGGGGCTCGAGTATCCACCCATCACCGACGGCTTCTTGGGGACTGCCCCCGATCTGGGGGCCTTCGAATTGGGAGCTGAGCCCTGGACCGCGGGTGCAACCACTACCGAACCCGATTGGTCCACATCGCCCGCCCCGGAAGACTACCCCGAGACCATCCCGGTATCCGATGTGGCGTACACGACCGAGCTCATCGATGACTTCGAGGATGGCGAGCTCTCGACGCCCCACGTCGCATTCTCCACTTGGTGGTCGGCCATCGGGGAAGGGTCGGTGCTGGTTCCTGAACCCTTGGCACCCATCGAGGGGGGAGCCGAGGGGAGCGGCTATGCCCTTGGCTTGTCGGGGACGGGGGCCGTGTTTGCTCACCTTGGGGTGAACACCACGGCTGACAATGATCTCTCGGCCTATGCCGGGCTCCGCTTCTCCGCTCGCGGCACCGGAGCGCTGCGGGTCAGCATCCAGATGGCCTCGATGATCGACGCCGGAGACTATAACAACCACGATATGTTGTTCTCGCTGACAGACGACTGGCAGAGCTTCGAGCTCTTGTTCGACGACAGTCGGCTCATCCAACGCTACTCCGGAAACGCCGTTGCCTTCGATCCAAGTGCAGTCCGAGCGATCCAGTTCTCGCAGTTCTCCACCTTGGTCGATTTTGCGATCGACAACGTGGTCCTTCTGCGCCGCGTTGAATTGGCCTGCCCGTAGGAGTCGGAACGACCGACGCTTGGGAGCCAGGTCAAGCTGTCGCATACCGGGTCGGATCGAGGGACGGTGCAACGCAGTGGCGGCCGAGCTCTCTCTCCTGGCGGTCCACGGGAGCCGTCGTTTGGGCTTCGAGAACGACCAGACCTCGGCTCTAGCCGTCATCCATACCGGCACGCAACCGTTTCCCCTGGGCGAAGGGATCGCGGGTTCGGTGTCGCTTGGCTCTTCCTTGCGACCGTCGTACCGCCCTCATCTCTGCCGCCCTCACCAGCAGGATCGACGTCCGAACGCGGAGCTCCCGAAGGAAACCTCGTGATGACCTGTCGCCGGCCCGATACGACCCGCGGTCTGCAGCTTTCACTTGGT
>CAZYKT010000060.1:0-35439 GCA_964648165.1 uncultured Polyangiaceae bacterium | reverse complement strand
TGGGCATGGGTGGCATGGGGCAGGGTGGCTTGGGCATGGGTGGCATGGGGCAGGGCGGCTTGGGCATGGGTGGCATGGGGCAGGGCGGCTTGGGCATGGGCGGCTTGGGGATGGGTGGTGTCTCCAACGGTGGTACCGATGCGGGGGGCGCCGCGGGAACGGCGGGTGACGATGCGGGGGGCACCGCGGGCACCGCGGGTGACGATGCGGCGGGCACCGCGGGCACCGCGGGTGACGATGCGGGAGGCACCGCGGGCACCGCGGGTGACGATGCGGGAGGCACCGCGGGCGCCGCGGGCGCCGCGGGCGCCGCGGGCGCCACGTTGGACTGTGACGCCGCCATGCCGACGGGCAGCGGCACGACTCACTGCGGAAGCGATAGAACCGGCAGGGCGGGCGACCTCGCCTGGGAGCTCTGGTCGAACAGCAACAACGGCAACGACTGCATCACGTATTACGATACGCCGGCCTTCAGCGCCAAATGGAACAACAACGGCGATTACCTGTCGCGTCTTGGAACCGATTGGGGGCGAGGCAGGTCCATCGCCGACTTGGGCGAAGTCACCGCCGAGTTCACGTACAAGGTGACGGGCAACGGCGGCGGATACTCATACATTGGCGTCTACGGTTGGGCGACCAATCCGTGTACCGAATACTACATCATCGACGACTCGTTCAACGGGATGCCGTTCAATCCCTGGGGCATGAACCAAAGCGGATCGGCCACCATCGACGGCGAGGTCTACAAGTTCTACTCGGGTATGACGGGTGGAACCGGTGGCAACCGCTGCGGCACCTCCGGCCAATTCCACCAGTACTGGAGCGTCCGTCAGAGCGGTCGGAGTTGCGGCGTCATCAACGTCACCAGACACTTCGAAGAGTGGAACAACGCCGGAATGAACATGGACAACATCCTCGAGGCCAAGGTCCTGGTCGAGACGGGCGGCGGTCAAGGGACCGTCGAGTTCCCGATCGCGAACGTCAAGTCAAGCCAGTGAACCGTTAGCTGCCCCGAGGGTTCAGTCGAAAAAGGGCTCGTCTCGCCGCGGCCGACGGCCATCGCGAGGCTTGCCAGCGCTGGAGCGCTGGCGTCGCCCGTTCGTAGAGACGCCAGCATCCAGCGGGTTGATTCAAGTGCCCCGGTTCGAGATCTGCGAACTGGTGGCTCGACGCCGGCGTAACATCGCCAGGGCGACGCCACACAGGACCACCCATGTTGCGTCGTCACCGCGGCGAGCGTCCACGCGGCACGAACACGACCCGCTATCCGGGTCGCCATCTGTGACCGCTTCGCCGTCTGTCCCAGCGACGGCGGGACCTTGGGCGCCAACCGCGCCTCCACCGGTGCCGATGCCCGTCCCCCCGACGGTCGCTACCTGTCCGCCGCTGGTTGAGGCACCACCATTGGCAATGAAGCCGCCCGTACCTGGCAACACCGAACCGCCGCTGGCCGGGATCCCGCCGCCAACATGGCTGCCGTTGCCACCCCGGTCTACGGATAGGCCTCCAGTATTGGTGACCGTCCCACCGCTCCCCGGTGCCCCCCCACTGGCCAGACTCTGGCCACCAGCGTTGACTGCTCCCCCGTTGGTGACGGGGATGCCACCGGCATTCTCGGTACCAGCCTGACCCCCGGAAACCGAGCCTCCAGCGAGGTTACCTTCTCCGCCGGCCACCAGCGTGCCTCCGGCACCACTGGCGTCACCCCCCGTTTGCTGCGCAGCCCCGCCTCCCGCTACGCCACCAGCGTCCGACCCGGCGTTGCCACCGGCGCCTTCGCCTCCTGCGCCGGAGCCTCCCTGTCCCTGGGGATCGGTCGGTCCGGTGAACTTCCACCAGTTGAACTTGAAGAGCTCACCGCCCCCGCCCTTGAACTTGAGGTAGAGGTCGTGGGTTCCGCCTTCACCGCTGACCGGACAGGTCTTGGTGGTCCATTCCGACGCTCCCGAAACATCACAGGTCCCAATCGAGGGGCCCGACTCACTGTCGAGGTGAAGCTCGATCTGCGCCGTGCCGCCCGCCGAGGACACTCGCGCGTCGAAGGAGGTCACTCCATCCAAAAAATCGACGTCCTTCACCTTGATGTAGTCACCGTCATGGATGTTCGTGACGTTCATGCCCCCGCCGGTATCCGTGCAGACCTCGGTCTTGAGCCCGGACGAGTTGGCGATGGTCTCGGCTTCGACTTGTTCGAAGGGATTCAAGGTGGCGACGGCGGATGGTCCGTTATCCGTCATCTCGATCCGCGGGATGCTGCCGTCGGCGCCGTAGGTGAACTCTTCCACGCACACCGACCGCTTGAAGCTGTCGTTATGAGACAATGCGCCGTTGTGATAGAAGAGATAGGAGTGACCCTTGTAGTCGACGACCCCAGGATGATTGGTGCCGATCGAGGGGTTGCCCATGATGTCGCCCTTGAAAGTCCAGGGACCTTCGGGGGAGTTGCTGGTCGCATAGCTGATCTTTTCGCCGCTCCCGGCGTACACGAGGTAGTAGAGTGACTCCCGTTTGTAGAACCACGGCCCCTCGGTGAATCCTTGCATATCCACGTTGGATGTGACGTTTCCCGAGGTACTGATCATGTCCGAGTTCAACCTCACGAATCGGAGGTTGCCATTGCCCCAGTACAGGTAGGCCTGCCCGTCATCGTCAACGAACACCGTCGGGTCGATGGCCATGGCCCCTTCTTGGGCCAGCGCCCTCCCGATCGGGTCGGTGAACGGGCCCCATGGATTCGTCGATGTGCACACCCCGATCTTCGCGCCGGTGTTGTTGTTGATCGGCACGTAGAGGTAGAATGTTCCGTCCCTTTCGACAGCCTGCGGAGCCCAGGCGTTGTCGGTGCTCCAGCTGAAGGTCTCTAGACTCGCGGGACTGCCGTGATCGGTCCAGTTGACCATGTCGATCGTGGAGTAGAGCCTCCACTCGTTCATGGTGAAGAAGTTGTTTATGGTGACATCCTCGTCATGCGAGGTGTAAAGGTACAGTCGGCCGTCGTACACCATGGGAGCCGGATCGGCGGTGAAGTTGGTTTGCACGATGGGGTTGTCCCCCAGACAAGGGGTCGGCAGCATCACAACGATGCCCAATGACAACGCCGACAGGGCGACCCTTCCGCGATGGCAAACCGTGTTCGTCTTCATGTCGAATCCTCTTTGACCCAGACCCATTGGCGGACCGTCCGGAGGGGTGTCTCATTCGCTCGGACACAACCCGCCTGTTCCTTTTCCAATTGTTCGGTGGGCGACGATTTGTCACAGGCGCCCCCCCGGAATCGTTCCCACGGCGTGGCGGGACAGGGCAACGCCACCTTGGCGCAGGTTCGGAAGAGACCGAATCAAGGACAGGTCGCCCGTCCACCAAAAACCGGAGAAAGGTTTGTTGGCTGGCCCGGCCGCCGGCTGAACACCGAACGTCGAGGCCCCGCGCCAACGGGCAAGGCCCGCTACCACGGCACGCCTCCGCTGTTTTCTGAGGCGAGGCCGCATGCCAGCGGGCTCGGCGGGAAAAGCCGAGATCGCAGCGCGAGGCGGCCCGAGGCAGAGCCTACTCTAGGTTCGCGGACCTGAAGTCCCAGCCGCTGTCGTTGCAGAACTGACAGTTCGCGCCAACCAAGAAGCCTTTGCCCGTCTCGCCCTCGTCGCCCTTCAGCTGCCAGTTCAACCAGGCCAGATTGACCCGATTGAAGTCTCCCTGGGGATTACCCAGATCCCCTCCGTGACCGGCGCTGGACTTGGAGAAATAGACGATCGGAACGTCCCGGGTGCTGATCTCCTCGTAGTCCCTTAGGCCGTTTTCGTAAGCCATGTCGTTGCTGCCGCCGTTCATGATCTTGAACGGCGTGTGGATCGCGTCATAGATCCCAGCATCGGCGTTGAACAGCCCGCTGCTGGTGATGCCGATGGCGGCGAAGCGGGGATCACCGGAAACGTTCTCGGACATCAATCCGCCGCATGAGAAACCATCAGCCGCGATCTTGGTCGTCTCCAGGCGCTGGTAATACGGGCTACAGGGCTTCTCGTTCTGGGCGATGGCCCAGGTGATGTAGTCGAGGAACGCCCTTCCATCTTGCCCACCGGCGCAGGCACCCTGACCGTTGGGCGTGCCGTCTGCGACGATGAAGTAACCGAAGGAGGCGATCTCGCCCATGGCTGCCTGGTTGGAGAAGCCGTTCTGTTCACAGCCACCTTCGCCCCAAACCAGGATCGGGAATTTTTCGTCGCCGTCCAGGTCCGCAGGCCTGTAGATGGTGCCACACGCGATCCCGTCCTCGGGGTTCGTCTCGATGACAACCTCGTGGGGACCCGTGCCTGACACACGCGTGCCGTTTTCCTGCGACGGGGTGCAGTTGCCGGGGTCGATGGCGCCACCCGGAGGCTCGCCGCCACTGGCCTCCCCGCCGTTCTCGGCTCCCCCACTGGTCGCATCTCCGGCAACACCACCTCCGACTCCGGGGCTTCCCCCCAGACCGTCTCCCGCGGAGCCGGCCAACTCGGAGCCCCCTGTGGCCATCCCACCGTTCTCGGCTCCACCCGGTCCCATTCCCCCGCTCTCCACTCCGCCGATGCCAGAGCCGCCGATGCCAGAGCCACCGATGCCAGAACCGCCAATGCCAGAACCGCCGGTGCCAGAACCGCCGGTGCCAGAACCACCCATTCCGGAGCCGCCCTGACCAATCAGGACTCCGCCGTTCCCGGGAAGTCCACCAGCACCGATCGTGCCGCCAGATGCCGGTCCTCCGCCCACACCAGGCAAGCCGCCAGGCGGGGCACCACCCAGTTCGCCCAGGGTTGCGCCACCGGAGGCGTTCCCTCCCCCCATCGCGTCGCTGGTGTCCTTTTTGTCGTCCTCCGGATCGCTGCACGCCGCAATTGCGATGCCCAGAATGCTGACCAGCAGTGTCGTCGTTCGCAGGTTCTCAGTTGTCATCGATCCGACTCCTCGGCACAGGCCGGTACGTTGGGCTCATTGCCTGGCTGGCAGACGCGTGGAGCCTGCAAACCGGTCCAAAGAAGTAGAATGCCGTTGCAGTGCATTTTTGCTGGCACGTTGCAGTTGACGTTCTGAGCGCGTTCGCGTCGCGTGCCGCGACAACTTCAGCATCAGGGCGCGAGCCGAGTTCGCCCGAGCCCGACCCAAACCCGACGCCGAGGTTCAACCAATCAGCGCAATCTGCGTCGATTGGCCTCTCCGGAAGGCACCGGGTCCCCGATGGTCCTCGGGCCGGGCCAAAGCCACCAACCGAAGGCCTTGGCTAATCCCGAGGCGCTTCGGGTTCTTCCGGATAGAGTCGATGCAGCAGCGTGGTCGTCTGCTCCGTCGCCACGAAGGACTGCCCATCCCAGACGTAGCGCAGCTCGAGGGGCTTGAGGGGAAGCCCAAGGAGCATGTCGACATGACGGGGGTTGGCCTGGGCCAGCTCGGAGTTCAGCGCGCGACATCTCGCCCGGTAGGCTGCAAGCTTCGGTGACATCCGCAGACCGCGTGCCTTCACCGTCAGCGTTATGGCGCGATCGGGAGCGGTCGAATCCAAGGTGAAGCCTCGAATCCTCGACACCACATAGGATGGTTGTGACGGGTGAGGCCATTCGAGACAGCCCCCCACGAAGTCGGAGACCAGGTCAACCACTTCACCCACCCCCGGTTCGATGTCGCTGGGGCTAACCCCCGTGAAATCGAAGGTCTGGATGACGTCGTGCCATATGTTCTGGTGAGCGTAGGACCACCGACAAACCAACAGATCATGGGAATCGGGTCTCTTGAGGACCTCACAACTCGACGGGTCGAATCCAGCGTAGTAGCCCTTCTTCTGCCACACGTTGTCGTGATGAAGAGAGACCAACAGAATGCCACCGTAACGGCCACCGACCGGCTCGCCCCCTTGGACGACCACCGCGGCCTCGTCCTGGTTGGGAGCCGAGAAGCTGCCCCGAACCACCTGCTCGAGATCGAACATCCCGCCCTCGGTCAGGATCCTCCCATCCGGGCCCTTGTCCTGATCGTAAGGCGGACGGCTGCGACACCCAACCCGCAGGCCCTTGGGGCCAGGCAGGACCGCCGCAGGACAGATACTGGCTGCGATCTCGAGCTTCAGGCGCTGCGCGGCGTCCAGCTTGTTTCGAATCGACCTCGGGATCTCGGGGAGTCGTTCCAGAACGGGCGCCAGCGGAGTAGTGGGGGCACTGACGCTCGCCGTGGGGCTCGGCGTTTGACTCACCCTGCCCGAACTCGCCGGTTCGGCGATGGTAGGTTGGAGTCCGGCCTCGGGCTGGCCGCTCCGACTGGTGGAGGGAACGAACCGTGGAGGCGGCGTCTCAGCGGGACTGGACCCACACCCGAAGGAGCCCAGGTACACACCAGTAACGATCAGGCCCCAGCTTGCCCCCGGCAAGAGCCAGCCGATACTCAAGTGTCTGCCCATGGGCGAGATACTAGGCCCATTCTCGAGACGGACAACCTTGGGCACTTGGAGGCAGCGAGACGAACGCCGCCAGGACTCTGGCCCAACGTTGCCCCTTTCTCCGTGCCGTGGGAGACTTCTGCCATGCGGCCGCTCTCTCATGCCCTGGTGCGTGCCATTGTCGGCCTCATCAGCGTCGCGTTCATGGGCGGGTGCCTCGATACGGACTCAGGTGGTCCAAAGGAAGGCACCCCCCCCTACGCCTGCAATACTGTGGTGGATGTCGAGTGCACTGCGAAGCAAGAACTTGCTCTGGATGCCGTCTCTGGTCTCGGCTTCTCGGCAAACGACGTCCTGTCGAGCATTGTCGGAAACTACGAGATCCCGATCCGCTGGTTCTCGCCCTGTGTTGAGCCATCGGCCTGCGGCGCTGGGGATGACTGCAGTCGGTTTGCCGAGCAACCGCCGGTCAGCGTGGCTGGCACCACGACTACGTTGCGCTTGGGACTGACTGCGTGGGGGCCGGCGGAGGTGGTGGCGCCGGGGCCCGGCCAGGGTGCGTGTGGGCAGTACATGCGGATTTTTGGCGCAATCAGGGTGCAGACTGAAGACGGCGCCGTGGACATGGAGCGAGATGATGTCGTCATTTGGACGGACTGTGGAAACGAACTAAGCGTTCGTATGCTCGGCCCCGCAAGTCAACTGGTGGGCGGCACACTGGGCGCCGAGCTTGGGGATGGTACCAGTTCGTACCTGGACTTCGGCGCCACCCGTGACAATCGAGTGTGGTTCAGGCTCTCCTTCATTCGTCAAGTCCAACCCGCGCCCAGGCCCGTCACTTTGTGGGGTGAGATGCTCGCGGGCAACTGCTACGAGACGGTCCCGCGTCGGGAGGTCCTGGTCGGAGCGGAATAGAGTTCGCATGCGGGAGGCTTCGGTAGGGGGCCCGAGCCCGCTCACCGTTTCTCCTTGGACAGCAAAAGATCCCGCGCCAGGTTGACGCGGGAGGCGAGGTAAGACGTGCCCCCGCGATCGGGATGAACCTTCTTGATCAGCTCGGCGTGAGCTCGACGGATCTCGTCGTCGGTGGCGCCCTCGGTCACACCGAGGATCTCCAGCGCCTCGGCGCGGGTCAGTCGAGTCGAGGGACGAAAACCGGGGGCTCCCCCGGGCTCACTCGGCTCCCCAGGGCGCCGGTTGGCCCAGCGCGACAACAGCAGGGGAACCAGCCGCAACGCCAACGGCAATACGAGCCTCACTGCCGCCAACAGGAACGCTCCAATCGCTGCCAGTCGAACCTGCCCCAAGCGAACCAGCAAAAGGAGCGCACCGAGCAAAACGACGACGACCACCATGCGCTTGAGTCGTCCGCGCCGCTCCGGTGCTTCGGCTCTCGCCACCCAGAGGGACACGAGCACCACGACCCCCAGCAACAACAGCAGGATCCGCAGCACGGCACCCGGTCTAGCGGGGAACGGCGAGACCGCAATGGACCGTTGCCATTACGTCACACCTGTCCGCCCGCTGTTGACACCGGCGCCAGGGTCCGGATCCCTGTGCCAGGCTGAGCCAACCCGCTGGCGGACACAGGTGGCTGGCACTGGCGCCCCCAGCCGTTTGCTAACCCTTCGTAATTACGGGTGAAAGACCAACAGGAGCAAGAGCCGTCCCGGGGTCTGGTCGGGGTTGGGGGCGGAAGGCACGTGTCTTGCTTAATCAAATCGTACCGCTTGAGTCCGGCCCGGCAGCACGGCCAACCGAGGGGAGCCATGACCCACTGTGAAAGCACCCTACTGCTGAGAGAATACCTGGAGCATCTCTGCGCCGACGAGGCGACGACGCCCTGCGTGCGATACACCGATTGGGTGGCGAGTCGCAGAAAGCGTCCCACCGCGCGCAGTATGGTTCAGGCGCTGACACGACGAGACCATGACGCGGACGAGGAGGGAACGTCCACACAGGGACCCAGCGCGGCGTGAATCACGAACCAGGGGCCAGGCGTGCTAGATTCGGGCATCGATGCCCTCGAGGTCGAAGCGCACGCTCGCAGTCGCCCTGGTGCTCCTGGGGATGGGTGCTTGCTCCGGCGACGGGGACAGTTGCACCGATTGTGAGCAGAACCTGCAGAGCGGGGGCGCGGGAGGCGAGGCAGGTAGCAGCAGCGACATTCTGCCCTGCTCCCCGGTGACTGGCGCCCGAGCCAAGGCCCTGGTCGACGAGGGTGCGCTGCTGCTGGACGTGCGTCTGCAGACTGAATTCGCCGCCCAGCATCTCCCGGGGGCCGTCAATGTCCCGGTCGACGAACTACCCGATCGCCTCCACGAGATCCCGAAGGATCAGGTGGTTGTCACGTACTGTGGTCATGGCCAGCGCTCGCTCGAAGCCATGACCATCCTGTGCGACGCGGGCTACGAGGCCTACACGTTGGGCGCCATGGACAACTGGCCTGAATAGATCTCGACGGTCAGCGTCTCGCCATGGTGCAAAGCGCATCAGAGCATCTCGACCACTGACCGATCCTGAGCTGCGGTCCCCTTCCGCCCCCCTTTGAGCTACGCCCCCCGGGGCCACCTCCCGTCCCCACAATTCCCTTCGCATGCAAAGCGTTTGTGGCGACCTGCAACCCCTTCCGCCACCCATTCTGAGCTGCGCCCCCCGGGGCCACCTCCCGGCGGCCTCGAACCTCACCCCATGGCTTCGACAGCCTCAACAACTCATGGGGACACGGCCCTAGGGCAGCACGAAATCGGCGTAGATGGGGAGATGATCGGAGGCGCTTCGCGCAACCCGGCTTCGACCCACCGCACAATGGGTCAAGGTGAGCTCCCCGCGGTAGAATAAGCCGTCCAGGGGGCGTAGGGGCAGAGCGCTGGGGAAGGTGTTCATCGGCGTCCCCGCGCGCTGAAAGCCCCAGGGAATGAGCTGCTTGGGTCCCAGGCTGCCCCACAGATCGTTCAGATCCCCGCCCAGGATGGCACAAGTACCCTGGTGCAGCCCGCTCAACAGTTGGGACGACAGACAGCGGTCGAGTTGCCGGACCCGCTCCGCCCCGGAAAGCCCCAGATGCAGGTTGTGCACCACCAGGGTCCGCTGGTGCTGACCCCATGGCACCCGAAGATGGGCCTGCAGCATGCCCCGGCGCTTGCGCCAACCGACGGTCAGGTCGAGGTGAGAGGCGCTGGTGATGGGCCAGCGCGACAGGACCAGGTTGCCGTAACCCCCAACGCGGAATTGATGCTCCGGAGAAAAGGCAGCGAAGAACCCGAGCTCTCCGGCCAAGGTCGCCACCTGATCCTCCCGGCGAAGCCGGGGGATGCCCTGGGCAGCCTCCTGGAGCAGAACGACATCGGGACGGTAGTGGCGAATGACTGCGAGGGTCCGCAAAAGATCGTAACGGCGGTCGAGACCGCCCACACCCTTGTGCATGTTCCAGCTCATCACCCGGAGACTTACGGCACGAACCGATGGTGAAGGACCTCTGATCATCGCGTTTTTGGCCGTGGTTGAGCTCCTTGCCCGAGCCCTAGTAGAATAGCTGCCCCAGCCGATGGACGTCCAACCCTTCTACCTGACCGCACTCGTCGAGCTGCTGGTCATCCTGCTGCACCTGGCGGTCATCGGGCTGGTGCTGTTGAAACGCCGGCGCGACCCCACCGCTACCTTGGCCTGGATCCTGTTCATCGTGGCCGCCCCCTTCCTCGGGCTCCTGGTGTACCTGGCGGTGGGGCGGACCCGAATGCGCCGGACCGTCAAGCGGATCGGTCGCGCCGAAGCGCGGCTGTCCGAGGCCCTGTCGCGGCATGACACCCACGGCCGCCTGCGCGAATGCGGGATGGCCTTCGTCGATGATCGCACCGAAAGCCAGATCCGACTGGGCGATGCCTTGGCCAGCACACCGGCCAGCTGCGGGAACGCGGTGTGCATGCTCCACGATGCGGAGGCCACCTATCGCGAGATGCTCAAGGCCATTGAAGGGGCTCAGCATCACATCCATGTGGAATTCTACATCATCCGCCCCGACGGGGTGGGCACCGCGCTGCGGGATGCCCTGACCCGTCGAGCCGCCGCTGGTATCGAGGTGCGCGTCCTTTGCGACGCCGTCGGCAGCATGTCGCTCCCCTCAGACTTCTTTGTACCGCTGGAGGCTGCCGGGGGTAAGGCCGCCTACTTTGCCCCTCTGGCCCGACTGCTCCCCCATCTGCGGCGCCGGGATCGGATCGACTTTCGCAACCACAGAAAGATCGTGGTGGTGGACAGTCGGATGGGATTCACCGGTGGCATCAACGTGGGACGCGAGTACTTGGGCCTCGATCCGAACGTTGGCCGGTGGCGGGACGCTCACCTACGGATCGAGGGACCGGCCGTTCTGAGTCTACAGCAGGCCTTCCTGCAGGATTGGCTGATGACCACCGGCGAAACCCTGATGGACGAACGCTACTTCACGGTGGCCGGTTCGATGGGCAACTGCCCCGTCCAGATCATCGATTCCGCACCGGATCGCGGATGGTCGGCGATGGAGCTGTACTACGCCCAGGCCATCAGCTTGGCCAGGCAACGCATCTGGATCACCAATCCCTACTTTGTCCCCAGTCAGACCATGGAGTCTGCCTTGATTGCGGCGGCCTTGCGCGGCGTGGACGTGCGTCTGCTCCTGCCCAAGAAATCGGATAGCCTACTGGTCACCCTGGCCTCCCATTCCTACTTCTTGGGCCTGTTGCTGGCGGGGGTGCGCATCTTCGAATACGACCGGGGTTTCGTCCACGCTAAGACCATGGTGGTGGACGAGTGGGTAGCGACCATCGGCTCAGCCAACATGGACATGCGCTCCTTCAACCTCAATTTCGAGCTCAATGCCTTCGTCTTCGACACGGAGCTGTGTCGCGAACTGTCGCGTCAATTCCAGACCGATCTGGACACCGCAACCGAAGTAACCATCGGCGCCGAGCGGCACGTCGGCCTGGTGCGTCGCCTGGTGCGCTCGACAGCGCGGCTACTCTCCCCGATGCTCTGAGATTCTGAAGGGGGGACGACGCAGGCGGACGCGCAGGACGTTCAGGGACCGCAGCACCGAGGGCCTGTTGACCAACCAGCGCTCGAAGCCACGCTTCCCCGGAAAATCGAGCAGGATCAGCGCCAACAGGATGGTCAGTAGCCCCTGTCCAGGCAGGACCAACATGGCAATCCCGCACAGCAGCAGCAGCACCCCCAATCCATTTCTGGCAAACCGCGCCAGCCAATGGGTGGGCGCAGGCTTGGGTCGGACGAAGTAGTCTGCGTCGAGCCTGGCCAGCAAGAACGGCAAAACCAGAAGGCCCACCAGGCCGACGAGGCCCAGCCCCACGCTGAGCCCGAGATACACCGCGGGCTCCTTGAGCCAGTCCACCCACTCGTGCAGCCGTTCTGCAGAGGGGAACAAGGGGGCGGCACCAGAATCTCGCATCGGACACCCGGACTACCTCCCTCGGATAGCGCGACCCGCCTCGATCGTCGAAGAGATCGCGTGGCCGTCGGTTTCTTGGCCGGGACTTGCGCCAGGCATCGAGTTGAAGGATGCCTGGTCCAATGCTTGATGGAAAACGCCTCCTCATCGTGGCTCGCTTCGAGCTGGTCGAAGCCATCCGCTCGCGTCTCTTCATCGTGGCCATGGCCCTTTACGCCGCGGGTGCGGCGATCAGCACATATGTCTTTCTGGGTACGCTGAGGGCCGCCGAGCGGGCGGCACGGCAATCCCTGGCCGCCAACATGGGCATCGACGAATCTCAGCTGCCGGCCAATCTCATCAGAGAGAAGATCTTGCCCATGCTCGTGAGTCTGGTGGGCGACGAGGGCGTGCGGCACGAGCTTTTGCGCATGCCGCCGCTCAGCATCTTCTACGGGTACATGGCGCTTCACCTGGTGGCCCTGCTGGTGCTCGTCGTTTCGGCCGGCACCATGGCCGCCGATGTCTCCTCGGGGGCGGCGCGTTACACCCTGTTCCGCTGCGATCGATTGACCTGGGCCTCGGGCAAGCTCCTCGGGCAGGACCTCGTGTTGGCGGCAGGCCTCCTGGTGGGGGCTCTGGTGGCAGGTGGCGTGGGGATGGCCGTCGATCCAGCTCAATCACCGGATACCTGGTGGTGGCTACTCCGAACCTCCTTTCGGGCTTGGCTGTACGGCAACGCCTATCTGGGCCTGTTCAGCGGCCTTTCCCTGATAGCTCGTTCACCCTTGGGAGCGCGGGCCCTGTCGCTTTTCGTGCTGATCGTCTTCGCCATCCTGCATGGCCTCGCCACCGCCAACTGGCTCAACCGACAGATCCCCTGGCTTCATCACCTGGGGTTGCTGTTCCCCGCGGAGCACCGCGGCGCCCTTTGGTCCCCCAACCTCGTGACCTACGTCTCCGGGGGCACCGCCCTTTTGTTGATCGGCACAGTAGGCTTCTGGCTCGGACACCGCATGTTCTTGCGGAGGGACGCATGAACGCGGTCGTCCTGCAGGATGTCATCAAGCGTTATGGCAAAAAGCTGGCGCTGGACGGTCTGTCCCTCCAGGTTCCCAAGGGCTCTGTCTGCGCCATGATTGGGCCGAACGGCTGCGGCAAGACCACGACCATGGGGGTCATCGTGGGCCTTCTGCGGACCGAGTCGGGTTCGGTGGATGTCCTGGGCAAGGGGCCCTTCAATCCCGGCACCGACGCGGGACGCGTCAGCCTGATGCCGCAGGACGCGGTGCCCAGCCTGCATGTACCCATCGTCGACTGCCTTCGCTACTACGCCGAACTGCAGGGCATGGATGGCCCAAAGGCCCAGCGCGAAGCCTTGGCCTGCCTGACCAAGGTGGGGCTCTCGGACCGGGCCAGTGCCCGTTTCGACCAGCTTTCCCACGGGATGCGACGGCGCTTCAGCATCGCGCAGGCCCTGCTGGGCGCTCCGGAGCTCATCCTGCTCGACGAGCCCACCAGCGGTCTCGATCCGGAGCTGGTGGTTCAGATCCGTGAGCTCATCGTCAGCCAGCGCGGAGAGGCGACACTGCTGGTGAGCTCCCACATCCTCAGCGAACTCGAGGCCATGTGCGACCATGCCATCTTCATGGATGGCGGTAAGGTGGTCCGTCAGGGCTCGATGGTGGAGCTCACCTCCGCCAACAGCCTGGTCCGCTACACCCTGCTAAAGCAGCCCGACATGGAATCCTTGCAGATGAACATGCCGGCCTGCACCTTGGGCTGGCAGGCGCCGGTTCTGACCATCCGAGCACCGAAGTCCCAGACCGTCGCGGAGACCAACGCCCTGTGCCTGAGCCTTCTGCTCAAGCAGTCGGTGGGGATCCTGGGCGTGGACGCGGGCGATTCCCTGGAGAGCGCGTACATGAGTCTCAAACGAGGAACGGGTTCGAAATGACCGCTGGGGTTCGGCTTTTCTGGGTGTTTGCCTTGGTCTTCCTGTTCGGTTGTGGGGCCCGTTCCGGGCTTCACCACGACGAGGAAATGGCTTCGAGTCCATTGGGGGGGGCTACCGGGGATGGCTCGGGGGATGGGGGAACCGAGGCGGGTGGTGCGAGCTGGGGCGGTGCAATGGGTGGGCGCTCCGGCTTCGGCGGTACTGGCCAGGGCGGCGATGGTCGCGGTGGAGCAGGTCGCGGTGGGTCCGGAGTCGGCGGTCGAAATGCAGAGGGTGGTTGGGGCGGCGCAGTGACGGGCGGCGCGCCATTCGGGGGCTCACCGTCCGGCGGGATGCTGGAAGGTGGCTCGGGGCCGGGCGGCGCATCTCCCGGTGGTTACTCCGAAGGCGGCTCGGGGCCGGGCGGCACGGGCACCGGCGGAGAAGTTGCTGGGCAAGCCGGAGCTCCCACGAATGGCGGCAGCGCGGGGGCAGACGCGGGCACTGCAGGCACGATTCAACAGGGAGGCGAAAGTGGAGTGGCTGGCGAGGGCGGTACGTCAGGTGACGGCGGAGCAGCCGCTGGTGACGCGGGAACCGCAGGCACCTCGCCCTTGTGTCAACCCAACCCCTGCCAGAACGGCAGCGAATGCCGCGAGCATCGAGGGCACGCCATCTGCGGCTGTCTGCCGGGATTCTTCGGCGAAAACTGCGAGATCCGCACCGAGACCATCTCTCTGGGTTGGAACCATGCCTGCGCTCTGCGCAGCGACGACCGAATAACCTGCTGGGGCTCGAACTACCTGGGCCGTTCCTCTCCTCCCGAGGAAACCTTCGCCGCGGTCTCCGCGGGCGCCGAGAACACCTGCGCTATTCGACTCGATGGCACGTTGACCTGCTGGGGCTCCGAGGCAGATGGTCGGTCCTCACCTCCCGATGGGGTGTTCACCTCCATCTCAATGGGCAGCCATCATGGCTGCGGGATCCTGAGCGACACGACACTGGCATGCTGGGGTGATGGCGATGACGGCGAGGAACTCCCTCCCGACGGGACCTTCACCGCAGTCTCCGCGGGCATGAAACACAGCTGCGCCATCCGAACCGACCAGACCCTGGCCTGCTGGGGCCAGGACGACCTTGGCCAGTCGACCCCGCCCGAAGGGACGTTCACCGCCGTTGCCGCTGGAAGCCAGCACAACTGCGCCATCCGAACCGACCAAACCCTGGCCTGCTGGGGAGACAACGAATATGGTCAGAGTATCCCGCCCCAGGGGAGCTTCATCGCCATTGGGGCGGGAGTCATGCATTCCTGCGGCATTTACAGCGACGGAACGCTTGTCTGTTGGGGTGGTTCCACGAACCAAGAGCTGACGCCCCCTGCAGGAACGTTTGCCGCCCTGTCCGTCAGAACGCATTACGGTGCCTGCGCGCTGCGCACGGATGGGCAGCTCTTGTGTTGGCGCTCCGGGGAACGCACCCTATTGCCACCACCCGCCGGCCTGTATTCCGCCGTCGAGCTGGGTTTCAATCATGGCTGCGCAATCCACGTCGACGGCACCTTGCTGTGCTGGGGCGAAAACAACTACCAAAAGGCCACGCCACCCGAGGGGACCTTCACCGCGGTCACCGCCGGCTACCTCCAAAGCTGCGCGATTGGAACCGACAGCGATCCGGTTTGCTGGGGCGGCGAGAGTGCCTCCGAACCCAAGCCGCTCTCCGCCATCTCGGCAGGTCGTCGCCATGTTTGCGCCATCGCAACCGACGGGTCACCGGTTTGCTGGGGCTACGACAATGAGGGACAGTCAACCCCGCCCCAGGGCACCTTCGTCGCCGTGGCCTCCGGGTTCTTCCACAGCTGTGGGATATCTTCGGATGGTACGCTCGTCTGCTGGGGGGATGACAGCCTCGGCCAAGCCTCACCCCCAGCGGGGGTGTTCACGTCCATCGCCGCGGGCGACAACCACAACTGCGCAGTCTCGGCGGAGGAAACCCTGGTTTGTTGGGGGGATGATGCCTTGGGTCAGGCCTCGCCACCGGACGGGGCATTTGCCGCGGCGGCCGCTGGGCTCAGCCACAGTTGCGCCATCCGCACCGACGGAACCCTGGTCTGCTGGGGAGACGACACCTACGGCCAGTCCTCGCCACCCCCGGGGACGTTCACCGAGATCACGGCCGGCAACATCAGCACCTGCGCCATCGGGCTCGAGGATCTGCGACTTTACTGCTGGGGAGATCTGGTGCGATAGCCAGCTGGGGACACCGACAATGGCTAGATTGCCCAGAGCAACGCTCCCCCGTACCTGCGAATCTGCTCGTCGGCAGTGACGAGAATCGCCCCTTCAACTTGCGACTGCGCCACCAATACCCGGTCGAACGGGTCCTTGTGATGGAACGGCAAGGCCGCAGAGATCACCACATGCCGAAGCGCGATAGGCACAATGGTAAGGTCGAAATCCCTGATAGAATTGCGAACGAGATCGTCGACCGTCCCCGGCAGCGGCAGCCGACCGATGGAACTCTTGAGCGCCACCTCCCAGGCACTTGCGACCGAAAGCAGTACCTGGTTGTGTGGGTTCCCAAGAGCGGTGCGCGTCTCGACATTCAAGCGGTCTGGCGCAAGTAGCATCCACAACCACACGTGAGTATCCAGCAGGCACCTCACGCCATGTGCTCCTCGCCGTCAAAATACGTCTGAATGTCCGCTGGCAGTGGGGCATCGAAGTCATCCGGGACGGAGAACTGCCCATGGTACAGACCCAAGGGGCGCTGTGCTGGTGCAGCCTCCGGAATCGATGCACCACGCATCGGCTGTCCCTCGTCCTCAACGACAATGACCTCAACCCGCTTGCCCTCGAAGACGCCGAGATCTGGAAGGGGCAATGTCTTGCCGGACACGACCGCGTGGAACCTCAGTGCATTCGCCATGGACACGTAGAATAGCATCTCCGTGGGCTCTGCCCAACTCCGCTCCCCAGCGGAGCGTTCGGGACGCCGTGGCGATCCGCGGCAAGCCCCGGATCGCGGTCTACGGATCCGCATTGGCCGGGCAGGTCATGCGACAGATGCCGGTCGATGCGCTCGGATCGGGGTACTCACAATCCCCGGATTCGCAGCTGTCGTAGTTGGAACAGATGCTTCCGTCCGGTAGGCGGTCGCGACAGACCGGGACGGCGGCGGTGGTGTCGCAGAATCCCTCCAGGCACGCGCTGGTCACGTCGCAGCTCTCACCCACGGAAGGCCAGGGCTGGCAGGTGCCCGCACAGTCGAGAAACAACTGGCAGGGGTGGGAATCATCACAGCTCTCGCCCAGGGCCGCCCGGGCAGGCTGCCTGGTGCAGACTCGAGCCTCGGCAGGACAGAACCCAGATTCACACTCCTCGTAGGATTCGCAGGGGGAATCGAGGGGCAGCTTGGGACGGCACACGCCAAGCTCGGCCGCATCTTCCTTCTGGCAGTAGTTGCCCAGGATACAATCGTCACTCCAGGAACACGTCCCGTCGACAGGTACCGAATAGGGTGCGACACAGACGTCGACACAGCTCAATCCTCGACTGCACTGCAGAGATAAACTCCGATCACAGGGCTCCCCGGCTGCAAGGTCAAGGCCGGCCGTGCACAGCCCCGCCTCCGAGCAGTAGGAGTCGATGTCGCAATACGCGCCCGTCCCGCAGCTCTCGCCGGGCGCGCGCCGTCGCTGGCAGGTACGCGGATCGGTGGATGTATCGCAATAGGCCTGGTACACGTCGCACTGTTGGTCGTCCGTGCACGCCTGACCGATGGCCGTGAAAGGGCGACAGAAGCCACAGCTTCCGGGCTCCTTCTCGCAATAGCCTTCGGCGCAGTCGCCGTAGGGCTCCCCGCCCGGGTTGGTCAGACACAGATCACCTACCTGACCCGTGGGCACGAACCCGACTTGCGGCGGGTTGGCGCACTCGGGGACCTGATCAGTGGTGCTGCAGGTTGAATCCACGGCCATCGCGGCCAGACAGGTCCTGACGAACGTGAGATACTCCGGTGCGACGGTGACCATCCCGGAGCGGAGTCGCTCCATCTCCTCGTGGTAATCCCGTTCATACCGTCTGACACAATCCGGAACCATCGACGCCGGCATCCAGCAACAGCTGGCATAGTGGGCGCAAGCCACCTGGGCCTGGGCGTTTATCATTTCGGCGGCCGCGAAATCGGGGTTGTAGTCGGGCTCCACCCGACGACAGCCCCCTGCCCCTCCCCCAGCCTCCGCCTGGCCCGCGCTGCCCCCCTCGCTCGGCGTCGAACCGCCATCGCTGACGACTGCGCCTGCCGTTGGGGCACCTCCCGAGGTCTCTCTGCCACCACTGTTGCTGGTTCCGCCGCTATTGCTGGTTCCTCCGCGGTTGTTGGAGCCTCCCCTGTCCGCAGTCTCGCCCGCTTCACCCGCCTGTGCTCCACCGACGGCGGCGTGCTCCCGATTCGACGTCATCTCGGGTAGGGCGCAGCCCGCCGTTATTGCGACGGACAGACAAAAACCAACCGGTCGCAACATGACTAGAACCCTCCGGTGAAGTGAACAGAGCCGGGTCCGATGAACAAGGCACTCCCGGAGCCCTTCGACTTCGGCGCGGTGACGAGCAGGGTGATACCCGCCGCCGTCGCGATACCGCCCACCACGAACCCGATGGTGGAGACCGTCCGACCGGCATTGTACGTGTCCACGTCGTCGGCGGTCTCGGGATAACAGTCGTTGTCGGCGCAGCTGTCACCGTCCGTCAGATCCGAGCGCTTGAGCAGCGCGAAAAGTCCTGCCGCACTGCCCACCACCAACCCCGCGCCCCCCACACCAATGGCGGCCCAGCCAACCATTCTCCGAGTGTTCGTCCCCGAGTTCGAGCCTTCTTCCAAGGGCGCTACAGGAACGGGTCTCGGGGCGGGCGCTGGTGGCGGCTTTGCTGCGGGCGGTGGCGGCTTCGGCTCAACCGGCACGGGTACCGGCACCGGCGCGACCACCGGGGCCTTTGCGAAGCGCAGCGTGACCGTCTTCTTGTCCGTCTCGTTGAGCTCGGCCTCGGCGGTCACCTCCTCGGTCCCGCGCTTGGCCGAGAACCGGTGCTTCCCGGGATCGATCAGCTGCTCCATGCCCAGCAAGGCCGAAGGGACCGTCGCGCCATCCATGGTCAACGTCACACTGGATGGCTCCGCTCCCTCCAACGTCAGCACCAGCCTCGGGATCCGTCCCAGCAAGGCCTCTCGCTCCGTGGCCGCCGCTGACTGCATGTCGAACTGCATCTGTTGCCATTTGGGATCGGTCGGAAGCCTTGTGGCCTCCAGATACAACTCCGCCGCCCTCACCAGCTTGCCCGTTTTGGCCAGGGCGCGCGCCGTGTAGACCGCCAGGCTCGGAACCTTCACCACCGCGTAGGCCTGCTCCAGCTTGGTCGCAGCCACGTCGTAGCGACCCGCGTCGTAGTCAACCAGCCCCTGCTTGCCCAGCTCCCGGGCACTGGCCACCATCGCTTGGCTTTGGGCATGGGCGGGCAGGGAGGCCGCGAGCACCGCGGCCACGAGGAGAGAACGAGCCCCATGAAACATGTCTTCAATGTTTATCACTCTCCTCTTCCGCCTGGAAGAGAGCTCTCAGCTGGCTCCAAACCGGCCAAACTTCCGCCACTTGGGTTATTGGCCGGCACGGCGCAACCACGGCCCTGGTCAGCAGCGACGATGGACATCTATGATGCTGGATTCTCGGAGGAGGTCGCATGGTCCACGTGACACGAGGGTTCAACTGGCTGGGGCTAGTCCTATTGGGTTTGGCCGTTTCGGGCTGCGGCGAAAGCGCCAGCAAGGACGAGAATGCTCTCGCCACCTGGCCTGGGGCTCGAGAACTCCCGGAGACGACGCTCGCCTTCCCCGGATGGGCCCGGCAGATGCGGCTTTGGCCCTTCGACGTGGTGACGACGGACATGTCCGACCAGGACATCGCCGAGCGGATCGATGCCGCCGGTGACGCCGAGGCGACGGCCGTCATCTTCTACATGGAATCCGAGCATATGTACGGCAGCTTCGTGGACGAGGACGGCTTCGCCGCGATGCTGGACCGGGTCGAGACGCTCGTCGACCGAGCCAAGGACGCCGAGCTAAAGACCCTGGTCTACGTGAACGGCCTGGAGGTGATGACCCGCGGTGCCTACGATGATCACGGCGAGCCAACCGGTGTCCCCACCATGGCCAACCAACACCCCGACTGGCTCCAGCTCGATCTGGACGGCGAACCCATCGTCTACGGCGGCGTCGGGGATGCCTGGCTGGAGCCGGACTGGGAGGACGCCTGGATGAGTCCCCTCTCCGGATATCGTGACTTCTTCTTGTCCCGCGTCGGATCCCTGGCGGAGGCGGGTGTGGATGGCATCTACGTGGACGCGACGTTCCTGCCCGGATTTCAGCTGGACGAGGAGAACCTCCGCTGGGGCAGCACCGATCGCAACTTCGCGGAGGCTTTCACCCAAGAGACCGAGCTCGACCTTCCCACCGAGGTCGATTTCGACTCCGAGGAGTTTCGCGCCTTCTTGGGCTTCCGACACGAGGTTCTGGCCGATTACCTGGGGGAGATCCAGCAAGAGGCCGAGGCAATGGGTCTGGTGACGTTCTGGGAGTCTTCAACCAACGACACGCCGGAGGCCACACTGCTCGGCAACGACACGGCGGTGACGGGGCGAATGGGTCTCGGCTTCTCCCCGGAGATCGAGCCCGAAGGGGACTACCTGGCGGCCTTTCGAATGGCCAAGGCAGCGCGCGAGCTGAATCAGGATCGCCCGATGATCTACCTGGGCTGGCCCGAGGACGAAGAGGCGGCGGCCATCGAGTTCGCCATCGCCATCTCCCAATCCAACAACTACTACCCCACCGCCACGCTGGACGAGCCGTTCGAGGGGACCTTCGAGTTTCTGGATGACATCGAGGAGCTGCTGGCGGATCGCGCGCCCTACCCAGCACATCTCGGGCTTTTGTATTCCACCCGCAATAACGATCTGACCTACCCGACCGAGGAGACGCACCAAGCCTATGTGGAGGCCTTCGAGGAGCTGACCGAGCGCCACGTCCCCTTACGTCTCTTGCCCCTGGAGGATCTGAACCAGGAGGCCCTGGATGGCGTTTCGACACTGGTACTGCCCGGTCTCGTCTCCCTGTCGGACAACGAGGTCGACGCCATGCGGGGCTTGTCAGTAGTGCCGTACGGCGACGAGCTCGGGACCCTGGACGAGGACGGGGAGGAGCGCGACGAACCAGTCGACTTCGACGACACCATTTCACCTCGAGAAATCTCGGCGTCCCTCCCCTTCTCCGTTCTGGCCCCGGAGGAGACGTTCGTCGAGTTCTACGCCAGTCGCTCCGAGCAGGGACGACTGTATTTGTTCTGCGTGTCCCCAGAACCCGACGGCAAGTTGGAGCTCACCGCCGCCTCGGGCGAGTCGCTCAGCGTGCGCTCCTTTGCCTTCGACGAAGAGCCCTTCGAGGATGAGGGCCGTGAGATCGCAGTGCCGCTCGAGTCATTCCTGGTGGTCGTCCAGGTGGAGCAGGACTAGCGGTAGGCCTCACGCCTGTTCAGGACGTGCAGGATCACCATCTCGTCTCGGGCGGCATCGATGGCGAATCGTATTCGCCAATCGCCCACACGAAGCCGATATTCATGGGCAAATGGCTTGACAGTCTCGATGTCCCCCTGCCCCTCGGTAGCGAATTTGCGTATCGCCTGTGTGATTCGGTCGAGCTCTCGTGCCGGAATACGTCGGGTATCTCGGACCGCACCCGCACGTCACTGCACGCGAAGGATCATTTTTCAGCTGCCAGGCGCGCGCGTACCATCTGCTCGACCTCTTCGTGCGAAATCGTCGGTACACCGGCACGGAGCTCGGCCTTGGCTGCCTCCACTGCCGCACGCTCATCGTCTGTTTCCGGCTCGTCCGAGACGGGAGCGTTGATCAACGCAAGAGTGACAGGATCGAGCCGTTGGGCCACGGGAGCCATACGCAAATCATGCCTCGACACCGGACCAGAAGCCAGCACTACTCTGGCTGGCGCGACAATTGGGCCCAATTGGTGCCTCTGGCCGGGGTGACCACGAGAGGACAGGGTGTTCAAGGCTTTGGCTTGGCACTCCGGTAGAATCGGACCTCCGCCTTCTCCAACGTGGCAAGACCGGCGTGAATCTTGTCGTCGATCCGATCGAGGAATTCCTCCAGCTTGGCGCGCCGGTCGACGATCTCGACGACGATCGGCAGATCCTCGGCCAGGCACTCGATCTTGAAGCTGTGAACGACGCGGCTGCTGGCACCAAAGCCCATGATCCCGCGATAGACCGTGGCCCCGGCCAGACCCTGCTCCCGCGCCTGTAGCACCAGCCATTCGTACAGGGGCTTGCCCTCGTGCCTGTCCGCTTCACCGATGAAGAGCCTGAGGAGATAGCCTTCTTGTGTCAATGTCATCGTCCTATCTCCACGCCAGGTGCGCCATGGTGCGGCCCACCCACACCGCCCCCAACCCCAGGGTGACGCTGGCTCCCACGTTGAACAACGCCAGGCCATTCTGCCCCGCCCGCAACAGGTTCAGCGACTCGTTGCCAAAGGTCGAAAACGTAGTGAAACCTCCCAGGATCCCGACGAAGAGAAAGGCCCGGGTTTCCTCGGAGAATGCGCCGCGAGCATCGGCCAGGTGTGACAGAAGGCCAATGAAGAAACAGCCCACCAGGTTGACCGCCAGCGTGCCGTAAGGGAAGTCGACGCTCCGCGTCATTTGTTGCACTGCGACACTGACCCAATAGCGACACACCGAACCCACGAAACCACCACAGCCAATCAGAAGCAATTTGCTCATCCAGACGGGCTCCTTCGCCCGAGCTACAAAAGAGGCGTCCGGGGCAACATAGCATCGGTCGGCGCCGCGAGCCGGCCTGGGCCGCCTACAGCCGCGTGACCGTCATGTCATAGGAACCCTGGCAGGTTCCTTGCACCGGATGGTTCACCTGGACCGACCCCTTACCCTCGAGTTTCCTCTCGCTGGTCTGCTTGAGGAGGATGGTCCAGGTTTGCGTACCCTGGCCATCAGGCATCGGGCAAGAATAGGAGTAGTCAATCCGGCACCGATCCTCCGAGATGGTCTGGCTCTGGATGGTGCATCGCACTGGCACGTCAGGACCAACCAAGCCGGTCTGGTCCGGTACCGGGCCGCAGTTCCCACCCTCTAGATCGTAATGGGTCTGCCACGTCCCCGGCAGCGACCCAATCGTGCAGTCCGTGAACTCGTCATCGTCCTCACCGCAGGCACTGAGCAACACAACGGTAGCGGAACAGGCCAACGCCGTTGCGACTGCCAACTTCCACGTTGCCATACCTGGACCTCCGGTACGCAGCATCCACGAAAGACCTCGTTGGTGCAACCCGGACCTGGAAATCCGGCCATCAGAGTAACCTAGGGCGATCCGGGCTGGTCCCCGGGGCCCGAGGGGCGACCGACCGGAGCCCGAGACTCGCCGAAAACTGCCCGTCGCCAAGGCCGTTGCCACTTTTGTACAGCCCCGAGCGCCAGTCCTTGGGACCAGAATCGAGCGAGCTTGCCACGAAGGACCACGGTCATTACGATGGTGTTGGAGCGTTGTCGATGGCTACGAAGCACTGGTGGGTCTTGGTTCTGTTGCCTTTGATGGTGACCTGTCGCCCAAGCCGCGAGAGCAAGACGGCCGGGTTGATTGGGTGTCCGCCGAGCGAGATCGTGATCCAGGACGAGGACTCGAGCGTGGGCTTCAGCCAGCGCTCCGAAACCTGGGTGGCCGAGTGCCGCGGGAAGCGGTTCATCTGCAACGAAATCGATACTGCGTCCGAAAGCTTCGTACCAAACGAGCACACCACTATGACGGACAGTGATGTCCATTGCTCCCCCGAGCTCGGCTCCGCCGGAGACGCAGCGCCTGCCGCAGCGACGCCTTCTCCCAAAGCGGCAAGCTCGGAACAACCCAAACCACCTCTCGGCGCTGCGGGGTTCGAGTTTGGCAGCTCGCTCGAGTCCACCTCTGGGGCGTGCCAGGGCGCTGGCCACTCCTGGACGCCCGCCGGGAAGGGAAGCTACCGGTGCTCGGGGCCAGCCGATGACCTGGGCTTTCCCGCAGAGGTCCTGGTCAATTTCTGTCGCGGTGCTCTGTGTGGCATCACCGTGGAGTACAGGCCCGAGTCTCGTTGGGCCGCGCGGTTCATGAGTCTCAAGGCCACTCTGGAGAAGAAATACGGCTCACCGAGCAGGACCGCCGTAGGCTCCATTCCGCAGGATTGCCGGGCGGATGACCAGCTGGTGGCTTGCCTCGATGACGACGTGTTCAGCCTCAAGGTCGTCTGGTCCTGGAAAGCGGGACGCGAGCGGATCAACCTCCGCATGGGCAAGCCCGAGGACGGGGACGGAGCGGCCGCGATCCGCATTCAGTATCTCAAGCCCCCACCCGCCGTATCCACCAACTCGTCGGCGCTGTAAGCCCGATAGAACCGTCCATCCAACCGGCAGACGGCTCGAGAAGCTCGCTCCCGTCAGAAGACCATCCACCACAAGATCTTGCCAAAGGGCGACATCAGGACAGCGTGCGGAATTCGGGTTGTGCTGCAAGCGTCGCGTCGAAAGTCGCAACGTCGCCGATGATGCCCTCGCGCTGCAACGCAACCAAGGCCGCGTCGTTGAAGTTCAACGCGCCGCCCGATTGCCTAATGACGCTGAGAACATCAGGGTAAAGGATTTCGAGCTCCTTCTGCACGAACTCAACTTCCTCGCGCACGAGCCACTCGTCCACGGTGTCGAGAATTGACGGTAGGTTCGGAACGTTCCTCTTCCGCTCGACCGTGCGTCGGCAGATGACCGAAACGGCCTCGGCAACCGCGAAGTCCAGAAGCGTTGATGAGTCTCCACCATTGTGGATTCGGTGAATCAACTCCACCGAACGCGCATTGAGCGAATCGCCCTCGTCCAGCCAACCGATGATGACGTTCGCGTCCAGTGCTACCTTAGCCATCGTAAAGGGCCTTGCAGTCCTCGTCAGCGTTGCCGCCAAGATTGACGATGCCCTTGGCCTTCTGGAGCGACTCCCACGAGATGGTACGAAGCTCACGTGGACGCAGCTCGGATCTCGCTGCACGAACCACGAGGTCGAAATCATCTCGGCTCAATTCGGCCAGTTGCTTCACGAGCGGCCGAAGCGGCTCGGGAACCAACGGGGCAGCTGACGTCGACTTTGGCGGAGCCATGATGGCAATCATACACCCTCCGTCTTGATCTCGCCAGCCGGACCGAATTGGGCAAAGGCCGCGCTCGGGTCACTCGCAACCACGTCCGCATAGGGATGCGTGGTCGAGAGGTCAGCGCTACCGGCCAGTTTCTTGACCACTGGCGCCGACGCCCCTTGCTGAAAGAGCTCAGTCACGAAGAAGCAGTGCCGCAAGTCAACCGTGGCGTCGCTGGCGCAACCGAACGCTGGATGAGATTGGCCTATTCGACGCAATTTCGGTTCTCGCAGAAGCGCCGTTTCTACGGCGCCAACACCGGATCGAAGGGCCCAACCAGAACGTTGGCATCCAGAACGATGTCAGCCATCGTAGATTGGTTCCGACGCCACCTCAGAACTGGCAATGAACTGGGCCGTATTTCGTGGTTACTTGGAGCGGAACGTTGGAGCCAACTCCGAGAGTCGAGCTCGGGACCTCGGTTTACGAAATCCCCAGCCCGTGGTGCAGGAACAATCAGTAACGGACGAAGCGGCACGAATTGTCCTGGTCGCGACTGCTTCGACAACGGGACAAAGGACAACAGTGGTTACGAAACTGAGGTGCAAAACATAGTTGCACCTGCTCTTGCACCTTGGGTTGCACCGGTCACGGAGCTCGTTGTCTTTGGCCCGCGCTCCGCGTCGCCTCCAAACAGTCGTCGGGCCTGGTCGCCGCAACTTCCCCGCTCTTGGCCGGGCCCGCCCCCATCCCCACCGGCGGCATGCTCCTGCATAGGCCTGCCGATCGTGACTGACCGAGACCCCGATCTTGTTTGTCGACGCCAACCGCGATACGAGGCACCCTCGGACTGGTCCTTTCAGCCTACCCCTCTGGCGGCATGATGCTGAAAATCATGTGGCGGTATGGGGCTGCAAAGTGTCACTCCACATGGGCAAGTCCGAAGATGGGGACGGAGCGGCCGCGATCCGCATTCAGTATCTCAAGCCCCCACCCGCCGTATCCACCAACTCGTCGGCACTGTAAGCCCGATAGAACCGTCCATCCAACCGGCAGACGACTCGAGAAGCTCGCCCCCGTCAGAAGACCATCCACCACAAGATCGCAGCACCCAAAGCGAGAAGACCAAGAGCCGGAACCAGAAACACCCGCAAGCCAGCCTTGGTGTTGGCAACGCCGAGTGAGCCGTCCGCTCCAATCTGCACCGTGCTGGGCAAGCTATCCAGCACCACTGCGGCGTCGGGGTGCTTCGGATCGAAGAGCACGGGCTCGGTCGCCTCGTCCTCGAGCTGTTCAGGGCTATTGGTGGTCACCTTGACCCTGTACGGCAGACCGTCCAAGGCCTCGAACTCGAACTCGAGCTCGTAGACCTGCCTCTTCATCATCCCGTAACGCGCCGTGCGCGTGTTGATGAGCCGAGCCTGCGCCGTCTCGCCTCTCGAGAGCAGGCGCATCCGTTTGAAGCCTCTGAAGAAACTGCGAATGACCATGACGAGGCCGGTACCGACGCCAATCGCCGACAACAGCGCGATGATCCAGCTCCCCCCACCCCCGTCATGGTATCCCCCAACCATCCGAGACAACGAGGGCTTGCCTCGAGGATGCTCGATCTGGACCTCGTCCCCCACGGACGGCACCTGTTCGAGAGTGCCGACGGTGAACACGAGGCCATCGCGGTCCTTGACGATCACCACGGAACTGCCGGTGCGCCGCTGCCCATCAGCGGCAGTGTATTCGTACCGCACGGTGTGGTGTCGCGTTGTCCCCTTGCGACTCTGGCGAACGAGGTCCCGCAGCGTCTGTTCGGTGCTGATGACTCTTCCCGATACGCGGTCCAGTGTCCCCCAGAACTGATGCATGCTCGTGTCGAAACCCAGGATGGTACCAAACACGATCAACGTCAGACAACCACCACCGAGGAACGTCCAACCGAGGGAGGCGAACATTCCTCCCAACAACACCTGAGCGCGCAGGAGCACCGACACGGGGCGCGGCGCCTGCGCAAGGGTCAGCACACCAGGTCGCTCGGTTTCGCGTTCCACCACCACCAGGCCAGTCTATCAGCGGCCGAAGAAGACCTCAACGGTCCCTTTCCTGCCCCGGGCTGCGTAGATCCTCGTGAGGATGGCGCAAAAAGGGCTGGGGCGGCGCCACGCCCAGCGGATCGAAGGTCCCAAGAGCCCGGATACCCCACACGAAAAGGCAGAGTGCGCCCAACGCGGTGGCCCCGCAAACCCAGCGCGCGAGTGAACCTGGCCGTAGCAGAGCGGTCGAGCAGGGCTGCCACAGGAAAACGACTGCGCCAAGAGCGATGCTGGACGCGATCCCGTAGATGGCCGCGTGCCACTCCGGTCGGACATGTGCCGCAAGACGCGCCCGGAACGAAGGACGGATCATGCCGCTGTGTTGTAGGAAGAACAAAAGGCACAACCCTGCATCCCATCCGAGCCGTGCGGGCTCCGACCAGGGGAGCGCTATGGAGATCGACCCAAGGGGAGGCACGGCAAACAGGACAACGGATCCGACGCCCGAGACAATTGCTAGCACGATGACGAGCCTTGCGAGAAATCGATGCGAGATCATGGTCGCACCCCGTTTTGTTGGAACGCCGCTGCGATGGCGGGAACCATTGGTTGTTGAGCAGAGGCCGTGCTGGCGACTGGAACGCTAGTTTTCGTCCTTGGGCTCACAGACGAGCACGCCTCGTTCATCGCAATCGAACGAGCATCCAGCCTCGAGCTCCTGTTTGAGGAGTCGCCGGGCTCGGTGGATCCGAATCTTCACCGTGGTGAGAGTTAGACCGAGGAGTTCCCCAATCTCGGGGGCCGTCAGACCCTCGAGGTCGGCCAGGATGAGCACCGATCGATACTGGTCAGGCAGGCGCCCGAGGAATCGCTGTACACAGCTGCTCATTTGCTGGCGTTCGACGGCCTGCTCGACAGAGGGCAGACTGTCGTCGTGGGCCACGAGCTCGTCTAGCTCGGTCCAGGTTTCTACCGGCAGTCGTCGAGCCCGCCGCCGCAGATGGTCCACACTCGCATGGGTCGCGACCCGGTAAAGCCAGGTCGTAAGCGCCTCCTCGGCGCGCAGATCCGTGTAGCCACGACTGGCCCGAAGCATGACCTCCTGCAGAACATCCTCGGCCTGTGCGGCGTCCCGAACCATGCTCTTGATGTATCGTAGGATTCGATCGCGATGGGCCTCGACCGGCAAGGTTTCGGGCGGGGACGAAGGGGGCTTCTGCATCACACGCCTGCCGAGACTACCACCGGTTGTGGCATAGGTCATTGGCACGGGATCCCCCTAGCACTCGCCCGGCTTGCACTCGGATCCGTCGGCGTGACATCCGGAAGCTGGATCGCAGGAGCAGCCGCTGGGGGGGCTTTCGACGCGGCGATCGATGCCGCAGCAAGGAACGGGGTCTGCTGCGATCCTCGAGACGAGGCCATCGATGGCCTCTTCCGCGACGCTGGCTGCCGTTTCAGCGATGGAGCGAGCGATGGCCAGAGCGGAAGCGATCATTCGTTCGTTGGCTCCGGTCTCGATGGCCGCGGCAAGCTGCTCCGGAAGTCTCTTGGCGTCGCGCAGGGCCAGAGCCGAGCCACAGGTGACGAGGTTCACGAGCCGGGCACGTTCCCGCCGGAAGCCATCATCGACCTCTGGCTTTCCGCCCTGCACCGTCTCGGCCCACGCCGCCAGGCTCTCGAGCTGCCGGGCCCTTGCCTCGAGCGCAGTCTCCACGGCCAGCCGAATCGAGCGCTCGCAGGCACCCGCCCCGCGTGCGAGCTCAATGGTGCGCTCCAGGCACGGCCTGCAGCCGGCCGCGATGGCAGCCCCGACGGCAATCAACGTCTTTTCCTTGGCCGAAAGCGTGGGTTGGTTGTCGGCATCTCTCTTTGCCTGGGTCACGGGGCACCTCCGATGTCTTTCACTAGGCCAAGACGCAGAGCGCTCAGAAAAGGATACAGGCTGCCGCTGAGCTCAAGTGATTCGGCTCTCAGGCCCGAACAATCGGACCTGCACAATCCGTCCTTGCATCAACTCGTACAACCGGCTATACGAATGTACCGCGAAGGCCGCCGTGAAACACCCCGCCCAGTTTTTCAAGGTTCTCGCTGACGAAGCCCGGCTCAAGATGCTCTGGCTCCTGTTCAACCACGAGGAGCTCTGCGTCTGCGACTTCATGGCCGCGCTGGAGATCACCCAATCGAAGGCGTCTCGCCACCTCTCGACCCTTCGCCACGCCGCCCTCGTCACCGATCGGAAGGACGGCCTCTGGTCGTACTACGCCCTCTGCCCCGTCGACGACGCCCTGGAGCGCGAGCACCTCGCCCTGCTCAAACAGACCCTCGCCAAACGGCCCGACGCGAAGCCCCTGCTCGCCAAGCTCCACAGGTGGATCCAGACCAAGGACCGCGGCCTGGCCTGCGTCACCGGGAGTGCCTGCGAATGCTCGCCGTCCAAGCCGTCGCGGGCAGAAACAGCCGGGCGCAAGAAGGCCTCCCGATGAACTCCGCACAAGCGCCGAGCGTTGCCCGCAGCCTTTCCTTTCTGGATCGATACCTCACCCTGTGGATCTTCACCGCCATGGCGCTGGGCGTCGGTCTGGGTTTTCTGCTCCCCGGGGTCGTTCCCTTCATCAATCGGTGGAGCGTCGGAACGACGAACGTCCCCATCGCCGTGGGACTCATCCTGATGATGATCCCGCCGCTGGCAAAGGTTCGCTATGAGCAGATGGGACCCGTCTTCCGCAACGGCCGGGTGCTGGGCTTGTCGCTGGTCCAGAACTGGGTCATCGGTCCGGTCCTCATGTTCGCCCTCGCCGTGCTCTTCCTGCGCGATGAGCCGGAGTACATGGTCGGCCTCATCATGATCGGCCTGGCGCGCTGTATTGCGATGGTCATCGTGTGGAACGACCTGGCCCGTGGCGACACCGAGTACTGCGCGGGCCTGGTCGCCTTCAATTCGATCTTCCAGGTCCTGTTCTTCTCCATCTACGCCTATGTGTTCATCACGGTCTTGCCAACCTGGTTCGGCCTTCAGGGCGTGGCAGTCGACATCACGATGGGCGAGATCGCCAAGAGCGTGTTCATCTATCTGGGCATCCCGTTCATCATCGGGGTGACCACGCAGTTTTCGCTGGTCAAGGCCAAGGGGCGAGATTGGTACCAGAACAAGTTCATTCCGAAACTGAGCCCGCTCACGCTCGTCGCCCTGCTCTTCACCATCGTCGTCATGTTCTCGCTCAAGGGCGAGAAGATCATACGGCTGCCGCTCGACGTACTGCGCATCGCGATTCCGCTTTTGGTCTACTTTTTGGTGATGTTTCTTGCGTCTTTCCTCCTGTCCAAGACGGTCGGAGCGAACTTGGGCCAGGCTACGACGCTGTCGTTTACCGCGGCGTCCAACAACTTCGAGCTGGCCATCGCCGTGGCCGTAGCCACCTTCGGGATCAACCATGGGGGGGCCCTGGCCGCCGTCATTGGGCCCCTGGTCGAAGTGCCCGTGATGATCGGGCTCGTGCACGTTGCGTTCTTTCTGGGGCAGAAGTACTACGCCAAGGCCAAGGTGGCGTCGTGAAGGCCCTGGAGGGCGGAGTGTCCGAGCTCGTCACCAGACCGGCGCGGAGCATCCCGCGAGACCATGCGCCCGCCGCTGCAGCATTCGTCGGAGTTCGCAGCCGTATGTCCGACATCCGCCGTCTGCATGATGAAGGCGCTCTGCTGAGCGCAGTTCCCCCTGAGCCTAAAGGACCACGACCATGACTGAGCGAAACAACGACCAGGTGCGCACCGCGGTGCGCGAGCAGTACGGCAAGGTGGCCAAGGCGAGCAGCAGCTGTTGTTGCTCCCCCGGCTGCTGCGGGCCCGCCCCGGACGCCAGCCTCGCCATCGGCTACTCGGAAGAGGATCTCGCCCAGGTCCCCGAAGGCGCCAATCTCGGACTCGGATGCGGCAACCCCCAGGCCATCGCGGCGCTCCGCCCCGGCGAGACGGTGCTCGATCTCGGCGCGGGAGGCGGCTTCGACTGCTTCCTCGCGGCGAAAAAAGTGGGCTCCACCGGACGGGTGATCGGCGTCGACATGACACCGGAGATGGTGACCAAGGCACGTACCAACGCACGCAACGCGAAGGTCACCAACGTCGATTTCCGCCTCGGTGAGATCGAGCACCTCCCAGTCGCCGATAGCGAGGTCGACGTCATCCTGTCCAACTGCGTGATCAACCTGTCCCCCGACAAGGAGGCGGTCTTTCGCGACGCATTCCGCGTGCTCAAGCCCGGTGGTCGCCTGGCCATCTCCGACATCGTCGCGACTCAGCCCATTCCCGAGGAGCTGGCTCGTAGCGTCGAGGCCCTCACCGGCTGCGTCGCCGGGGCAGCACCGGTGGAGAAGCTGCGGGCGCTCCTCGCCAGCGTCGGCTTCGAGGCGATACGGATCGATCTGAAGGAGGAGAGCCGCGCGGTCATCCGCGACTGGTTCCCAGGCTCCGGCGCGGAACGCTATGTGGTGTCCGCCATCATCGAAGCAACCAAGCCGCGGCGATGAATCCAGGGCTCTTCTCGGACTGCCGTGAAGGCAAAAAGGCACCATGACGTCACGAGTCGCCCTCCGCACCGGCCTCGTCCTCGCCTCTGCTGTCGGGTGGTGGGTGCTCTACGGCAAGCTCGACGCAATCGCCAGCTGGCTGACCTACGGCGTCCTGTCCATGACGGCTGGGACTCGTCTCGCTTCGGCCGTCGAGTTCTTCCTCTACGAGGCGCCCAAGGTTCTGATGCTGCTCCTGCTGGTCGTGTTCGGCGTCGGGCTCCTGCGCTCGTTCTTCACGCCGGACCGGACGCGGCGCGTCCTGGCGGGCAGACGAGAAGCCACCGGCAACGTCCTTTCTTCCCTGCTCGGCGTCGTCACGCCTTTTTGCTCCTGCTCGGCAGTGCCCCTGTTCATTGGCTTCGTCACGGCGGGTGTCCCGCTGGGCGTGACGTTCTCGTTCCTCATCTCGGCACCAATGGTGAACGAGGTGGCCCTGGTTCTCCTCTTCGGGCTATTTGGCTGGAAGGTGGCGGCCTTATACCTGGGAACCGGCCTTTGCATCGCGATGGTTGCGGGGTGGGTGATCGGGAGGCTGCGGCTCGAATCCTGGGTCGAGGGTTGGATCTACCAGACCAATACTGGCAGCGCGCCGATGCCGGCAGACGAACACCTCTGCTGGAGCGACCGTGTTCGCGTCGGTCGGGATGCGGTGGTCGACATCGTGGGCAAAGTTTGGCCCTACGTCCTGGCGGGCATCGCTATCGGCGCTGGCATCCATGGCTACGTCCCCCAGGACTTCCTGGCAGGGGTCCTGGGCAAGAGAGCCTGGTGGTCCGTCCCTCTCGCCGTTCTCGTCGGCATCCCCATGTACTCGAATGCGGCAGGGATCATCCCCATCGTGCAAGCACTGCTCGGCAAGGGTGCCGCGCTCGGCACCGTCCTGGCCTTCATGATGTCAGTCATCGGCCTCAGCCTCCCCGAGATGATCATCCTGCGAAAGGTCCTCAAGCTTCCACTCATCGTAACCTTCGTGGGTATCGTCGGTCTGGGGATTCTGCTGGTCGGAACCGTATTCAACCTCGTTCTGTGAGGAGTCGACAATGGACGTGAAAGTACTCGGAACAGGCTGCGCCAAGTGCAAGAAGCTCTACGCCGAGGCCGACAAGGCCATCCAGGCTTCAGGAGTGCCCGCAGCGCTCGTCAAGATCGAGAAGATCGACGAGATCATGAAGCATGGCGTGATGATGACCCCAGCGCTGGTAGTGAACGGTGAGGTCAAGTGCTCGGGCCGAATCCCATCGACGGCCGAGATCGTCACATGGCTGACGACGGCTGCCGCCAAGAGCGAGTGATAGGTGTTCGACGCACGCCTCGACAGTGTAGGGCAGCACATCCAGACCAATCCCTGGTTTGCGATCGTCGCTGTCTTCGTGGGTGGGGCACTGACTGCCTCCAATCCCTGCGTGCTGGCGATGATCCCCCTGATGATGAGCTTCGTCGCGGGGCGTCGCGAAGACCGGCCCAGCATCACGCGGGCGTTCGTCTTCTCGTTCGTGTTCGTATTGGGCCTTGGCGTCACCTTCACCGTGCTCGGCATGGTGGCTGCGCTCGCCGGAAGGATGTATGGCGACGTCTCCAATAGCTGGAACTTCGTCGTCGCCGTCGTTTGTATTGCCATGGGCCTACACCTGGCCGAGTTCGTGACCGTTCCCATTCCGTCTCTGGGCGGCCGATTGCAGCCAAGGACGCGAGGTCTCGGGGGAGCGCTCGTCCTGGGACTGCTCTTCGGCATCGTATCGGCACCCTGTGCCGCACCGATCCTCGTCGTGCTGCTGACGTACCTCGCCGGCTCGGGTGCATCCGTCCCGTACGGGGGGTTCCTATTGCTCGTCTACGCCCTGGGTCACAGTGTCCTCATCTTGCTCGCCGGGACATCCATGGGCATCGCGAGGCAGCTCATCGAGAATCGAAAGGCGACACGGCTCCTGGGGCTGCTGCGGCGCACCGCGGGAGCCACCATCGTATTCGTCGGCATCTACTTCGCATACCGAGGACTGAAAACATGACCAATGGCATTCGACGGTTCGGGCTGGTGCTCTCGGTTGTGCTGGTGGGTCTGGGTTGTAATCGCCCGCAGACATCCCAAGAGCACAACGCGGCCACCAGCGCACCCCTAACTGCGGCGACACCTGCAACCCGGGCCCCGACCACCGGCAAGGTCACCCGAGTGGTCTTCGTTGGCAAGGAGCAGCCCTGCGATTGCACCAAGGCGCGCCTCGAATCCGGCTGGTCAGCGCTCCAGTCCGCCCTTGGAACACCCCCCAAAGTCCCGGTCGAGCGACTGCAACTGGACACCGAACCTGACCAGGTCGAGCCGTTCCAACGACAGAAACCAGCGATGACGCTCCCCGCCCTCTACTTTCTCGACGCCAACGACTCCGTCGTCGAGCTGTTGCAGGGTGAGGTAACGCGCGAACAGGTCGCTACCGCGTTGGCAAAGTAGGCCCAGCGCGCATTTTTGCTCAGCCCTGTTCGTTGCCAGATCCCCGCACGACGTGCCCACGGATTTGGACAGCCAAGGACAAGACACGGAACCGCTTTTTGGTATCCGTGGTTGACTCGGTCGAATCCGAGAAGACGATAACTGGCCGCGTTACGTTGGGCGTGGCATCGTTAGGACAGCGGATTACTTCTGCTTTTTTTGGTCTGTTCGGCTTGGTTACGGTTCTTGCAGAAGGGCCGTTTCCACGCCATTGCCACGGGCCTAGCAATCGTCGTAGAGAGCGCCCTGCAACCCTCGACGGCGTTGCCGCCAATCGAAACGACTCCCTCCAGCTACTTGGGGCGCTCCCAGGGGACGCCACGCAGCCTTCTGGGCGGCGCCCGTGATTGGACCGCTCGAATCACAAGGTCGCGGTCACTCGGATCGAGCTCGGCCAGTTGCCGCGCCAGCGGCTCCAGCCGTTCCGGCAGCTGAGTGTCTGTGCTGGATTTCGAGATGCCATAACAGCGAGACCTCAGAGTGATATTGGCCCGGCGGGACGAATCGAAGTGATGTCTGGTATGCCAGCGGAGTCCAACGGGTTGAGCGTCAACAGATGTCGGACGCTGCTTGCACGCATCGACGCATCGACGCAGCGATGCGCACGTCGTGCGCTCTCTTACCTGAGACCGCACAGGACGTGACGAGATCCAGCCAAAGCTGGATGACTTCAGCAGGTTCCGTGAGCACTCTGACTTGGGCCAGGATCTCATTGAGCTTGGTTCGTGCAGCGGCTGGGGTCCACCCCAGGCCATTCACTTCTGTCGGCCTCGTTGCTACAACCCAGAACTCGACCGCAATTTGGCTGGTGATTGCAAGCTCGCAACCAAGCCTATGAAGATCCCGAACCGCTTCCTGGCAAGTTCTGTGCTCAGGCGCAGATGAGTGAACGAGTCGCAACAGGACGTTGGTGTCCAGGACAACAGTAGTCACTCGTACATGTTCTCCCGACGGAGAGCCTCTAGCGGAAGAGCGGGAGAGTCCGGAACACCCGAGGCCAAGTCAGTCAGCCATGCATCGATATTACTGGCATGCGCGGTTGACTCGAGTGAATCCGTGAAGACGATAACCTCGGCAGCCCCTGACGGAAGGTCTTGGGGCAGCCGGAGTGTCACTTCGCGGCTATCCGGAATCACGATCTTCATCCGATGAGCGAGCATTGGGAGATCATAGCACCCCTGCATCGACCTCGCTCCTGTCGTCAAGCAGGGCAATCGCAGCCCTACGGTCGCTGGCGACAATATCGGCGCAGCGAAGGATCGCCCAGGTGTGCGCGACCTCTTCGAAGAGACCGAGTTCACGAGGCCCGTCGACTTTCATTCCTGGGGCCGAGCCTTCGTCCAGGCCTTGGCGGACGTTGGAGTGAACGCGCAGCTTGCCCAGAAGCT
>CAZYKT010000059.1:0-36937 GCA_964648165.1 uncultured Polyangiaceae bacterium | reverse complement strand
CGTCGCGGGTCCTCGTTCTGCCGTCGCGGGTCCTCGTTCTGCCGTCGCGGGTCCTTCTCGTGGCTCAAACTCCGCCACCACCTCACCGACCCGCGCCGCCTGGCCTTTGGTCTTGAGGATCGTCGAGAGTTGACCTGCCGCCGGGGCCAGGAGGTCAACTGTCACCTTATCGGTTTCGATGGTTGCCAAAGGCGTGTCAGCCGGAACCCACTCGCCCACTGGTCTCAGCCATTCCCCGATCTCGACCTCGGTTATGGATTCACCCACCTCGGGAACTTGGATCTGGATGGTCACGCGACGGTATTCCTTCCCTCGTTCGGCTCCTAGCTCAGGTTCGGGGTGGGGTCCAACTGGGCGCTGCCACCGCCGAGTCAGCCTTCCAGCGCCCGAGCCAGGAGCTGTTCCTGTTCCAGGCGATGACTGCTCGACGAACCCGTGGCGGGTGATGCGGATTCGGGGCGGGAGATGAAGGACAGCGGAAAACGCGACAGGAGCTGGCCACCGAATCGTGCCCTGAGGTGGACCAGCGCACCCATGTTGGCCGGCTCGTCCTGAACCCATTGAATGGGGGTCCCGGCCGGGTACGGTTCCAGTGCCTCGGCAAAGGCGGCATCCCGCAGGGGGTAGAGCTGCTCGACCCGCAGCAGAGCCACGTCCCAGCGCCCAAGCTCTTCGCGGCGCTGCTCCAGAGCGTAGAACAGCTTCCCGCTGCACAATAGGATCTTGCGAGCCGCCGCGACAGCCGGGGATGCACGGGCAAGGTCACCAAGGATCCTCTGGAAACGGCCGTTCCGGAGTTCCTCAAGGGGGCTGGTCACCTTGGGGTGACGCAATAGGCTCTTGGGAGTCAGGATCACCAGTGGCTTTTTCCATGAACGAAGGGCCTGGCGTCGCAACAGATGGAACAACTGGGCTGGCGTGGTGGGTTGGCAGATCTGGATGTTGTCCTCGGCTGCCAGCGCCAGCCAGCGTTCCAAACGCGCACTGGTGTGCTCCGGTCCCATTCCCTCCCAACCGTGCGGGAGGAGCAGGGTCACACCGCTCAATTGGTTCCACTTCACTTCGGCGCTGACTAGGAACTGATCAATGATGACCTGCGCCACGTTGACGAAGTCCCCAAACTGAGCCTCCCAGAGTACCAGGGCCGTTGGGTTGTCGAGGCTGTAGCCGTATTCGAAGCCCAAGACCGCCACCTCCGACAGTGGACTATTGGCGATGTGCACCTGGGCCTGATCGGCAGCCAGATGGCACAGGGGCTGATGGGTGGCCCCGGTCAGTGCGTCGTGCCAGACGGCATGGCGGTGACTGAAAGTGCCCCGCTCCGAGTCCTGGCCCGTCAGGCGAATGGGCACGCCGTCCCGCGCCAGGGAGGCCAAGGCCAGGGCCTCCGCCGTTCCCCAGTCCACCGGACGAAACCCCTGCAACATATCACTTCTCTGCTGAATCCATCGTTCGAGCTTGCGGTGCGGTGTGAATCCAGGCGGGACACGAGTCAACGCCTGCAGCAACTCAGTCAGTCGTTTCGATTCCACACCAGTCGACAGCTCTGGTTCGTCGGTTTCTCTACCTCCCGTCCATCTCGACACCGATGACGGGGCCTCGGGTGATAGCTGGGCTGCATCGTCCCCACGGGCCATCGAAAGCTCCCGCTCCAGGTTGGCTCGGCACTCCAAGGCGATCCGCTCGGCCTCGTCGCGGGTCACCCCATCTTGGTCCAATAGATGGTCCAAGTATCCGTCGCGCACCCCCTTGCGTCGACCGATCAGCTCGTACAGAAGTGGCTGGGTGAACGTAGGCTCGTCCCCCTCGTTGTGTCCGTGGCGGCGATAGCCGTACATGTCAACGAGCACGTCACGGCGAAACTCGGACCGGTAGTCGATGGCGAGTCGTACGACCTGTGCCACCGCCTCTGGATCCTCCCCGTTGACGTGAAACACCGGGATACCGAAACCCTGCGCCAGGTCAGTGGCATAGGTCGAAGACCGTCCCTGTTCGGCCAGGGTCGTGAAGCCAATCTGGTTGTTGACGACGACGTGGAGGGTGCCACCCGTACCGAAAGCGGACAGCCCCGCCAGGTTGAGGGTCTCCGCCACCACGCCTTGTCCGGCAACTGCCGCATCGCCGTGGATCAAGATGGCCATGTGCTCTGCCGTCGCGGTACCGGGCGATTGATCCTGACGAGCCCGCACTCGCCCCAGCGCCACTGGATCGACGAACTCCAGATGGCTGGGGTTGAAACAGAGCGATAGGCGCAGACGCCGACCGGTGGGGCTCAGATATTCCGACTCGTAACCCAAGTGGTACTTGACGTCGCCCCGTCCCAGGAAACGGTGCGGCTGCCGGTCCTCGAATTCTCGGAAGATCTCCCGCGGTCGCTTGCCCATCACGTTGGCTAGAACGTTGAGCCTCCCGCGGTGGGCCATGGCCAGGACGACAGCCTGCAGCCCTCGCTCAGCAGCGTAATCAAGGGCAGAGGTCAATAGCGGAACGAGACTCTCAGTTCCTTCCAACGAGAAGCTCTTGGCACCAAGGTACTTGGTCTGCAGAAACTCCTCGAAAATGACGGCCTCGGTCAGCTTGGTCAGGATGTGGCGTTGCTCACCTGGCTCGAGAATCAGTCGATTCTCGGTCGCCTCCATGCGGGCCCGCAACCATTCCCGAGCCACGGGATCGCTCATGTGCATGTACTGGACACCGATGGAGCGACAATAGGTATTGCGGAGCCGTTCCAGGATCTGCTCAAGGGTTAGGACATCGGGCCCCTCCAGGGTGCGCGCCGAAAACTGCTGCTCTCTCGACGATGCCGACAGTCCCCAGTGTTCGGGCTCAAGCTCCCGTGGACTGCGACGAAGCCGACCCAAGGGATCGACATGAGCCACGAGGTGACCAAGCTCGCGATGGGCTCGCACCAGCTGGGCCAGGCGCTCCTGCCGAATTGCCGCGTCGGTCACCTGCCGTTCCGCGCCAACCGGAACACAAGCAGCCCCTGCCCCCTCCCCGGCGCCAAGAGGCGGGGGGCGACGGGACCGCCATTCGATGGTCCGTGGCAGGACGGGGGCCAAACCGAGCGTGCCGAGCCAAGCACGATTGGATGGATCCCTGACCGGTTCGTCGGCACCCAGTTCGGCCCAGAGCTCCTCGAGGTAGGCGAGATTGTGTGCGTCGAAGGGCAGCTCCGATGAACCGCGGCTCGGCACCCGGTTCCGAGCCGGATCTGCCGTGGCCTCCGACGATGCCCGACCGGCGTCACCGTTGGCGGCGTGGCGCCCTGGGGGCACGGTCTTTGACTCCCATGGTCCTCAGATAACCAGTCCGCAAGAACGCATAGATCTGCTCGGTCAGGACGTCCGCGCTTTCCTCAGCGAGGCCCAGCGTGACCGCCTGGTAAAGCAACTCCTTGAGCGCGCCGATGCTCAGGTAGGCGAGAACCCGCGGTTCCCCGTCCGCGACGATTCCCAACCGTTGGCCTTCCTTCAGGCTTTCGGTAAGGAGCTGCACGACCGTATCGTAGAAGGTGGCCAGTTTGCGATCGAAGTCAGCATCAATACCAGTGGCATCGGTGAACAGAATCCGCGTCATGGTGCGCTCCGCCAGACACGTGCCAATGATGGCCCGGATGTTACCCCGAACCTGGGCGTCGACGGATCGTGCCGGATCGGTGGTGACGATGCTCACGATGGCCATGGTCAGCTTGGCGGAAAGGCGATCAATGAGATCGGAGAAGACGGCGCGCTTGTCCTCGAAGTAGAGGTAGAAGGTTCCTCGGGCAACGCCAGCGGAGGCCACGATGTCATCGATGGTGGCCTGGTGATAGCCGCGCCGGGCAAAGACCTCCCGCGCCGCCGACAGGATCTGTTGCCGGCGTTCCGCCTTGGGCACGGTAGAGCTACGGGGGCTACGGCGGCGGGCGGCCATCCATCCTTTGCCTAGTCCTGCCAGCTCCAAACGGCAACAGCCAGCCGCGAACTGCCACCGGGGACCTCTGACACCGGTTCACGATGAGCGACTCGCGACCTGGAACCGGACGGGTCAGTGCGGTCCGGGCACGAATTCTGGCGGGAGCGCCGAACCATCACCGAAGAAGTACTTCTCGCATTCCGTCATCCAGATGCGCTGACCCGGTTCGCTGGTCAAGTCGAGCCGGAATTCGTTGATCAGCATCTTGGAGTGCTCCAGCCATTGGCGCCAGGCCATCGCCGATACCTGTTCGAAAATCCGCTGGCCGAGGGGGCCTTTGAAGGGCGGTTTCTCGAGGCCCTCGGCCTCGCGCGAGAGTTTGACGCAGTTCACGGTGCGACTCATGTTCCCTATATCGCCGCACCCCGGTCCCGGGTCAACTGCCCAAAGGCGGTGCCTTTGCCCCAGACCCCGGCTCAGAGACCAACTGGCTTCTCGAGCCGCTTCCCCGATGGTGGCCCCTGATTCGAGTGGGATGTGCGTCCACTGTCCGGTGTTGTCCGGAGCAGCCATGCCGGTCCGCCCACCTTGACGGTTCGGCCTGCACCGGCAACGCAACCGGTGAATTTCCACCATCGGAGGCAACCAGGTAGGGCTGCTCCACCGTGACCGTGAAGCGGTGCTCTCCTCGCCAGAACGTCCCTGTCACCTGGGGCCTCCCCGCCCCTCGCGCCGCGAGGACCATGGCCACGACGTCTCCGACTGCTCCAACCGGAACACCGCCGACATGAGTCAAGACATCGCCTTCCTCGACACCCAATCCCAACGCCCTAACCCCGTGAACCTCGACCCCCGGGGGGCGTTGCCCTCGCGGGCCGACCGGCACTCCCGTGGGCCGCGCACCGGCATTGGCGAGTCGCAACACGGTGGCTGCTGGCACGCGTATCGCCGGCGGCGAGACCGTGCTGCGGGGCTTGGAGCCCGCGCGGTGCAGGGAAGAATCCCGCCGATCCGTGCGGCGAGCAGGCGGTCGAGCGGCGGGGAGCGGCGCCAACTCGGTGAGAACCACCTCTGGTTCGAAGGGCCCGGGCAGGACACCCTCGAGTTCGAGACGGCTCGTCCTTGCGCTGTGCGCCATGGGAAGGACCGAACGGGCCATTGCCCCACCCCATCGAGCCCCACGATCCTCGACGAAGGACAGGCTGAGAGCTGCCACCAGGGGGAACGGCAAGACCAGAACACCGATGCGATGGAGGGGAACCACCAATAACCGACCCTACCACGCCCCTGCCAGGGATTGCAGGAGCCGTGAGCCCCCGAGGACCCACGGCAAACCATTGCTTTTACTGCTTGGCAGTACCAGCGAAGTAGCGGAGCAGATCACTGCCCGTGGAAAGGACCAGCGTCGACTCCGGATCCAGCGATTTCTCGTACGCTTCCAGATTTCTGGTAAAGGCGTAGAATTCTGGGTCCTTGCCGTAGGCAGCGGCGTAGATGGCCGTGCCCTGGCCATCGCCCTCGCCACGGTTCTTCTGAGCCTGCTCGAACGCCTCGGCCAATAGGATGGTCTTCTGCTTGTCGGTGTCGGCGCGGATCTTGGCGGCCTCTTCCTCACCCTCGGATCGGTACTGCTTGGCCACGCGGTCTCGCTCGGCCCGCATACGTTGGAACACGCTCTCCTGAACCTCGCGCGGCAGATCGGCCCGCTTGATTCGAATGTCGATCACATCGATACCGAAGGCATGGGTCTGCGCGCGGGTGTTTTCGGCGACCCGTTGCATCAGCGGCTCCCGGGCGTTGCCGATGATGTTCCCAAAATCGTGACTGGCCAGCTCCCGGCGCATCTCGCTGTTGACGATATCGTCAAGGCGCGCCTTGGCGCTCATTTCATCCCGCAGGGTAATGTAGAATCGGAGTGGATCACGGATTCTCCATCGAGTTACCGGGTCCGCCATCAGTCGTTTCTTGTCAAGCGTCAGGTACTCGGCAGGTGGAGCGTCACTGCCGATGATTCGGCTCTCCATCTTGTCTACCTGCTGCAGGATGGGGATCTTCCACTGTGGTCCCGGACGGGTGGCGGCCCGTTTGAATTCGCCGAACTGAGTGACGATGGCCACCTCACGCTCGTCCACCACGAAGAACGCCTCCCATGCCAGGGACACGGTGATAATCAGCAGGACTACCCAGGAACCGGACTTGGACATTACTTGTTCCCTCCTTGGGCAGCCGAAACGCGGCTGGCATCCCCCAGCGGCAGCCAGGGAATGACTCCTTTTGACAGCTTCTCGTCCACAATCACCTTGTGGGGGGCGCGCCCCACGATTCGTTCCATGGTCTCCAGGTACAGCCTCTCTCGGGTAACCTTCTCGGCCTTCTGATATTCGGTCAAGACCGACTCGAACTTCGCCACATTGCCTCGAGCTTCCAGCACCCGTTGCTCGCGGTACCCCTCGGACTCCCGGAGCATCTTCTGTGCCTCCCCCCGTGCCCTGGGGATCTGGTCAGCCTGATAACCCATGGCTTGGTTGATGAGCTTCTCCTTTTCTTCCCGAGCCCGAACCACCTCGTGGAATGCATCGCGAACCTCGTCCGGCGCATCCACCGCTTGGAGTTTGACCTCGGTCACGCGTACACCGCTTTGGTACTTGTCCATCAGCAGCTGAAGCCATTCCATGGTCTGCTGCTGGACCTTCTCGCGCCCGGTGGTGATGACCTCGTCAATGCTGGTCCGGCCCACAACGCTGCGGAGAGCCACCTCGGCCGTAGCGCGCATCGTTTCGTCTGGATCCTTGAGTTCGAACAGGAACTTGCTGGCGTCGACGATCCGATACTGGATGATCATGTGCGCCTCGACGATGTTGGCGTCACCGGTGATCATCAATGCCTCAGTGGGGACTCGTTGTTCTCCGCGAGCGCCGACCTCGATTCGCCGAATCTGTTCCACATTCACGATATCCACCTGCTGAATCAGGGGGATCCGGAAGCGCAGCCCGGGAGGCGTCTTGGCCGTTTCACGCCCCATGGTTCTTACGACCCCTTGTTCACCAGGACCCACCTTGTAGGTGCCGGTCAGGATCACGGCCAATACCCCCACAATCACCACAATCGAACCGAAACGGGACATCGACTGCCTCACCAGCGCGCCAACCCGCGCCAGGACGTCCCCTATGGCCGGTGGCTCCTTGTCATCGAACTGGCTTCGCATTGGTCGCTCCTCCAGGCTCAAACTCTTGGACTGCCTGTTCCTGCTTGTTGATGCTGCACATGGTGATGTCCCTGCCTACTGACGCACGCGCCAGTTGCCGGTGTAGGTGCGACCGAACTCGTCGCAGGTCGGATCGGTCACGACCAGTTCGGGCCTGCCGTCGTGGCAGTAGACGATGGTGTTTTGCCGAAACGTACGACCGAAGGTGATGGCTTCGTCGCGATCGATGCCATGCACGAGCCAGGCGGGTTCCCGCCAGGCTCCATCCGGCTCTTCGTCGTATCCGACACAGGCCTCCACTCGGTAACATCCCAGGATGAGCAGATCACGCATGACCTGCTGACGGGTGTCATTGACCTTGCGCGGCAAGAGCATCGACCGTGGGTTGTAGGCCGACAGGATGGAGAACCGTGACTGGAGCAGGGGGGGGAGCAGGGAGATGTCCTTGTTCACCTCGCCCTCCATCGATACGCGAAGCACTCCCGTGTCCGTGGGAAGCTCGTAGACGGTCGAGAAGTACGAGCGCAACAGGTTCTGGTCCACGGCAGGGAGGCTAGTCCGTCAGCCGCTACGGTCAACCCAATCGGCCCAAAGCTCAGTATTCCAGGTCCTCGACCAGGGCTCGGAGCATCTCCGCCACAGCCCAAGCGTAGGCTGGACAGGCACGTAACCGATGCGGACTGTCACCATCCGCCATCTGTGCGACGTGGCGGATGGCCAGTGCGTCTCCCAGGGCCTGCTCGACTAGTTCCCGAAGCTCCCGCCGGAGGTTCTCGTCCTCGCGGGCCCCATGCACCGACGCCCTCACGAAGAAGCCCAACAGATGAGGCCATACCGTACCCTGGTGGGCCGAGCCCTCTCTCTCCTCCAGACCGCCTTCGTGATAGCCCTGATATCGGGATTCTTGAGGCGCCAGGCTGCGTAGGCCGCGCGGAGTCAACAGATCGTGGCGAACCCGAGCGAGAATGGCTGCCGCCTGCCATGGCTCGAACAGCTCCGGGTCGATCGCCAGCGCGATGAGCGCGTTGGGACGCACTGCGTGGTCACCCCACGCGCCTTCGATGTCGCGCTCGATGCTCAGGCAGTCGAAGGGATAGTCGGTTTGGGAGCACCAGAAGCGACGGCGAAAGGCGGTTCGCAGTGTGTCCCGGGCGGCCGTCGCAGCCTGAAGCATCGTCCGGTCCCCGTAGGCGCGAGCCAGCAGGGCCAGGGTTTCGCATCCCTTGCTGAACAAGGCCTGCATTTCCACGGCCAGCCCGATGCGGGGCGTGACGATCCAATCGTTGAACTGGGCGTTCATCCAGGTCAGGGGTCGATCACTAGCCTCGTTGGCCAGAAGCCCCTCCGACGTGACCCAGGCCAGCCGCCGCAGTTTTCGGGACGTGAAGCGCACGAAAGCCCGTCGCAGAGCCGGGTAGAGCGTCGCCTTGACGAAGGGATCCGCAGGACCGACTCGCTCCACCAGGGCCCGGACCGCTTCGAACATCCACAGGGTGGCATCCGGAGACGGAGCGCCTCTCTGCGTGTCCGATTCCGCCAACAGCTCGGCGAGGAAACCAGCGCGCTGCACCGCCATCGCACTGGCCAGGGCGCGCTTGGCGAAGTCAATCTCGCCCGGCACCAAGCAGAGACCGGGAATCGCAGCCATAGCCTCGCGCAGATGAATCCCGTACCATGGATAGCCGGCGATGATCGAGGTCTGGGTAGGGGATTCAACGCGAAATGATTCCGCCGCCACGGTCAACGTGCGCACGCTGGCGCCACGAGAAGGTCCGGGATCCAGCCGAGTCAGAGCGGCCAGTGTCTCGTCGACCAGGTCCCGAGCGGACTCCTGGGGCAGTGTGTCCACGGCAGTCAACAGGTACTGAGGCTGATTCGGAGCCAGGGTCAGCTCGAAGGTGCCCGGGGTCCATAGATCCTCTTGGAACTCCGCAGCGCGGGTCCGATCCTCGAGGTATTCGAATCGACGCCACCAATCGGGAGAACCAACAAACACCCCACTGTGGCGGAAACAGACCGCCGGGAGATCGATCATCGGCTGGATCTCCACCTCTCGCTGGCGCAACGTCACCCGCTGCACCATGGCGCCATGTTCGTGCATCAGAGCGTGAATGCTGCGCAAGGGAAGCAGGGGCCGCAGCAGCAATGTCGCGGGGCCAGGCCCGCGCCACGTGAACGTCATGATCGCGATGTTGCGACCTCGCGCCAGACACAGATTCCGTTCGAATTCGTGGTCGCCGATTCGATAGGTCCACTGGGGCAGCGGAGCCATCTCGAAACGCCGCAGCAAACGATACCCGGGCGTGGGAGCCAGACCGGGAAACTGATGGGTGGAAAGGCGGTAATGACGTCCGTTGGCGTTGAGTGTGAGCTCGACGTGACTCAAGATCACATAGCGACGCAAAAGATTCCGCAGCGGCGCCACCAAGATCCCGTGGTAGCGCCGGGTGTGCATCATCGTGACGGTGCTCATCGCGTAGGCACCGGCACCATTGGTGTGTATCCACTCCACCCCGTCAATCTCACCGTACGTCTCTACGACGGGCCAGGGACCAGGCTCCAAGTCCTCTACTTGTGCTTCACCCGACCAGGCGGCCATCTTGCGTGTCTCCAACCAGTGTCATGCCCTGCCAACTCGTTCCACAACAGCTCATCACATGGTCGATGCCCCGTCGACCCTGCGTCAACTGACTTTCTGGGTTCCCCCATCCTTTTCCTTCACCTCGGCCAGAAGTTCACCCTCACTCAGGTGCAGGTGGAATGGCTCGCCGATCGCTATCTCGTCCGGCCCTCGAATCGCACGACCGTCGAGCCGACGCGCGATGGCGTATCCGCGACCCAGTACGGCCAGGGGAGAAAGGGCCTCCAACCTCGCCATCAATGTTACGAGCCTGCTCTTCGCCCGTTCAAGGGTGCGACTGGCCTCACCATGCAGGCGGACCCGGTTGCGCTCCGCAGCTCTCCTGGCTCGTCCCAGGACTGCTGTCGGATGTTGTGCGACGAGGCGGTTGGACAGTGGCTCGGTGGTCCCGCGGGCGCGACGGGCGAGGGCTCGACCAAGACCACCCAGCGTGGCCCACGTCTCATCCAGGCGCTGCTGGTGGGCCGCAAGAATGAACCGCGGGTCGGTGATTCGGAGTCGGAGACGCCGAACGACGTCACGGTCCTCGGCTAACCGGGCCCTGATGGCAGAAGCCACGGCCAACCGTTGGGTGGCGAGGCGGGACAGCCTGACGCTCTCGTCCTGAACGACCCGTTCAGCGGCCTCGGAGGGAGTGGCCGCTCGTACGTCCGCAACCAGATCGGTGAGCGTGAAATCGATGTCGTGACCGACCGCACTGACCACGGGCACCCGAGTGGCCGCCACCCTTCGGACCAGACGCTCGTCGTTGAACGCCATCAGGTCCTCCCCCGAACCTCCACCGCGACCGATGATGATGACGTCGAGCGCCGGGTGGCGTTCGACCAGGTCCAGGGCCATGATCAATCGTTGGGGCGCCTCCTCGCCCTGGACGAGTGCCGAAGCCACCAGCAGATGCGCGGGCCCCCGTCGAAAAGCCACCGCAGCGATGTCACGCCAGGCCGCCCCGGCTCGGCTGGTCACCACGCCAATCAGTCGTGGCTCGGTGGGCAGAGGCCGCTTGCGCTCCGGGCTGAACAGCCCCTCCGCCGCCAGGCGCTGCTTGAGCTTTTCCAACGCCTCCAGCAGCGCACCACGCCCGGCCAGCCGCATCCGCTCGACGATGAATTGCAGCTTGCCGCGAGGCGCCCAGACGGTTGGTTTGCCCCGTATCTGCACCCGAGCTCCCGCCTCCCACACCGAGGCATTGCGCAGAGCCTGGTGTCGGTACAGGGCGCAGTCCACCGCGGCATCCTGGCGCTCGTCCTTCAGGGTGAAGTAGACATGGCCACTGGCGGCTCGCTTGAGGTCGGTGATCTCGCCTTCGACCCACTCGTTCCCGGCCAGGCTCTCGACGGCGCGGCGCAACCGCTGCGCCAGCTCCGCCACACTCAATACCTGTTCCGGTTCGCTCGACACGGATTTCGACAAGGAAGGACAACCCCTCCGGTTCAGACCCGGCTACAGGCGCTTGAGCTCTTCGATGAACTCCCAGTCGGCGACGATGTGTTTTTTGAGCAGAACCTCGAGCAAGGCAACCATCAGGACCTCCCATCGGCCATGGTCACCGAGAACCTCACTGGTGTCCTGGCCGTGCACCCGGGCCCGCAGAGCCTGCAGAAGGTCGCGCGTGGTCAGATGATCGGCATCCTGACTTGCCACCTGCTCGCTGGAGGACGGGGCGGCCTTGCGGGTTCGGGCCGGGAGCGTGATCTTGGAGCCATCCAGCAGCGTCAAGGTGACCATCTTGCGTGCCACACCGCGGCGGGGCACCGGCATTGAAGGCTCGCGGACGTCCACCTCGCGAGCGCTCTCGGAGGGTGCCTCGTCGGCGGAAGCCGATACCGTGGCCGATGGCCCCGCGATTCCCGCGGCGCCGGTCACGGCGGGCTCCCCTGCGTCGCGACGTCGAACGGGCTGCGGTGGCGGCCCCTTCTTCATCTCACGCTCTGGCAGCACGGGAGCGACCACCTCGGACTGGGCAATGGGCGGAGCCATCTCCGCAGAAGCGGGTGGGCCTGCGCGTTGAGCAACGACCGTCGTCACCGAGCTCCGTTCTCGGGGCGCCATGGATGGGGTCAGTCCCCGACCTCTCCCATAGTAGGCGGAAAGGGCCGCCGCGATGTCAGATGGCGGTGCGATCATGGTCCTTATCGGCAGACCCGAATAGGCCGTCAGAGCTGACACCGCCGCTTCGTTGGTGGGGTCATCCATGGCCACGTAGAGCGTGTTACCGAGACCCCTGATTCGGCGCACGAAGATCGGAACCAGACAGTACTTCTCTGCCAGTTCCTGGGGCACCAGATCCAGGAGCTGGCGAGAAAAATCAACGTGGTAGAGCGAGACCCAGGGCACGCTCAACTGTTGGCTGAGGAGCTGCGTTACCTGAGTTTCGGTCACGAGGCCGGACTCCACCAACAGGGTCCCCAAACGCCGGGGATCGGTCTTCTGTCGCTCCAGCACTTGCTCCAGCTGCTCTCGGCTGATGACCTTGGCGTCGACCAGCAACTCCCCGAGGCGAACACGATGGGCCATGCGGAGCCAGTCTACACCGAGTCGACGGTCGGCGAACACCCCCGGACATCCGAGAACGCCCCCTTTCCGGAGAGGCCGTCCTTGGAGGATACTCGGGGGGCTTTCGGAGCCGCCACCGAAGTGCGGCCGATTGGCCTCCGTCTAAATCCGCGTTTCCCCTTCCCTCTCTCATGGTCTCATCGACGCCAAGCCGGATCTGTCCACAGTGCGAGACTCGCAGCCCGGCCGAGCATCACTATTGCCCCGCGTGTGGCTTTCCGATCGCCACCGTGTCGGATCAGAGCGGTGACGCCTTCGTGGGTCAAACCCTCCAGGGCGGTTATCACATTCTCGATCTCATCAGCGTGGGCGGGATGGGGCGCGTGTATCGAGCCGAACAGAGCGTTCTGGGACGAACGGTAGCGGTCAAGGTCATCCATCCCCACCTGCTCGCGGACGAGAACGCGGCCCTTCGGTTCCTGACCGAAGCCCGAGCGGCGAGCCAGCTGAACCATCCGAACTCCATCGCTGTCTATGACTTCGGCAGAACGCCACATGGACAGCCCTACCTCATCATGGAGTTCTTGCGCGGCAAGGACCTGGCGCGGGTGGTCTACGAGGAAGGCCTGCTCCCATTTGCGCGCATCGTCAATGTCTTGACACAGGTCCTCTCGGCGCTCTTCGAGGCCCATGCTCTGGGCATCGTGCACCGTGACCTCAAACCCGAGAATGTGGTTCTCGAGCCGTTGCGGCGCGGCGGGGATTTCGTCAAGGTCCTGGATTTTGGGCTGGCCAAGCTGCGCACGGACACCCAGTTTCCAACCAATGTGACGAGCCCCGGGATCGTGTGCGGCACACCGGACTACATGGCCCCCGAGCAAGGGCGGGGAGACCCCATCGATGGTCGCAGCGATCTGTATGCGGTGGGGGTGATGCTGTTTCAACTCCTGACCGGGCGCCTCCCCTTCGAGGCGGATAGCCCCACTCAGGTCGTCATGATGCATCTGTCGGTGACGCCCCCCGATCCTCGGGAAATCGCGCCGGACCGCAACATCCCGGACGCCTTCGTCGACGTCGTCTTCAAGGCCCTGAGCAAGGAAGCGGATCAGCGCTACCAGGACGCCCAGGAATTCGCGGACGCCCTGCGTGCTGCCCTGGAGATGGCACAGACCCGTCCCCCCCCGGGCCGCTCGCTGCCCAACTCGGTCCCCTCAGTGGGGGAGCTCCCGTCCCTGGCGTGCCCGCGGTGCGGCTTGATGGTTCCGGCAGGACGCTTCTGTTTGGAGTGCGGAGCCCGCCTGACCAGCGAGAGCAATCCACCCATTCGCGCCAGCGAGGTGCAGCTACCTTTGGTGCTACTGGCACGAGAGGAAGACTGGGACTGGCTGCTGGAATGCCAACAGTCCGCTCAAAAGGAGCTGGTGGCAGCCCGCATACTGGGTGAGGTCGGGGCCGGCAAGACTCGGCTCCTGCACGACTATCTACGACACGCCGAGAACACTGGAGCGATGGTGGTCATCACCGGGCCGGATCCGGACTGGGCAGAGGTCCCCTGCTTCGCTCTAAAGGATGCCATCGAGCAGATGGTGGTCGTCGACCTGCAGTCGCTGGGGCAGAACCATCGGTCCAGCATGGATGAGGCTACGCTGCGGGGGCTCTCGGAAATCCTGGGCCAGTCGGATGCAGCGTTGGATTCCCTCAGTCCGGCGGAGAAGCGCCATGCGCGCGTGTGTGCACTGCGCTGGGCCCTGCGGCACGCCCACGATCAGTTCAATCCGGAGGTCATCATCCTGGCGGTGGATGACCTGAATCGGATCGACACGCCGAGCCAGATGGCCATCCGGGATCTGGTTGGGGAGTACCTGGAGCTACCGGTCCTGGTTCTGGGGGCTCACCCGGTGACTTTTGACCCCCAGTGGAGCACTCGCCATCCCTGTCGGTACCTCAAGGGAATCCCCTTGGAGAGTGCCAAACGACTGTTGCGTGCAACTCGTGCCGAGGCACCGGCAACCGGACTCCCCGGCCCCGAGGTCCTACCGCTGCTCTTGGACCAGTTACTGCGCTACGCCCAGGATGGTGGGACGGATCCCGCTGGGCGTCTTGCCGATCTGTTCTCGCAACGGTTGGACGTCCTGCCACCCGCCGCGCGCCATGCTCTTCAGGCCCTGGCCGTCCTCGGGGATCGAGTCGATGCCTCGCTGGTCGCCGAGCTCACCCCCCCTTCCGACGATGTTCAGGAGGCGATTCGGCTCCTGGAACAACGCGGTATGGTCTGGACCTCCGGTTCGGAGCTGAGCGTCGATCATCCCTTGTTGCGTGAGGTCGTGCTGGCGGCGATTCCGGCTCAGGTGAGACGAGAGCTGCATGCCCAGGCTCTGGCAGTGGCCAACCGTCGACAGACTCCACTGGAGGCAAGAGCTCAACTCGCCTACCTCGCCGAGGACTCCTTTCATGCGCTGTTGTTGCTGGAGCGGGTCGCGGAGGCGGCGGCGCAGCGAGGGGACGTCGCAGTGGAGATCCTGGCGCTGCGCCGAGGTCTGGATCTGGCTCGACGCGAAATCGCTCGAGGTGAGCTGGACGATCCGATGCGCGCCGTCATCATCTTCAGTCGAAAGCTGGGAGCTGCCTTGACCCGAGCCGGGAGCTACTCGGACGCAGAGGGAATCCTTCGCGAGGCCCTCGATTACGCGACGCCCACCAGCAGCGAGCGAGCTCGCTTGCTCGGGGCACTGGCCCACGTCGCCCGCGGACGGGAGCGAAATGCCGAGGCACTTCACTGCATCGAGCAGGCCATCGATGCGGCACAAAATTGCGGGGCCGCCGATCTGGTGGCCGTTTTCAACAACACGCGGTCTGCCTGGTCGGGCTGATTCGGTCGGCCTTTGGGCCAGTGTGCCGGTTGATCGGCCGCCGTTGCCGCTGGTCCAGGGTGGAGTTGCCAGCCGTGGGTCTTCTCCGGTAGCTTTCACCGTGCCGAAAGAAGGCCGGGATCCGCCTGTGTCGGAACCGATGGTTGATGTCTAGCGCTCTAGCCCGTGACCGCCGTGAAAGCGGCAAGAGGGTCGCCCCGTGGATAGCGATCTGGCCGAGGCCGTTTCGGCCCTCAAAGAGTGTTTCAGAAATCCGAGGCTCTCCGCTTCCTTTGGACGCGCCGACCCTGGTCGGGTCGATGCCCTGAAGGCGAAGCTCCATCTTCCTCGTCGTTATCGAGACTTCCTTCTGGCGGCGGACCCCATCGACGTCGAGACCCGAACCCCGGCCGAGAGGGTTCGGTTGGTTCCGTCTGCCGAGCTCCTGCAGGAACAGCAGGGATTCGCGCTGACCGAATCGGGGACTCCCCAGGACCGACCCTTGTCCAACGGTTGGAAGCCCAGTTGGATCATCATCGCCCACAGCACGCTGCTCGGTGACCCCTATTTCTTGGACACCTCTCTACCCGATGCCGAAGGGGATTGCCCCGTCTACACGGCCATGTGCGGCACCGAGTCCTGGAAGCCTCGCCTTTGTGCCTCCAGTTTCGCGCTGTTCGTTCGTATCCTCGCGGTCGGTATGGAGCTGGCCCAGGGATTCTCCACCGATGACACGGACGTCGACGACGAAACGGTCTTTCGCGAGACCGTCGGCCCCCGCATTCGTCAGTATGATCCGGCAGCGCTCAAGGCGGGCCACTGGACCTGACGCGGGCGCCCGGAACTCGTCGGCGTCAGGAATTCGGTGCTACCTGCAAGTATCCGCGGGACAAAAGGCTGGCCAGGATCCTCCCGGTGTCCAGATCACTGCTGGCGCTGCGATCCAACACCGACTCCAGATTGGCACAATTGAGAGCCAACTGGAGCACCTCCAAATGGCTGGGTTCCAGCTCGTGCAAGGGGGCAACCAGGGGCAGCCTCAGCGCCAGCCGTTGATCCATGGGCGGAAGGGTTTGGCTGACGACCCCGAATTCGTCGTGCTGCCGGAAGGACTCCATCAGTATCTCTTGGACGCCACGATCGATGGGCTTTTCGAACTGTCGGTCTGCCGGGGGCTCGAGCTCGAAAACACCCTTGGTCCATTGCAGCATCCGGTAGACGGCCTTGAATGGATCGAGCGAGTCTTTCCCCTCGATGAGGGCGAAATGGATATCGCCTTGTTTGAGGTGAATGCTCCCTCGTTGATCCGCGGTGCGAACCACCAACACCCCTGTCTTCTTGCTGTTGCCGAAGAGCTGCAGCAAATCGGGCAGAGGGATCTCCTCCAGATTGCCCGTCATGCGAGGCGATTCCTCACCCGTAGGAGTGATAGTCCTCATCTTGGCGAAGGAACGCCCGGGAGACCCCTCCGCCTCTTCGACCGTCGCCATCCGGGGGATCGACGCCGCCACGAGCTTGAGGATGCTGGTCCCGACAAGCACCCGATCCCCTTCACGGAGAGTCGCCTTGCGGATCCGCTCGCCGTTCACGAACGTGCCATTGGTCGACCCCAGATCCTCGACGGAGATGACTCCACCATCCACCATGATTCGCGCGTGCTTGCGAGAGACGAGTTCCTCCACCAAGACCATATCAAGCTCACTGGATCGGCCAATGACCACCTCCGCCCCCTCCTCGAGCGGATACTCTCCGCCTTGGTACTTGCCGGAGATGAAGCGCAACGCAAATCCGATCCGATGTGCGCCGGAGTCCTTGCCGGATGCGGTGTTGCTGCGGGGTCCAGGAACCATGGTGAAGGAAAGGGAGCCTCTCGAGGGCCCACGAATTGACCAACGTCGAGGCAATGAGCCTAGCGTTCCCGTCGTCGGGCGGTCAAGACCACCGCGCCGACGCCCGGAGTCGGAGCCAACCGGCGTTTTGACTGAGGACAGGGGCAGGTTTGGGGGCCGGTCCGGCGCAGTCACGGGAACTGCCGGACGCTCCCGCACGCCGTGTGCATCGGTCCCCGTGAGGCCCAACCGCTCGGACTCCTCTACCCGACGGGATGTAACACGGTGGCCGGCCGCGGGGTTGTGTCAACCGTGGCCGCCGGCAACACCACGCTGAAGGTCGAACCCTGACCGGGACGAGATGCAACCTGAATGCGCCCGCCCATGGCTTCCACCAGACGTTGGCTGATGGCCAGCCCCAACCCGGTACCCTTGATCTTGGTGGTGAAGAACGGTACGAAAAGGCTGTCTAGGACCTGCGGTTGAATGCCGGGCCCTTCGTCTCGAATTGCGATCTCCACCCAGTCACTGCCAGCATTCGAGCCACTCCAGGCGGGCCTCCAGCCCCGACGCTGCCAGGTGGTGATGGTGATGACACCTCGAGCATTCATGGCCTGCTCGGCGTTTCGGACCAGGTTGATCAGCACCTGACGCAACTGTTCGGGATCAGCCCGTATCTCTGCCACGTCATCAGCCAACTGGACCTCGATGGTCACACCTTCCTTGCGCTCCGTAGCCAGGAGCTGAAGCGTCCGTCGAACCAGGGCGTTGGCATCCACCAGGCCCGGATTGCCCTTGGAGGGGCGGGCGTAATCCAACACACTGCCGACCAGTCGGTCCAGGCGTTCGACCTCGTCCAGGATGATACGAATGAACTCCCGAGAGGACGGATCCGTGGCGTTTGGGTACTGGTCTTCACCCAAGAGCTGCGCCGCACCCTTGATGGCACCCAGCGGGTTCTTGATCTCGTGGGCCAACCCGGCCGCCATCTGCCCCAGAGCAGTCAGCTTGTCTCGGTCCCGCATCCGCCGGTACTGTCGCGAATTCTCCAGGACCACACTGGCCTGGATCACCAGAGGCTCCAGGATTCCAACATCGTCCGAAGAGAAAGCGTCTCGCACCCGATCATCAGCCAGGCACAGGATACCCAGCAGCGCGGGACCGCCCCCGTGAATCCCCAAACATACGCCCTGCTTGAAGGGCCCCAGCACGTCGGCCGCCCCCAGAACCCGCTCGTCGGATTCAGCCTCCCGGAGCTGTCCACGGCGCCGCTGCTCAGCCGCCTCGGTTCCCAGGTTCTCCAGGACCAAGCTACCGCGTTCGTCGAGGCGTTCGACGAGAGTCCGCGCCGTGACCAGATCAATCCGCGCGATTGCCGGCGGGCCGAAGGAGCCGACCAGCAGGAAATCGTTCCCGATCGGGTCCCGCAGGTACAGGGCCCCCGCTGTTGCCCGCCGCGACTCCTCCAGGGAGGAAAGGACGACCCGGCTCATCTCCGAGACTTCGAGGACGTGCACGAGCTGAGCCCGGGCACGTCCCACGGCACGCTCCAGCTCGGCGCGCTCCCGAAAGAACACGTTGTGGATGGTCGATTCCATCTTCTGACGAAGGGGCTCGAACAGCACCAGGATGACCACCGCCGCCACGATCGCACCCAGATACATGGTCTCGAACCCGCCAAAGAGCACCACGAACACGTAGAAGATCCCGGCCAGACAAAAGGCTAGCGTGGCGTTCAAGACCCAGTGGCCCAATAGGTCGTACAGATCGACCAGGCGCTCACGGGTGAGGGACTGGGCCAGAACGTACAAGAAGAGGATGGTCAGGACCGCACCAATGGGCGGCAGCGGAGCACCGATGAACCAGAGGAAGTCCGAGAGGCTCAACCCATTGGCCAGGGTGCCGATCAGGACCAAGAACCGAACCCGCCGTTGGGTGGCGAACGAACCACTCCGTTCCCCACGCAGAGCCAAGAAACCCAGACCGGCGGCAATCAGACCGAAGACATAGAAGAAGACGACGGTGCGAGCCCAGCCCCTATCTCCCCAGGGCGACAGAGCCAGCACCAACACCGGGACCATCAGGAGACTGGCGGTCCGCACCAGGATGCTCTGGGAGCGGGGATGAGGGACCAGTGACTCGAACAGGTGGATCGCCGACTGAGGCAAAAGGATGGCCAGCACGGCGGTTAGCCGCGCTGCCACATCACTCCTCTCCCACTGGTACCACCATTGGGCCAGGTACCAGAGTCCCATGTTGATGGCGAAGGCCGACAGGGTGGCCGCGGGGCGGCGGATCTTGCCGCGCAACAGGGTCGAGATGCCAATGGCCAGCGCCAGGGCACCACAGAAAAGTGAGGTGCGGGTCCGGAGATCCACGATCGGACCGTAGCCGGGCCAAGCTTGCCGAGCAATCTCGAGTTCCTCGAGGCCAGGCAGGACAGTGGCCACCCGCCGGCGCCTGGCCGGCACCCGCCACTGGCGGTGGTTCGATTCTTGCGGCGCCCACGCACCCTTGGCGGTGGCACGTTCCTCGCTGGGGCTCCCAGAAGCAATGGACAACGAACCGTTCGTCGGAACCGGCCGGGAGCCTACCGGAACCTTTCCCGCGGTCAGCGAGCTTTCCGACCGCGATCTCTTGGCAAGATTGCTCGCGGACCGCCGCCATGGACGGTCACATCGTGAACGGGCCGATCGGGTGCTCGAGTACGCGGGAGGAGTGCATGGCTTGGCCCGCCTGGGCGCAACAGCGCTGACGGAACGTTGCGGGATCCCGCCGGGCCTCGCCAACCGCCTGCGATGCGCCTTCGAACTCGGGCGCCGGGGAGTTGCCCCCACCGCCAGGAGCCGGACCATCCAGTCCGTTGCCTCGGTACTGACCTGGACTGGCCCGCGTTTGAAGCAGCTCGAGCACGAGGAACTCTGGCAGCTGTCACTGGACGGAGCCAACCTCCTTTTGGCATCCCGCTGCGTCTCCCGAGGTGGGCTGCACGGCTGCGCCGTGACTCCCCGTGATCTGCTCTGCCCGGCACTCCGCGACGGTGCGGCCGCCATGGTGCTCGTCCACAACCACCCGAGCGGCGATCCCCACCCAAGCTCGGAGGATCTTGCCATGACGTGCGCCGTCCAGGACGCCTGCAAGGCGGTGGGATTGACCTTGCTGGACCACGTCATCGTCGCCCGGAATGCACACTGCTCCCTTCGGGACCTCGGCGTGTTGGCACCCGAACGGTCCCCTTAGGCGGCGTCCTTCTGGCCCATCCCGTGGATCCACGCGCCGGTTGGCCGCTGAGCCGTTCCCCCAGCACGCGCCGGGACCCGATCTTTCTCGACAGCCCCGCGGACCGTGGTGGCTGGGGGGGACCGGGCTGGGATAGACTCCAAAGCTCGATGATTACCGGTGACACCAAGTTCGCAGCGCTGACCGACGTTGGTAAGGAACGCGACCACAATGAGGACAACTTCCTGGTCGACAAGAAGTTGGGCTTGTACGTGGTCTGTGATGGCATGGGGGGCCATGCTGCTGGCGAGGTGGCCAGCGCCCTGGCAATCCGCACCTTCCACGAAGAGATCAAGCGATGCGCGGAATGGATTGACGCCTATGTCACCGGCAAGTCGGGAGCTGACCGCGTCACTCGTCGCCAGATCATCAGCCTCTTGGAGAATGCCATCAACCGTGCCTCGAGTCGGGTGCACGACGAGGCACAGAAGGATCTGGAAAAGCGTGGGATGGGTACCACCCTGGTCGGTATTCTGGTCGCTGGGCACCAGGCCTTCGTGGTCTACGTGGGAGACAGTCGCATCTATCTGCTCCGCGACGGGGTCTTGGAACAGCTGACCGAAGACCACAATGTCTACAATGAGCTTCTCAAGCGCAAGAAACTGCCCAAGGAAGAGATCGACAAGCTACCCCAGCGGAACGCGATCACTCGTGCCATCGGGGTCTACGAACACGCGGAACCCGATAGCTTGGTCGTCGACCTCATCGCGGGAGATCGATTCCTGCTCTGCTCCGACGGACTCTCCGGCTATTTCGAGGATGATGTAGAGGAGCTGGGGAGAATGCTGGGCGCCGAGGACGAGAACCAGGCAGCCCAGGTGCTGATTGCTGCCGCCAACCAGCGAGGCGGCAAGGACAACATCACCACCGTCATCGTCACCGTGGGCGATCCGGCGGCTCGCGACGAGAAACGGGCGCGCAAGCTGCAGCTCAAGCGCGACATTCTGGCCCGAATGCCACTGTTCCGTGCCCTGAACGACCGCGAGATCCTCAGGCTGTTGCAGGTGGTCGAGGTCGTTGCCTATCAGGATGGCGAAACGGTCATCAACGAAGGGGACAAGGGCGAGGAGCTCTACATCGTGCTGACCGGCAGCGTCAAAGTCATGCGCGGAGACACTCCCCTGGCCACCTTGAAGCCTGGCGATCATTTCGGCGAGATGGCGTTGGTCCGCAATCAGCCGCGATCCGCCACGGTCAAGAGCGATCTGGACAGCGAGATGATGGTGATTCGCCGTTCCGACTTCTTCGACATCCTGCGTAACGAACATCAATTGGCGGTCAAGCTCCTGTGGCAATTCCTGGGTGTGCTGGCGGACCGCTTGGCGGACACCAATCGAGAACTGGGGCAGGCTCGGGAAGAGCTGGCCGTGGAAGACATCACCTCGGACATCTTCGAGGTGCACGAGGAGACCGCACGAAGACCGCTGACGGTTCGTCCCGCTCCAAGCGTCCGTGGCCCCAACCAGTGAGGCCGCTCGACGTGGCAATGGGTTGGGTGCCCGGCCTCCGGGGTGGAGCGATCAATTTAGGTCCCCGGGCAGTTTCTCGAAGTGGTCACGGCAGGCCGGACAGAAAGTTGCGCCGAGCTGCCCGGCCATCCGTTCGCATCTGATTGACACCCCGCCAACCTGACGGTTAGCGTCGCTCCAAGGTATTCATGTGCACCGCAACAGGACGGACGACCCCTTGCGGGATCCGGGCCATTTTCTGGTCCATCGGTCTGAGCATCGGTTTTGGTGGTTCGTCGGCGTGGGCAGAAGAACCTCATCCCACCAGCGAGCCTCCCATCCATTCGGATTCGACCGAGGTGACCCAGGTGGTCGACGCGTTCGACGAGTCGGACCCCTTCGATATCAACCTGTCCTTGGGCTACGAGTACGAGCGGAATAGCGGCCGCATCCTGCGCGAATACAGTCGTGCCGACCGAGCCGCCTCTGGCGGCGGCTATACACGAGGCAGTCTGCAAGTGGCGGGCTACCGGCAGACGGTCCATCGGCTGAATGCCCGAGCCGACGTGGGGCTGTACCATGACCTGGCGTTGGTCCTGCGCCTGCCCATCATCCTGTCCGACGACCGGCGGCTCACCAGCGGGAGCGACGCCTCCGGGGATCCCTTGGCGACCCAGGGAGCACCGAACGAGGTCTTGTTCAGCGTCCCCTTCAGCGCGCCCACCCGAAGCGGCATCGAATATCTGGCATTGGGGCTCGACGTCGGGGTGCTCAATCAATACCGAAACCCCTCGAGGCCCTCCTGGATCTTCGGCTTCGAGACGCGGTGGGACGTCTCCGAGCCGCTCCATGCCTGCAACCGTAATCCAGCGGCGGGGCAGGTCGGTTGTGCCGCACCCGGTGATACCAATCGAAACGGCCGCTACGACGCGGAACGCCTGGAAGGCTCCGATTCAGCAACTCGCAAGCCAGGCGTCAGTCGCGGCGTAACCGGGCTAGAGGTCCACACCTACCTTTCCAAGCGCGTCAAGTACATCGAGCCCTACGGCGGTTTCCGGATGCTGGCCGAGTTCCCCAATGCCTCGAGCGACTACAATCTTGTGGATCTGGATTCGTCGCTGGTCAATCACCCCCCCCTGGAGGGGACGATGACCGTGGGAATGGCCGTCATTCCCTGGGAAGTACGTGACCAGTACCAGCGCCTCACGCTGGACTTCCGACTCGACAGCACCTACCGCTCCGAAGGACGAGACTACTCGCCTCTGTTCGATGCCCTGGGGTCGAGCGCAGCCGACTCTCTGCGCGAACCCAATTACGCCTCGTATCGCGCGGGGGCAGATGGAACCAGCGTCATCGACACCGACTCCCAGCGGGTCTACTTCACCGGCTTGACCGACGTGCAGGGACACCTGAAAAACCGCCTGAGTGCCCAATTCGTCTGGCAAGCGGCCCAGTACGTCAAATTCGTCGTGGGCAGTGCACTCTCCATCGTGCAGTCACACGTCATCACCTACGACCAGGCGTGCAACTCGAACTTCAAGAACCGAGAGGATCAGTCGGGACCCTGCCGCAAGCAGGTGGGCACCGACGCCGATGGTGAGGCAATCCTGGACGCAACCGGCATACCCAATCCCAACTACCGTCAGTTGATCAACACCGTCGGTCGTCGCTTTCACGTGGAAGGCGAGCGCGGTTTCGACGCCTGGGTCAACGCGACGGTCATGTTCTGAGGACTGCCCATGTCGTCCCCCGTGTGCGTCTTGTCCCTGATAGCTGGCGTGGCCCTCTTGGGGAGCACGGGCCCCGCTTGGGCCAAGGCCCCCCCGACAGTGCCGGTTCGGGCACTGGTCCTGCCGACGATCGTCGCGCCCCGCCCCCCCTGTGCGCCGGCCGAACCAGCACCGAGTCCCCTGGAGGTCAGGGCCCTGGACGCTGCGCGACGGATCGATGGACTGATGAAGGAAGCAGTCCAGGACGTGGGGTTGGACTTGGAGGCCAGCTCGAGCCTTACCGCCGAAGGCGTGGATGAGCGATCCCAACCCAGCGAGCAGGATCTGCTGGCCCTGGCCAAGGGGCGGTGGGTCTTCGTTCCGGTTCTGGCGGTCGAGAACGGGGCTTTCGTCCTGCGGCTCACCGCGGCACCACCTGATTCGCGAGTGCTTCGAGTCCTGGCTCAGCCTGTCTCGCCTGATGACCTGGCGGTCCGAACGGCGCGAGCCGTAACGGACCTGGTGGAGCGGGACACCCCATGGAAAGCGGAACCCTCTGTGGCGGCGAAGACCTCCGGCGAAATCGTGGGGCAGCCCGTGCAGCCGCCAAGGTCGGCTGGACGCGGCGTCCTGGCCATCACCAGTGCCGCGCTGGGCGGCAGCATGGGTTACTCGCTCCAACGGGCGAGTGGTTCCGATGATCCACGATTGACCTATCCGCTCATGGCTCTGGGCACGGGGATGGGGCTGGGTGCCTCGATGATCGCGACGGAGGAGTGGGACATCGGCGTGGGCGACGCGTGGTACATTAACGCGGGAGCTCTCTGGCCCACCGCGGGTGGCCTGCTGCTCGCCGCAGGATATGATGTCGAACCGTCAACTGACCGTTATGTCTACGGCCTGGTCGGAGCTGCCTCGGGCATGACCCTGGCCATTGGAGTCCTGGCCACTCGAGATATCGGCGAGGGGCCAGCGCTGGTCGCCCATTCCGGGGGGTTCTTCGGAACCTTCCTGGGAGCCCTGGGGGAGATGACCGTGCGTGGATCCACCGACATCGTCCCCCGACGGGGGATGGGCTTCGGTGCCAACGCCGGGGTGTTGCTGGGTGGAGCGGCGGCAACCCTGGTTGATGTTGCCCCATCAAGGGTGGTCTTCATCGACATCAGCGCCGGCCTGGGTGCCTTGACCGGAGCGGCCGCGGGGAGTCCTCTGCTGTTCGTGAAGGCAGAGCCCCTGCCGGTCGAACGACAGCGTGCCTGGTTGGTCGGCGTGGGTCTGGGCACGGTGGTCGGAGCGGGCGTGGGCTGGTACCTGACTCGCGGATGGAACGAGTCCGATGCGTCGCAGTCGCGAACCTTCACCATCCTTCCCTACGTGTCACCCAACGCCACGCCCCTGGTGGCCGGGGCGGGGGCATGGACGGCTGGCGTCGTCGGCCAATGGTAGATGACGGTCGTTGCTGGGTCGTTCCGGAACGATTGAACGGAGTCCGTCTGGACATCGGACTGCGCTTTTCCCCGTGGCAGCTGTCCCGCCGACGCGTGGGCGAGCTGTGCCGGCAGGGCCTGGTCTCGGTGGGTCAGGTGCAGGCCAAAAAGAGCACACTGCTGGCAACGGGGGCCTGCGTTTTCTTGCACGGTTCGCCGCACTGGCAGGTGCTACCCGAGCCTGATACTGAGCTCTATATTCGTCAGCAGTGCCCCACCTGGGTGGTCGTTGCCAAACCTGCCGGACAACCCACCACCCCGGTTGGTCGGCGCACCACCGGCACCCTGGTCAATGCGTTGCTGGCACGGTTCCCGGAGATGGCCCAGATTGGGTACGGGCCTTTGGAGCCGGGGATTCTGCATCGCCTGGACGTCGGCACCTCGGGCCTGCTGGTGGCGGCCCGCTCCGAGACGGCCTTCGTGGCGCTGCGCGAGGCACTTGCCTCGGAAGCACTCAAAAAGACGTACCTTGCCCTGGTGCGTGCCGTCGACCTGCCCGAACAGGGGATCTTCACGGCCAGGCTGAGTCGGCTTTCGTCGAGTTCGCCGCGAGTGGTGGCGCTGGGCCAGCAAACCTCGACCCAGCTCGCGAACGGCTCCATGACGCTCGGAGCGAAGCACGGTGCAAAGAGCTGTCGGAACCGCGGTGATGCAAAGAGGCAGGCTCTGCTGGAACGATCCCGACCGGCCATGACCCACTACCGGGTCCTGAACCGGCGTGGACCGATGGCCCTGGTAGAGGTCGTCGTGGCCCGGGCTCTGCGCCACCAGATCCGAGCACATTTTGCGGGAGCCGGCTTCCCGCTGGTCAATGATCGGCTCTATGGAGCGGCTCCAGAACCTGGGTTGGCCCCAGGGCGCCACGGACTGCACGCCTGTCGATTGGCTTGGTCGGGAACCGCGGACATCCCGGGCTTCGACGTGACCGAACCCTTGCCTGGGGATCTGCGCGACTGCTTGGAAGGCGACGACTGAAACGCCACCAGCGGAGCGTCGCTCAGGTCCCGTGCAAGCTCGCCAACGAGGCGCCTGGCGAACCACAGCCCGGGCAGTCGCGGGGTCAACACCGCGACCTGCTCGGTGGCGTTGCGTCCCCTTCGGAGATTCTCCCAACCGGCCATACACCGTGCAGCGGCACTGCCTTTCAAGGCGCGAACCAGGACGGCCAGCTCCGGCGAGGCCCAGGCATCCGTCTCACACACCGCCTCGATACCGACCAAGCCCGCCTTGGCATGGCGCGGGATGACTCGGAGGCGCAGCTCGTCGAATTGGCTCGAACCGGTTGGGAAACGCCCCATCGGCGCGACCCGCAACTCGGACTGGCGAAGCAAGCTACGATACAGGCGTCCCAGCAGACGTTGAGCCTGACGGCGCCTGTTCGAAGGCAAGTCGGCGCTTCGCCCGGTCAAGAGAAGAGGCCAGGGCAGCGGCATGGCCAATCCGAAAAGGAGGGTCTGATAGGCGTCACGGCGGAAGCCCAGCGCAATTGCGACGACACAAGCCAAAGTCCATAGACCCAGAACCAAACGGCCCTTCGCACACGACGCGTCCAACCACCCCGTCTTGGAACGACGTGCAGACACCGCGAACGCCTCTTGGGACGTAATGGGTAACCACCGGCCCGGCCCTCGGGGAGCCCTCGACATCCTCGGCGTGCGGTAGGCACCGAGCACCAGCACGGCGGCAAGAGCCACCGCTCCCAGCGAGGGCTCGTCCAGGCGCAGGGCGCAGAAGAAGCCGAAGGCAAGCAGAAGAGCGGCCAGGGCAGCTCTAGGGATGGGTGCTAGCGGGACCAAGGCCCGAACCTTGACCTGCTCCTGAGCGGCGTCGATGGCCAGGCGTCGGTGTTTGAGCAGCATCAGTGTCGCGAACGCGGCCGCCAGAGTCAGGCCCACAACCAAGGGCAACAGGCGCTGCTCCAGCCGCAGGGACCGAGCGGGCGCGGTGGATTGGCTGGAACCCAGAGAAGGTTTGGTGGCCAGCGGATCGAAGGCGTCGGGGCTGACCCACACCCGCCACAAAACAGGTTCCCCTCGGGCAACGTGAGGGCGAACCAGATCGATGGCGTCGGTGGTTGCGCCACGTCGAGTGCTGCTCAGGATGGCTCCCCCGGAGAGCCCGGCCAGATCGGCCATTTCGTCGGAGCGATCGAGCTCCGGAAGGCGCGGCAGAATGGCCGCGCTCGGAACGTTGAGCGTGACCTTGGCCGCATCCAAACCAGAATCCAAACGGGGCCCCACCCAGTCCAGCTCGATCCAGGAGCCGCGCCGACGAAGTAGGCCCCGGGCGCGCAGATTGGTGTGGTAGCCAACACGGAGAAGATACGTGCCGCTGCGCAGCCCCTTCTCGCTCTCGATCTCGAGGCGCAGGGAGTCGTCGTCGCCGCGGGAGACCAGAACCGGAAGGCTCTTGGCCTGGGCTCCGGGCCTCGTGGACTCGATGGTCGCACCAGCAACGGGTTCTGCGTCGGAATCCACACCGGCAATCTCGATGTCGCGGAAGGGGCCTCCACGGACTCGAATCGCGAGCTCCTGGGACACCACCGCCTTGCCGGAACGCTCGACCTGGACGTTGACGGCATGAGATGTGATCGAGGTCTCGACCCAACCCCAGGCCACCCCCGAAGCCGTGAGCGCGGCCCCTGCGAGACCCACAGTCGTTGCGAACCGGCGGAGTAGGTTCATGTAGGTGTTTGGGTTACACGAAGGAACCCGCTAACACCAATTTTTCGACCTCTTGAGCCATTAGCAGGCCTATTGGCCGGCCCCGACGCTCCCTTGCCCCTCTACTATAGGGAGGGAATGATACCGGCCAACATCGCCGCGACGTCGTCGAACACGTCCCGATTCAGGACGAACGACGCCTTGGCCCGAACCGCCTTGGCCTGGGGCAAAAGGGTCATCGTCCAGGTCATCGGGGTCTTTCCACCGTGGGGAAGCGCCGCGATGATCGACTCGATTCGTGTTCGCTCGACCGTGGAATCGGCAGCCGCCAAGAGACTGCTCTTGAAACCCATCAGGGTGACGAACCCGGCTGCACTGGCAGTCGTCCCGCGAAGCCTGGTCAGATCGGCTCGACCGCCCAGCTTGCGCAACTCACTGGGATCGGCGCACTGCTTGAGGCGTTTCACCATCTCATCCTCATTGAATCCCCAGGCCAGGAAGGTTCGATCTCCGTCTGGCAGCAGGATGATACTGAGGCGATCAACGGTTCGCTTCGGATCCTTGGCGGTCTTCGGCTTGGAGCGGCCCTGGGTGACTGACGTCGACTCGGAGCGCTCTGGGGCGATGCTGGGGAACTGCAACTCGTAGCCACGCGCCTGCGCAAGACCCCTGACCACCTTCTTTTTGAGCTTGATTGGAGCCGTCCCGTTCGCCTTTTTGCCCCAGTCCAGACCGGTGAAGATGGTGGGAACGGCATCACTCAGCTCGGCCAGACCGGCCGAGAATTTCGGGTCCTGGCTGAGACGGACCAAGAGATCCAGGATCCGCTCGTAGCGCTTGCTGCGATCCTGCAAACCAACCAACGTAAAGTCCGAACCACCCCAGGGCCGCGTCACGTTGGCTCCAGGCTTCTTTTCGGTCTGGGTGGCTGGAGCCGCCTCCCCGGCGGCCGTCACGGTGACGACATCGGCGCTCAGCAGGTCGCGCAATGCCGCGCCGAGCTCCCGCGACAGACCTGGATTGACCTCCAGATGCGACAGCCCACCCTCGATGGCGTCGACAAATCGGTCAGTCAAGGGGCGGGCCAGCTCGGCACGAGACGCCACACCGAAACTGGCGGAGGTCACGTCCTCGGGCAGATCCAGGAAGAGGGGGGGAGGCACGGTCTGTCGACTCGCCGTGTCCGTGAGGAGCTTGGCGTACAGCGACTGCGCACTCCGAAAGCCGAACTCGCAGTCCAGCTCGAATCGCTCCGGCTCCACGTGGTGGCTGAGGCGACAGGAGGAGTCCTGAACGTCCTGGAACAGGTCGTCCAGCTCGTTACCGACACCATGCAGTAACGAAGCGAGCGGCTTGTCCAACCGTGGATCGTCCAAATCTAGCTTACGCATCAAGAGTGGCACCGCCACGGCTCTCCAGGTCCGGAACAAGGGTTGATAGCGAGACCGCAGAGCATCGCTGCCCACCCACAGCGACGCCTCGGCGGCCCCGAAATCCTCACGGGGAAGCCCTCGGGTCGCGTAGGGCAACAAGGTATCGACGTCTTCACGCCCGACGCCACAGACAATCCGATGACTCGCCTCACCAACCGCGGGAGCGATTGCACAGCTCAGCGATGATTCGGCGTCGGTAATCCAACCATGGTCGCCCAGAGGGAGCAGCTCCTTTTGGGACTTGCGCGTCAGCAACTCCCTGGCTTTCGGAACCGAGGTCACGGGCACCGAAACCACCGCCAGGGGTCGTTCCAGAGCACGGGCTGGATCGGCCGGGAGCGCTGCGGCAGCCTCCCAGGAGGCGTCGAAACGGATGGCGTCCGAGAAGCCCGGCTCCAGAGCATCGATTGCCCGCGGGTCGAAGGGCAGCCCCATCCACTGGCCCAACACCTTGGAAAGCTCGGAGGGGCGGGTTAGGCGGGCTCGCGCCACCAACTCCGGTGGAGCCTGCACGGGGCTCAGATCGGGAGGCGGTGCCGCAACCAGCACCGCCTCCGGGCGCGCCGACTTGACAGCTGGTGTGGGCTTGGGCGGTGCGCCACCACAACCGGCAGTCAAAACACCAAGACAGACGACCGAAACGAGACGCCGAGCAGCTTGCATAACGGCGACTCTATCGTGGGCGGTCAGCCTTGAGAACCAGATAGCGAGCCCACCTCGACACGGCGGGACCGATGGCCGTCGGGATTTCGCGTGGGCCTAGTTGGTCTCCTCGAATTCGGCATCCACCACATCGTCCTTCTTTCCACCCTTGCCGTCATTCGAACCCGAGGCCTGGGCTCCGCCAGCCGGTCCACCTGGCCCAGCACCCGCCGCCTCGTACAGCTTGGTGGCCATCTGATGGGCTTCCTTCTCCAAGCGCGTTAGGACGTCTTGCACCTTGTCATCGTCCCGTTTCTCGACCGCCTCTCGCCCTTCCTTCAAAATGGCTTCGAGATTTGCCACGTCGGCTGCGGGCAGCTTCTCCCTGTTCTCGGCGATCTGCTTTTCCAGGGTGTAGCAGAGGTTGTCCAGCTTGTTGCGCCGCTCCACCTCATCACGGCGTTTCTTGTCCTCGGCCTCGTGGGACGCGGCGTCCTTGACCATCCGCTCGATGTCGTCCTGAGCCAGACCACTGCTCGCCGTAATGGTGATGCGTTGGTCCTTGCCAGTGGCCATGTCCTTGGCGGTCACGGAGAGGATGCCATTGGCGTCGATGTCGAAGGAAACCTCGATCTTGGGGATGCCGCGCGGCGCCGGAGGCAGACCCTCCAGGTGGAATCGACCCAGAGTGCGGTTGTACCGAGCTTCGGCCCGCTCACCCTGCAGAACGTGGATTTCCACACTGGTCTGGCTGTCGCTGGCCGTCGAGTAGATTTCCTTCTTCTGCGTGGGGATGGTGGTGTTGCGCGGTATCATCACCGTCATCACGCCACCCAGGGTCTCCACCCCCAAGGACAAGGGGGTCACATCCAGCAGCACCACGTCCTGCACGTCTCCGGCCAGAACACCACCCTGCACGGCAGCTCCCACGGCCACCACCTCGTCGGGGTTCACGCCGCGGTGCGGCTCCTTGCCGAAGAACTTGGTGACGGTTTCCTGAACCATCGGGATACGGGTAGAGCCACCCACCAGGACCACCTCGTCGATGCTCCCAGGACCGCGCTTGGCGTCGTCGAGAGCGCGCTGCACCGGCTGCATGGTTCGATCCACCAGTTCCCGAATCATCTGCTCGAACTTGGCGCGGGTCAGTGACTTCTGCAGGTGCTTGGGACCACTCGCGTCCGCGGTCAAAAATGGCAGATTGATGGTGGTCTCCTGCTTGGTGGAGAGCTCTATCTTGGCCTGCTCGGCGGCGTCCTTGAGCCGCTGGATGACCATCTTGTCCTTGGACACGTCGATCCCCGTGTCTCGCTTGAATTCCGCGACCAACCACTCCATGACCAGCTCGTCGATGTCATCACCACCCAAATGGGTATCTCCGTTGGTGGCGATGACCTGAACCACGTTGTCCCCCACTTCCAGGATGGAGATATCGAAGGTGCCGCCGCCAAAATCGTACACGGCGATCACCTCGTTCTTCTTACGATCCAGCCCGTAGGCGAGGGCGGCCGCCGTCGGCTCGTTGATGATCCGACGAACCTCCAGACCGGCGATCCGTCCCGCATCCTTGGTGGCCTGGCGCTGCGAGTCGTTGAAATAGGCCGGAACGGTGATGACCGCCTCGGTCACCTTATCGCCCAGGTAGTCCTCGGCCGCCTTCTTCAGCTTCTGCAGGACCTTGGCACTGATCTCGGGGGGGGCCATGTTCTTGCCCCGAACCTGGACCCACGCGTCACCCGTAGGTCCAGCCACCATTTGGTAGGGCATTCGAGAAAGCTCACTCTTCAACTCATCGTACCGACGCCCAATGAAGCGCTTGACGGAGTAAACGGTGTGCTCCGGATTGGTTACCGCCTGACGCTTGGCAATCTGTCCGACCAGGATTTCGCCCTTGTCGTCCCAAGCCACCACCGAAGGAGTCAAGCGCGACCCTTCCTCGTTGACGATGACCTTGGGCTCCTTGCCCTCCATGATCGCAACGACGCTGTTGGTCGTACCGAGGTCGATGCCGATGATCTTGCCCATGGTGTCCAATTCTCCTTGAAGCGGGGGGCCCGTCTGGCTGGGTCCGGTCGCGATGAGCCAACCGCGTCCATCCGGCCTGGTGCCGGGAAGGTCCGGGCCCGTGGCCATGTCGGCGGGGATCGTCGGCCAACGTAACCACGGCCGGGGTCCGGTCAATGCCCCGGTAGGCCAGAACCGTCTTGCCCACCCAATCCCGCCACGAGGAACCATTTTCCCCGGTTCGCGGGGCGTTTTGGGTTGACACGGGGTCGCCGGCCGCTACCTTGCGGGTCCCCACCCCGGGGCAGTAGCTCAGCTGGGAGAGCGCCGCGTTCGCAATGCGGAGGTCAGGGGTTCGATCCCCCTCTGCTCCACCAATCGACCGGCTCACGTCTCGCGCCGTGAGATCGGAGAAGAGATGTCGGGTTGTGACCCATCGTTGTGACTCGTAGCATTACTGTTCGCCAGAGCATCGCCGTACCACGGCAGGCGCTGTGGACTGCCTGTTCGACTGCACGCGGGATGGCGGGATGGCAGGCCGATTCGGTGGTGGGCGACGCCGCGGAGGGCGGAACCATCACCCTGTCTTGGCCCTCCCTGAAGTTGAGCGTGAAGCTGCGCGTGGCTGAGGTCGTTCCGGAGGAGCGGGTGGTCCTGGACGTGGGGAGTTCGCGCTTGACCCTGGATATCGAACCGGAAGCGGTCTTGTTGACTCACGAAGGGATCCGCTCGAAGGATGAGTACTTTGGGATGCAGTCGGCCTGGTCGGCTGCGCTCAGCCTCCTGGGCCATGGGCTGCAGGTCCACCCCCACCGAGAGCGGAAAGTCCGCTGGTTCATGCGTCCTGCCCGAACCGCGCCGGCCTTTGGTCACGTCTTCTTCACCGAGAGCAGAGCGTTAATGCAATGGTTGACCACCACGGGAGGACTTGGTGCGGTCGGCAGCGATGTGTCGTTGGGTCTTCGTTGGGGTGGCTCAATCACCGGCACGGTGCTCTCCAACCTCGTCGATCGCGACGTTGCTCTGAACTGGACGGAGGACGGTGATTCCCACCTGGTCTTTCGCACCTTCCCCTCCCCCCGTGATCCCGAGGAGCGTCTGATTGCCATCTGTTGGTCGCGGTGGACTCCGTCACCCTTCCCCGAAACCGAGGTGCGTGGCTTCGATGCAGCGCTGGACCGGCTGGTTCAGATCCTGGATCGTCACGGCGATGCCTGACGTTGGGCGTCGCGACAACACCGTGCCCCCGTCGAGTAGTCGAAATAGCTAGGAGCATGGGAACGGATGCGCGCCTCGCAACCCTGAAAGGTCGTCCGCGCATAGAAGCCACCCAGAAAACCGGCTCCGTCATCATCGACCCACTCGTCCAGGTTGCCCACCATGTCGAATACCGCGTCCTGTCCCCAGCGGCTCCGGCAGTCCGTAAGCTCCCCCGTCAGGCGCAGCAACGGCCCCACGCCGCCTTCGACCACTAGGTTGAGCCGCGGATCGAGGTGACCCAAGGACGAGTTCCCATGCAACACCGCAGCCGGATGGATCGGTCGATTCACGTTGCAGACCCCCGGTCGGTACTGATTCCCATACGGAAACTGCATGCCACGTTCCCCACGACATGCCCGCTGCCATTCGGCCATCGTGCACAGGCGCTTGCCAGCGGCCTGACAAGCCGCTCTGGCAATGTCACGGGACAAGTAGCCTTGCGGCACCACACCCTTGGCGCTCCTGGCCATGGGCACGAAGGGATGGGTCCGTTGCCATGACGTCAGCTCGGGCAGCGGGAATTGCCTGGCCCGCTCGTCCCCCCACAGCGGAGCCTCCACCTGCCAGATGTCCAGAATCCGCAGGATGGCCGAGCGAGCCGGTGGGTAGAATGGCGACAGGGGTTCCATCGTGGAGCGATCGACCGTGGTGATCTCGTACCGGTCCACGCAGTACGAATCGATGCGAACCATTTCACTCGGACAGGCCTGAGCACTGGCCGAACGCGCGCCAAGACACAGCCCCACCACCAGGCAGGTTCCAACGAGAGGCCGCACCACGACGCTCCTACGCCAACCCGACGGTCCTGAAGGTGGAGGCCATGGGGCTGGCCCCGACCAGCGCGAACGCCTGTTCCCAGGCCTTTTCCCGGGGAACGTCGAACACCACCCCCACGTCCGCCTCAGTGGGCAGCCACGCCCCCTTTCGGATCTCCTCCTCCAGCTGCATCGGACCCCACCCAGCGCAACCCGCCAAGGCCATCACGCTGGCGGGGGTTCCCCCTTCCCCGATCGCTTCGAGGACTTTGCGCGACGGCGTGGCCAGGATGAATGGACCTATCGGAAACTGTCCTTCGATCCCGTCGAAGCGATGCTCGACCTTGTAAACCAACCACACCTGCTCGGGCGACACTGGCCCACCCAGGCGAACCACGCCCTCGATGTCCGGCGGCTCCTTTTTGATCTCGGCACGCACCAAGAGCTCCGATAGGGGCATGATGGCGCGGCCGTTCACGATCCATCCAAAAGCCCCGTCGGGGCCATGCGAGGCGAGCAGGACCACCGAACGCTCGAAGTTGGGATCACCGAGCGGTGGTGCCGCGACCAGCAGTCCAGGAGCCAACGAGGAAGCCAACGCGAGATACCCTAGCAACCCAGCGACCGGCCTGCAATGTCCACCCCGACTCTCGCGAACAAGCCGGGTGAAGTTCGACCCACAGGGGGAAGGGGCCCGCGACTCTCCATCAGCCGACCTCGCTCATCACAGTCGTTTTGGTTGGTGCGGCGCAACCACGTTCACATTGCGGAACCACGATGGTCGTCACCATCACGATGGTCGACCACACTCGTGCCGTCGTGCAGGCTCAGAGCAATGAAACCGCGGAGCATGCTGGGGTTGGTCGGGATGGTCGTTGCGTGCAGTGCCAGCCATCCACCGACGCGACAACCAGCCAACACATCCCCTTCGCCGCGCCCTGTGGCCAGCAAACCCTTTCTACCTCCGCGAGAGGACATCGCCTCGGCTCATGCCCGCCAAGCCGAGCAGGCCTTCGCCGAGGAACGCTGGGACGACGCGGCGGCAGCAGCCCAGCGCTGCCTGGAGACTGCTCCCCAGCGCGCCGACTGCCGCTACCGCTGGGGGGCTGCACTGGAGAGGCTCGACCAGCCTGGCTTGGCCCTGGAGCAATACTTCGAGGCGCTGCGCCTGGATCCGACCGAAGGCCGCTACTACCCGGAACCCGCTGCGCTCTGTCTGCAACACAAGCTCTACGACGACACCGCGGCGCTCGTCGCGGCGGGGCTGGCGCGGATCGGGCCCGCTTCCGACCCGGCCTTCGCTCTGCGTACCCAACAACTCTTCGTTGCCCGGGTGCGAGATGACATCTCGACGATGACGACCGCGCTCGAGCAATCCTATCTCTTCCACCGCCAGCAGCACCCGGAGACAGGCTTCAGTCTGGCGAACGTCTATGCCATCTTGAAGCCCCCTCGCCCTGAGGAGGCCGTCTTTCTGTATCTCGACTTTCTCGACCGAATCTGTCGCGGACCCGGGGCGAAAAGCCACAAGGAGGACTGCGAGACAGCGCAGGCCATGGTGCAGAGGCTCGGCTCCCTTCACCCCGATCTGGGCCAAGGCAAGCCACCGTCGATTGCGCCCAGTGCCGCGCCTGACCCCCCACCGCAGCTCCCCGAAACCCCCGTGCCCCCGGACCGTCCTGTCCGGCTGGGGAACGCCTACACGGTGTGGGGAGCCAGTGTGCTGCTTCGCAGTCCCCATCACCACACCGAGATCGAGGGAAAGCGCATCAGCGTCACCGGTGTCATCGGCAAGACCAACCTGAACGATGCCCCGCTCTGCGCGCTGCACCGTCCGGGTGTCGCCGATCAGGTCGACTGCAGGGCACCGATCCCCAGCTTCTGGCTCTGCGATAGCGTGGATAGTCCGACGACCGACTGCATCCCGGTGGTGGGCTGGGCCTCGAACTATGCCCAAATCTGGGGAGCGATCCAGCAATCGCGAAAACCCAAACCGCGACCCTACACCGACAACTATTGGGGCAAGACCATTCCCCAGCCCATCCCGCAGCGCGGCGCCAGCCTGACCGTCACGGGTCTGTATGGATTCGCCTTCACCGGTTCCTCCTCGGGTGTTCTGAGCGATCCCATCATGGGGATCCTGACCTACGAGAGCCTCGAATGGCTCAATCCTCCCCCGGGCAACCCGATCCTTCCCGGGATGCGCCGGTGAGCCCGCGTCCAGTCATTCTCGGCAGATAGAGTCCGCCATCTTGACCTTGCCAAGCCTCACGGGGACAATGGGACCTATGTTCCACGATGGGTTGCGGTGGGTCGTTGTGGTTTCTGTCGCCCTGCTTGGTTCCTGTGGCGGAATATCCTCCTCGGAGGGACCGGTTGCGGGCGCTGGGGGAGAGGACAGCCAGGGGGGTGCGGCCGGCTTGATTGACACCGGGCCCCCTTGCGGGGACGGCTTTGTGCAGCCTGGCGAGGATTGCGACGACGGAAACGACAGCAACCTGGATGAATGCACCAACGTCTGTGTGAAGGCCGAGTGTGGCGACGGCTTCGTGCGGCCCGGCGAGGAATGTGACGATGCCAACGATAGTGACCGGGACGACTGCAGCAACGAGTGCACCCTACCCCAGTGTGGCGATGGCATCGTCAATGGTACCGATGAATGTGATGACGGGAATTCCAGCAACCGGGACGGCTGCACCAACGACTGCCTGGAGGCCCGTTGCGGCGACGGCTACCTGCGGCCCGGCGAGGACTGTGACGACGGGAATTCCAGCAACCGGGACGAGTGCACCAACGATTGCCAGAAGGCCCGTTGCGGCGACAGCTACCTGCAGCCCGGTGAGGAATGCGACGACGGGAACAGGGACAACACGGATGAATGCACCAACGCCTGCACTCTCCCCGTTTGCGGCGACGGCATCGTCCAAGCAGGGGAACTCTGTGACGACGGCAACTTCGACAACAACGACGGATGCAGCAACACCTGCACTGATGGAGGCGGCTGCGGCGATGGCATCGTGCAGCTCGGTGAGGAGTGCGACGACGGGAACTTAGACAATGCGGATGACTGCACCAACGTCTGCACTCTCCCCGTTTGCGGCGACGGCATCGTCAATGGTGACGATGAATGTGACGACAGCAACTCAGTCAATGCGGATGACTGCACCAACGTCTGCACCCTACCCCAGTGCGGCGATGGCATCGTCCAAGCAGGGGAGCTCTGTGACGACGGAAACTCCGACGAGAACGACGGATGCAGCAACACCTGCACCGATGGAGGTGGTTGCGGCGATGCCATCGTGCAGCCCGGCGAGGAATGCGACGACGGCAACTTGAACAACAC
>CAZYKT010000058.1:30092-36977 GCA_964648165.1 uncultured Polyangiaceae bacterium | reverse complement strand
CTTCTACGACCAGGCCGTCATCGATGAGCTGGCCGCCACGGGTGAGAGCGCCTGTTCCATGGTGAACTAGATCTCCCAGAATGGCGAAGGCCCGGAAGCCCTGAGGTGGACCCCATCCTTTGGACCATTGAGAGGGCGGTTTGGGCGATGGCCAGTCTCCGTCTGTGTCGCTTCTGGCCCCGAACGGTGTGGTGACGTCATGGTCGTGGTTGCGCCGGACCGACCCAAACGATCTGACCTTCCCCCAACGGGCGATCTTGGCTCGGCCCGACGACCACCAGGTGAGGCTGCCGAACCGGCAGGGAGATTGACACGGCTTTCGGCCCGGGGTAGGGCGCGCTCTTCACAGTGGAAGGCGAGGATTGATCATGCAACCCCAGTTTCGTCCCGATTTCGACAAAGCCGGCGGGCTGGTCACCGCGGTGACCGTGGACGCCGAGGATGGCGAGGTCCTGATGGTGGCGTACATGAACGAGCAGGCGTTCCTGGCCACTCTCGAGACGGGGCTGGTGCACTACTGGTCGCGATCCAGGAACAAGCTGTGGAAGAAGGGGGAGTCCTCCGGCAACATGCAAGAGCTGGTGGAGATGCGGGTGGACTGCGACGTCGACGCCATCGTGCTCAGGGTCAAGCAGAAGGGCCCGGCTTGCCACGAGGGTTACAAGAGCTGTTTCTTCCGCACGGTGGAGGCGGACGGTTCGCTCGGCGTGCGCTTGCCCCGCTTGCTGGACCCCCAGACCATGTACGGGAAAAAGCCATGAACGTACTCAAGTTGGGGCTGCCCAAGGGCAGCCTGCAGGATGCCACCATCGATCTGTTTGCTCGGGCCGGCTTCACCATCGACGTGTCCAGCCGCAGCTACTTTCCGTCCATCGACGACGAACAGATAAAATGCCTCTTGGTGCGACCCCAGGAGTCGGCTCGCTATGTGGAACGCGGTCTGTTGGATCTGGCCGTCACCGGCTATGACTGGATCCTCAAGCGCGACGTGGTGGAGGTGGCGGAGCTGGTGTACGCCAAGCGGCTGCGGCGCCCGGTTCGCTGGGTGGTGGCCGTGCCGGAAGACTCGCCGATTCAGAGGGTGGCGGATTTGGCTGGGTGCCGCATCGCCACCGAGGCCGTGGAGCTCACCGAGCAGTTCCTGGCCGAGCAGGGGATACAGGCCCAGGTGGAGTTCTCCTGGGGTGCCACCGAGGTCAAGCCGCCCCATCTGGCGGACGCCATCGTGGAGGTGACCGAAACGGGCAGCTCGCTGCGCGCCAACAAGCTGCGCATCGTCCACGAGATCCTGCAATCGACGACGCGGCTCATCGCCAACCGTGCCGCTCTGGCCGATCCCTTCAAGAAAAGCAAGATCGAGGATGTGACCATGCTGCTCAAGGCGGCCTTGGCGGCGCAGGGTAAGGCGGGCCTGATGCTCAACGTCCGGGATCAGGATCTGGCCAGGGTGGAGGGTATCCTGCCCTCCTTGAAGAGCCCCACCATCTCCAAGCTTCAGACCGAGGGCTGGTACGCGGTCAACACCATCGTGGACAAGGACGCCGTACGCCAGCTCATTCCGCGCCTCAAGGCGGCGGGTGCGGAAGGGATCGTGGAGTTCGCTCTGAGCAAGATCGTGGACTGACCGGGCTCTGGCTAGGGTCGGCCAGGGCGCGGCGGGCGAGCCGCCCCAGCCAGATGACGACCCCCAGGGTCAGCAACAGCGATCCTACGAGCAGCAGCCAACGCGTCCAGCCCAGAACGGCGGTTGGTTGTTGGCTCGCGTTCATCAGGGAGGTCAATAAGCTCCCGAGCTGGGTGTAGAAGACGACCCCGGGGATGACCCCGATTAAGGATGCCCAGGCGTAGTGGCGGGTGCGAATCGAGGTCAGGCCGAAGACGTAGTTCAAGAGGTTGAAAGGGGTCAACGGGGAGAGGCGCAGAAGGACCACCGCCAAGGGTCCGTGCTTCTCCAGCACGAGATCCACATTGCGCCAGCGCGGGTGGTGCTCCAGCATCCGCTCCACCGAACCGCGCAGGACGAAGCGAGCCAGCGTGAAGACCGCTACCGAGGAGAGCGTCGCACCCGGGATCCCCACCACCACGCCCCAAAGCGGGCCGTAGGCGAAGCCCGCGCCCACCGAAAATACCGACGAGGGGATCCCGAAGAGAGCTCCCAGGAGATAGGTTCCGGCGTACAGAACGGCCCCCGCAGTGCCTTGCCCGCGCAGGCGCTCGGCGAGCCCGAGCACCCAGTCGCCGAGCGGCAGGGTACGGCCGAGGATCAGCAGGGCCATCACCACGGCGAGGGCCAAGGGGATCCTGAACCGCTGACCCCAATGCGTCGAGCGTGGGTTCACAGACCGGGCCAAAGCGACAGGATCCGTTCCACGAGCTCGGCGGGGGTCGATTGGTCCGTCGTGAGCTTGACGTGAGCTAGCCGTCGATAAAGGGGTTCGCGACGGGCCAGAACCTCGCGGATCTCCGAGATGGGCGTGTGGTTAGCTGTTAGGGCGGGGCGGTCGTTGCTGGTCCCCAGGCGGGTCGCGATGCTCTCGGGGCTGGCGTGGAGCCAGAATACGGTCCCGGCGCCGCGAAGTCGCTGGATATTGGCTTCCCGCTCCACCACCCCGCCCCCACAGTCGATGACCTGCCCCTGGCCCCGGCAGGCGTCGCTCACCACCCGTTCTTCCAGATCGCGGAAATGGTCCCAGCCCTGGGCCTTGACCAGCTCGACGATGCTCTGGCTGGCGCGCGAGACGATCTGGGCATCCAGCTCGATCCGAGGCAACCCCAGCCGCTGAGCCAGACGCCTCGAGACCGTGCTCTTGCCGGTGGCGCGATAACCGATGAGGATAAGATTCACGGCAGGACCTCAGGGACCTAGATGCTCGTACAGGACCTTGCGCATAACGTCGATGGGCGGACCCTTCAGGGTGAATTTTTGAAACTGCACCAAGGCCTGCCCCAGGAACATCTCGCAGCCCTCGATGATCGTGGCTCCGGCCTGCTCGGCTTCGACCAACAGCCGGGTTCGACGGGGTGTGTAGACGGCGTCGAAAACCGTCAACCCGGGACGAAGCAGCTGCCTTGGCACCAGTGTGGCATCAGTGTGGGGAGCCATGCCCACCGGGGAAGCGTGCAGCAGCAGTTGGGTCTCGGGCAGGTGGCGAGCGAGGGACTCCGGCGACAGGGTTTCCGCCGTCACCTCACAGGTCTGTTGGGCGCGGACCGTCTCGGCCAGCGCCAAGAGTTCAGGTTCGTCGATACCCAGTAGGACGATCCGGCGGGGGGCGGAGACCGTCGCCAGGGTGACCGCGATGGCGCGCGCCGCACCCCCCGAGCCCAGGATCGACACGTTCTTTCCCCGGGGCTCGGCGCCCGCCCGAGTCAGTGCCGACAGGGCGCCGAGGCCATCCGAGTTCGAGCCCAGCAAGCGCCCTGACTCGATCACGACCGTGTTGATGCAGCCGATGCCGCGGGCGGTGGGCTCGATTTCGTCGAGGTGACGCAGCGCCGCCACTTTGTGGGGGATGGTTATGGACAGTCCGCGGTAGCCGAGGGCTTTGGCTCCGAGCAGCGCCTGCTCGAGGTTCGTTGGGTGAACCCGGTGAGCCAGATAGACGCAGTCGAGCCCCAGGGCCTCGAACCCGGCATTGTGCAGAGCGGGGGACAGGGAATGCCCGACGGGATCCCCGAAGATGGCGCAGACCTGGGTGGTTGCCTTCACGAGCGGCATGGCTCGATCCCTAGCACCGCGCCTGCGGACCATGGGGCTCATCGACCCGCGGTCCGGTCTTCGCCGAATCTCGACCGATTCCGTCTGGGGCGGGGTACCGGCGGTGGGTCCCCGGCCCCAGGATGTCCGGTGAAGGCCCGGTCCTCGGCGGTCGCCACGGTCCGAGCAGTCCTGATACGCTGCGTGGCGCCGCGGACGGGTGTGTCCTCGGCCCTTGACCCTCGAAGGAGAACTCGCGAAATGACCCATGCTGCTCCACCCGTGGCCAAGCTTTCAATCGGCGACAAGAGCTACGAGTTGCCGACCGTGGTTGGGACCGAGGGCGAACGCGCCATCGACATCGAACGGCTCCGCTCCCTGACCGGATACATCACGCTCGACGAGGGCTACCGAAGCACCGGTGCCTGTGTCTCCAACGTGACCTACATCGATGGGGAGAAGGGGATCTTGCGCTATCGAGGCATCCCCATCGAACAGCTGGCGGAGAAGAGCAACTTCATCGAGACCGCATGGCTCCTGATTTGGGGTGAACTGCCCACCGAGCGTCAGCTCCGGAGTTTTCGGGATCTGCTCACCGAGCACGAGTTGATCCACGAGGGGTTGATGCACCACTACGAGGGGTTCCCGGCCAACGCCCCCCCGATGGCCATCCTCTCGGCGATGATCAATTCGATGTCCTGCTACCACCCGGACATCATGGAGATGGAGCACGAGGCGACCTTCGAGTCGGCGGCGGCGCGTCTGCTCTCCAAGGTGCGCACCATCGCAGCTGCAGCCTACAAGGCCTCCATCGGTCGCCCCATCATGTATCCCAATCCGAGGTACGACTACGTCCGCAATTTCTTGCACATGATGTTTTCCATCCCCCACGAGCCCTACGAGGCTCCCTCCGAGCTGGTACAGGCGTTGGGGCTGTTCTTCATGCTGCATGCGGATCACGAGCAGAATTGTTCCACCAGTACGGTTCGCATGGTGGCCTCCAGTGGCGCCAACCTGTTTGCCAGCTGTTCGGCTGGGGTTTGTGCGCTATGGGGTTGGCGGCATGGTGGTGCCAACGTCGAGGTGATCCAGATGCTGCAAATGATGCAGCGCGAACGGACCAACGTGCGGGCATACCTGGAACGGGTCAAGAAGAAGGAGGTGCGCCTGATGGGCTTTGGGCACCGCATCTACAAGAACTACGATCCGCGCGCCCGCATCCTGGCCATCCAGGCCGAGAAGGTGCTGCGGTTGCTCAACGTCGACGATCCCCTGTTGGACATGGCGCGGGAGTTGGAAGCGGTGGCTCTGTCCGACGACTACTTCAAGTCCCGCAACCTCTACCCCAACGTGGACTTTTATTCGGGGATCATCCTGCGCGCGCTGCGCATCCCGGTGAACATGTTCACGGTCATGTTCGCCATCGGGCGGATGCCGGGATGGATCGCCCATTGGCGCGAGGTGCACAAGCGTCCGGAGGTTGGGATCGCCAGACCTCGGCAGCTATACCAGGGCTATACCGAGCGTGGCTACGTGGCCATGGCGCAACGCTGACCCGCCGTCCTCACCGGCGTTCAGATGGGGTGACCAGCGGCAGTCGGAGGCGCACCACGTTGCCGGCCTGAGCGTGGGAGCTGATGAGATGGCCGCCCATGCGCAGAACGGCGTGTTGGGCCATCGCGAAGGCGAGGGCGGAAGTGGCGGCGTCCCGAGGCTCGGTCCCGGGGTCCAATAGCCCGGGGCGCTCACCCTGGGGCATGGGGTGCCCGTTGTCGCGCAGGGTCAGGCATGCCTGATCGAGACGCTCGTAGATCCGTACGCTCAGTTCCGGATCCGGCGAGCTTGCCAGGGCGGCGGCGGCGCGGTGCAAGAGGATGGAGAGCACCTGCCCCAGCGTGGCCTCGTCGCTCCAGGCTCGTACCGCCGAATCGCCAAAAAGGTTGGTCCGATAGCGATTGCGTGGCAGCCGATCCAGGCCGCGTTGGGCCGCCTCCCACAGGCTAATGCGTTGCGCCTGATGATTCGCCTCGCGCCCCAGCAGCGTGAGCCACTCCACGGTCCCCTGCAGGCGGCGTAGAGAGGTCAAAGTGTCCATCACCACCGCTGACAGGTCCTCGCGGTTCGGATCCGAGACCTCGGTTGGCAGGAGCTCCCGAAGGTACTCCACATTGGCCAGCGCCGTCGCCAGCGGCCCGCGTAACTCGCGGTCCAGGGCGGACACCAGTCCCTCGATGGATCCCCGCACCGAATCCTGCTGGGACCGTTGGTGCTTCTTCTGCCAGACCAAGAACTGGGTGTGCCTGGTCCGATTGCGGGCCACGCAGCGCAGAAGATCCGCAGCCTTTAGGGGAAAGGTGAGCACTGCGGTAGCGCCCAATGAGAGCCCCTCGGAAATGGATTGGCCCGGTTCGACCAAGGCCACCGCGCCGCTTGGTGGTTGCTCTTGGGTCCACTCGCGCAAAAAATCACGGGCTCCGGGCAACGCAAGCTCCACGAAGAGATGAGGGGTTCCCGGGGCCAGCTGCCGACCTTCGTCGATGCTGGTCGCCACCAGGATGCGCAGATTCTGCTCCAACAACTGCGGGGCCAGCTCGCGCAGATCCCGGCTGTCCGCGCAGATCACAAGCAGCGTTGCGTCGGCGACCTGCAGGGTGGTGCTGCTGGGATCCTCGTTGCAGTGCAAAAAACTACGCTCTCTTGGGGGGTGGGTGTTCAGCGTGCCCATGGTGCTGCGGCGAACTGCTTGGCTCCTGGCACCAGTACGGACGGACCATGGGCCGAGGAAAGGGCACCCAAACACGGGCTCAGGGGATCGCCTGCGCCAGGCCCCCTTCCCGCGGATCGACGGCTCCGCAGAATAACCCCTTTCGAAGCAGGATGCTGTTGGCGTGGCCCAGCGCCGAGCGCTCCTTTTTGAACCGGTGGCCCATGCGTTTCAACTGCGCTCGAGCCCTGGTCGGGATGGGGCGGGAGCCCTCCAGGCGGAGCGCGCCGCCGGGGATCCCGCGGTGCAGCCGGGGTGCGTCGATGGCCTGGTCGAGGGGCATCCCCAGGTCCACCAGGTTGCTGATCAACTGCAAGAGCGTGCTCGGGATTGAGTCCCCCCCGGGAGTCCCCAGGACCAGGACCAGCCCATCTCGATCATCGATCAGTGTCGGCGCCATGGAGCTTACGGTGCGACGCGACGG
>CAZYKT010000058.1:28695-29992 GCA_964648165.1 uncultured Polyangiaceae bacterium | reverse complement strand
GTCTTTGCCAGCGCTCCGGATCCAGGAGTTGGTGCTCCAGGGCGAGATGCTGAACGCTCGTCAGACTGTCCGGATCGACGACCTGATGGGCGCGATCGATCTGGGCGCGCAGTATCACCTCCGACAACAGGTGGTACCGCTCGGCGCTCCTCGCCCCCAGGACTCGGAGGTCGAAGTGTTCCAGGAGGCGAAGGCCGGAGGTGAGCGCCGCACCCCCTGCCGATGGGAATGGCATGGTGGTTACGAGCAGGCCCCGATACGGGAAGGATCGGGGCTTGCGCAAGACGGCCCGGTACCCTGCCAGATCGGAAAGGGCCATGGGTGTCTCCGATCCCAGCGCCGCTACGATTGAAGCTGCCACCGTGCCCTCGTAGAACCCCGAGGGCCCCGCCGCGGCGATCGCCGCGAGGCTGTCGCCCAGGGCGCCTCTCTTCACCCAGGCACCTGCCGCGACCGGCTTGCCTGTCTTGTCCCCGAAGAGGCCCCGAGCCAGCTCACTGTGTTTCAGTTTGGGCCAGGCTCTCTTGATGGCTTCGGCCTCGCGCGGCCCCACACGATGTCCATCCCTGGCCAAGCGAATGGCGGGCTGGAGCGCATCGGTCAGGCTGAGCCAACCGTACTGCTCCACGAGCAGCGCAAGCCCCGCCACGCTGCCCGGGATCCCCACCGAATCAGGGCCCTCTCCGCCCCCTTCCACCATGCGAACAAAGCGCTCCCGGCTCAATCCGGAGGGGGCTGTCTCGCGGAAGTCGACGGCCATCGTCGGCTGTCCCGGGATTCTCACCAACGCGAATCCTCCGCCGCCCAGGTTGCCGGCGCTCGGATGAGTGACCGCCAGGGCGAAGGCCACCGCGACCGCGGCATCCACCGCGTTGCCTCCTGCCTTCAGGATCTCGATGCCGGCTCGAGTGGCCTGGGCTTCCACCGAAACCACGACGCCTCCGGCACCGCATGCACACCGCCGTCCCGCGTTCGCTTCGAACTGGGCGGTGGCGTAGAGCTCTGGTTCGGTTGCCGTCGTTGCGCTGGCCTGGTCGCCGGTAGCGCCCCAATGGCTCGCCGCTGTCTGCTCGTCTGGCAACGAAGCGGACGGCATTGCCTTGGGCAGGGGTTCAAAGCGGTTTGGGCTGGTCCCTATCGGGTTGGTATTGGTTTGGGGCGTCGCACAAACGGCCAACGTTACTGCGACGGGCAACCCCAAAAGGAAGCGAAGCCAAGTCCGCGGGGCGACCGACAAACCAGAAAGGAAGCGAAGCCAAGTCCGCGGGGCGACCGACAAACCAGAAAGGAAGCGAAG
>CAZYKT010000058.1:26795-28595 GCA_964648165.1 uncultured Polyangiaceae bacterium | reverse complement strand
AAGGAAGCGAAGCCAAGTCCGCGGGGCGACCGACAAACCAGAAAGGAAGCGAAGCGGACCGCGCATGCACCCCGGCATATCCAACCTCGGCGGTTGCGTAAAGCCTGAACCGAGCCCTTCGTGGGGATCGGCTAGGGGACCACCAGCAGATCCGGATCGCTCTTGGCCAGCGTCAGAAGATCCCCCGAGCTGGTGGCCACTACCGGCGTGCCCAGCACCCGCGCCTCCCGAACCACTGTGGAATACCCCTCGTTCCGCGACGCCGTCATCAACAGATCTGCCGCGGCAATCCACTCCAGCGTCTCCGTGCGGGGCCGATGTCCGAGGAATCGAGCCTTGGGGAAACGCCGCTCCAGGCTTTCGCGCAGAGGGCCATCGCCCAGCACCACCGTCTCGACATCCTCGAGGAGTTCCAGTGCCGAAAGGGTGACCTCGGTCCGCTTTTCGGGGATCAGGCGACCCACCACGACGACCAGCGGTCTCGCTTCGATGCCCAGCTTACGACGGAGCTGTTCAGGGGATGGTTGAGGCGGGATCTCGATGCCAGCAGCCTGTACCAGCAGCACGGCGGGTCGAGGCAGGTGGACCGTATCGAAACTCCTTTCGACCCGTTGCCGCAGATCCTCCGAAACGCAGCGGATGCAGAGCTCGGGTCGCAACAGACGAACGAGCACGAGCCGCGTCAGAGGCCGCGGCAGTCGCTCGACCAGGTGCCAATCGCTGCCGTGCACGACGACCTCGGTGGGTCGCTGGGTGCGAGGGAGCAGTGGCCAGAACGAGGGCACCACCCAATGGGCGATGATCCGGTCGAAGCGTTGCGAGCCAGCCAACAGGTGCCTGGCCTGGATCACGAATCGAGCAACACCCAGCATTCGGAGCGGGGATTCTCGCAGGCGGAGTAGGACACCGCCGGGACCAAAGCCGTCTCCCGCCGGGATCTCCAGCAGTTCCAGCCCCGGTTCGGGGGTTCGATGAGGGGCGGCGGGAACGATCACCGAGACGCGATGTCCTTCGGCCACCAGGCGCCGAGCCTCGGTCTGGACGAAATGGCCAGCGCTGTCGTCCTCGGAATGAGGGTAAGAGGTGGTGACAACAGCGACGCGCAAGGACGTCCCCTCCGTCACCGACGTGGCAGGATGCCCCGCTCGACCAGGCCCGATTTACCACGGGCGGCCAGCTCGTCCCCCAACAAGCGGAGATATTCGAAGGCGTAGATCCCACCGGAGTGAGAATCGCCCCAGGTAAGGCCCAGCGCGTAGTTGCCGACCCGGGCGAGATCCACGAGCTCCAGATCTCCCCCCGCGTGATAGGTGACGTCGTTGGCGTGGCCCTGGCAGGTGGCGCAGGGGCAGTAGCCGCGCAGGATCTCGTGATCGATTCGCGACACCGTCCCATCCGCCCAACGGATCTCGAGGATCCTTGCGCCGTGAGGAGCGCGGAGCTCGACGGGCTGGATTCTGGGGTCATTGACCATGGTGGAAACCGTAGGGCTGAAGCTCGACGGGAGCCAGGCCATGGTCCCGCAGCCTCTGCCCATGGCAAAGGGAGGGGCCGTTTTTTCGCGATCCCAGAGGAATCGAGCAGCGGCGACGTCGATTGCCGGCGTGGAGCCCAAGGCGAGGTTCAGCCATCAGGCCTGCCCCGTCACGACGGGGAACGGTCAACGGACTGTGCCCGTCCCGAAAGGACGAAGGGGTCGGGATGAAGGGGTCGGGATGAAGGGGTCGGGACGAAGGGGTCGGGACGAAGGGGTCGGGATGAAGGGGTCGGGATGAAGGGGTCGGGATGAAGGGGTCGGGA
>CAZYKT010000058.1:18297-26695 GCA_964648165.1 uncultured Polyangiaceae bacterium | reverse complement strand
GGAGCTGGCGGGGAGCTGGCGCGGAACTGGCGGGGAGCTGGCGCGGAACCGGCGGGGAGCTGGCGCGGAACTGGCGGAGAGCTGGCGCGGAACCGGCGCGGACGAGAGCGCGGTGGTTGCGAGGAGAAGCGCTGCCCTGGACCGAGATGCGCAGCGGGAAAGCAAAGATCGGCTGGCGGCAGAGTCGCGCCCAGCTTCACTGCCCCATGAAGAGCGGCCGTGGTAATCTTGCCGTGGCGTGCGCCAGAAATCGGTTCTTGCGGCGCGAGTGCGGGTGGTCGGAGGAGCCAATGGGGTCCGTGAGCAACCTTTCGAGAGCATCCCGGAGGATTTGGATGGCCCGTAATCTACTGTCTTGGATCTGCCTTTCTCTCGTCTTCGGTCTCGGAGCGTCGTCTTGTGGTGATGACAACTCGGGGGATGGCCAAGGGAGCCAATCGGAGTCCGGCGCAGCCGGGGACGGCACGGCCGTCGGAGGCGACGGAGAGACCGCAGATGCTGGTGCCACGTCGACTCGCGGGGGCGCCCCTTCGGGAGGCCGCGATCCGGGATCCGGTGGGACGAGCGCCGGAGGGGCGGCGCGTGGTGGTGCCCAGGGGTTTGGGGGACTGGGTCGTGGTGGCAGCCCTGGGCAAGGAGGATTGACTGGGGATGGAGGCTTCGAAACGGCCGGTTCGGCGACGGGGGGCCTGGGAACTCAAGGCGGCTCCGAGCTGGGCGGCAGTTCCGCGGGTGGGGCTTCGGGGGAGAGTGGTTCCGGCCTGGGGGGTAATCCAACCGGCGGTGTGCCAGACGGCGGCGCCAACCAAGGTGGTGAACTGGCTGGCAGTGGCCAAGCTGGTGCCCAGGCGGGCTCGGGTCAGGCGGGCCAGAGCGGTTCGGGTAACGGTGGGAGTGCCGGTGTGGGGCAGAGCGGCTCCGGTCATGGCGGCAGTGCCGGCGTGGGTCAGAGCGGAGCGGGAACCGCCGGGAACGCCTGTGGTCCCATGCCCAGCTGCGACAACTGGTGCGCTGGGGAGACACTGGTGGACGGCCAGGGCTGTTGGACCGGCTACCGCTGTGCCAACGGCGCCGATCCTTGTTCGGTCGCTCCCTGCGAGGGGGAAGGTGATTGCGGGGACGGTCGCATGTGTGGTGACGACCAGCTCTGTTGGCCCGAGCCCACCGCGTGCACCGAGCGCAGCAACGAGTCGGGGTTCGTCTGGTGTGAGGAAGGGTACACCTATCGAAGTGAGGTGGTGGCGTGTGTTTCCAAACTGCCGCGGGATTACGAGTGTGGGGGTGCTGGGTCTAGCGGGTGCAACACGGACCTCGATTGCGCCCACGTGACGCTGGGTCACTGCGGGGGCGACGCGCGCTCCATGGGCGCATGCACCTGCTTCGAGGGGTGCCTGACCGACGCCGACTGTGACGCGGGGCAGCTCTGCCAGTGTCAACTCGGCGCCGGGGTGGGGCGCTGCAAAGCCAGCGGTTGCACGGCGGACGCTGACTGCGGTCAGGGGTACCATTGTGCGAGCTACACCAACTTCATCTGTGGCTATACTGACGGTTTTGCGTGCCAGAGTGCCGCGGACGAATGCCTGACCAATGCAGACTGCCGAGACAATCCTGATGGAGATGCCTGCATGATGGGTGAAGAGGGTCACCGCGTCTGCGGCTTCTGCGCGGTGTCTTGAGCCGAGCGCGCTCGCCGACGGGCTTGCCAGGTGAACGGTCCAAGGACGCCTGAATGAACCCGAACGACGTCTCGACCCGCGGGACGTGGGCTGTTGGTGCGTCCTGTGGTCGGGTGGAACTCCGGAAAAGTTCGGTCGCGGGTGGGGCGGCAGGGGAAGGGCCCCGCGGGCTTGCGCTGGTTGGAATGCCCGGAAGTTTGCCGGTTGTTGGTCTTCGGCCGTCGGGTCAGTCAGAAATGGGTTGCAGCCTTGCCCGGCTTTTGGGATATGAGGCGCCCCTTGGCCAACACCACTGACTCAATTCTGTGTAAGTCGCTCGAGGTCCAGGTCGGAGACAAGGGTATCGAGCGGGCGATCAAGCACCTGAAGCGCAAGATGGCTGCGGAGGGGATCCTCCGGGAGCTGAAGCGTCGGCGCCACTACATGAAGCCGAGCGTCAAGCGTCGCAAGAAGGCGAGTGAGGCCGCGCGGCGTCGCCGCAAGCGCCTCCGTACCGGGCCGGAATAGCCTTTTCCTTGGCTCGGGGCCGTCCGTCGACGAGGGGCCCCAATGAACGATTTTTGACCCAGGGCGGGTCTGTCGTTTACTGGCCTAATGATGCACGAGGCCAACCGAGCGCGTTCCAGAGTCCCGTCCCGGGGACCCGAGCTTCCGTTTCGTCTGCGCTCGGTGCTTTGGTTGGCCCTGGCCACCGGGTTGTTGTCTTGGGCGTGGCCACGAGCTCGTGCCGCTTGGCAGCTCCATGATCTGGCCGTCCAGAGTGCCAACTACGCCCTGTGCATGGGGGGTCCGACCGGTGCCTCCACCCTGCGCCAGAACCCGGAGCAGTTCTGGTTGCTGGTGCGGCGGCGTCTGGTGGCTTCGACGCCGGAGAGTCGCCCCTTCGCCGCGTGTCAGGAGCTGGCTCGTCGCGTCTCCGGATCCGCGGAACTGGCGGGCTTGCACGAGCTCGCGGCTCGGACATATGCAGAATGGGGAAGCGGCGGCGCTTCTCAGGCCCGGCTCGACGCTCTTCGAGGGACGCTTCCCGATCTGGCCGGGTTGGCTCGGGCGGGTTGGCCCTTCGTCACCAAGCCGGTGGCGGTTCTCCTGCGCCCCACCGTGGGTGCCCGCGAAGCCATGCATCCGGTGGAGCTGCCCCGCCCTTCGACGGTATCGGGACTCGAGCTCGGGCGGGTGGGCGCTCCGCGCTCCGGACTGGCTTCGTCCAAGGGCTGGTTTCTGGTGGGTCGGGACTCTGAGCGCATCACCGCCTTCCGTTCCCGGGACCGGGGCAAGACCTGGAAGACGACCTCGCCGTGGCAGCCCGCTCTGGAGGGGATGGCCAACGGTTGCGCGGCGGAACCTGGCGCGGTGCGCTTCTCGCTGGTCCAGTCCTCGGGCAGCGAAGCCGCCCAGGTCATCTCGGTGGTGGGGGGACGTCGCAGCTCGACGGTGATTCCCGCGCCGGGCCAGGTGGCGGTCGCCCTGGGCTGTGACGCGACGACTGCCGTGGTGGCGACGCTGGAGCCGCCCCAATTGGTCCCGCGCTTGTGGGGCTGCCCGGCCGAGCGGGTCTGTAGAGCCATCCCCACGCCCGAGGATCTGCCAGCCTCACTGGATTCACGGAGCCTGGACGTGGCCCGAATTCGGGGGGTCACCGTCCTGGTGGTCTCCGCCCAGCAGTTGCTTCGGGTGGCCACGACCCGCGACGAGGGGCGCTCCTGGACGCCCTTTGCGATCCTGTTCGACGCGGCCGAGCTGGGGCTCGCCGAGGGCACCCCCCGATTGGTCCCCCACCTGACCGCCCTTCCACCCTTGCTGCTCCTGCTCTTCGAGATCCCAGGGCGCTCACCCACGTACGGGTTGGTATCCGATGACACCGGGGTGCGCTGGTATTAGGCGGGATGAGCCTGCCTCATCGCGGCGCCGTGATTGCGCCGGACCGACCAGAGCCATGACACGGCGAGCGTGACGGTTCGACCCTCGGGTGCGACGGTTGAACTGGGTCGACGGTTCTGGGGCGGATCGACCTCGTTCCGAGCGCCTGTTGGCTCGCGCAGAAGCGACGGTTCAACTGGGCAGGACGTTCTGGGCGCGGATCTGCCAGTAGGCCTCACTGACACTGAAGACAGTCAGATCGCGGGCCTCCGCGTTGCGTGAGATCCATTTGATGCGTTCGGTGGGCTGTTGGGGCACGCCCGAGATTCCCGCTGCGTAGGCTACGGCATCCAGGGCAATCTTGGGATTGCCCACCGCCAAAAGGGCCATGCGGGTACCCCATTGGTTGACGGCGACGCCCAGCTGACTGGCGCGGTTGCCAATCGAGCCCACCACGTCCTGGGCCAGGGTCAACAGCTCGGCGGGCGGAACGCTGGGCAGCGTCGCGGCCAGGCGTCGACGAGCGTCCGCCAGGCGTTTGGGCTCCACGCCCGCCGGTTCCCAGCCAGGCAGGAAGGCCTGTAGATAGGCAGCCAGCATCGGCCACAGATCGATGGGAGCGGTTCGCGCGAAGACCGAGGAGTTGGAGGCGGCCATCTTCAAGGCACGAAGCAGCAAGAATTCCCTGACCTCCGCCAGCTCCGCCGTCAGCATGGCTGGTCCGGTCAGCAACACGACCGGATTGGATGCGGCAGGGATGACGACCGCGCCCAGCGAGGGACAGACCCGCAAATCGACGTCAAGAAGGCCAAACCCCCTGCCCAGGGCCCGCGCCTGTTCCTTGACCGCTGGGTGGGTCTCTTCGACGGGCACCGCGGCCAGTGCGGTGTAGTCGACCGGGAAGGCGCGACACAGGGCGTGACCGGTGTGACGCAAGAGGGCTCGGAGTGGCAAACTGAGCGGTTCGGGAGCCAGGACCTCATCGTGCTCCGGGTTCGCGGCGGCCAGTGCGATACCGTTCAGCTCCACCGCCTCGTTGCGCAGCGCAGCGAGCGTGGCGCGAGCCACCGCCGCCGCGGCCTGATCCTGTCGCAACTCAGCGACCGTCCCGATCACATCGAAGAAGGCTGGATCGTAACGCCCGGTTCCCAGGGCTCGGCGCGCCTCGGCCAGGGCTCGATCCAGAAGAACCGTCACGGCGCTGCTGTCCGATCCCCGCCGATGGAACTCGGCCATGGCGCGTAGCGTGTTGCCATCCTGCGGCCATTGACGTCGCGCTTTCTCCAGAAGCTGCTCAGCCCGACGCCGATCCTTGAGATGTTCGTCGTACAGTTGGGCCAGACGCAGGGTGCGATCGCGACGTTCCTCGTCGGTACCGGCGCGATCCAGCGACGTCTGCTGCTCGGCGAGCGCCTGGGCGGTATCACCGCGACCGAGCAGGATGTTGACCAGGCCGTCTGTTGCCTCGCCCAGGGGTTTGAGCCTGAGGATCTCTCGATAGACGGACTCGGCTCGTTCCAGCTGTTGCCGCTGCTCGTACAGGCGCGCCAGGCGTCGATAGGCCGTGATCTTCTCCTCTTCATCGGACGTCGCGCTCAACAGATCTTGCAGGATCTCCTCTACCCGGTCCCAATCCCCATCGGCCCAGGCCAGTTCGGCCAGCGCCAGCTGGGCTGCCCGATGCCCGGGGCGCGCCAGGAGCGCGTCTTCCAGGCAGCGACGGGCCTTGCTCGCGTCACTCAGGGCAATCAGCACCTCGGCTCGGCGCACCAAGAGATTGGCTCGCAGCTCTGGAGGTTCCGCCGTGGCAGCCCGGTTCTCCAATAGACGACATACCCGGTCGAGCTCTCCGCGGCGACGGTACAGGGTCTCCAGGAGCTCGGCGGCCTCCAGGTGGTTCGGATCGGCTTCCAGGGCCAGTTCGAGTGCCGTTTCGGCGTGGGACAGGTCGCCCTGGGGCCCCAGCCACAGGTTGGCCGCCTGGGTCCATGCCGCCACGCGATGCGATGCCACCGCCGAGGCGTGCGCCAGAGCGTCGTAGGCTTCGGCCGCTTCGCTTGCGGCGCCGCTGGATTCCAGGATCTGTGCCCGCGCCGACAAGGCCACCAAATGGTCGGGCACCAGATCGACGGCGCGCCGCATCAGGTCGAAGGTATCCTCCCAGCGTCCCAGCCGCATGGCGGCCTCCGAGGCGCGCAGGGCCAGTGTCGATGCGTCGATGGCTCGAGTCGCCAGATCGCCCAACTTCCGCTTGGCCTCCAGCAAGGCAAGGTCGTTCCGGGTGCGTCGGGCCAGCGCCACCTGACGCCGCAGAGCCCACAGCGGAGGGGTTTCCGAGGTTGCGGCGGCGGCCACCAAGGCATCCATCGGGGGCGTTGATTGGCTAGGCGTCGAGCCAAGTGGGACCTGCGACGGGGGCGCCGCACCGATCGTCGCCGTGGCCTGATTCCCTTGCTTGGTCTGTGCCGACGCAGCGACGGCCAACCACGCGAACGCCCATTTCTCCGGACTTGGCAGTTCGGCTTGCAGCCGCGTCGCCAGGGGGCCCAGCTCGTCGAAGCGACCCTGCTTGGCCAGGCTGGACAGCACCGCCCGCAGCGAGCCAAGATGCCGCGGAGCCCGTTCCAGGGCGGCGCTCTGCCACAGTGCCGGTCCGGAGCCACTCTCTGGGCTGGGCTCGAGACGAACCAGGCGTTCGTACAGTTCGCGCTGCAGCGCTGGATCCGTCTCTTGGCGGGCAGCAGCCAGGAGCCGATCGAACAACGGGCGGGCTTCGACGCCGGGTTTGGCCACACGTTCTGCCCAGAGATCGACCAGGGTCCCGGGCACGGAGCGGGAAAGCTCGAGAGCGGCGGAGGCCAACCAGGATTCGTCCTTGGTTGCCGATTCGTGAGCGATGGCCCAGAGCAAGAAGAAACCCTGTTCCGCCCCCGGGTAGCTGGAAACCAGCTCGCGACGCCAACCGGTGGGGCCCCGCTCCGGGGCAAGCCGTTCCAAGAGCTCGCGCAGGGCGTAGTCGTCGGGTGCCGCCTGGATCGCCTGCTCCAACAGGCGGATCGCTTGCTCCGGTTCTTCCGCCGTCAAAAGCAGAGCCTCACGGATCGAGTCCAGCGCTCGCTCCAGCGGGTCGCTCAGCGTGTCGGCTCGTCTTCGGATCCATTGCAGGGCGCTTGGTACGTTGCCGTTGCGGCTGGCCCACTGCACTCCCAGCGACACCACCAGAGGTGCCGAGGGATCGGCCTCGTAGGCAGCCTCCAGCATTCGAGCGGCATGCTGGGTGTCGGTTGTCTCGAGGCGCAGGGCCGCTTCGAGCAACAGCAGGGCGCGCCGTTCCGGGACATCCACGGAGTTGGCCAAGCGCTCCAGAAGCTCGGCTCCCGCCTTGGCTGGACAATGGCCGAGCAGGGCGCGCACCGACGTCTCGCAGCGCGGCGCGACCTCCAGCGCCTGGCGCATGCTGGACAGCATTCCCGCATCGTCGTTGGCCAACAGGCGCACCAAGGCTGCCGCGATCTCTCGATCCCCGGGGCCTAGGGGCAGGACCGTGGACGAGGCATCCAGGATGGTTTCGGCCAGACCGGACCAGTTCTTCGCCAGATGCTGGCGATGGATCTCGAGCAGCGGGGTCAGCGGGGATGCAGGATGTTGCGATGCATAGGCCGAGATGGCCTGGTCCAGCCGCTCGGGGGAGAAGGGACGGACCACCAGGGCGCGGCCCAGCATGACCTCGGCGCGTGCGACGTCGCTGCCCACCGCCAAGGACGGATCGGGTGACGGGGTGCTCTCGTGAGTGAGAGAGGCCAACAAGGGGCGCAGCGTGGGGTCGGCCTGGGCGGCGCTGGTCAACTCCGTGGCGGTCACCGGCTCTTGCTTGTCGAGCTGCGCCAAGGCCGACAGAAGCGCGGCATCGACCCGATCCAGGCGAGGGGCGTCGGGGCTCCCCGCGGTGTCGGCGAACGCGCGGACGGCCGCCATCCCCTCCTGCTCGACTCGACGTTCGAAGGTTGCGCGCAGAGCCTCTTCGGGGTTGGGGAGCTGTGCCAGCGCGGCCAAGGCCTCCAAGGCCTTGGGTCGGGTCGCCGCGGAACCCGCCGCCAGGCACGCCACAAGCCAGCGCACTGCCGGTGCCAGCCCCTGAATCTGTGCCAGCTGTTGGAGCAGCTCGAAGCTCGCGTCCGTCTTCCGATCCGACAGGGCGCGAGCCAAGCTCCGGAACACCAATGCTGGGTGAGACGCGGCGTCGGCCGTTACAGCGGGGGTCTTGGCCCGGAGCTCCAACATGTCGCGCCAACAACGCCCCATGAAGCGCAGTTCGGGGCCCGGTGCCCAACGCGAGGTGGTTCCGGTGCGACTGTCGAAGAGCTCCTGGGCCAGACGCAGCAGCGCCGGTCGGGGATCTCCGGCTGCCGTCTTGGTCGAGAGCTCCAGCAGCTGCTGGAACCGCTCGGAGCCAGCCTTCTTCAGCCGTTCCAAGTCCAAAAGGAGCAAGGTGGCGTGGCGCCGCATCTCGGGGGGCGCCAAGGCACGCGTCTCTGCCTCCAGGGCGGCGGCCCAGGCCTCCCGATCGCCTTGAGCAGCGGTTACCTGGTGGCCCAACAACAGCAACAGTGGTGCGAAGGGCCCAGTGGGTGCGTTGCGAGCCAGGCAAGCCGCTGCCTGGTCCAGATCCCCCACCATGGCCCAGAGCTCGGCCGATACCGCGGTTAGCCGCTGACGCCGCTGAGGATCGCGAGTGGTGCGCGCCTCGGTTTCCAGACGCGTTGCGACCTCACGCATGGGTTCGAGCAGGGAGTGACGTTCCGCGTGTTGGTGCGCGCTTTGTTCAGCCTCGAAGGCCAACGGCTCATTCCGAGACGGGATTG
>CAZYKT010000058.1:11892-18197 GCA_964648165.1 uncultured Polyangiaceae bacterium | reverse complement strand
GTGCCCAGGTTGCCGCGAGGCACGGTGGGCCGCGGCGGGATGGCTTCGCCAGCCGGTTCTCGAGGTGGGATCGGCGCCCGCGAAGGGGCCAAGGGTCGAAGCGGGGCTTGGCTCGTCCCGCCCAGACCCGGGCGAGGTGGGGCGGAAGGCGGACGGATCTTGGCCTTCAGAAGATGGGCGTTGGGTGGCAACCTGACCGATGGCGTCCCCCGCGAGCTGGGCGGCTCGAGTGAATCCGGGGAGGGAACGCTGGGTGACTCGGGAGCGCGGGGCGCGGGTGGGATCGGCAGCGATTCGGGGAATTCGTCGCCGTCGTCGGGCTCCATGGGATGCAGGGAGGCCAGCAGATCGTCGGGCTCGAAGTCCAGGTCACCGAGCTCTCGTCCAATCTCGGCAACCGACGCCGTGCGCCCCGTGACCGAGGCTCCCTCCTGCCGCTTGCCCGGCTCTCCCGCCTCGGGTTGCTTCGACGCAGAGGGTCTTTGGCTGGGAGGATCGGTGGAGCTCATCGGACGGACAACCCCATTTGCTCTCGGATTTCCAGATATCGTGCCGAGAAGACGAACCGCAACAGACGCAGGCCGCGTTCCTTGGCCTCGAGGGTGCCACCGAGGATCCCCCGTTTGCCGCTGACGGTGGCCAAGGCGAAGGAGACGTCTCCCGCGGCCAGCGCGGCCATCCGATCCAGGCTGCACACTGCGGCGTGGTACCAGGTTTCCGGATCGGTCCCCAGTTCTGCGATGCCCCAAGCCCGCTCCTGCAGCGTCTTCTTCAGACGGCGGGGCAGAGCAGAGGTCACCAAGCGCGTGAACTCATCGGTCAGAGCATAGGGCGGGCTCTTGAGCTCGTGACCTCCGATGCGACTGCAGGCCACCACGAGGGCCGCCACCTCGGGGGCCGAGCGGTGTCGGAGCAGGACCGTTCCGCGGCGCAGGGCGTAGAGCTCTCGCACCACGGCTTGACGGGCAGCCGGGGGAAGTGGCGCCCGGAATGACGACGGGATCACGATGGCATGGTGATCGCCCGGCACTGCCACCACGCCGTTGGCCTCGTTGTCACTGACGTAAAGGTCGAAATCACCGAGCCCCAGGGCGCCCGCCCAGGCCGCGATCTCGGTGCGCAGCGGGAGCCCCGCTCGCGGATCGACGCGGTTCTTCTTGGTGACGGACAGGGCCCCCAGGGTCGGGCCCAGGGCTTCCGCGAAGACCGTGGAGAAATCCGCGAACAGCTCGGCGATGGGTCCGGTGTCCTCGGGATCGGCCAGGTCGGGAAGACTTTCGCTCGACACGGCGATGGTCGGGATGGTGCGAACCCGTGCGCCCAGCGAGACGAGCTCTGCCTCGACGGCCTGATTGCCTGCCCCCAGCGCCAAAAGGACGCCCAGCGTGACCTCACGGGTGGGCAGGTCGTCGAGTTCGGCTGCCACCCGTGCCAACCGATCGCACTGCCGGGGATCAAGGGGATTCTCGATGCAGCGCTGGCGGAGCGCGTCTCTGACCTGACTGAGCAGGTGATGTCGAGCTGCCTGTTTGAGGGGAGTGGCCAAGAGAGCCTCTACCGCCTCCGCATCGGTGATTCCTTCGGCCAGCATCTGTTCGATCGCGGCCCGGGCATCCTCGGGGCAGCCTCGCTTGTCGCGGTGGATGACGATGGCCAAGCGGGCTGCCTCCCGACGGGCCTCCGGGGTCTCCCGCTCTCGCATCAGCTGTTCCAGCATCTCCGAGGCGACATCCCAGCGTTCGACGCGAACCGCGATCTTGGCCAGTCGCTCGCGAAGGGCCAGATTCGAGATGCCGTCCCGACGCAGACCCTCCAGGACGTCGAAGGCCGCTTGGGGGCTGCTGAGCTTGGTGTCGTACAGATCCACCGCTGCGATGGCGCCCATCACGCGCTGTTTCTCGGGGGCATCGGGGGAGACGCAGAGTCGTGCCAGCGCCTGAGCTGCCTCCTGATGCCGACCGAGCCCGATATAGATCTCTCCGGTCAAGGCCAGCGCCCCCACGTGGTCCGGCTCCAGCAGGGCCAGACTCTCCAGCGCCACCAGGGCTTCTTCGCGGTCGCCAAGCGCTCGCAGGGCTCGGGCGCGTTCCCAGTGCAACTTGACCAGCTCATCGCCGTCGTTGGTGACGCCCAGCCGGCGGGAGATCAGCTCCAGCAGCTGCTGCGAGTCATTGGCCTCGCGAACGCGACGGAACAGGCGGTCGAAGGCCGGGGTGCGCCCCACGTCAATGTCGACGGCGCGCGCCAGCGCACGATCACCTCGTGCAGCGTCCCCCACCTCGTCGAGCCAAAGGGTTGCGGCCTGCTCCCAGAAGCCGGCTGCCTGGGCTCGATCGCTCACCAGATCCCCCAGGCATTCGCAGGCCTCGGCCTGTACGGGCTTGTCGTGGCGCAATTCTCCGACCAGGCGCAGCCCCTCAAAGGCCGCAATGTCCGAGGCATCGCTGGCGATGGCTCGCCTGAAACACTCCTCGGCACGTGCCGTGTCCCCGGCGGTTAGGTGGTTGAAGCCCACCGTCACGTCCAGGGTGCTTGCCACGGCCGGGTCGAGCAGGCCTGAGAGTTCGGCCAGGGCCACCGCTCGACGCCGTGGGTCACAACCAGGCGGAGACATCTCGGCATTGGCCAGGCGCGCCGCGGCGCTGGTGGTGGGAACCAGAGCGTGCGATGTGCCTGCGGTCAGCCAACGGAGCAGTCGAGCCGACAGATCGACCAGGGCCTGGGTATCCCCCTCCAATTGGGGTACCAGGGCCTCTCGGGCCAGGATCTCCTCGTCGGTCTGCTCGGCGCAGATGGCCGCCGACAGCCACTCGAGACGGGCCAACAGGGAGGAGTCATGGCGCGCCCAATGGGCGGCTAGCTCCAGACGCGCCATCGGATCCTTCTGCACGGTGTCCCGCTGTAGGCGCACGGCAAAATCATGGGCCAGCCGCAATGGCTCCATGGCCCCCACCCGATCGACCAGGCGCGCCAATGCTGTGTCAGCCGAACGCCCCTCGGCGGTGAGCGCGCGCAGCAAGAGCCCGCCGGTACTCAGCTCGTCGGTATCGTTGCAGTCCAGGGAGCTCAAGGCCACCCGGGCCAGCTCCGGGTCTCCAAAGAACTGTTCGAGACCGAACCGTTCCAGGCCCAGCCGGACTGGTGAGTTGGTGATCGAGCTGCATTCGAGGACGGCTCGACGAGCGGCGAGATCATCTGCAGACAACAGGCGCAGCGCCCAACGCGCCAAGACTGCTCCGGAGTTGGGCAGACTCTGCTCCGCCTGCGCCAGGGCCTGCTCGACACTGCTGGGGTTCGACTCGCGCATTCCCAGCCACGCGGCTCTCAGTGCCAGGGCAGCCCCGAACTCCGGATCCTCCACCGCGGCGGCGGTGCGAAGCAGGATCTGCTGGGCCGAACCCAGGTGTCCTTCGGCAAGCTCCGCCTCCGAACAGGCCACCGCCATCACCACGTCGCTGGGATCTTCTTCGCTGATCTGCCGCAGTGACGGAAGGCAGCGGTCGGCAGGTAGGGCGTGATGGTCACGGAAGGCACCCGCGATACGAAGTGCCCGGCCCACGCCCGGATCGTCAGCCAGTGAGGCCAGCCGTTCGAAGGCACGACTCGGCTCAACATCCCCGAGCGCCGTTGGCGCCGCGGTTCCACCTCCCTCGTCGGGCTTGGGCCCAGCCACCACGCCCAGGATGGGCAGCACGATGGCCTCCAGGAAGGTGCCGAGCCACCCGTTGTTGGAGGAACTGCCAAGCAAGGAAACCGCTTGGGTGGCTCCGGCCATGTCACGGTGCAGCAGCCGCAGGCGCAGTAGCTCCAGGGCGAGATCCGAACGCTCGTCGGCATCCTTGAGCTGCTCGAGCAGGTTCACCGTGGCGGTCTGGTACCAACTGCCGCTCTCGCTGACACCAGCCAGGACTCTGGAGACTCGTGCCAAGGTCAACGGATCAGCGCCGAGGGTGGATGCGCGCTCCAGCGCGGCACGAGACGCGGTGTCGTCTTTGGCCAGTCTTGCCCAGGCCTCGGCCGCCAGCAGTAAAAGGCGTATCTTGGCATCGTCGTCTGCAGGGCGATCGGCAGCCTGTTCGATGGCTGCGGCGAGAGTGCTGGGTTCCGTGGCCCCTGCCGACAGGTCGATGTTCAGAACGCGGAGCGATGTCGAGGCGGGGTTGGCCTCCAATCCGCGGCGTGCCGCCTCGGTGGCAGCCTGATGCTCTCCGCGAATCAGCTCGGCCTGGGCCACGCGCTGCCACAGGGCAGAGGCCATCTCTCGGGGTGCTTGCCCTGCCAGTTGACTGGCCAGGGCGACCACCTCGTCGAGTCGTCCGGCGCGATCCGCCTGCAGGAGCTTCAGGCAGCGAATCAGGAGATCCTCGGGCACCAACGCGAAGGCTTGTTGCAGCGACAGTTCGGCGCTGGCCGAGGCACCCAAGGCTTCCTGCGCCAAGGCAAGCCGCGCGCAGACGTCCGCCAAATACCGGGGATCACGGCGGTGCTTGGGGACTCCCAGGGCGTCAGCGGCGTCCGGATCACTTCGGGCTGTCTCCAGCGCAGTCTTCTGACGGACCATCGTCGAGACCAAAAGCTCGGTGTTCTCGGTGCTGCGCGCGAACTGCTCGAGGGCCAACAGGGCAGGGAAGACAGCCCTGCTCGGTTGATCGGCTGCCTGTTTGAGGCTGTGCAGCGCCTCCTGATCATCACCGGACGCCCGCTGCAGCTCGGAGAGCTCGATGAGCAGCAGGCCCCGCCAGGTTGGGTCCTGGACCAACTGAACCAGAGCCCAGAGCGCCCGTTGACGGGAAGACGGATCCTCCAGTCGATAGGACACCAGCTCCAGCAGAATCCAGGCTGCCGGCTCGGACGGATCGATGCTGACGGCCTGCTCCAACAGCTCCGAAGCCCGCTCCACGTCTGCCTGGCCGAGCAGGGCCAGCACAGCCTGCTCCACCGCGATCCGGGCGCGTTCCTCGGGCGTGTCGGCAGCCTTGCCCAGCTCCTCCAGCCATTCGTCCAGCTTGTCCCTGGACTGGCCCCCTTCCGCCAGTGCTACCAGTCGCTCCAAGGGCTCGCGGAACTCACCCTCGGTCTGATACGCCTCGGTGTAGTAGCGCTGCGCCTCGACCGGATCCCCTTTGCCTTCGTGGAGTGCCCCCGACTCGTACAGAAGGAGGCTTCGGATCAGGTCCGACTCGGCGGAGTCGAGCTCCGCTCTGAGCCAGCCAATGGCCGCGGACAGCGCAGATTGATCAGCCGCGATTGGTTCTGCCGCCCCAGGGGGCTGGCTCGAAAGACGGGGCGTGTCAGCCATCGCTCGGTCGCTCGGGAAGCCCAAAGGACTTTAGTACGTTCCCCTCCGGGCACGGCGCGAAATCTTGCATGCTGCAAAAAAGGCACGAGATCTTGGCTCGGGCCTAGCGGACGCGTCGCATCAGCCAGTAGCCGCGCGGGGTTTCCAGCGGTTCCGGATAGACCGCACCCTTGTCGAGCGTGAAAAGCAGATACTCGGTGGATGGCTCCAGGACCCCGCGGCCTATCGAACCGGCATCGGCCGTGGATCCCGGATCTCCCTTTTTTGCCGCTTCGAAGAAATCCTTGCTCGCCAGTTCGACGGTCTGCTTGGCCAGGCTGAGGGCCTCCGCCTTCGAGCGGGCCCGGCGGGGTGCAACCTGAGCTCCCTCGAATGTGAAGAGGATGGCACCGAACGTGACTTGGCGAGGGGCCGTCTCTGGGAGCGGAGGCACCGGTCGGCCATCTGGTAGTTTGGAGTAGTCCCGCCCTATCCCCTCAGTCGGTTTGACATCCGACGACGCGATCGGTTCGGACACGACCGATGCAATGGCCATCGGAGGGGTGGAGGCCACCGCGCTGGCGATCGTCTTGGTTTTTGGCGCAGGCTGTCGATGCATGAGCATGCCGAGGCCCGCGACCATGGCCAGAATGGCCAGGACTGTTGCGAGGAGTACGATCCGCCATTTCGCCATTTCTCGCCACGCCGTAGCACGATCCCCGTCCGCGGTATGGCCTGAAATCGACGCCCGATCCCACCTCGCCCCTCGGCGCACACACAACACTGGCGCGAAACGTCGAAAACCCTGGTAGAAGAGGGCAAGGATCCCGATGTTCACCGTCGACTGTCCCGGCTGCGGTGCCTCCTACCAGGTCGATGAACGGCGCGTGCCGGCAGGGGGGCTTCGCATGCGTTGCCCCAAGTGCTCGGCTTCGTTCCCGGTTGAGCTGCCCAAGGATGCGGCACCGGCGGCACCGGTGAGCCCTCCCAACAGGCCGGCGGGTCCCCCGCCCAGGCACGCTAAGCC
>CAZYKT010000058.1:3730-11792 GCA_964648165.1 uncultured Polyangiaceae bacterium | reverse complement strand
GCCAAGCCGCCTCCTCCGCGGCGTCGGGTCGACCCCCCGGAATCGGCACCCTTGCCTGCCATCGCCTCGGCGCTGGCCGGCAAGGCTCCCAAACCCTCCCCGGCGGTGGATGTTGGGCTGCCGAGCCCCGTGGAACCCTCAGTTGGGTTTCCCATGGTTGCTCGCCCTCCCCGGTCGGCTCCGCGTGTCGAGGAGGCCTCGGGCATCGAGTCGGATCTGCCGGTGGCTCTCGGCGGTTCACCGTCACGGGCACGGCACGTCTCCTCAGCTGGCAGCGCACCGGGCGCGATGCTCCCGGCTCTTACGGATTCGGGGGACGAGCGCGCGGGACTGCCCGAGCTGTCAGCAGGGCGAGACGATCTTCCCAGTCTGCACCCGGGACCCGAGGGTCTGCCTGACCTGCCCCGGGACGCGGCAGGGATCGCACTTCAGGAACCCGACGAGCTCGGTTGGGATCTCCCCAGTCCGCGTGGCTCGGCTCCTTCCGACCGTCCCGGGTTCGAGATGGGTTTTGCTCCCGAGCTCGGGCAAGACCTCGACGTCGGTGGCGAATTGCCTCTGCCCGGCGTGGACTTGGACCACGTGGGGGACGAACTCGAGCTCCCATCACCCAAGCGCTGGGAAGCCGAGGCCCCCAACCTCGGTGTTGCTGTGCCAGAGCGGGTTGAGATCGGCGATATCGGTCCCGTCATTCCCTCGCTGGGCTCGAGTTCGGCCACTTCGGGCGCGGCCGCTCGAGAGGGTCGAGGTCCGGTGGCGGGGGCTGTTCCGCGCTTGTCGGCCGTCTCGGGACAGATGTTGGGGGCTGGAGGCGGCTCGCGCGTTTCGGCCAGCTCTCCCCCAGTGGCGATGGACCTGGAGCTGGGACCCACGCCCAGTGGCCGGGGTGCGGGAGCCGTCCCGCAGGTTCCAGCGCTTGACCTGGAGCGGCCCACGGACGCCCGATCTCCTTCGGTTCCTCCGGCGCCGGCCGCGACCGGCTCCGTCCTTGGTCTCATGGCTGGCGCGTCGAGCGAGCAAGATCTCGACGAGCTCCGTCTGTCCAACGCCACCGGGCCAGATTCCACGGCGGGCACGGCTGGCTCTGAGGCGGTGATTCGCCGTCAGTCCGGGGGGGGAACCGACTTCGGTGAGGTCAATCTGGATTCGGGTGACATGGGGTCATCGCCCATCGCCGAGCTGGATCGGTCGACGCGGATGGGCCAACCATCGGCAGAGAACCTCGAGTTCGGAGCCATACCCCAAGAAGCCAAGAAGCCCATCTCGGCCCATCCATCGCCCGAGGCTGCGAGCGACCAGACCCCGGTTCCTCCCAGGTCCGAGCCACGAGCAACTCGTCCCCGAGGGCGGTCCGGTCTGGTGGTGTTGGGCTCCGTGGTGTTGATGGCTTGTGCGGGGGCAGTCCTGGGCTTCTGGCCCGACGTAGGGCCGTTCGGCAGCAACCTCATCCTCGACCAGCTGCACAAGAACGAATACGAGGCGCGCCTTCGATCCTTCGAATCCCGGGGTCGGCGGGTCTTGGCTTCCGACGACTACGCGAGCACCGTCGATCTCGTCAACGAGCTGGACTCGGCTCGTCGCCAGTCGGAGCGGGCCCGCGGGATTGCCGCCTATGCGGCCTACCTTGGCTACGCGTTGGATCTGCGCTTTGGTGGTGAGCCCCAGCTGCGAGCCCGCGCCAAGGTGATCCTCGACGAACTCGCTCAGCGAGAACAGATCCCCTATCTCGACTTGGCGCGAGCCGCCCAAGGATTGGCGGAGGGGAATCTCGCCCGGACGGAGCGTGACCTGTCCATTCTGCGAAACTCGGGGGCAGCCCCGGTGGAGGTGGCGGTCCTCGAGGCTTTGGCCGAGACCAAGAAGCGGCGCTTCGACCAGGCACTGGTTGCCTGGCAGCGGGTGGAGCAGGGTGAGAAGAGCGCCCGAGCCGCCTACGGGGTTGCCGTGGCCTCGTTTCGACTGGGAGGGCGCGTGGACCAAGCCGAAGCCGCCTGCAAGCTTGCGCTCTCTCGCAACCCCGGGCACGTTGGTGCCGCCCTGCTCTTGGCGCGCATCGTCTTCGAATCTAGGCGGGATGGTGCGGCAGCAGAGAAGCTGATCGAAACCCAGCTGTCCCGAGTGGCTCGTCTGGGCGCCTCGGATTTCGTGGACGGCAAGACGCTGCTCGGTGACGTACAGGTCAGTCGCTCTCGGATCTCCCTTGCCGAGACGGCCTACCAGGATGCGCTCAAGCGAGATCCGCGGGCTTCCGGCGCCTTGCGTGGGCTGGGAGAGGCTCTGTACCGGGCCGGGCGCTACGCCGAGTCGATGGCCCGATTCGAGGCCGGCTTGCAGGCAGATCCGGATGACGTGGCATCGGCCGTGGGCGTGGCAAAGACCCAGGTTGCTCTGGAACGTCTGCGCGAGGCGAATGCCTTGCTGACCCGACTGCGGCAATCGCAACCCAAGGACTACTCGGTCAATTACTGGTACGCGCGCGTGCATGAGGCAATGGGCAACCGTGATGAGGCCGAGAAGGCCTACACGTCAGCCGTGGATCTGGGTGGTGTCGATCCGGCAGTGGTCGATTCCTACGTGGCGCTGGCCCTGATCAAGAATCAACAGGGTCGTCGAGAGGAGGCACAGAAGGTGCTGCAGGCGGCGCGGGATCGGCTGCCTCGCTCCCCCAAGATTCACGAGGCGCTGGGTCAGCTGGCACTGGCGGAGGGGCGTTACGACGCCGCCATCGAGGAGTTCAAGAGCGCCCTTTCGCTCGACACCACCGACGTGGGGGCCAAGTTCCGTTTGGGCACGGCCCTGCGCCGGGCTCGAGAATTCGACGCGGCTCTGCGGCTCTTCGAAGAGGTGACGGCTGTCGATCGCGACTACCCGGGGCTGGCTCTGGAGCGAGGCCTTCTGTTCGAGGCGTCGGGGCGCTCCGAGGAAGCGCTCCAGTCCTTCGAGGCGGCGCTGGCCAAGGCCCCCAACGACCCGGATCTGCTGTTGCGGGTTGGTTGTGGCAAGGTCGCAGCGGGGCGTTTGCAGGGTGCGGAAGAGCAACTGCGTGCGGTCCTGCTGCAGCGTCCCGCCTCGGCCGAGACCCACCACTGCCTGGGGCGAGCCCAGCTCCTGGAGGGCTCCAATCTGGCGCTCGCGCTTCGGACCCTACAGCGGGCGGTGGAGCTCGATCCGCACCGCGCCGAGTACCACCTGTATGTGGGATGGGCGGCCAACGAAGCGGGCCGGGTCGCCTTGGCCGAGACCGAGCTCAAGAAGGCGCTTGAGATGGACCAGGGGCTAGGGGACGCCTACTGGCAGCGAGGCGTGCTGCGGTATCGTCAGGGGGCCGTCAAGGACGCCATGGCGGATCTGATTCGAGCTCTGGAGCTTCGTCCGGGACGCAACGAGGCTCACGCGGCGTTGGCTGACACATATTACGACCTGGGCCTGGAACAGAAGGCGCTCGAGCAATGGAAGCTGGCCGTTGCAGCACAGCCTGACAATGCCACCTGGCGGTTCCGCTACGGCAAGCTGCTTCAGGCGGTGCGACGTGACGCGGACGCAAGAGTCGAGCTCAGCAAAGCCCTGGAGCTGGTGGATGGCCTGTCCGTCTCGCCCCGCTGGGCATGGGAGGCTCACCACCTTCTGGCGCGGGCTCTAGGGTCCCAGACCGCGGCCATCAAGCACTGGCAGGCATACCTGCGGCTGGCTCCTCAAGACAACGCCTACCGAGACGAGGCCAAACAGGCGCTCTCTCGCCTGGGCCAGCCCTGGGATGGGAACTAGGCGGTCGAATCGCTACACCGCCGGGCGGACGGCGCGCCCTAGCTTTCGATGAAGCTCTTGAGCTGCTTGGAGCGGCTGGGGTGACGTAGCTTGCGCAGCGCCTTGGCTTCGATCTGGCGAATCCGTTCCCGGGTCACCTCGAAGTCTTGGCCCACCTCTTCCAGCGTATGATCGCTCTTCTCGCCGATGCCAAAGCGCATCCTGAGGACCTTCTCCTCCCGAGGTGTCAGTGTCTTGAGGACACGACGGGTCTGTTCTGAGAGGTTCATGTTGATGACGGCTTCAGCGGGGCTGATGATGCTCTTGTCCTCGATGAAGTCCCCCAGGTGACTGTCCTCCTCTTCACCGATGGGAGTCTCCAGGCTGATGGGCTCCTTGGCGATCTTCAGGACCTTGCGCACCTTGTCCAGCGGTAGCTCCATCTTCTCCGCGATCTCCTCGGGAGTCGGCTCACGACCAAACTCCTGCACCAGATATCGGGAGGTGCGGATGAGCTTGTTGATCGTCTCGATCATGTGCACCGGGATACGAATGGTGCGCGCCTGATCGGCGATGGCCCGAGTGATGGCCTGACGAATCCACCAGGTTGCGTAGGTGCTGAATTTGTAGCCGCGCTTGTACTCGAACTTGTCAACGGCCTTCATTAGCCCGATGTTGCCTTCCTGGATCAGGTCCAGGAACTGTAGGCCGCGATTGGTGTATTTCTTGGCGATGCTGACCACCAGCCGTAGGTTGGCTTCCACCAGTTCGGCCTTGGCGCGCTCCGCCTTGCGCTCCCCCTCGATGATTCGATTGTAGGCATCGAGTAGCTGCTCGACGTCCACCTTCTGGTCCTCCTCGCGACGCTTGACGGGAGGTACGGACTCCGGGCTTTCGGGGGGAATCGAGTCCTCGGGGCTGGGGCTCTGCCGATCACCGAGCTCACCATCCAGAGCCGGTTCCTCGCGGACCTCACGCAGCAGCTTGCGAAGCTCGCTCTTGGTGCCGGTGATGGGCTTGTCCAGGGACAGGACCTTGCCCTGCGCCCGGTACAGGCGCTCGATGAGGGATTTTAGCTTGCCGACGATCTTGTCGATGGTCTTCTTGTTCAGGCGCATTTCCTGCAAGGTCTTGACCAGTTCACGACGATTTTCGGACAGCTCCCGGTCGATCTGCCGCTTTCTGGCGTCGGCAGCGCCGCGCCGCTCCTCCAACAGATCCCCATTCTTCTTGTCGATACGCTTGACCCGATCGATGAGGCGAATGATGCGGCGGTCCGCCTCCTCTTCGTCGAACTCGTGTTCCTCGTCGTCCGCATCGCGAACGATGTCCTTGACCCGGATCTTGCGGGCGCGCAGGCGATCACCGATATCAAGGATTTCCCGCACCGCCACCGGGCTGTTGAGGATCGACTCCAGAACCTCGTTCTCACCCTGCTCGATGCGCTTGGCGATCTCGACCTCGCCCTCGCGGGTCAACAGGGCGACGCTTCCCATCTTGCGCAGGTACATGCGCACCGGGTCGTTGCTCTTGTACAGCTCGTCTTCCGTCTTCGGGGGGATGCTGGTGGGCATCACGCTGGGACGCTCGGGGGCCTCGGAGGCTTCGGGACGGCGGCCCAGCCCCATCTCATCGTCTCCCAGACGGCGGCTCCGGCTCTTCAGGTCGTTCACGTCGTCCACGACCTCGATGCGCTCATCGTCGAGGGCCGCCAGCATGTCCTCCATCTGGTCCGGTCCCACCTCGTCACTGGGCAAGGCATCGTGGACGTCGTCGTAGGTCAGAAACCCCTTCGACTTTCCGAGCTGGATCAGCTGTTCCTTGATCTTGCCGTTGGACTTCTGAGCAGGAGGCGGTGCCGACGAAGGGAGGTCTTCGAAGTCCTCGTCTGCGTCCTCGGCAGGAACGGAGAGACGCTCCGGCTCCTCCGGTTCGGCCACGGCAGGCCGATGGGCTCGGGCCGAGGTCGCCTCCCGAGCGGGAGTCGGCTGCTTGGCTTTCTTGGGCTTCGCCGAGCTGGCCGTCTTGGCTGCCGGCGTCGCTGCACTGCGCTTGTTTACGCTGTCAGGCTTCTTCGCTCCCACCGCTACCTCTCTTGCATGCCATGGCGCTGACGTGCTCGGGTCATCTGCTCCTCGAGCAACTCGAGTTGGGCGTCGAAATCTCCCGACGCCGCTGCCTGCCGAAGCCCCTCGATGGTTTGCCTCTTCTGCTGCGCATCCTCGAGGCGCTTCAGCTTGTTCAAATTCTGCAGAAGCACCCTCCTTGCATCGTCAAGCCCGTCGTGGCGAGGTGCGGCCAGTCGACTGGCCGCGAATGAATGGATCGGAGCCGGGAGCTTCGCAAGGAGTTGTTCTGAGGAGCCGGCGGCCCGGCCGAAGGTGGTCCTCTGTGCGATCGCCATCGCGGCCGCAATTTCCCCTTCGAGCAGGCCCAAAGCTTCAGACAGCTCGGGCAGCTCCAGGAGCTCCGGGTGGTCGAGGACGCATCCGAATATTTCTCGACTGACCGCGTCCGACGGGCGATAGGCCCTGTTCGGCGCCGCGCTCCGCCGGCCGGCGGAGGGGTGCTCGTCGCGCAGCGCCCGCCGCACGTGTCGCGACAGCGCCATGAAGGTTCCCGGGTCAGCGATGCCGAGCCGTTCGGCGACCTGGTCGGCGTAGCGTCGGCCCATCGCGCGCACCGTCGGATCGGTCTCGGTGGCGAGCAGCTCTGCGACTTTTTGAATCTTGGCCGCCTGGGCTGCGGCATCCTGGGGCGAGTATCCGTCTTCGAAGAGACTGTCGATGAGGTGTTCGAGCAGGCCCTTGGCGGCACCTATCACCCGGCGCAGGGCTGCGGGGCCCTCGTTGCGCACGAACTCGTCTGGGTCAGCACCTTGCGGGAGAGTGGCCACCCTGATGCCAAGCCCCGCCGTCCGTACTGCGTCGCGAGCCGAATGGACGGCGCGACGCCCCGCGTCGTCACCATCGAACAGCAGTGTGGCCTCCGGTGCCAGACGACGCACTAGCTCGGCCTGCTCCGCGGTGAGCGCCGTCCCCAAGGGAGCCACCGCGTTGCGGATCTCCTTGGCATGCAGGGAGACGACGTCGAAATTGCCCTCCACGATGATGGCTCGACCCGTCTCCCGAAGGGCCTGGCGTGCTTGGTACAGGCCGAACACCGTGGCGCGCTTCTGGTAGACGGGCGACTCGGGGGAGTTGATGTACTTGGCGGGAGCCTCGGCGGCGCGAGACTCCGTACCCAGCGGAGCAACCCCCGCTTTGCGCAGTTGCTCTGGTTCGGGTGCGGGCAGGGTTCGACCGCTGAAGGCCACCACGCGCCCCTGCAGATCGAGCACCGCGAACATCAGTCGATGCCGGAATCGGTCGTAATGTCCAGGGCCGCCGCGTCGGGGAACCAACAGCCCCACCGTTTCGGCCGCCAGGTGGCCAAAACCCAGGCCTCGAAGGTGTTCGGTCAGTGCCTGCCAGCTGTACGGGGCGTAGCCAACGCGAAATGCCTGCAGGGTGTCCGCGATGCAATCGGTCGGGGTCGTCGGAACCAGTCCCCGCTTGCGGAGCTCGGCCTCAGCGAAGGCGGCCAGCGGGTGTTCGCGGCGCATGCGCTCGAAGAAACCCGCTGCGGCGTTGTTGATGTCGTAGAGCTCCTGACGCCGACGTCGCTGCTCCTGTTCCTGGCGTCGCTCCGTCTCCGTGCCGACCTCGACGATCTCGATACCGGTTCGTTCCGCCAAGAGCCGCACGGCTTCCGCGAAGGGCAGACCCTGGATCTGTTGGAGGAATCGGATGGCATCGCCCGAGGCCCCACAGCCGAAACAATGAAAGAATCCCCGCTCCGGATGCACGTGAAAGCTTGGGGTCTTCTCGGCGTGGAAGGGACACAGTCCCACGAAGCTCTGTCCACGGCGCTTGAGCTGGACAGTCTCCTGCACGACGGCGAGGATCGACGCCTGTTCGCGAACCCGTTGGATGGTTTCCTGGCCGATCAGCGCAGGTCAGGCATAGCCCATTTTCGACTTGAGCCAAGGCCGTCCGTCGCCGGTTGGCTTCTGGCCGGTGGGGCGGATTGGATGCAAGGGGAGGGCATTCTTTGGCGGAGTCTCACCTTCTGGAGCCGTAGTCCATGGCCCCCGAACGCAGCGTTGGCAGCGCTGCGGGGCCGTGGTAGACGCTCGGTCGCCTGCTCGTTCTACTCGCGAGTGGGTCCTGGCCGAAGGCGTTCGGCTCGATGCGAGCTCCCTGTCACGTGCGAGAGGCAGAATGACCCAAAGCAGCAACTTCATTCAATCCTCGTCTCGGTCCGCGGTTGGTTCCCC
>CAZYKT010000058.1:2002-3630 GCA_964648165.1 uncultured Polyangiaceae bacterium | reverse complement strand
CCGTCCCGGTTGGCAAGGAAACGCTGGGCCGCATCATCAACGTGGTGGGAAAGCCCGTCGACGAGAAGGGTCCTGTCCCGACAACCCGCAGAAACCCCATTCATCGAGCGGCACCGCTCTTCGTCGAGCAGAGCACGCAGGTGGAGGTCTTCGAGACCGGGATCAAGGTCGTCGATCTGCTCGCCCCCTACCGAAAGGGCGGCAAGATCGGCCTGTTCGGAGGGGCCGGGGTGGGCAAGACCGTGCTCATCATGGAGCTCATCAACAACGTGGCCAAGATGCACGGCGGGGTCAGTTGCTTCGCGGGCGTCGGGGAGCGGACGCGCGAGGGGAATGACCTTTACCTCGACATGACCGAGTCCAAGCTGCAGACCGGTGAGCCCGTGATCTCCAAGACGGCTCTGATCTACGGGCAGATGAACGAGCCCCCGGGGGCGCGGGCCCGAGTCGCCCTGAGCGCGCTAACCGTCGCCGAGTATTTCCGCGACGAAGAGGGGCAGGACGTGTTGTTGTTCATCGACAACATCTTCCGGTTCACCCAGGCGGGAAGCGAGGTCTCGGCGCTGCTGGGCCGCATGCCGAGCGCCGTGGGCTACCAGCCCACGCTGGCCACGGAGATGGGCACACTCCAGGAGCGAATCACCTCCACCACCAAGGGCAGCATCACGTCGGTCCAAGCCATCTACGTGCCGGCCGACGACTTGACCGATCCAGCCCCCGCCACCACCTTCGCGCATCTGGATGCCACGACCGTGCTGTCGCGCGCCATCTCCGAGCTTGGCATCTACCCTGCCGTGGATCCGTTGGACTCGACGAGCACCATGTTGACCCCGGACGTGGTGGGCGAGGAACACTATCGGGTTGCGCGAGAGGTGCAGCTGACCCTTCAGCGCTACAAGGATCTACAGGACATCATCGCCATCCTGGGGATGGACGAGCTCAGCGAGGACGACAAGCTCATCGTCTCGCGCGCCCGCAAGATCCAGCGCTTCTTGTCGCAGCCGTTCTTCGTTGCCGAACAGTTCACCGGATACGAGGGCAAGTTCGTTCCGCTGAAGGAGTCGGTGGCCGGGTTCAAGGAGATCCTGTCCGGCGCATTGGACGATCTCCCGGAGCAGGCCTTTTTGATGGTTGGTAACATCGAAGAAGCCAAAGCCAAGGCGCAGAAGCTCCGCGCCGCCAGCTAGGGAGGCCACGATGGCCGATTCGGACCGGATTCTGCTGGAGATTGTCACCCCCAACGGAGTGGCGCTGACCGACACGGTCGACGAGCTGACGGCACCCAGTGTCAACGGCGATTTTGGTGTTCTGCCCGGGCACTGCTCGCTGCTGGCCGCGCTTCGGACCGGCCTGGTCACCTATCGCAAGGGGGCCGAGGAGGAGCGGGTCGCGGTGGGACCGGGGTATGCCGAGATCACCCAGACCCATGCCGTCTTGCTGACCGATCGGTTCATCAAAAAGGCTGACGTCGATCCGATCGTGGCGCGCCAGGAGTTGCGCGAGGCCGACGAGGCCCTGGCCAGTTTCGATGCGGAGCTGGGGGGAACCGAGCACGGAATCCTGATTCGTCGCGAGCGGTGGGCCGCAACGTGTCTGGAGCTCTACGGTGATCCGCCGCCGCCCACGGT
>CAZYKT010000058.1:0-1902 GCA_964648165.1 uncultured Polyangiaceae bacterium | reverse complement strand
AGCTCCATGACCTCCCGATTCTGGATCTGACCGCCGAAGAAGACGCCGAACTCAGCACGGCAGGGCAGCTCGGTACCGCCCGACGATGTGGACGAACAGGCCGCCAGGCACAGGCACGCCAAGGCTCCGCAAAGGCGGACCTGCCGGGACGAGTTGCGCTGCCTTTTCATCAGCTGCAAAAGAGCTCCTTGGCCATCCGGGCGAACTGTTCGGGGCTGAGTGACTCGCCGCGCAGGTCCAGAGCGATCCCGGCTCGCTGTGCGGCTTGTTGCAGCGCCTGGGGCGCCCCCGGTGAGAGATCGGCCCAGGCGTTGCGCAGGGTCTTTCTGCGCTGCTGGAAGGCTCGGTGCACCAGCTCGCGGAACAGCTCGCTTTCCTTGGCGCGGGGCTCCGGGTGGGGTCGGAGGCGGATCAGTGCCGAATCCACCTTGGGAGAAGGGTAGAAGGCCCCGCTGCGCACCACCAACAGGCGGTCCACCTCGTAGCGTGCTTGAACGAACACGGTCAACGCACCGTACTCCGAGCTGCCCGGTTCCGCCAAGAGCCTCGCCCCCACCTCCAGCTGAACCAGGAAGACGGCCTGACCTACCAGCTCCGCGAGCTCTACCGCTCGGCGCAGCAGTGGACCCGTCAAGTGGTAGGGCAGATTGCCCAACAAGACGTTCGATGCGGCCTGGGGCAAGAGCCACGCCGCATAGTCCAAGGTTTTCGCATCGGCTTGCAGGATCTCCAAACGTCCTTCTTCGATGGCCGTCGCGTGCAAGGTGCGCAGGATCGGGACCAGATCCCGATCCCGCTCGATGGCCACAACGCGCCGTGCTCGCTGCAAAAGGGGCGTGGTCAGGGCCCCTACCCCCGCCCCGATTTCCAGAGCCAGGGCGGTGCCCTCGGGCACCGCGGCCTCGGCGATGCGCCGTGCGATACCCGGATCGGCCAGGAAATTCTGGCCGAAGGCGCGTTTGGCCGTCAGACCATGGGCGCTCAGGATGGCCTTGGGGCTGTTATCGCTCATGGGGCAGCTTTCGGCGATGGGGCTGGGGTGGGTGGGTTCAGCGGGCGCGTGACCCGAATCCCCAAGCGTAACATGGTTCGGCGCGTCGTGTGGGCAATCGCCTGCAGGCGCCACGACATCGCGTCCTTCACTGCGAGCTCGACGACTCCGGTTGGGTTGGAAAGCCCGTCCAGAGGATCGAGCACGATCCAGTCGAAGCGAACCCGGCGAGCCGATGTCCGTCGTCTCAGCTCCTGCAGCTTTTCAAGAAGCGGCACGCTGGGCCACGGTGAGACCACCACCCAGTGATTGGGGTGCATCTGCAGGGTTTCCTGGAGCGCCTCCCACAGGGTCCGATCGGTGCCGTTGCGGTCTGCGGAGAGGCGGGCTGGTGAGGGGAGACCAAACGCTGCCAGATAGCGGCGCAGCAGGCGTTCCCTGGGGGTGGGAGCCAAGACCGTGAGCTGTTGGTTGGGGGCCCGCGGTAACACGCGGCGCGCCTGGACGGCGATGCCATCGAGGTTATCGGGTGACAGGTGGGCGGTGGCGCGTGGGTCCAGCGGGCGCAGGTGCTCCAGGACCCGGCGCGCCACGTCGTGTTCGTCCAAATCGGAGCGGTCAGCATCCCGGGTCTGGGTGTCATGAACGAGGGCTCGCTCCAGGGCGGAGGCCTGACGCGCCCCGCGCCCCGGCTCCAGCCACGCCAGACGACGCGCTCCCAACACCGCCAGCCCCACTCGGTCGCCGCGATCGAGGTGTCGACGCATCCGGGAGCTCAGCCAGTCGATGGCTCGATCCAGGGTGGCCCGTCCCGGCACGCCGGACCAGTGCTCCACCGACGCGTCCAGGAAGAACCAGACCACGTCACGCTCTTCGCGTTCGTCCTCGCGGACCAGCAGCACCCCGCGGCG
>CAZYKT010000057.1:28423-39090 GCA_964648165.1 uncultured Polyangiaceae bacterium | reverse complement strand
GGCTGCCCACCCGAACACGCCAGCACCACCCCCGCCCAAACCAAACCGAACCCATGGGAGGCCAAGTAGGGTTTCACTGAACGTATGCTCCAATCGAGGTGAATACCCGCGAAGAGGGGACGATCTTCCGGCTGCACTCGAGTGGAACACCGAAGCTGCGAGACACGTTGGCGTTTTTGCTTCAAGGTGCGGCTCGAGACAATACGGGATTGGTTCTATGGTTTTTCCGATCCGCAACGGGGATGTGTGCCGACAAACAACGGCCTGGAACCAGCGAGTCGCGACTGGCTTGGCTGGCTCGTCGTAGCTTTTGCCCTGCTCGGATCAGGTGGCGCTTGCGCAGAACGAGTCCTGGGCGGCCCTAGTCGGGGAGAGTCGAGCACCGGAGACAAAGGACACAGAGGGACCGACGGGTGGCGTGAGTGACCGGATGATGAAGGCAGCCAAGACAGCCGCGGACACTCGGGAGCTCTCTCGCGCATGCGGGCGCGGCGACCCGAGCTGCGTGTTCGCCGGTCAACACGCGCTGAAGCGTCACGGGAAATTTCAATTCATACGCCAACATGCGGGGGAAACCAGGCCTGGCCCTACCGGGCCGCGCGCGACCATGTCATAAAGGGAGCATGCCGGATCGCGCAACGACGAGGGGAGCGCTCCAAGGGTTTGCGGCAGGCCGCGGAGCGCCGCGAGCAGCCTTCTCGCGAACCAACCCGAGTGACCGGCGGTTCCCGCGCCTGTAATCGCAACGCTCGTCACTCCCAGTGATGGCTCCCATTCCCGCAGGAGATCCCCGTGAAGAATCTCGCGACACAATCAGTTCTGGTTGCTCCCCTCTTGGCATGGGCAGTCCTCGGGTGTTCCGCTTCCGACGAAGACGTCAGGACGTCGGATGTGGCCGGGGCCCCCGGGCAGTCGGGCGGAGCCGCTACGGCCGGCGGGACCGGCGGCGCGTTGGCGTCGGGAGGCACTTCGCCCGAAGTCGGTGCGGGCGGTACGCCAAGCGCGGGCGGGAGCGCCACGCCAGCCGCGGGTGGCACGCCACACACTGGCGGCACAGGCACGGGGGGCAACGCTACCCCGGGCACCGGCGGCACACCGAACACGGGGGGCAACGCTACCCCGGGCACCGGCGGCATGCCGGCCACCGGCGGCACACCGAACACGGGGGGCAACGCTACCCCGGGCACCGGCGGCATGCCGGCCACCGGCGGCACACCGAACACGGGGGGCAACGCTACCCCGGGCACCGGTGGCACGCCAGACACCGGCGGCGCGCCGAGCACGGGGGGCAGCGCTACGTCGGGCACCAGCGGCACGCTGGACACCGGCGGTGCGCCGAGCGCGGGGGGCAGCGCTACGTCGGGCACCAGCGGCACGCTGGACACCGGCGGCGCGCCGGGCACAGGGGGCAGCCCCGTGGGTCCTGAGGACGGCGACCCCGACAGGCCCGTCTCCATCCCCGAGGTCGCATGCGGTGGCCCGGTTGGCTCGGTGTGGACCGCACCCCCGAGTCACCAAATCGACGGCCGCGATCTGGTTGTGACCTATCCCTGCAATAAGGGTGCTGGCGCACCGATGACCTTCTACTTGAACCTGCATGGTACGACCCCGCTGGAGCAACACCTCTACATCTACGACTACTTCTCGATCGACGCCTTCGCCGAGTCCCACAACATGATCGTGGTCACCCCAAACTCGGTCGTGGAGCAGTGGGGCAATGGGGACGATGGTTTGGATGAGCCCCACTTGATGGCGGTTATCGATTGGGTTTACGCGTCCTTCCATGGAGAGGGGAAATTCGACATTCGAGGGATGTGGGTAGGGGGACACTCGTGGGGAGCGATGTACACCAGCACCTTCGCGTGCAAGGAGGAGCTGGCAGATAAGGTAGTCGGCGCGTTTCCCATGAGCGGGATGGGACAACAGCTATCCTGCGCCGACCGCATTTCCGTGATCAGCAGCGCTGCCGAAGACGACATCGGTCCCGTCATCGACCAAGGCGACGTTCCGGCGTCCCACGGTTGCGGGGCGCCGGTGGAGAGTCAGATCGGACAGAACGAGGAGACCCTCTGGAGCGGCTGTAACCCCGGCTTTGTCTACGCCACCTACTTCATGCTCGGCAAGGATCACTCGAGCCCGATTGACGACATCGTCGTGGAGCGCATCGCCGATCTCATCAAGGGGGCGCGGCGCTGAGAACGGCGGGCGGACCACGCCAAAAGGTTCGTCAGGGCGCGTAGTGAGTGCTCACGTCGAGCGACATCGTCCCTTCTCCTTCGACGGTTCCTGGAGCATGGGTTTGACCCGTGAGCTCGATCGTTCCCTCGACGTGAACGGACGTCGGCCAACCCGTGCCGCGCTCGATCGTCACCGTGCCGTGCAGGTCTCGCGTGGTAGTCATGCCCGATTCGGTGAGTGTCATGCGGACCGCAACGGCAAACGTGGCTCGCTGGGCATCGGTGGACGTCAGTGTCAGTCGCATGCCCTGCGCTTGCATGTGCTTGCCGGATTGCCCGAACATCGCCATGGCCTCCTCCGACGAAAGTGCCAAGGTCTCCCCGATGCGCAAGGGTCGCTTGGGCAGAATGGCTCCGAGCCCGCCGCGCCGCCCGCTCCCAGCGTATTCAACCAGTATCGTGCTCTCTTCGGGCGCGCTGATCGGCGTATTGTCGACACGCGAGACGCGGATCTGGTCGCTCGTGTACTCGATGTCGTAGACCTTTCCCAGAACCGGCGAAGGCGCACGGTCAACCCGTTCTCCGATACGGCGTTCTCGTTGCTGTTCGAGCAGTTCGACACGCTTCTTGGTGACCACGCCCTCCGATACGCCCACAATCGTGATCCGTACGCGCTCGCGCTGGTCGATCCTTTGCTCCAGTGCCTCCGGCCACGGAGGCCCACCGCGGTGCATCTTCAGCTGCACCTGCGCGCGGCGTTCTTCGATCCACACGTCACCGGGTGAAATGGCTCGGTAGCCCACGATGATCCCCTGCCCATTGGACAAATCCGAATCTACCGAATCCGAAGCGCTGAGTGGCTCGGCAGTAGGCACGGATGCAACGGATGAACCGCCGGGTGACGCGGCGCAACCGACGATAACCAGCGCGAGGGCGACGCAACGGCAACGATGCGCCAATCGGCGCGCGGCTCGCCACTCCAACAGCAATCGGTCAACAAGTGCGCGGGGAGCAGACCCGTGTCTGGGGCGTCCCACTGACAAGCGGTCGACGCTGGCGCGACTCGACATGATGTAGCTGCGTTGTGACATACTGCAGCGGATCACGCGCTCCGCGAATTCCGTGTCGACCTTTTCAATCATCGTGTTGTGCTCCACGCCATGTTTTGGCGACATGGCTCATCGTTGGACATCCCCACGTTGCCAATGACGCACGTAATCCACCTTCATCGTCAGCGGCACCGCGATGGGGTAGCCCTCGTTCAGCCCCAGATTCAGGATGAAATGGTGCGGTGAGGTGGTAAGGGCGGCGCCACCGCTCAGATCGCTGGCTCCCACCGATCCGACATCAAGCCCATCGTAGCAAAAGGTCAGGCGATCGGAACGCCAGTCCACTCCGAAGACGTGCCACCCGCTCCCCTCGACGAGGTTCAACGAAGAAGCGGTGATCTCCTCGTGAGATTCTCCCGGGCCCGTGTCCGCGTCGTAGTGATAGGTCCAACGAGTTGCCACGCCGCCTCCCAGTGTTTCCATCACGTCGATCTCGCCGTCCTCTGGCCAGTCTTCGCCGTTGAGCCAAAAGGCGGCCCACCCTTCCGGGGAGCCCGTGCCGGGTGGAAGGAAGACGCGCGCCTCGCTGAATCCGAGCGAAACGTTGTAGCGCTCGTCCGACATGATCATTCCGGAGGCGTATTGAGCCGGAGAGCCGTCCTTCGTCTGGCAGTCCGGATTGTCGGTGGATATCGCCGTAAGCTCGAGATTTCCGTGCGCCACGGATACCTGGAAGGGATCGTAGCAGCTCGCTTCGGCATCGTTGATCGGCCTTGTCACGGAAAACTCATTCGCTCCAAACCAATTCGGGCGCCACTTTTCCAAGTCGAGACCCTCACCATCGAACTCGTCGCTGAAAACCAGGTTCCAAACCCCATCGCCGCCGACGGGTCGGGGAGTCTGCATGGAGTCGCTGGGTCCGGTTTCGGGCTCCGTATCGGAGGACTCGTCCGGTGGGTTGTCGAAAACAACGTCCTCGGGCCCGCTCGAGTGGTCGCACCCGGCGAGACTGAGCAGGACTGGCAACAACGCTATCAACTTCGATTTCGCGATGGGTACCAGCATCCGTCTTCCCGCGATGACCTCGACCAGAGCACCTTCTCGAAACGAGATAGTACCATTTTTGGACGCAATTGTTGCCAGGGCCTACCGATGGTAGGAAAGGCGCCCAAGAATCCACGAACTGAGGCCACACCAATGGAGTTCTCCCTGCCGGCACATGAAATCGTCCGCCGCCGCTATTCGTGCCGCACGTACCAGAAGGCGCCACTGTCCGAAGACGTGCAGAACCGGTTGCGCACCGTTCTCACCGGATTGACTGACGGACCGCTGGGAAGTCGCGGGCGCTTCTCCCTTTTGGCGTCAACGGAAAAAGACGAGCAAGCCCTGAAGGGGGTCGGAACCTATGGCGTCATCAAGAACCCCGCGGGGTATCTCGTGGGTGCCATGGAACGAGGTGACACAGCCCTCGAGGACTTTGGGTATCTGATGGAGAAGGCGGTTCTTCGGGTCACGGATCTGGGCTTGGGCTCGTGCTGGGTGGGAGGCATCTTCTCGAGGAGCAGCTTCGCCAAGAGAGTGGCACTCACGTCGAGGGAAGTGATTCCGGCGGTGGTCCCGATCGGCATCATCGCAGACCCGCGCTCGCCGGAAGCGCGGTTACAGGAGCGAGAGCAGTCGAATCGCCGACTGCCGAGTTTTTCGCTGTTCTTCGATGGCGACCTTTCCCGCCCGCTGGAACCAGAGGATGCGGGGCCGTACCAGACCGTCCTCGAGATGGTTCGTTGGGCACCCTCTGCCAACAACAAGCAGCCCTGGCGCGTCGTGCGCACCAGCTCTGGCTGGCATTTCTACCGGGTTCGAACCCCTGGCTACGGCAAAGGGACCCTCATCTTCAGGCTGTTTCGGATTGCCGATCTGCAGCGCGTGGACATCGGCATTGCCATGTGCCACTTCGACGTGGGCGTGCGGGAAGCGGGGCTCGGCGGCTCGTGGTGCCGCGACCCGGTTCAGGCCGCGCTGACCCTGGGAGACGCTGAGTACGTAGCCACCTGGCAGGGCTAGAGCCGTGAGCGGATACGGGACCCCATCCCCCAGTGATTGGCCATCAGCGGGGATGACGGAGATCCGAATGAGCCCGCTATGGTAGTCCTCTTCGTCGGGCACGCACAGGATGGCCTGTCCGGCGCAGGCACGACTCTCGGCGCAGGCCCCACGCAAGCTAGGGTGGCCCCGCCACGACCGCGTCCTCTGGATCGACCTGCCCGTCGCCATCGAGATCCTGCCGCAAGGTCAATCCAGTACCCAGAGCGGCAATCAACGGCGCGAGCAGCTCGGGATGGGATGTCTCGTCGATCCGGATCCCGTCGGGCCCCTCGCCAAGGCCGGCGAGGTTCACGTCCTCGATCCAAAAGGCTAGGTCGAAGAAGAGCAAGTAGCTCGATTCCTCGTCGAGGACCAGCGGTGGAGCGAGCACCGAAAGGGTGAGGCTCTGGGGGGCAGCGCTGTTGATGGTTACCGGCTGCCCATTCGCGCTTTGTCCAAGGATCAGGACCGAGGCCGACTCCTTGGCCCCGTCGGGACCAACGTCCATGGGAGCCAGATCGACGCGGTAGCCACAGGCTTCGACGGCGCCCAGCTCGAGGATCCGGGAAGACGTCGGGAACAGCTCGACGCCCGATGAATCCAGAACTCGGGTCGAGCCCTCTTGGCAGCCAAGTGCCGTCACGGATTGGATCCCGAGATATGCCTGTTCGGCGAGGAATGGCACGACGCTCGAGTTGTTCGAATTCGGCAGGGGCAGGTTCGCGCCGACTCGCACCTGGGCGGCAGCATCCAGGTTGGGATTGCCGGTCTCGGTTCCCGCGCAGGATGCCGCCAGTATCAACAGGCATCCACCAGCAACACGCCGCGTGGTTAGGGGCTTCATCGCGCCTTGGGCTCCTCGGTCGCGGAGAGGGGGAAGAGCTGGAAGTTGACCTGCACCACCTGGTCCGGCTGTTCCTCGGTCGCCGACAGCTCGAGAAGCTCCCGACGAAAACGCTGGATGCGATCCTTGAGCCGCCGGAGGCCGGTCTTGCCCAGGCAGAGGGTCAAGGACGAAACATCGCGTTCCGCGGGGGGGATGCGCTCTAGCGAGCTCATGGCGAGCCCCATCATACTCCGATGGTAGGCCTTGATGTGGCGTCCCTTCGCCTCCGGACCCGTCGAAACCAGCAGATCACCCTGTTCGAGACCTCCCTCTGGGGTGCGGACCAAGAGGCCGAGGGCGAGGAGCGTCTGCAGGGCCTCGGCGGCTTCGGCGGGAGTGATGTTGGGCAAGAGGGACTTCGCGATCCAGGTTGGATCCTCATGGAAGCGTCGGGAAACGACGAGCTCACGAATGACAGGCAAATACCAATTCGAGTGATAAGCCGCGTGATGAGCCTCGAGCGAGCGTGTGCGCCGGTAACGTTGGCAGCCCAGGACGCGCAGATAGGCTTCGCGGCGCAGCTCGGGACTCCTCGCCTGTACCATCCGCACGAGATCGAGGAAGTAGCCGCGAGCATCCTCCTTCAAGCCCAAGGCCGTGGCAAACCGCCCGGCCAACTCGAGGCTGAGGTTGCGCGATCCGTCGAGGACCAGCTTGATGAAGTTGGAGGATTTCAGCCCCACCCTTAGCGACAGCGACCGGTACGATACCTTGCCCCTGGCCTTGCCCTCGAGATAGTAGTCGCGGAGGAAGGCTCGGTAATCGAGATAGTCGAAGACGTCGAGACGTGCTGGCATCGGGTGGTGGAACCTCCGACCTTACCCAACCCGAGGAGTATGACACTCGGGTCGGTTCGGGAACAACGAGCTTCCTGGTGGGCCTAGGGGCCAAGGTGGGGCGACGCAAGCCTGTTGACTTGGCGTAAACGGATAATCCGAGCTCGAGTTGCCAGGCTCGCTCCCCACGAGCCATCATGCGAATAGCATCGTTTAGGAGGAATCATGAACTGCTTGTCGAGGCGCATCGGGAGAGTAGCGCTGATGTCTCTGCTGATCACGGCCTGTGGGAGTGACGGGGAGAACGGTGACACGACACGGGAAGCTAGCTCGGGCGCGGCTGGCAAGGTTGTCGGAGGTGACTCGGGCGCGGCTGGCAAGCTTGTCGGAGGTGACTCGGGCGCGGCTGGCAAGCTTGTCGGAGGTGACTCGGGCGCGGCGACCAGGGGAGGAGCCGTCGAAGCCGGCGGTGGACAGGTTCCCTCAGGTGGTGCCACGGAGCCCATGGGGGGGAGCGGTGGGGCGGAAATCGGAGAGGGTGGCAGTCATGCACTCGGAGGGAGAACGGGTGATGGCGGAGGCATCCACGACACGGCAGGCTCGATGGGGGGAACAGAAAGCTCGGGGGGAAGCTTGCCGGGCCAGGGCGGTGGGACTCAGATGGGAGGAATGGGCGAAGCAGGAGCAGTACCTGCCGAAGGGGGAGGTGATGCTGCCGGTGGTACCGGCCAAGCGGGGGCAGGCGAGCAAGCGGGGCAGGAGGCGAGCGGGGGCAGCAGCGGTGAAGCGGGAGCCGGTCCCGGGATGGGCGGTGAGGAATCGGGAGGCAGCGGAGTCGGCGGGGCGATGACCGGTGGTGCCGGGGGTGGCCCGCCCAGCTGCGAGTCAGCGTCGGATTGTGCGATTGTCCGCAGCTGTTGCGTTTGCATGATCGCGACCGTGGGGACGCCAGATCCGACCAACTGCGGTAACATCGAATGTGAAGGCGACGATGCCTGCTACGGTATGGGGTTCGACGATAGCGATGTGGGTTGCGTCGCTCACATCTGCGGACTCAAGGAACCCAACAACTGCAACGCGGAAGAGGTTATCTGCAACGCTTTGCCTCCCACGTGCCCGTCAGACTATCTCCCCTCGGTCGTCGACCGTTGCTGGGGGCCTTGCATCTACGCGCACAGCTGCGTATCGGGTGGCTGAACAGCTGGCTCGATCCGCGATGATGTGCTCGGGGCCTGTCACCATTCGAGCCAGACCCTCGTCGTCGAGCCTGTCCGGAGTTTCGACAGCTCTTTCGACCCCTACCCCCCGATCGGTGCGGCCAGGTGCGGCAAGAGCGCGTCGATCTTCCACTGGGTGGGGGTGACCCAATCGTAGCCCAGCAGTCCCTCGGTATCCCCGGAGTTCGGGTTCCAGCACCAGAAGGTCCAGGAGTACGTGTCGCCCATGTAGCCGAGCCAGGCGTCGAACCACTTGCCAGCAGCCCCGGAGGCCGAGGCTCGATCCTTTATCCCGAATTCACCGACGAAAAGATGGCTGATCCCGTCATCCATGATGTAGCCGAAATGCGACTTCCAGATCCCGGGCAGGTTGTCGGGAAACCCCGAGGCGGTGAACCAGGGTTGGGCAAAGACCTCCGGCCCATACTCATGGGGCGAATAGACAAGCTTCGACGGGTCGCTCAGCTTGACCGGCGCGCTTTTCACCGAAGAGAGGTTGCCTCCCCACCAATAGGTGTCACTCCCGACCTTCTCGACCCCCTCGACGATGATCAAGACATCGGGGTTGGCCCGGAGGATCGCGTTGCCGCATCGCTCCGCCGCTGGAGCCCAGTCGGTGCTCGAACTCCCGGTGGACCAGGTCGCCTCGCCATGCGGCTCGTTGTTGAGATCCACGGCGATCACCGTATTGTTGCCGTAGTAACGGTCGGCGAGAGCCACCCAATCCGAGATCCAGCGTTCCTCGCTCACCTCGGCCGTATACCAGAGCTGCTCTTCCATGTAGCCGTCCGGCTCACGCGAATGGTTGTCGAGGATGATCTTGAGCCCTAGCTCAGCGGCCGCGCTGATGATCTTGTCCAGGATTTCTAGGGGTATGAGCCCCGCCAGATCGCCATTCATCGGATCGGTCCCGTCGTAGGCATCGGCACCGTAGGTATTGACTGATGATGCCTGGGAATCAGCATCCATGATCCGGTTGGCCCAGGGGATGCGCACACTGTTGAAGCCGATGTCTCGGATCTGCTTGAGCATGCTGCGATAGTCCCGAGTCCAAAGCCCATGGGGTGATTGGTTCTGGGTTTCGAACCCGAACCAGTTGACACCGGTCAGGCGCGCTGGGTTCCCGTCACTGTCCTTGAGTTGGTTTCCCTCAACGTGAAGGAAGCCGGAGGCAACCGGCGTCCTCGACGGCCCATTCCCCGCGCCCTGGGGATCGCCGTTGTCTCCCCCTCCCGCACCGGGACCGCCGTTATCTCCTCCGCTCCACGGTGAGCCGTCATGGTTCTGGTCCGCGTCGTCCCCAAAGGAGCCACAGCCGAAGCCAAGCGTACCGAGCAGGGCGACCACGAGCGTGGATGATTCCAGAAAGGAAGGACTCATGACACCCCAATATACGGCGAAATCCTGGCTCCCGCAGGTGCCCGGTCGTCATTTTGCGCGCAGTGCCATTGGCACAGGGGGAGGAAAAGCACGCGCGCCTGGTTTTTCGAGCCGTCGGGGCCGAAGGGGTGCAAAAGCCAGGTCCGGCGCCCTCGGATACGTCGACTGCACCGCCCCAAACCCAGGCCGGAAAGACCCAACGCACCCTCGGCTACGTCGGCCTCGGCGTCGGTGAGGCGGGCCTGCTCTTCGGTGGGATCACCGGGATCATCACCGCCATCAAGAGCTCGGACTTGAACAGCAACGTTTGTGCCGGGAACGGCTGTAACACGGAGCCAAAGTCCGATGTCGATTCGTTCACCACCCTGCGCACCCTCTCCACGGTCCAGCAGGTCAGCGTCGACAACGCCGACGCGCTCGCCTTCAAACACCCCGACGCAAGCATCGTGACCATCCTCCACAATGGCGGTAGCGCACCTGCGCAGACTGTCCTCGTCGCTGCCGACAAGAAAGTCGGTTTCACGGTTCCAGCGGGTGGTTGGGCAACGGTCAATCTCGCCCCCTAAAGGAAGGTGCTTGCGCAGGAGGGCTGGGTCGACTCGGTCACCCTGGATGTGAGCGATCGGCCCCGGCGCCTGGACCGGAGTGTCCGGGAACGATAGAGCTCCGAGCGGGAAGAGGATGTGCGGAACGGTGCTCGCGGGTGCGACACCTCAAGCGAAGGGCGGAACCAACCGCGGTTGAGCGCGCGGACAGCTTGTCAGGGGGGGGACGGATCCCTTAGCATGCGCTCTAATTGCGTCGTGTCCCCTTCGGGCGCGCGCACCAAGAACCGAGAGGAAGGACGACCCATGCGAAGACTGCGACTCAGCTCGATGCGAACCCTGGCCTGGATCCTATGCACGACCCCGCTCCTGACGGTGGCTTGCGGCTCCGAAAACGACGACGGCGGGGCCAGCGGCGGCAGCGCCGGCGAGGCAGAGGGCGGGGAGGTGTCCGAGGGGGGCAGCGCCGGAGCCAGCGGCGAGAGCGGGGGCAGCGCGCAGGGCGGCGAGGAGGCATCCGGCGGCGAGGAGGCATCCGGCGGCGAGGAGGCA
>CAZYKT010000057.1:0-28323 GCA_964648165.1 uncultured Polyangiaceae bacterium | reverse complement strand
GAGGCGCAGGGCGGCTCGGAGGCGCAGGGCGGCTCGGAGGCGCAGGGCGGCTCGGAGGCGCAGGGCGGCTCGGAGGCGCAGGGCGGCGAGGAGGCATCCGGCGGCGAGGAGGCATCCGGCGGCGAGGAGGCACAGGGCGGCCAGGAGGCACAGGGCGGCCAAGAGGCATCGGGCGGCTCGGAGGCGCAGGGCGGCCAGGAGGCATCCGGCGGCGCCGCCGGACAGCCGCAGGGTGGTGCCGGGACCGGTGGTGGATCCGGCTGGTCGCTGCCCGGCGACGGTTGCCCGGACACGGCGGATTACCGCGTGTCGGGGGTGGTGCGGCTTGCCGATCTGCACGCGACGCCCGAGCCCACGGGGCCGAGCGTGTTGGTCAAGATGCCCTGCGGGCGCGAGATCGACGATCCGAGCAAGGACACCTGTGGCCAGGGCAGCGTGCTCGCGCTGCTCTGCACCACGCCGGACTGCTCCGGCGACGGCGATCCGGTGCGCAGTCACCTCAACCCGGACGGTTCGCTGCAACAACGGAGCTTCGACTCAGAACCGTTCGAGTTCTGCGGGGTCGAGGCCGGCACCTACTACGTGTTGCCTGTCATTGACCACGACGACAGCCGCACCCTGTCGAACTACGACTGGACCATGGGCGTCAAGAACCTCGCGTCGAGCAGCGTCGACTACCCCGCCCGCGTGCAAGGGTACCAGATCGAGGTCGACGGTGACGTGGAGCTTTCCACCACGCTCACCGGGACCCAGGCTTCACCGGTTGCGGTCGATTTCTTCAACTACCGCCACCCGACACCGACGTGGAAGGCCGAGGAGGGCTGGCTCTTCGTGGTCGCCTCGCTCCGCGAGGACGTCTCGACCACCGGGCAGGGGATCCGGATCCTCGACCTCGAAGCTCAGCAGGAGGTCGATCAGGACGGGGCGCGCGCGGGGGTGGACGCCGTCCCGCTCGCCGATCCGGACGGCGCGCTCTACGAGGGCACGCTGACCAAGCTCGCGTTCCACGAGGGCGTCGCCTACCTTGGCACGGACACGCCCGGCGTCATCCTCACCGCGAGCCTCGGGGCCAACGGCACCGTACAGCAGGGCCATAGCATCGATCTGCGCGAGGCCGGGCTCGATGTCGCCGACGAGGTCATGAACCACGCGGCAGTGGTCACCAGCGGGGGCCACGACTGGCTGGTGGTTACGATGCGCCTGAGCGACGGCGCCCCGCTGCCGCACAACCCCAACGTGCCTCTCTTGGTAGTGGATCTGTCAGGGCTCGAGGACGGCAACGTCACCAGCGCGGTCGGGCTGACCGTCGACACCCTGGCGGAGCTCGACGACGTGCGCCTCGATGGCGTGATGGCGGCCGACGGCGTCGTGTACCTGGTGGAGACGGGCGCCAACAGCCGCGCGCGCCAGGACGACGGCCTGAACCGCCTCTGGGCGCTCACCCTGGACGCCGACGGCGCCGTCGACACGCTCCAAGTCTACGACGGCGATGAGTTCAACGCCGAGGGCGACGTACCGGAGTGTGGCAGCAGCCCGGCCTACCTCGAGGCGGGGCTCTGGGTGGGCGAGTTCGACGGCGCGACGCACGCCTTCGTCGGCAACCTGCGCACCATCTCCGTGTGGCGGTTCGCAGCGGCCGATCCCACCGCGGGCGAGCGGGTGCAGCACGGCTCGGGGCTCACCGCCTTCGATCCGCGGCTCGACGACTACGCCGTTGGCTACTCGGTGCTGCGCCCATCCCCGGACGGGTCGCGGCTGCACGTCTTCGGCGACTGCAAGAGCCGCTACCTCTCCGTGGTGCCCGAGGACTGGAGCGGCACGTCGGGGGTGCGGACCCAGAGCCGCCGCCGCGTGGCGACCCTCGATCTCGCGACGCCCGACGCGGATGGGCTGCCCTCGATCTACCAGGGCTACGGGGATGCGACCTCGGCCCCCGACGTCGTGCGGACGGGGCTCAACGATCCCGACGAGTTGCTGAGCGAGGACGTCGTGGCCGGGATCGGCATGGATTGCCGGGCCATCCTCTGGGACATCCACCAGACCTACGGGTACCTCAACGTGGCCGGCAACCTCTTCGGGTCCGACTGCGCTGCCAACCGCGTGCGCGACGCGGTGGTGACGGGTGAGCACATCTACGTGATCGGTCGCGGCAGCGAGTCGTTCGAGACCACGGGGCTCGGCGTCTCGTCGGAGATCCTGCTCCTGGATCTCGCCGCGGGTCAGGAGGTGCTCGCGCCGGACTGGCAGTGGTTCTACGAGGGCTCGGCCTTCGAGGAGCGCTACGGCTACTTCGGCTTGACGCTGGGCGGTCGCGCCACCCTCGAGACGAGCCAGGGCGCGTTCTTCGTCGCCAAGTAGGCGTCACGGCCCCGGGCGGGCGGCGGCGCGTGGCCGCCCGCCCCGGCACCCCGCCGGGCTTCGTGCCAGATCCCGACCGAAGCCCCCGCCGCGGCCGAGCCGTCGTCGACCCTGCTGCTCATTCCTCTTGCTCGGTTTCGAACTCCAGCACGGTGGTCCATTGGCCATCGGGCTTCTTGGAAAGCTGGGCGCGAACGCGGCGAAGGCTGTCAACTCCGTGTTCTGGCTGCTCCTTGCCGTCAGCTCAGGGAACGAACTCGAGGGCGCCAATGTCGATGGCGGAGTCACGCCGGCGAAGCTTGGCGTCGAAGTACACCGGAACCGCCATGCCCGCGTCGATGGCCGGACTGCCCGCGTCGAGCTCCAGGGAGCTGGCGGTGTCCGGATCCCCGTCGCGATCGGCAGGCCGACACGCTACGCCTCGGCGAAACGCATCAGCCGAGCACGAATCCGGTCGGCCGGGTACCCACAGGCCTTGGCGGAGGCCTACGGCCCGAGCGACAGCGAGGGAGCGTCCAGCGCCCCAAGATTCATTCCAGGAACCCGTACGAAGGCTTTGGACTCGGTATTGGGGGCGACCCCGGGGACAAGGTGTCCGATCATTCCCTGGCACCACACCGACCCTGCCCGACTCAGGGCACAGCAGCTTCCGCCACCACACCGTATCTGAGTGAAAGTGACGTCCGCCTCGGACGTCGGAAAGGTCGACGTACTTGGCTCCGACAAGGTGACACGCCAGACCCGCATCGGGGCAGCGATGGTCGCGCCACCCCCAAAGCACCACGCCGCTCCCTTGCTCGAGACTGCACACCCAACATCTCCACTCCCGACACCGAGGTCGACCACACGCTCGATGCCGGGAGCGCGACGCGGTAGTCCAAAGGTTGCGGGTGGGGGAGGAGTATCGTCGTCGCGCATTGGCCTCGGGTAGCCCATCACCGTGCCCCAACACCACACCCGGCCGCCTTTTTGGACCGCACAGGCCCCTCCTCCGCTGGCGGCAATGCGGGTGGCGTCGTGGATATTGGGCACAGGTTGCGGGGTAGGACGGTCTTCGTTCACTTGACAGTCGCCCATTTGGTCCTGGTGGGCCCGTCCCCAACAGAAAACGGCACCGGTGCGACGCAGAGCGCAAGCGAAGTCATCCCCCGCAGCGATCTGGTTTGCATCATCGAGCCCTTTCACCTCGGCGACCAGGTCCCAGTTGTCGGATGTCTCGGGCCCGGCTCTCTCCCCAGTACCCAGTTGCCCGTGGCGGTTGTTGCCCCAGCACACGACCCTCCCAGTGCGGCGAAGGGCGCAAGCAACGCTCGCTCCCACCGCCAAGCCGATCGCATCGTCAACGCCCGGAATGGGTCGCAGGATCCGCGACGAACCCGGATCTTCTCCCGTGGCGATAACCAAACTTCCGGTGCAAGCCACCGCGCCAGTGACTCGCCGTACACATGTCGTCATTCCCCCGGCGCTCACCTCGACCGCATCACGGAGCCCCCACATGTCATGGATGCTCGGTGACCAAGGTCCAGGTACGGGATCCCCACTGCCCATCTCGCCGTGGTCATAGGAGCCGAGGCATTGGACGGTTCCGTTGTTCGCGAGTCCGCACAGGTGGGAGGCTCCCATCGTGATCTCTGGCCTTACCTCGACGGGTGGCGCGGACAGTGGGGTAACCGGTTGGGGCGGGGCCTTCGGCTTCAATTCGTCGAGACGCGACACCACCAGCTGAGGAGTCGTTGCGTTTCCCCGTCGGCCAGTACCGAGCTGACCCACGTCGTTCTTGCCCCAGCAGTAGACGGCTCCTGCCCGGGTCAGAACACACTCGTGACCGCTGCCTATCGCGATTTCCTCGACGGGCGGGAGTCCGGTCTTCGGTTCCAAGGTCTCGCCTTCGGCGCGATATGTGGCAATCATGCCTGAACGCCAAAGGATCCTAGCGTTTCCATTCCACGTTGGGATGATCTGAGCGACCTCATCACCGTTCACACCTCCCAAGGGCTGGAGACCGTGCTCCGCCGTGCTGCAAAACGTCCCGGGTCCGGCAAGGACACAGGCATACGCATTGGCCCAGAGACGGGCGGCTGGACAGGGCAGCTCGAATTGCTGGGGCCCCAGGGGAAAACGGTGGACCACGATGCCTCCAGCCTCGGTCCGAAGGTAGTTGCCGGCAATCTCGACCACCGATTGCTCGATGGCAACGGGTTCCGGCCGCCACGGGTTGCCGTCATTCTGCTTGGCATGCATGCCCCAGCAGGCCACCTTTCCGTTCTTGCAGAGCGCGCAGAAGTCTGTCCATCCTGCCGCGATCTGTCCCACTTCGCAGTCGACGGCAATCGGCGTGGGTACGTACGCCGGCTGTTCCCGGCTGTAGGCCTGGATCCCCCAGCAGAAGACCTTGCCCGATTCCAACAGCGCGCATGTGCGTACATCCCCACAGGCAACCTGAACTGCGCCCTCGAGGGCTTTGGCCTCGACGGGTACACCGCTAACCATCTCTCGGCCGTCCCCGAGTCCGCCCCAGCCCCAGCAATAAACCCGACCTCGCAGCCCGATCACGCAGGTATGAGCCCTCCCTGCGCAAAGCCTGGATCGGTACGGGGATGGAGTTGGGCAGGCCGCGGCAGGGGCGGCTCGAGCTTCGGCGCGCGGGGCTGATATCAGCGCTGAGTTCGGCTTCTCCACGGTTGGGATCCGACGATCGGCGCAGCCGAGGATGAGGCTCACCACGCCGACGAAGGTGGCAACCCATATGGGCAGACGCAGATGTACTTCCATTCGGTACACGGCCGATCGAACATAGCAGCCTCGAGGGACGCCATACCGAAGGATCGCAATTCGCGAGTGGGGCCGCTGGCCGGCAGTCTAGGGGCTGTTGAGCGAAAGCCTTTGCTCGATATGGTCGATAGCCACCCGCGCTGCAACCGACGGGCATTGCTTCTGGAACCGCTGCAGGGCCTCGAGGGCCCTTTCTACCCCCTTGTCCCAGAGCGTTGATGACCTCTGCGTCGTGGGGTCGTTGGCGCAGCCGATGGATCAAGAGCTCTTGGGCTCTCTTGTCGGGCAACCGGTGGAGCGCTTTCCAGGTTTAAACATCGAGATAATGGTCGCTGAACCTCCGGGCGCGCTCCGCGAGTTCGAGGAGCAAGGGGACCGCGTCGAAGCGCCGGGCATCCGCGAGAGCCTCGGGCAGCTGCCGCAGATCCAGCTCGCGCTTGGCGAGGCGCTGCAATGCGACGAGGGACTCGGGCTTGGCGAGGATGGCAAGAGCCTTGAGTGCCTGGTCGCGCCCGGCGTCCCGTGCCCGTACCAGCTCCTCCAAGCGAGCCCCCACCGATGCCGAACCCGTCTCCCCGAGGGCCAGAATCTCGGCCCGGCGCAGGCCGTTGTTGGGCTCCCGGGTGGGTGATGCGATGAAGCGCAGTAGGGGCTGGACCGCCGGCTCTCCGCTGAGTCGCACCCAGGTGAGGAGTGTCGGTTCGAACTCGGGAGCGCTTGGCATGAGTCGAACCAGATGCCGGCCAACCGCTTCGCGGGCGCGAATCTCGCCAAGCTCTCTCAACGCTCGCAGGGTTGCGAGTCTCACCTCGAGGTTCGTGTCATCGAGCGCCGCGACCAGAGCGTCTACTGCGTCACCTGCGTGAGCCCGGCCAAGGCATTCTGCGGCGTGGAAACGAACCCGTGCATTGGGATGGGACAGCGCCTCCAGCAACGGCTGATTGGGCTTGCCGCTGAAGAGCTGGGTTATCGCGTCGCAGCGGACGTCGGTTGGTGGCTCCGCGGCGAGGAGCGGCAAAAGGACCAAGCGATCCCCGAGGCGGCCGAGCAGGGGTACGGCGACTCCCGCACGGTCCGGCTCGAAGAGGAAACTCTCCACCAAATCGCGGACTCACCCGATCCGGCATTGCCAGCGTCAGCGAACGAGACCACTTCGTGACTTGAACGCGATCGACTGGGAGACCCCCACTCTGCAGCGGCTCCCGGGGAATTCCCCAAAGAGAGCCCGTCCACTCCGGCGCCCGTAGCCTTGCCCAGGAGCGCCGGTCGGCGCTTGGTGGCTATTCCGGATCCCAGCCCGCGATGCGCGAGAAGACCCACCAGGCAGCTTGGCCCTTCAGGACGCAGTTGAGCTTGGCCTCGGTGGGGGAATCGGAGTGGGCGCAGCCCTCGGCTAGATCCGTGAGCGCGACGAGCTCGGCATCCGGGTCTTCACCGGTCAGGTATTCGACCGCCCAATTGCCACCATCGTAGGCCAGGTTATCGGCGATGCCCCGGTCGGCGTAGGAGTTGCCAGCGATGTCGTGCGCCTCGATGTCGAAGTAATCGACGAGCCACCGGTTGTTCTGTTCGCAGTGGGCCCGGATCTGCGCCGCCGCATCCTGCGGGACGGCACTTCCACCCTCGCTGTGCCCGGTCATGAAGATGAACTCCACGGGCGTCGTGGCCGCTCGCTCATCGGTTCCGCCCGGCCCGAACTCGGCGATGAGTGTCTCCATGTTGGCCAGGTACCTGTCGATGTCGTGCCCATTGATGCTGCACCAGGCCCACATCACCACGTTGACCTCAGGATTCTCACCCAGGATCCGCCGCGTGTCGCCCAGCATCGCCTGATTGTCGGAGCAGTGGCTCAGTTCGGGACAAGGCTGGTCGTAGTCGCCCACGTCATGGCTGAAGTGAAGGCCCTGAGCGCCGTCGACACTGAACGCAAAACGGCCATCGTAGGGCTCGTAGGCTGCGAGAGCCTGCATACCGGAGACGACCTGACTCCCGTGGGAGGTGTGCCAGTAGGCGATGTGAAGGTTGCTGACCGCCTGCTCGATGGCATCCTCGGGGATCACACCTGCGTCCGTGGAGCGATGATCGATGATCGTGTCGGTGGGTGCGGCAGGGCTGCCGGCGGTTCCTTGGTTGCCACCAGCGTCGCTGCCTCCCTCCGACGGGGCACCACCTTGGCTCGGCGGGCTGCCTGCCACGGGCTCGCTGCCACCTTCGCTGGTTTCCCCTCCCTCCGACGGTGCACCACCTTGGCTCGGCGCGCTGCCCGCCACGGGCTCGCTGCCACCCTCGCTGGTTTCCCCTCCCTCCGACGGTGCACCACCTTGGCTCGGCGCGCTGCCCGCCACGGGCTCGCTGCCACCCTCGCTGGTTTCCCCTCCCTCGGACGGTGCACCACCTTGGCTCGGCGCACTGCCCGCCACGGGCTCGCTGCCACCCTCGCTGGTTTCGCCTCCCTCGGACAGTGCACCGCCTTGGCTCGGCGGGCTGCCTGCCACGGGCTCGCTGCCACCCTCGCCGGCACCGCCAGTTCCGACTTCGCCGCCCGTGGTGGCTTCGGTGCCGCCGTCGCCGGACTGCTCACCGCCGCTGCCGTCCCCACCTTCTTCGCCCGCACCGGCCACCGATTCCTCACTGCCCGCGGAACCGCCCACGCCACTCGCGCCGGCCGAACCCGAATCGGACTTCGAGTCGTCGGCACACGCCGCTAGGGCAAGGGCAGTCCAGACACAGAGAGTGATTCCCGTGATCCTGCAGAAGCTCATGCAGCCACCTCCGAGAAAAGCAGAATAGCACGAGGCATTGCTCCGAGTCGACACGACCGCGACCACAGCAGCGTTGATCGGTGGTCGTCGGGCCGAGATCGGGTTACCGGTTTGGTGCACCGGATCGGATGGTCTGTTGGGCGTGACCACGGGTAGTTGGCGCACGCACAGTTGTCAGCGACGTTGAGGCTTGGCCCAGACACAGCCGAGATACGCCGCGAGGGGAAGCGTGAGCAGGTAGGTGGCAATGAAGTAGAGGTCGGAGTCGAGTCCCGGGATGAGGAAGAGGAGGACCTGCGGGAGGGGGGCGCCGAGGAACGTCACGATGAACGTTCTCGCAAACGTGATGGAGCGGCGGTTCGTGGTACGGAAAAAGGCGGCGGCGAACACGGAGAGAAGAAGCGACGCGCAGAGGTGAATGGCGATGGCGGCGGTGAGCAATATCGCGCCGAAGCCTTCAGGATCGTGCGCTAGGGCGGTGCTCGGCAGGAGCAGGAGAGTGGCTGCCGAACAGAGGCGCACGGAGGCGACGTACCTTTTGCCGTCAGCCGTTCGCGGCATCAAGGGAGCAACGCTCTTCGGGGCAAGGGGGTCTCGTCGACTCATGGATTCCAAGCCGCAGCAACGACAAGTGGGCAAGTGAGCTTGGGAGGGACGCGCGCGGAGCACGTTTGCGCGTGGTTCTCGGGGATGACGGGAGGAACGCGCATTGGGTGCCGTGAGTCTATCTGAACTCGAGAAGGGTAGAAACGGGGACGTCACCTGCATGGCCATCACCACGGGACAACGCCCGTGCTGCTGCATTCGCTCGCCCGGGACATGGTGTGCTGGGGGACCATGGTCAGGCAGAAGCCTTCCAGCACGCACCTTCGAGAGTCAACGGAAACCTCCTAGTCGCGTGGAATGGGGATGACCGCGGGCAAGCGCTCCGGAGGTGCCACGGGGACCCTTTGGCCAAACAGCTGCCGGCGAAGGGCGGCTGCCCGAGCATATAGGTTGTCTGGAATGGGCCCCGAACAGCCATCGACCAGGAGCCGAGGCAGCAAGAACTTCAGCGCAACCGAGTGCGATCCGCCCGTGTCGAGTTCGATGCCGCACGCCTGAAGCAATGCCACGTAGCCGACACCTTCCGCTTCGAACGAGGCCAAGTACGCTGAAACCTCTGCCCGCTGTCGAACGCTGAACGACCGCGGGCAGCCTTTGCAGAAGTCGGACTTGGGGGCGTCGCCCGAGGCCGTCCTGTCCAGCAAATGGCGAGCCTCGTGCGCCACGACGGCTTTGGCAATCCAGCCGGCCAGTGCGCCGAGCGCCTGCTCCAGATCCGCGTGTTCTCTCAGTTGGCGAGATCTCTCGCTTAGCCGATCGGCATCAGTCAGAGTCACCCGCGCACACTGGCGACTGTCGTTTTTCTGAGCAACGCGGTTCACCATTGCCAGCGTTTGCAGGGAGAGGCCGTCCCAGGGAACTCGTTCGATGTAGATCCCTCGACCACAACCGCGACGCTTTCCCAGTGCCGAGAGTTCGCTCTCCAAGGCGTGACGCAGAGCGAAGGCCTGCGTCAGCGAGTCGACCACGGCTGTCCCCAGCGCCAGGCGCGCCTCGCCACGAACCTTGGCGAAAAGCTCCGCCTCGAGAGGGTCGCCGCTGGTCTGCAGGAGGGGCCAGATTTTCTCGATCGCGTAGTCCGCGATGCGGTCGGCAACCACCAGGGCGACGCCCTGTTCAGTCGAGGTTTGACCGAGAAAGGCCTCAACGAGATTGGTTCGATCTTGACGAGCCAGTACGAGCACGCGTCGCTGGGACTGACCGACCGAGGCTGGGACATCTGCCACCACCCGGTAGCACCACACCCGCAACTCGGGACCGCGAACCGTGTTCGTCATGCGGTGCTCCAGGCGAAAGGGCACTTTGCCTCGGGCGAGATAATCGTTCCACCCCTTGACCAATGCCGCAATTTGGCCACGTAGATCGTACCTGGCTTCCATGACCTTGTCGTGAAGCTGGTCCAGCAAGAGAGCGAGATTCAGATCCTTTCCCGCCTCCTCACGCAGGCTGCGAAACGCCCGCTCTGCGTCACGATGCCCAATGCTGTGCGGGTTGTGCTGCAGCGCGACAATCCAAGCAGGCAGGAGCCGACTGTGCACCTTGGCCATGTCGATCGAGGACAGAGCCCGTGGATCGACAGGGTGGATGGGACGAAAGGGCTTGACGGGCTTGGGGGAGCGAAGAGCCAGGGCGTCGATGTCCGACTGTGTAGGTGGGGCTCCTCTGGTGAGCAGTAGCCAGCCCAAGGTACACAAGGTGACCGCTCCGAGCAGGGCCCGGTAGACGATCCCGCGGTGATACCGTGCTTGGATCTCCCTCCAATCGTCCCCTGGAGCTGGCGTCCTCCTCATGGAACGAGCCAGGCTGGCAAGTCGGTGGGACACATCCCATTCGACAACGAGGTCGGTCGTCAGCTTGGCTGTGCTGCCCACTTCGCGCCATCGTCTGGCAATCGTCGGGCTGTTCCTGACCCTACTTGGAGAGCCCACGACGGGCCCTCTCGAGCCCTTGGGGGCTTGGGGGCAGAAGGGCTACCCAGAGAGCCGGGTTTGGTTCGAGATCGGGGCTGGGCTGCCGGTTACTCCTCGGCGAAACCCGCGCGAATGTAGTCGTTCACTGCAGGGGCCGTGAGCTCTGCACGCCAGTTGAGTCGGCTCTGAGTGCGGGCCTCGGCAATGAATGACTCGGCCGAATCACCCATCCCAGCGTCGGATGCGTAGGAGCCAAGGGTCCGCTCTGGCTCGGCGAATTGGGCGACGAAGGTCTCGGCACCCGTTTCTCCAGATGCCGACTCCCAGCTGCTGAGTGACTGGTGGCTGCCGTCAATGCAAAGACCCTCGCTCGTCGCCTCGCTCGCGTAGCGGTTCGCCTCGTAGGTTACCGCGTCGAAGCCTCCTTCGTGATCCACCATGCATGAACCTGGCTCCGCCGAAAACGTATTCTGCGTGATCGCCACCGACTCCCAACCGTCTGCTGCCGTCACCCAGAGGCTTCGCTGCTGCAAGCCGTGGAAGGTGTTCCTGCGCACCACGACATTGCGAGCCGTATTGCCGGCTATGTTCAAGCCGAACGCATTCGTGTGCCACGGTTGGTGTAGGAAGTAGTTCTCTTCAACCAGAGCATCGTCGTGGTCCTGGAGCCCAAGCATCCACGCCAGACCGCGACCCTGCGGGTCGCTGCGTCCCGTTTCCGAGAAAACGTTGCGGCGCACCGTGACATCCTCGAAGCGATAGTCCACGCCCTCGTTGCCTCCGAAGCCGATCCCGATCTCGCCATCGAAGACGAAGTTGTTCTCGAACAGGAGCTCCGTGCAGTGACGAGTGGCGTCCGACCGCATCTTCACTCCTTGGCTGGATGCCCTGAGGATGAGATTGTCCCGGACGACGAGACGGCTCGCGCCGAGGTACATGTTGTGGTTGTACATCGTCGCGCATGCACCCTCGACGTCTTCGTTCCAGCCATTGTGGTCGAAGACGTTCCCTTCGATGAGCAGACCGTCGACATCGGAGGTGTACAGGCCTTGCGCCTTGAAGTCCGAGTTCTGGTCACAGGAGCCGACGGCGTAGTTCAGCGCTATCACGTTGCGTCGCACCTCGGTGTCTCTGTATACGCTGCCCTCATAGCTCTGAACGATGAAGTGGGCGTGTCGCAGATAGCAGTCCTCGACGAGCAGGGCCTCGCCGCCCCCCACGAAGCGCAGTCCAGTGCTCGTCGTCCCATCGAACTCGGCGTCCTCCGGGTCCTTCGCATAGGCCATCAGCTCGAGGCCCAACAGAGCGACGTAGTTTTGAACGCCACCAGCATGATTGATGAAATAGCCTTCGCCGAGCAGCACCCTGGGTCGCTCCGTCGATTCACCGTAGGAGGCGACCACGAGGGGATGCTCGGCATCCAGTCCCGACTTGAAGCGACCCAAGTCCTCTCCGCGCCACACGTCTCCTCGTCGGAGTAATAGGAAGTCATTCGCGCCGTCGCGAACTAGCTCTGCTCCCCGCGCGAGGCTCTGCACGGCCTGTTCCGGAGACGAGCCGTCATGGCTGTCGTCACCCTCTGAAGAGCTCACATAGACCAGGTGGCTGTCCCCACTGGGATCGAAGGTCGTGAAGCCGGCATCCTCGTCTCGTGACAGCGCAGCTTCCGTAGGGTCACTCGCGTTGTAGCATCCGAGGTCGTACTGCCAGTCGACGAGCCCATCCCCATCGTTATCGATACCGTCGTTGCATTGGCCCTCGCCACCAGGAACGCCTCCGCCTCCGCCGCCGGCCACGTCGCCTCCGCCGCCGGCCACGTCGCTTCCGCCCCCCGCCACGTCGCTTCCGCCCCCCGCCACTCCGCCGGAGCCGGCGGGATCCCCGCTGGAGCCAGCCGTGCCAGCGCCAGAGTCCCCTGCGGCGCCGCCGGATTCGGTGGGCGCCCCGCTGGAGCCGGCCGTACCCCCGCCGGAGCTGCTCGTACCCCCACTCGAGCCGCCCATGTTGGGTTCGTTGGCCACACCCGCGGTACCACCCGAGCCAATGCCACCGCCCGCGCCGCGACCACCTGTGCCGCCTTCGGGACCATCCGGCTCGGTGTCAGCGCCGCTGGCGCCGTCGTCCGAGCCGCTCGCGCCGGCACGCGAACCACTGGCACCTCCGTCGCAGTCACCGCCGCTGCAATCCGAGCTTGAATTGTCGTCGCCGCAGCCCCCCAACGTGGGCAGCAGACACATCAGTCCTCCCAGCAACGCCCCGAAGCGAGTCATGGGTTGAGTCTACCCTACCCAAGTGTTCCGTGACATCCGAAAGGCCAGGAACTCTTTCGAGGCAGGCCAAACGTTCGACCCTAACCTCTTCACGGTGGGATCACCAGCAAACAACGCCCAGCCATTGCTCGCCCAAAGACGGCGCAGGTTGCCACGACCCACACTGCGAAGAAGAGGTCGTTCAGGGTGCCGCCAGCCGTGCTCGGTAGATCGGTAGCTGCGAAGCATCGCCCCGTCCAGGGCGTTGAGCGATTGGCGGATGCCTCCATGGCCAAGACCAAGCGAGTCCAGGTCCTCAGGGAACCAAGGTACAGGTCGCGAGTGCCAGACTCCGCAAAACCGCCCACTGGTGACGGGCAGCATTTCGCCTTGGCCAAAAACTCGCGGTTGGGGACGATCTCTGCGAGGAGCGTTAGGGGGCGGTCGCTTCTAGTAGCAGTGCATAGGCACGGACGTGCAAATGAACATCCGATCCTCGCACGTTCCGTCAATGCATACCCCACAATCACAGTCATCGTCGACTTCGCACGGGAGGCGGGCACAACCGTCCTCAGTCGAGCGACTGGGTTCGCAGCGGTGGTTTGCGGGGCAATCGATTCCGTCGAGGTCACAGCGCCTCACCGCGCATCCGTGGCCATCCGCCCCACTGCGGTCAGGAGCACATGTCCTGCCCGCCTCACATGTGTGGCCGTCGAGGCAGGAGCGAGCTACGCAGTGACCAGACTCGGCGCAATACATGTCACTGCCACACGACGTCTCAGTGCAGGCATTCACACACTGAAGCGAGGGAGCACACTCCTGCGGACAGATGGAAGAGAGCACTGCCAAACACACCTTGCCTTCTGAACAGTCCGAGTCCCTGGAGCAGGCATCGGCTGGAGTTACGTAGATGCAAGGCTGGCCACACCCATAACAATAGGGGCTCGGGTCCCGGGCGCAGATCGTTCCTCGACCATTGACACTTCCTCCACACTCGGAGCTAGCGCGACAAAGCGCGTTACCAGGAGGTTCCGATCCGGGGCAGTTGGGGCTACCACCTCGGAGTTCTGGCAACGCACCAGCCTCCGCCGGACTGGCTCCCGTGCCGGTGAGCCCGAATCCGCCAGGAGAGTAGTCAGCCCCTGTCCCGCCAGCCGCAAGACCTCCGTCGCCCGCAGTGCCACCGGCACCACCAGACCAGGTCGAGCCGCCGGTGGCCCGTGTTCCGCCCGAGCCGCTGCCACCCGTGCTACCTGTGCCGGGCAATTCGACTCCTCCAGTCGCTGGTTGGCTGCGACCATCCTCCGTGCCGACCCGACCACAGCCCAGCGCAAACAGGCTGATACTGAAGACCAGTATGCACGGGCCGCCGCGCGGTTGGGATATTGCTCCCTTCACGAAGGTTGTTCGCTGGTCGATCAAGTGCCCCACCCTATTTAGGATAGCAGACTCGTGCCAGCGCACGGCCCCGTCTCTGGTCGGTGGTCGTTGGGTGCCGAGTCTGGGCAACCGGTTCGACGCATCATGAGATCCGGCAATTCTGGCGCCGGTGGACGAAACCAGAGGGCGGAGCGGGAATGATGTTGGGGATCCCGGAATCGCGACGCACCAGCACAATTCGCGCCAAAAGGCTGATCCACAAGCTTGTCCCGAGCCCGAAGAAGGCCCCCATCGGAGGACCTGCCACCAAGACTCGGGCTCGAGAGCACGTGCGGTCCGAGACCATCGCTGCGGACGAAGTGACCTGGATCGGCCTGTGTTGGGACTGCGCGGGCTGGGTCTTGCGGCGATGGACTGACGGGGGTGGCCACCAAGCCCGAACTTTCCAGCCTCAGTGAACGGGCCCACTTCGTGGATCTGGTTTGTTGACCAGGCGCCGTCCGCTCGTCGCACGGTCCAAGAAGCCAACGTCTCCGCTTCGAGTCGCGGAGAGGCGGTCGGGGCCGCCTCATGAGGTTCGGCTCCTCTCGGCGTACGCCGGTGTGACCCGCAGAGTACCTGTCCCGTGGTGTCCCAATACCCACCACACAAACTCACGCCGCCGCGCGATAGAAAGGATTGAGCATTCCGCCAAGGTGCGAACGCCATCGGAGTGGGCCAAGGTTTCCATTGTCGCTGCTTGGTGATGGGTTCGGCTGGATGATTCGACTGCCGATTCCTTGATGGACACGTCCGGTCAGATGGTAGTCCACGAAGTGCTTGACCACATTCCGCAGGTTCCGCTCACCGAAGATCACGAAGCCGGCCTTGCGGACCATCCGCTCGTTCAGGACATAGACCAGCATCGCAACGATGAACTGGACGGTGCTCGGGAGCATCGGGTGGCATGAGATCTAGAAACTGATGTCGAAACCGGTCGCCGGGGCAATGACCAATCCACTCAGGTTCCTAGCCTCTCCAAGAACACGTGGTCTGAACCAGCAATGCATGAGAGTCATCTCGGCTCGCCACGCGAACCTTGGCGACCCCAACCGGAAACCCCCGGTGGCCCCGAGGTAGATCATGGGAGAGGACGTATCGATATCCACGACCCCATCCGGGCCCAAAAGCTCTTCGGGGAGACTGGAGGAGAAGGAGGTCAGGCTCACGATGCCACGCAACGCGCCGTAACCCGAAAAGGTTCGACGATCGTTGTTGCCAACGAGGACCGCTGTGTCGATGTCGTGACGTGAATAGTCGACGAGCTTCAGGGAATCGAAGACGTCGTAGATCCCGGAAGCAATGCTGGCCCCGATCCCGGTATGGTACCCGTAGCCCAACGTCACTGCGAGGTTGAGACCGTCGTCGGTCCGATAGACATGGTACTTGCCATCGAGCTTGAACGCGGGACCCGCCCAACGCAGCCCGGCGTCCAGGCGATCCACGATGCCCATGCGAAAGCCAACCTCCGGGATCGCCGTAGGCGTGTAGAGAATGCCGGCCAACGCGGCATCGACCAACTCGCGTTCTTCGGCTTCACTGAGGGGGTTTGTGTTGGCGCCTTCTAGCCGTTCTGCCGCACGATCCAGCCCCTTGTTGAACTTCGAAACGTAGGCGCCGTGAATGGGGAGGCTGGCGCCCGCAATCAGCTCGGGTCTACCAGGCGCTGCGGGACGCGGACCTTGTAGCGTACTGACGGAAGTGGCACAGCCAACCAGGCAGCAGATCGACGGGGCGGCTAGCGCGCGAAACACGGTCAAATGGCTGGACGGTTTCTTGTCCGACATCTTGGTGACAATGACCGGAAAGCATATTTCCAAGATGCAGTCAACTCGGGGCGGGCAGCAGCAGCCTGGGGTTGACCCGAGCGCCCGCGTTCGAGCGACCTTCAAAAACTGCACATGGCTGCGCAACTGCCCGACGGTGTGTTGCCCGTCATTGCGGTGAAGTGGGCACTGACCTGTGCTTGGCTTAGAAGGGAATCGTAGATGGCCACTTTGCCGATGGCGCCCGGAAACCAATTGTCTTTGGCCACGGTGGCGACGTTGACGGGGCTACCGTTCGCCGTCGGAACGACCTGGTATTGACTCAGGCAACCCGTTTCCCCATGGGAGGCATGCGACCATTTGACTCCGTTGACCCATATTTCGATGGAGCCGGGGTAGCTCTGGGCATTCGGACAGTCCTCGGGCTGTGCCTTGATCGTGTATTCGCCGACCACGTGATACCACTGGCCCTCCTGGACGCTCCCACAGCTCGCCTGCCAATACGCTCCCGAGCCCAGTCCTGCCGTGGCGTTGAAGACGTAGGCCGAAAAGCGGTTGCAGCGGTCTTCAGGGTTCGTGGTGGCATACATCCGCGCCTGCCACTCGCAGGTCGGCGAGTAGCTGGCACACTTGCCCAGCCAATTGACGTAACCATCGCTGGCGTTCGGAAACTGCAGAACATCAGGCCGCACCCAGGCCTCCCAGGTCAAGTCGCCTGTGGTGGAAATGGAGAAGGCGGGGCTTGATGGAATCGTCAGGGACTGATCGGAGCCATTGAAGTCGGCGGCAATGTCTCCGTTGGGCAAGGTGGCCGAGTTGGTGGTGCCGCCTTCGTACGAACCGTTGTGCCCGTTGCCGGTCAAATCGGGTTCATTTCCTGAGAGTCTATCCATCGCCAGGTAAACGACGGGGGTGTCACACAGGATGACCTGGTCGTAGGCAAGCGAGCCGGTACCACAGGCGAGCGCTCCGCCTGCGCCGGATGCGCCTGCGTTGCTGGAGGCCCCACCGTCGCCGGAGCTGTCCCCACCTTCGCCGCTTCCGCCGACGATTGAGTCTCCGCCTTCCCCGATGCCAGGGCTGCCGGATGTCCCACTGTGCCCGCCCGTCTCGGCCATCCCGCCATCGCCGCCGCGTCCGCCGGTACTCGCCATTCCTCCCACGCCGGAACCGCCGCTTCCGCCGACGATTGAGTCTCCGCCTTCCCCGATACCAGCGCTGCCGGATGTCCCACTGTGCCCGCCCGTCTCGGCCATCCCGCCATCGCCGCCGCGTCCGCCGCTCTCGTGGCCCGAAGTGCCGCCAGAACCGGCTCCGCCTCCCATCCCCGAAGCGCCGACAACCGTACCGCCTTCTTGGCTGCAGCCGAACACGGCGCTGAGGATCACGACCCAATACCAGCGCCCAGCCTTCATCCAAACGATTCTTCGGGGCGTCGCGGTCGTCTTCACGAAATTTGCGGGCAAGGACATGGGGCCGGGAGAGGTCCGTTTACCGGGCGGAGCCAAAGTATACCGCAGACGGCACACCTCTCGCACTTGCCGCGCTTTTCCTGGAACAATTGGCTCCCACCGTCAAGGTTTCGTGGGGACTCAGCGCTGGCAGACACGCACGTAGTCGACCACCATCGTTTGAGGGAACACGGTGGTGCCATCCGGGTTGCCGGGCCACTCTCCGCCTACGGCCACGTTCAGGATGAAGAAGAAGGGATGGTTGTACACCCACGTGTTGCCACCAATGTCGGCCGGGGTCTTGGTCGAGTAGAGGTCGCCATCAACGTACCAACGGATTTCGCTGGTCTCCCATTCGATGGCGAAGGTATGAAAGTCGTCGGAGAACTTGGCGTCGCCAGGCAAGGTGTAGGACGCAGTCGGGCCGGCCGCACCCGAGTAGCCAGGACCGTGCATGGTTCCGTGGGCGATCGAGGGCTCGCGCCCCAGGTTCTCCATGATGTCGATCTCGCCGCAAGCGGGCCAACCTCCCCCTTCGGCACCCAGTAGCCAGAACGCGGGCCACAGGCCCTGGCCGTAGGGGACCTTCATGCGGCCCTCGAAGCGACCGTAGGTGAACGTCTTCTTGCCCTCGGTCTTGAGGCGCGCGGAGGTGTATTGCCGGCCCTCGCGGTTTTCCTGGCGTGCTTCGATGACCAGGTTGCCGTTGCCGTCGAGCTTGGCGTTGTCTGCGCCTTGGCTGTAGTATTGTAGTTCGCCGTTGTACCAGTTCGGGCCGTAGTCATAGTTCCACTTCGCACCGTCGACAGCCGATCCGGCGGGACCGTCGAACTCATCGCTCCAAGCAAGCGTCCAACCGTCGGGACACGGGGCGCCGTCGGCCCCGCCGGTGCCAGGCGCTCCGCCAGGGCCGGACGTGCCGCCAGCGCCCGGTTCGCCGCCGGACTCTTGGGAACCGCCCGCGCTCTCGGCTCCGCTGATACCTGCCACTCCACCGGCTGCCGGCGCTCCCGCTGCGCCGGCCTCGCCTGCCGTGCTCTGCTCACCGCCGGTTTCCGGTGTACCGCCGGTTTCCGGTGTACCGCCGGTTTCCGGTGTACCGCCGGTTTCCGGTGTGCCACCCGTGCTCGGCGTTCCTCCGGCACCGGGCGTACCGCCGGTGTGCTGCGTGCCACCGGCACCGGGCGTACCGCCGGTGTGCTGCGTGCCACCGGCACCGGGCGTGCCGCCCGTGTGCTGCGTGCCACCCGTGCTCGGCGTTCCTCCGGCACCGGGCGTACCGCCGGTGTGTTGCGTGCCACCGGCACCTGGCGTGCCGCCCGTATTCTGCATTCCTCCGCCACCGGGCGTGCCGCCGGTGTTGGTGTCTGTGTCGTTTCGGGACGTGGCATCACGGCTTTCACCACAAGCCATTGCCCCCAAGGCAAGCGTTACAAGAATCAGCCTCGAAGTGGTTGCAGGCACGGCGCGTCTCCTGAGTCAGAACCTAGTCTCCCACAGCGTCGACCGGCCCGTTCTCATCCTTGAAGGACACGGGATGGTCATTGGCGTCCACGTCCTGCCCGCCGTCAAAAACGACACGCCGGGACCGGCCGTGTTGCACATACTCTGGATTTTGGACCGAGGACCACCCGCGGGGCAGTGCCAATTCTGGCAGTGCCCATTCTCGGAACGTTCGGCAATGGGCCCCGGAACCGCGTCGGCACGCGGCGCTGCCAGCACGGCGGAGGTTTCCAGCAGGGTTGCCGGAGTGCAGCACAGGTGCCCGATTGACACGATCCGCGAGCCAGCGACAGATTGGGAATTTTCTTCTGTCGCCGGCATCCAGCGGCACGGCCTCAGTCTACGCTGAACCCAATTGTCTGGTCAGTTTCCGTAGCCCACAGCGACGATGTTGGCCTGGATCAATTCGTCCACCTCATCGGGTGGGTTGCCAATCGTCATGACTCCTTCGAACCAGGTTCCAGTACCGCCGTTGCTGCCGTCGCCGCCGGTTCCCAGAATGACCGCGCCCCGCAATGCTTTGGGGCTGTAACCGTTGGGCGGACGCGACCCGTCCCACATGGTCACGAGCGTGCCCGACTGTGCATTGCCGGCCTTGAGTGTGAAATGATTCCCGGAGGGTCCCTTGACCATGGCCGTCACGAAATCCGCGTCGATGGACTTGGCGCTGGGCACCTGGAGATCTTCTGATCTCCAGCCCCCCTGGTCGCATTTGAACATGCCGTTCTCCAAATCGGCCGCTACCCACGGACCACTCCCCTCACCCTTTCCTCCCCACGTGATGTCGGTCCCGAAGTAGATGCACTCCATGGTGCCGTTGCCTTCGTCCCAACCAGACATCTCTGAATTCCCATAGCCAAAGCAGCATTGGTCGCTATAGCGCCTTCCATCCACCACCATGTAGATGGCCTCGGCCTCGTCGCCGGTTGCCACCCCTCGGGTCGTGTTATCCCAGACGTCGCTCGCAGAGCTGGAGGTGCCCGTGTAGGGGCTCTTCAGCGTCACCGTGGTCGAGTTGGTAATGTCGGCTGCGGTCCACTGGGGCAAAAACTTGCAGTTGTCGGGGAATGAGTCCGGCGGGCAGTCCTGGGTGTTCACCCTGAAGAAGAGGGGCGTGTTCGCGGGGAGCGTCTGCGGCTCCGAGAAGGTGACCGTCGTCGAGCCATTGGTGATGGAGGCCGTCCCCGGAAGCTGCACGCCTGTTCGATAGCCGACGTCCGTGCTGTAGCCGGTGACCCGGATGCCGTAGACGGTGTGCCCCCCCACCGTGATCCTCTGACCGTTGGCATCGGCCGGATTGCCGCCCTCCCGCAGCCAATACGCCCACCACACGACGCGCAGATGGTTTTCATTCCCTGATTGGTCGTAGATGACTGGAATGGTGCAGCTCGTGCCGGCGCAGAACGAGTCTTGGACGGAGGTGTCGGCAAATCCTCCGTCGCCAACCGAGACGTCCGTGGTGGCCTGGTCCGAGGCTCGCTGGATCTGGTACAGGGGTCCGTCATACGCCGCGTAGAGTGCGCGAACCGTGGCGTGGGCTGCGACGCAAGGCGTACCGACGGATTCATAGATGTCGCAAGGTCCGATTGGGCCGGCAGCACCACCCGTGCCGGCCTCGCCGCCGGTGCCCGTGCCAGCCTCACCACCGTTGCTCGTGCCGGCCTCGCCACCGATGCTCGCACCACCCGTGCTTGCGCCACCCGTGCTCGTGCCGCCGGTGCTCGTGCCGCCGGTGCTCGTGCCGCCGATGCCCGTACCGCCAGTGCTCGTGCCGCCAGTGCTCGTGCCACCGGTGCCCGTACCACCCGTGCTCGTGCCGCCAGTGCCCGTGCCACCCGTGGTCATTCCGCCGGTGCTCGCGCCGCCAGTGCCCGTGCCGCCGGTGCCCGTGCCGCCGGTGCCCGTACCACCCGTGCCCGTACCGCCGTTACCTCCCCCTCCCCCGAGGGCGACGTTTCCGCCAGAACCGAGCACACCGCCACGTCCAGCATCGGCACCTCCAACGGCAGCCTGGCCACCAGTGACCGGACCACCGCCGCTCGTCGACATACCACCGCTGCTCGGGACATCCCCTTCTCCGCCTGACGCGCTCGTGCCGGCCTTGTCAGATTCCTCCCCACACCCGGACAGAACCCCGACGAGCAACATTGCGGTGTGTACGTAGTAGCGTGCAGACGGCATAAGGGACTCCTTCTGCCCAACTATTGTCGGAAAAGACGTCCGATTGTCACGCAGACTCCCGCTACCATCAACGGTGCCCGAGATTTGATTCGTGGGTGGCGGTATGTGGCTGCCCCACTATTAGGCGCACCCCACCTGCACCAGCACGTCCCGTAACGCTCATTCTGGGCAAGGGCTCTTGCCGTCGCGGCTCTGAGCCGCCTGGATTCGACTTTGGGCAGCCGCCAGATCCTTGGGGGCACCCCATTTGAAGGTCACCGCGTCGCGCACCATGCAGCAGGCCTCGATGCTCCCCAGGGAGCACCCACGTTCGGCGTAGTCGAGGGCCAGCGAACGGTCAGCGCGGATCGTGCCGTTGTAGTGTGATAGCGCAACCACGTAGCATTTCTCGGCGTTCCCTGCCGCGCAGGCGCGACGATCGGAGAGGACCTCGTAGCCAAAGCCCGCCAGGACGACCAGGATCAGGATGGAGATGATGGCGCCCAGGGAAACGAATACCAGGCTTCGATCCGCGCTCGCCCGTCGCCGTGCGTGGTTCTCGACGTGTTCCTCCAGAGCCGCATGCTGCTGCTGCAAGGGGGCGAGAGCCAAGCGAGCGTCGATCCCCGTCACGCTCTCCATGTCGCAGTACGTACAGCGCACCAGAGCCCCCTGAGCTTCGGGTAGAGGAGCACCACAGCCGCGGCACCCCCAGGCATCGCCCTCACGACGCGGTGCCCGTGCCCCGAACCACGCCCCAAGCGTTCCAAGTGCCCTCCGATCCATGACCAGTCGCACACCGAACTTGAAGGCAGCGGCCACCAGTAGACCAACGGCGAAGACCAGGGCACCGAGGGCGAAAGCATCCACTGCGTCGCCCAAGGCCAAAAGGACAACGGCAGCTCCAAGGACTGCCGAGAGGAGCACCACGGTGGCAAACACCCCTTTTGACACGAGACTCGCCCGCCTCGCCGAGGGTAGGTTGACAAGGCGCGCCACCAGCGCCTGCACCTTGTGTCGCGTCACAGCCAGGGTGCGGTGCGCGGTGAGGCGCTGACGCAGCGCCTCGGGCATGGTGACGGGATGGTGGCAGAAGGCACACGACACCACGGGCTCCTCGCTCGGTCGCACCGGAGCCTTGCAGCTGTCACAGCACAGAGCCGTAGGGGGCGCATCGTCCATGCGGATGGTGGAAGCCAGACGGCTGCGGAGTGCCTCGGTCAGTCCTCGCAGGGATTCGATCTCGTCTTGCTCGACGCCTCGAGCCAGCAACACCCTGTTACCGCTCCGTGTCCGAATCCAGAGGCGCGCGACCGGATCGCCTTCGACACGAGGCACCTCCGGCTGGTTCGCGATGAGCGAAAGAAGGAACAGGAACAGGTGTCCTACCACGACGGCAACGGTGAGCCGTTTCTCCCGCGTCTCGACCAGCTCCAACCCCTGAGGATCCAGGTCACCCCAGGGCAAGGCCAGGCCATGATGGGGTCCACCCTCCACGCGCAGACCCAGGTCATCCAGCCACAGGTCGCTCGGAGGATCGGCGTGGGAGAACAGAGCGAAGAGCGCCGGAGGCAAGAAGATAACGGCGCCAACCACACCCAGAATCGTTCCGAAGGAGGAATCCTGTCGGGCGCTCGAGATGGCAAGGCCGAGGGAGGCGAGCCCCGGGAGGCCACCGCCCAGGCGGGCCCAACGGGCGAGCCCAGCACTGCCACTGGCCAGGGGTTGTCGGAGACGTATTTGCATCCGACCATGATACCGCCCATTTGACCGCGGCGGGCCGATTTCGACCGCCGGTCTCGGTGGGTGCCGTAAGAAACGCTCGAGACGCCGTGGCGACTCAACTGCCGCACGCGCAGTCGCAGACGGTTGGCACCGACGGCGCGCCGAATTCGCACATCTTGAATTCTGGCTCGGTGTCATCAACCATCGGGAAACCACAGCCTTCCACCTTCACCAGAGTGATGTCTCCGGCGAGCTCCTGCCAGTAGACCGGTCGCGTATCGCCGGCGCACGATTGCGCGGGGTCGCAGCCGCTCGCGGGCTCTTGGGCCTGGACTCGCACGCATCGCTCCACGTTGGCGATGGGCTCGCACCCGGCGACACCCCGAGCGTACGTGCCGACCGTGGCCCAAGCACAGGTGTAGTCCGCAGGAATCGGGTAGTCGGAGAAGGCGTTTTCGCACTGCTCCTTGGTGGTGTAGGCGCTGCACGCGTCTGGATTCTCGTAGACATTCCGCTCCAGAGGCGTGTACCAGGTACACACGGGGCTGACCTCCACGGACATGGACGAGAAGCCGGGTCTACACGTCATACCCTGCGGACAGGTCTGCCCGTCACCGCACGACAGCACGCACCCATCGAAGGTTCCGTGCACGTTGGTACATACCGGCTTGGCCGTGCCCTCATTGGGAACCGGGCAGTCGCCGTCCTCGTCACAGGCACGAAAGCAGAAGCAGTCTTCCGGGGCCTCCGCGAACATTGGAACCCCGTCGGTCGGGAGTTCCGTACATATTGGAGGCATGATGTTCGGCGAGCAGAACCCGTAGGCTTCGTAGACGCTGACCGTGGCAGCCTGCCCGGCGTCACCCGAGTCGTCGTGCCCAATGACCGTAGCGCCCGATGCGCACGCGCCGGAGGCCCAGGCCGCGGCGGTGACCGTAAGCAATGCCACCATGGAAGTGCCACCGCGGCAGCGATTGCGGGGCGCGTCGCGGTTCGCAGTCACCATCCTGCTTCGCTTTGACATTCTCTGCGAGCCTCCTCCCCGTTATTGTCGACTCAAAGGCGGATCCGTCTCTTCTGTCGTTTATTCTTTCGTTCCGGTGTTCTCGGACGCGGTGAGCGCACACGAGGCGCGCACCCTCGGAACGTGCACCGAGGAGGGATAGAGCTTGAGGAAGTCACGGGCCTCGTTGCTCGCAGCCTCTGCACGGCCCAGCGCGCAAAGCGCCAGGATCCGTGCAACGCGGACCTCTTCCTGCAAGGCGCCGCCCGGATGGTCTCGCTTCAGGTCATCGATCAGCCCGAGCGCCCGCCGTGGATCCGCATCGATGGTGAGCTGGGCGCGTTTGAGCGCGGCGGCCTCCTGGGCGAGAGAGAGCCTGGGTCTGGCCGAGCCCCTCACCGGAGTCGGCACTTGGTCGCCTGGGTCACCGGACGACAGCGCCTCGGACTGGGCCTGGTCAGCGAGCGGAGCAGTGGCCAAGGCCTTCGACAGGGCCGGCCACGCGGGCTGCTGGGTCCTCAGCCGAGAAGCAGCTGGCTCGACCCTCGAAGAACTCGTGGCTATGGCGGGCTGCGCTCGTGGCTGGACGATCATCGGACGTGACCAGAAGCCTCCGGCAAAGCCGGCGAGGCCGATCAGCGTTCCTGCCACGGTGAGCTTCAGGGTCGACATGGCGGCGACCTGACCACCGGCCGTCACCGTCCCCGCGCCGAGTTTGCCAACGCCGGTCGTCCCGACAATCGATGCCACGCCGAAGGCTGCGCTCAAGGCGGCATACACCCGCTGCTGGTCCGCCACGGATGGATCATGTGCGCTTCGAGCAGCTTCCAGAACGGCTGCCGCGTATCGCTCGGCTTCGTTCATCGTTCAACTCGCAGACGCCGCTGGATGGCGGCACCAAAGGCGGCCCTGGCCGCGCGGAGCCTCGAATAGACCGTATTGAGTTTTGCGCTGACGGCTGTCGCGATCTCGGGCGCACTCATCTGCTCGAGTTCGGTCAGGATGAACACGGCCCGCTGTGCCGGATCGATGCTCGCCAGGAACTCCTCGAGGAAGCGCACTGCCTCGGCCTGCTGAGCGTCCTGGTGCGGTCCAGGCAGAGAGCTCGGAATGCCGGACGAGAGCGGCACCTGAACCCTCTGGTGGCGAAGCCGGCGCTGCTGGGCCAGTGAAGTGCGATAGGTGATGCCGAACAGCCACGAACGCATCGAGACGCGCCCGTCGAAATCACCGAGCCGTCGGTGCACGACGAGGAACACCTCCTGAGCAGCGTCGTCCAGAGCGTGCTCCGGAATGCCCAGACGGCGCAGATTGCGCCATACGAAGGCGAAATGCTGTTGGTAGAGGGCCTCGAACGTGCAGGATTCTGGCGCCTGCGGCAAGCAGCCGACCCGGGTCGGCTCCAGCTTTCGGGCGCACTGTGACATGTAGTCCTTTGTTGCTTCTTGTCGCCGGCAGTCCGGATCCGTCACCTGAACTGCAAGTCGAAACCGAAATGTGCTCTGAGCGTCGCGTCGGGTGCCTCGTGGGCCGACCCGGTGACGCCATCTCTCTCGATCTGGAACACGTCGCTCTTGAGTGGTAAAAGCAGGATCGCCCCTGACTCGAGCGAGATGGTGCGTCCGAGCGCGAGCATCGCCGCGAGGCCAGGACCGGCGGTCCACCAGGTTTGGCCGCCGGACCCGTCCTGGGTCAGCCCGTCGGTGCTGCCTCGAATGAAGTCCGCTCCGAACGCAACACAGGGTGCGATCGTCCAGGACTCGACCGTCAGCAGATATGCCGCGTTCAGGTGGGCACCTGCCGACCAGAGATGCATGTCGGCACCCTCTCGCACCCGGGCCGGTGGAGCCCCGAGCAGAGTAGCTACCAGTCCAACTCGCCAGGTGCCCAGAGCAACGGCTCCGCGCAGCCCGACCCCTCCAGCAAAGCGAGGAAGCATCCATCCGTCTGCCAGGGTGAACACACCAAGACTGGGCCGCAGCACCGTGGATTTCCGATGCTCCAGCTCAGGCGTGCGACTCGCGCGGACAGGATGCGCGTGTGGGGGGCCATCTAGCTGTGCCTCCCCGCTCTCCGTAGCAAGGTTCGGCTCGGAAGCCTGCGTGGCGAAGCCGGTACGCTCGGGGGCCGATCTGTCGAGAGCTGGGTTGATCGCCAGGGCGATGACGACGGCTGCCGCGTCCAGCAGGGCCCGGCAGCTCTCGCCTTCGAGCAGGCGTCGCCTGGACACGCCGTCTTGGCTCAGCTCGAGCTGCAACTGCCAGCGCCCTTTTTCCCGCGAAACCAGGGCGCGCGCGGCGAGCGGTCGCTCGGCGGCAGCGTCGAGCGAGCCCCCCAGCAAACGCTCGATCTCGACCCGTAGCGCAGTCGAGTCGGCGCACTCAGAAGGAGCGGTCCACTCGATGGTCGTCCTTGGGGCCTCGGGCAGTGAATGGCCGTGAGCGGCCACTGCGCCCACCGCTACCGCCCACAGAAAACTCAAAACTCGTGCCGAAGCCACCGCGTCACCATGCAAACCACAGATCAGCGCTGCCTGCAAGCTCGATGGATCGAGGGACGTGCGACGCCAAAGGACGCCGGCCGGACAGAGACGGATCTCGATGGGAGTAGCTACGACTCTCGATCCTTCGGAACGTTTCTCGGCTACGACCAAGAGTAACAATCCAAGATGGGGAGCGACATCGATCAGAAAGTGCTCTCGGATTGGCCTCATCCGAGCGAAATCGCCAGCGTCGCTCGACCCTGGCGCGGTCAGAACTCGGGGGGCGGCGGTCGACCTTGGACCACGACGCACTGCCGTTTCACGCAACGGGCATGCGGTCCGAAGCCGGGGGCGGCGGGAAAAGCCGGGCATTGAGGCGTGCAGGGGGGTTGAACTCCACAACGCGGCTCGGGAGGATCCGGTTGCCAAGCGGCGAAGCCGCGTGGGGTTCCAACGCCAGGGCAAGCGGCCTGACAGCTCCGAATCTGGCTGCAGTCGTGCAAGAACACGATTCGGCAATCAGCATCCGAGAGGCAACCCTTCTTGGCATTGCCTCGCAGCTGGGGTGGCAGGGTGACGGGAAGCTCGATCAGCTGGGCAGGAAGGGCCCCACTGGTGCGCATCGTTCGATGGTCGTAGACGAGGGCTCGGAGCAGGGGTCGCCCGTTCTCATTGTGGACCAGCGTGACTTGGTTCGGGATCTTGACTCGCAGATACCGGTCACTGCTCCGGAGGGTTTCGGCGCGAATGCCAAGCGCCACCAGGCGCTTGGTTCTCTCGCCGAGATCCCGGACGCCTGGCATCAGGGCTTCGGTGACTTCGGGTGAGGCGGGGAGAAAGAGGGCACTGCCACGCTTGGTGTCGTCACCCCAACAGAACTCACCGAGGATGGTCAACTCCGCACCAGGGGCGAGGGCCTGGCTCTCCGCGTTCCGGCGGGTGTTCTCTCGATCCACGTCCAGCGGCCATCTCGTTGGATCGACACCCAAGTCGACCTCCTTGAACGAGCCGTCACCGGCGATCGGTAGACTCGCGTAGTTGAAGACCAGGCTCAAGGTCTGGTCGATGGTTGGCGACAGGCAAGGGACACGCCAGGAAACCAGATGCATCTTCGAGAATCGCGACGTCACGGCTTCGTGGATCTGCCCGGCTCGCTTACCTTCTCCCCCCTGGACGATGCTGAAGAACCCTCCCAGGGAAGGATTGCAGAGATTGCTCATGAACTCGTACGCGTTCTGTTGGTGGGAATTGGCCACCCCTTCGGGAAAGAAGAGGGCGACCACGGGAAGGGGCTTTTTCTGGCGAGTGTCTTGTGAACTAGGGAAGAATCCCTCGGTCATGTACTGGGAGAGCATCAATCCGCCCGGCCCCGTCGAGGATGGATCCAACCCTCCAAACCCACTCGATAACACGAGCATGGCGCGGTGCAGCGGCTGGGGTGACGTTAGAGAGGTGCGTCCGAAGCCGTCGGCGGCAATCTTCTTGAGGATGGTGAAGAGGGCACGACTCCCAGTGGTGGACCTGAACAGGGATGCTCCGGATATCCGTTCGAGCAGAGCGGCGCGGTTGGCATAGGATTGCCAGCCTGACACGTCGGTTGCCTGGCGATCATTGAAGACAACGAGGTTCACGAGATCCTCGGGGCCCATCTTCTCCACCCAGGTCCGGGCGATCTGCTTGGCGTCTGCCAATCCCCGGCCCATGCGAGAATCCGCATCGAGGGCAATCAGCCAAGCCGTACCGACTCGCGGTTGGCCTTGGGCAGCTTGCCAACTTTGGACATCGACCAACTGGGCTGGGTAATCTTGGTCTTTGACCCGTACTGCCAACAGGGCACGGGTCTCGGGAAAGGCGACTGGCGAGAAGGAGGAGAATGGCTTCTCGAGGATCTGCGCCTCGCAACGGTAGCGTTGACGGACTTGTTGGAACTTCCAACAGGGTTCAATCAACTCGCTGATACGGCGACTCTGCCCGAGATCGACCAAGGTGGTGACCAAGGGCCTTGGTTGCTCGGGCCCAACTCGAGCATCGACGTTCAGGATATGCGCTTCGGGTGCGCCATGAGCCGTGGCTGCGAAGCTACCAACCAGAACCAACCCCAAAAGCGTGCGGGTCAATCCGGCAAGTTCGATGCTAAACCCCAAAGGACCACCTTTA
>CAZYKT010000056.1:27585-40424 GCA_964648165.1 uncultured Polyangiaceae bacterium | reverse complement strand
GGCATGCGAAGTGCAAGACCGTGCCTTCTCCCCGATAACGAGGCAGGGCATCCAGAACCGCCAGCGCCGCCTCCTGGGCCACGTCCTCGACCTCCGAGCTCTCGGAGCCCAGCACCCGTCGCGCCACTCGGATGAGGTGGGGGACGATGGCTCTGATGAAGGTCCCCAGGGCGGCCGAGCTGTCGGCCTGGACGGCATCGGCGAGCGCTCGCAGCTCGTCATGCCGCTCACGGGACGGCGCACCGCCACCAGTCCCAGGGATCAAGCGAGGCATCATCCAAAAACCAGTGTCCTTCTCGTGGAAACCAGGTCAAAGAAAGCGGCATGCACAAAGCGCTCACCACCGGTACCCGGGTCCGATGGTCGCTGCACTCGACCTTGGTTGGTGGTCTTATGGTGTCCATGCTGGTCGGGGCCTGTGGGGGCCTGTTGGGTGACGGCGGCAGCTCCAAGAATGGTTCCGGCGGTGAGGCGGGAACCGCTGCGCCGCAAGCGGGTGACGGTGGCGGCGGCCAGAGCGCGGGCCGCGGCGGCCAGGGGGACGGTGGGGCTCGGGCTGGCGTGGCGGGTGTCGCGGGCGCGCCGGAGCTGCCCATGCCCAATCTGTGTGACGAAATCTCGCCGCGCCCTCCGGGATGTCCCTGCACCGAGAGCAGTCAATGCGATGGGTATTGCCTGGCCGTTGCCAGCCCCGATCCCTGCGAGGTCGCCACCGAGGGCATTTGCCGCAACTGGCCCTTCGGGGGCTGTGTCTGCGAACTGGGAGACGAGCCGCCATCGACGCTGTGCATCGAGCGCGAGCTATGCCCCGAAACCCGTCCCCAGGACCAGGAAACCTGCAATGTGGATCCGATGGCCTGCGACTACGACGACGGTGAGCATGAACGGTGCTGGTGCATGACTCGCTTTGGCGAGTCGAGCTGGATCTGCAACGCCGAAGATGCGCAGTGTCCCTTCAGTCAGCCGACCCCCGAATCATCCTGTTCCGGCTCACTTTCTTGCTTCTATGCCACCGGAAGCGGTATGGCCTACCGCTGTACCTGCTCCGGATCCGAATGGGGCTGCGAGGCTATCGAAGGGTAAAGTCGGCAAGCCCACCAAACCGCGTTTGGATATGTCCATCAAAATGCCACAATGGTTGCTCCTGGCCCTCCTTTTCGTTCCGTTTGGTTGCTCGTCGGATGACGACGAACCGGGTGGTGGTGCGGACGCCTGCGAGATCGACGGCAGGACCGGAGCATGTGATCCCTTTTCCGATGACGGTGGGTGCCTGAGTCCCTCGGTTCTGTGCCGTTGCGTGATCGAGATGGATGACACCCCATCCACGTACCAGCGTCTGGACTGCGTTTCGGACTGCCAACAAGATGGCTACGCTACCGGGATCTGCGTCGCTGACGCGGACTGGGGAGCCCTGTGCGGCTGCCAGGAGTGAACGGCCGCTAATCCCCCACGTCCAGCAGGGGCTCTGCCTCGCGATCCAAAAGGCATGCCTCGATCTGCCGTTCCGACCAATCATCGCCTTGGCCCACTCCCGGACAATGGGAGGTTCCCTCTTCCCAGCTCTGGGGACAGGCCAGGTTCGACGCCCAGAAGGGGAAGGTTCTACATTGCAGGGGCCGATGCTCGTAGAGCCTGCAGCTTCCGTCTACCAGGAAGACACATTCCCCGCTGTCTCGGGCGACCAGGCTCACCCGTTTGGCCAGACGAAGGTCGACCACCTCGCAATACTCAAGGAAGAAATCCTGGTCGGACATCCGAAGGGCCCTGGCCAAGTTCCTCAAATCGGTGGCGGTCAGAAAGAGATACCCCGATTCGGGCTTGCAGCAGTTGCCGCAACGGGTGCACGCGAAACGAATCGATGACTTGCAGTACCAGGCCTTGGTCACTGAGGAACCCCATAGCACGTCCCCGGATCCGGGCGCGAACGTAGCTTGGAGGTCGACGGCACGCGGGTGCGGCTCTCTGTCAGCCAACCTGTCGCGGGGTTCGTTGCGGCTCAATCCCGAATCGGCTTCTGCCACGTGTAGCACAGGCCGAAGATGTGGCTGGTCACGAATTGGTAGCCGTCCCCGGGATCGTTCTGGGCCGGCAGCCACAGCGAGTACTCGAGCATGATGTGGCTCCGACGCGAGAACGATAGATCCGCGCCGAGCGTCATCTCGACAACGCCGTTGCCGTAACCCTCACGATCGGCCAGTCGCTCCCCCGGTGCGAGCTCGATTGGCTCATCCTCGGCGATCATCGGTACCCAGTGGTTGGACAGGCCCAGGGCTGCATAGGGTTCGAACCAGTTGGTCACGCGATACGACGCGATGCCCCCTGCCTCCAGGACGCGGTGCAACTTGCCCCACGGTGAGCCCTCGGCGTCCTCGATCGGATCGACTGCAACGGCGAGACGGGGTGCCACCGCGAAGGCCCGTTGATTGTCGAGCAGGTTGTACTTCGCATCCAGGCCGAGGCCGAGAAAGCCATTCCCGTACCAGGGGTTGACATGGGGAGTGAACCCGACGTCCAGGGAGCGGGTCAGGCCCATTCGCCCGTCTAACTGCCCACTGAGGTGGAATACCGCTTCGTGGCCCTCCCCGCTCAGCGTGCGGTTGAGCGCGATGGTCTCCCCGCCCGTCACCTGGAATCCGCCCGGACCCAGGCTGTGCGCGGTCTGGAACAGTCCCTGCGACGCACAGCCAAGAAAAAGGCTCGACAGAGCCGAGAGGGCGATAGCTTTCATTCGGCCCCGAGCGCCTCGCGCAGCTCGTCCAGCGTCTCGTGTCCGTCGCACAGCGCTCGGAATTCGTCGCGGGTCGGGGGCGGATCCTTGTCGCTCCGTGTGAAATCGAGGGACTGCTCGACCAGGAGATAGGGTTCGAAGGGCAGGACGTCCCGGATCTCGCAGTAGTCGGTGGTCACCACCTTGGGTTCGTAGCCCTTTGGGTAACTGGCATGCATGCGCAGGAGCTTGACCCCCACCACGGCCCAGTAACGAATGATCTTTTCCTCCTCGTCGCGCGACATCGGCACGATGACGCGCGGATCCCGGTTCACGTCCTCGTCCTCGGCGAAGCCGGCGAGCCAGCTTCGTGCTTGAGCTTCAGCCGTGGCGATGTCGATCTGCGAAAGCTCCTCGTCCGTGAGCTGGTGGCGCATCCCGATGGAGGCGGCGGCCACCTGGTGCAGCCCGTACAGAAGGGCGGTCTTCCGGCGCAGTTCCTCCAGCAACGAAAACTCGCTGCGGGTCCCATCCTCCAGGACCCGACCAACACTACCAAGGGCCGCCTCCCCCAGGCTGGCCACGAGCAGGTTCTGGAGGAACGCATAGGCCCGCGCCGTACGGAGGTAGAACGTGGGGAAGGGCTCGACCGGCAGCAGGGGGTAGATGTCCACCGGATAGGAGTCCATACCGGCTGATGCGTCACCCATCTCCAGGGACTTGACGTGCGTCTCTCGGGTCTGGATAAGGAGGGATTTGAAGGTTTCGACCAGCTTCTCCTTGTAGGCGGCGGTCAGGAGCAGCCGCTCGTTCTCCGCGGCCCGCTCCGGCAAGAGCAGCGTCTCCAGGGCGTAGAGCTGGCGATCGTACCAGCCCGAATCCTCACGGGGCGTCAGATCGATGTCTCCTGACTTGATGGCGTCGATCAACGCATCCAGCAGATTGTTGGGCGGATTGCTCGAGCAGCTCAATCGAATCTCCAGCATGGTTTCCGGGCTCTCCGCGGGGGGTGAGAGGGACATCCCGGAGCTGCAGCCATCCGTGCCCAGACTTGGATGCGCCGCGCGGAAGCTCCGCTCTGTGGCAGCCCGGTCATTGCCGAGCCCCTCCGCCTCACGGTGCTGCAGGATGGAGATCGGAGAATAGTGTCGGGAAGGGTTGGTCAGTCCGGCGTAGAAACGCAAAGTGGCCGTGTAGCTCTCGCGGAGCGCCGGATCACGGCCGAGCTCGTCCGCCACCGCGAACAGCATGGGGAAGGCGTCCTCACGGTACAATAGATCGTAGGCCAGGAAACGATCGCGCCTGAAAATGGAGCCAAGCTCGGGGAGCCAGGTGTAAAAGCCGATGGGGCGTGCCTTGACTGGATCAGCGGTGAATTCTTGCGTCAGCCGTTGCACCTCGGAGGTAAGCCCCGAGGGGATCTGCGCCTCGATTCCCGCCAATTGCTGGGCGGCGGCCACATGGGCCGCGGCGCTGCTCGCCGCTGCCGGCTCGGGCTCATCGGAGCGTTCACTCCTTGCCACAAGGGCCTGCAGCAAACCGGCCCACAGCCCCCGCGCGTCCAGGCTGGAGCCCTCGGCGGGCTCCTGGGCGAGCAGCTCGACGGCGGCATATAGCCCGTCGTTGAATGGCTTGAGCGCCCCGTTGACGACCTCCATGGAGGGCACCACAGGTCGGTTTCCGAGAGCGCGCAGGGCCTCACGGCGGTTGGCGAAGATGCGCCCCGTGAGGTCATCGAGCTCGTCCTCCAGGGGCTCGATGTCCAGCCGGGTGACACTCGCCGACTTGTTCAGCGTGACCTTACAGCCGTCGAACTCCTCGACGATTGTAAGGTCGGGATCGTATTCGGGGTGCTTCTCGCTCAGCGCGTCGTCCGTGACCGCGCGCTCCTCGTGCTCCCGGACCGTCTCACTGACCCCCAGCATGTCGAGCGGTGGCGCACAGCCAGCCACGCCCAGCAGAGACACGAAAAGCGAACCCCAACCCAACACCCTTTTTGTGCCCATTGTCCATGCTCCGCATCATAGGATGCCCCCGGCGCTCGCCCGCCGCAAATGGACGGCAACAATCCCCCGTAACTGCGCCGAACCGACCACTCAAGGCAGCGGATCCGTCCAGGCCAACCCATCGACGAGCCCGAAATGCGCGTCCATCGACAGAAGCTCGGCGCCCGATTCCATCGCAGCGGCGGCGATCCAGATGTCGTTGGTCGGGATCGGGGTGCCCTTCTTGCGCAGGGCGGCAGTTATCCTCGCGAATCGATCCGCCGTACTCGATGTGACGTCGAGCAAGGTCACGAAGGGCCGGGCCAACATCTCTTCCAGTTCTCGACGATTCTGCTGGTAGCGACTGCCGCACCGGAAGCCGTGCAGGAGCTCGCCGACCACGATCACCGAGAAAAAGAGATGCTCGCTTTCCCGTACCAACTCGGCCACCGCGGCATTCCCCCGTTTGAGTGCCGAGTAGACGTTGGTGTCGAGCAGACGTTTCAGCGCCACAACCCCTCGTCAACCTGCTCGAATGTCTCGGTGAAGGTTCCCAGCTCTCTTGCCTCGGTGTCGCTCCAAGTCCCAATCAGATCATCCAAACGATTGCCGATGGTATTGGACAAAGGGGGCTCTTCGGCCAGGCCCGCACCCCGACGGAGCAGCAGCTGAACGGCCCGGTTCAGAGAGAGCCCCTCGCGCCGAGCCAACGCCCTGAGGTGGGCTTCGACGTCGGCGTCGAAACCCCTGATCGTGAGCTGTTCCAGTTGACTCGCACGACGACTCATAATGAGTCAATAGTGACTCACCCTGGGTCGCACGTCAAGCCGCGAGGGGGCGTCGGCAGCCGCAGCAACGAACGGGAAGAACTGACGTCGCTCAGCCGGCTATGGCCCGAGCGGCCCCACCGGCCCCACCACCTCGAACTCGTCGGACGAGATGGACTTCAGCTCGTCCAGATCGTCATCGCTCCAGGCCGGATCCGCGTCTCCCTGGAAGTAGAAATTGCTGCCGTTGTCGGCCAGCATCATCCCGTAGTGCTGCATGGCGGTCAGGATGACCTGAACGTTGGGGCGGTAGCCGCTGACGTCGAAGTCCCGGTTCAGGCGCACGCGCAGCCCCATGGGGGGTGCGTTGGGATCATCGGCGTCGCAACCGCCGGGCACCGCATAGTGCGTCGCGGGGGCGACGTAATGATCCGTGGTGCAATCAACCGTGAACCTTATCGCATGGCGTACCTCTCCCGCCACAACCTCCGAGTAGCGAAGGATCCCCGGTGTCACGGCCAGGCCCGCGGCGTCCACCGAGGTCCACCCCTCCGGGCGCTGACCGGGGCCGATTCTCGATAGATCCCAGACCGCACCGCTGCCGCAGTGCCACCCGTCGGATTGGTATTCGCAAGCATATCCCTCGTAGAGCATGCAGGCGCCCTGCTGAACCACCAAGAGATGACAATCACCGTCGCAGGCCGTGGGACTGTGACCCTCGATGTTCACGTCGTCGGGGCCGGGGAAGGGATAGGGACCCGGATCGCTCTCGTCGCCGTACCAGTCGAAGGCGATCTCGACGAACTCCTGGTCCTCGGGAACGACGTTGATGGGGATCCCGTATTCACCTTGACCGCCGAAGTCCGGGTGGAGGTTGACACCGCCCACCAGAGAGTGCAGGCGCTCCGTCCAGTCCTGGTCAGCCTCGGCATCGTAGACCGAGGTGTTCCAGGGATCGTTGGGAGGAAACACCGCGCAGTCACCGATGACGGGGCTATCGCCGGGTTCCGCGCCGCCTGCGGCGGTGCGGCCACCGTCGGACGTGTTGCCCCCGTTGGACGAGCCGGCGTTCGAAGAGTCATCCCCCCCGTTGGAATCACTGGAGCAAGCCACCGCACCAAGTAGAAGGAGCTCAGCCAAAACCAGGCACGTTCGGTACGTCATGATCCACCTCGAGAGCGAAGTCTACCGCCCTGTCCGGTCGATTGGCTACACCAATGCGGTCACGGTTCTGGGCCGAAAAGCGGACTCAGGGCAGGGATGCTTGGCGTCAGAGCCCCCAGCCAGTAGTATTCCGACGTCTCGGGGTCACCCAGGCGAACCAAGACGGGAAACCGCCCATGCCACTCGTTAGCTCGAACAAGTTCGTTGCCAGCATCTCCTCTGGTCACATGCTGATAAGCACGGGGCCCAACGACATCTGCAAGACGCCGGCACCCCCGGCACCGGCGCCCATCCCTATCCCATACCCGAACATCGCCATGACCGCCACGCCGGGGCCGGGCTACACGACCAAGACCCTGGTCATGGGCACGCCCATGTACACCAAGAAGAGCAAGACGGCGATCAGCAATGGCGATCAACCGGGGGTTGCCATGGGCCTCATCAGCAACAAGATCATGGGGATGTGTCAGGCCATCATGTCGTCCATGGACGTCAAGGCCGAGGGCGGCGGGGTCGTCAGAACGATGGATACCACGCTGAGCAACGGCTGACGCAAACGAGCTATGCCAGCTCAGTCCAAAGGGGATGTGATCCACGCGGGTGCCCCCAGCCCCGAATGGCCGGATCGGAACGCTGACTGCGAGGCATACCGGGCCGCCGTCAAGAAATGGTGTGCCGAGACCCGCCAGCGCAAAGCGGAGGTGGCCCAGTGGCTCAAGGATAACAACATGACCATGGCTCAGGTGACAGCCATGAAAAAGGCAGGGAAGGGTCTGCCCACGGGGTTCCCGCAGTTCCCTTCGAGAAAGTTCAACGACTACTATTACTCCGCTCTGCCAAGCGGATTGGCACAGCGGACCGCGCGCGAGGTTCCATTGGGTGTGGCCGCCCATGACGCTGCCGGCAATGTCACAGGGTGGAGCTCAATCGACGATTTCGCTACTGCCAATCCAGGAACGCGTGCGGCGGCTACCGCCCGAGGGTTGAGTTCCTCTTACGACGACCTTGCCCGGGGTGTCAGCTCACAACGAGCGGGATTCTGGGACAACGTCCGGCACCAGCTCAATCAGAGGGCTGGGGGTTTGGGCAAGGGCAATTCGCCCTTCTACCCGGATGGTTTGCGCGACGGAAGGACCGCGATCGAGATCAAGGGGCCGGGGGATACCGAGGGGGATCACCAGTTCCAGAGATATGCTGACACCGCTCCGGACGGGAAATGCATCGTGATAAGCCCCAAGAGCTGCGCCGTCGCTGGTGAGCTCACCAAAGGCGGACGGTGCAAAGCAAAAGCATGAGTGCAGAGGAACGAGAGGAACCACATGGCGAACATTGGGCTGCTGGAATTCACTGAACGCAACCTGGCTGTCAGCTATCGAGCCTCCGAGGAGCCCCAACTTCTCACCATGAAGGTGAAGCTCGACGAGCCCAAGAGGCACTACGGTAACCAGGGTGACATGCTCGTCGAAGCCATCAACTACGGCATGGCGGGCGGAGCGCAGTTCGCGCCCATGGCCGGACGAGCCAGGATCATCTCGGGCGATTTCGCCAGCTTGGTGCCGGGACGGAAGGCGCTCGCCTTGCAGGAGCTGGAGTTTGTGATGGAGGTATCCGGGGTATGCCCGTACTTTCTGAGGACCATGGTTGAACAGATGCGATCCAGCACCGTGGCCATGAGCATCCGCGGCAGCCTGCCTTTGGACGACAGCCCGTTCAGTGTGACTGAGGCCCATTTGAAACGCTGGTTCGATGACCCCAAGGCCTACATGGGTCTGTGGGACGTGCCCTACTTCGACGAGCAAGAGTCGGTGTTGCGCGGAGCATCCATTCGGGTGGCGTTCCACGAACCGATTTCCGAGGAGGCGGTGGAGAAAGCCTACGGGCTTGGCTGGCGATTTGTGGAGGCTGCCTGCATCGTCACCAAGTACATCGACCATACCGAGCAACGGCCCGGAGCCATTGATCTGAATCCCACCATCAAGCGGAGCAAGAAAGAGGTCACCGTCAAGTTCGAGCTGTTTGACCTGGTGCGTGAGCCGACGCGGGCGCTATTCCTGAACATGCTGACTCATTTCCACCACACGGTGCAGCCCATCCGTGCGGTCAGCATCAAGTTCTCGTGATGGTCATGACCCTGCCACCCGACGCCCCCTTGCGTGTCGATCCCGAAGGGCACACTCTCATCCATCCGGTGCTGGGGATCCAGCTGCAGCTGGAGACCGCTGGGCCCGCACACTTCGAGCGATACGAGAAGGCCATCGAACAGATCATGGCCTGGGTGGGGCCCGAGCTGCGGTGGACCTTTTCCTCTCTGTTCACCGAGCCTGAACCCTTCGAAGAGGACGACCCCTTTTACATCTCCGAGCACGTGAAATCCCTCAAGGCACGGGACTACGCCGTCGATGCGGCTCTGGGCAACGCCTTGATGGAGGAATCCGGTGCCGAGCTCAGCATCACCTTCCAGGGTGGCGAGGAGAGCTGGCAGGTTTCCCCCTGGCTGGTCCGCTATCACTCCATCCTGCATCCAGAAGGAGCTGCCTTCGAGACCTGCGCCATGTTGAGGGTGACGGTGCCCGTCAGTGTCGACCTTGCCGAGTTCCGTCAGCATTGCATTGAGTTGGCACCGACGCTGCCCATCCGCTGGGGCTGCGCGGGACTCATGTTTTCGGGGCGAGAATTCCACGACTATCCGGGAACGGCCGAGGCTATGTACGCGGTTGCGCGGCGCTACCCCGGCTACGATCCTGGCTATTACTTTTCGCAGGGCAACGAGGACCAAGATCTCCCGGCCCATCTCGTGGTTTGGCACGATCACGTAAGGACAGTGAGCTGGCTCAACTTCCTCGGTCCAGCCTTGATGGCTCGGCTCGGCAAGCCCCTGGTCGAGTCCCGTCGGTGCCGCGTGGAACCCTGCGGTGAGGCCACCCTGGTCCAGGCTGGCGAAGCACCCCAGATGGGCGACGTCAATCGAGCCGACTTCCCCCAAGCCTACCGCGAAGCCGACGCTCTTCTGGGTGTCTTGCGTCCGCAGTCGACGGTCCATTTCCTGTACCCGTGGAGCGAAGACACCACGGCCGAGTGGCTGGCACGATTCGAACGGTGAGCAAGGGCGATGCCTGCGCGACCCATGTGGCTTGTGGAGACACACTGGGGACCTTAGTGGGCCAGCGGCGCCGTGGGCGCGACTCGCCCCTCCCATAGCCAGAACGACCAACCGGAAGTCATCGTCGCAGGTGGTGATCGTCCAGGGTGGGGGAGCTACAAAAGCGAAACGGGCCGGGACTTCTACAGACTCTTCCCGTCGAAGTGTTTGACGGTCAAGGCGTCGATGTCGATATCGTCGAGACAGCGCACATTGATCGATACCGTAGGGCCATCCTTGCCCTCCCCCCGCGCAAATGACTTGATACCACACACCCGGCAGAACAGATGGTGGATCCGTTGCCTGCCGAACTGATAATCGGTCAGTTCCTGCTCACCGGACAGCAGCTTGAATTGACTGGCAGGCACGAAGGCTAACAGCGTCCCCGAGCGACCACACATCGAACAGTTGCACGCAATCACGGGCTGGGACAGATCGATCTCGACCTCGTAGCGGACTCTGCCGCAGTGACACCCACCTTGTTTTGTCGTATTCTGGATCATTACGGAAGGCTAGCACGAATTCGGGCCTGGACCTGCGAGTGGAGTGTGGCACACGCTAGTGCCTTCGGTGCGGCTACCGCGCGTCCTCGAGCTGCTTCCAGTCACAGTTGCGCGGAGTGCCGGGCCATTCTTCTTCGGCGGCGTTCTCGCTCGCACAGGAAAACTCCGTGTCGGTGTCTTCCATCACGCAGGCTCCGCACAGAATGCGATCATCCAGGTCGAAACTGGTGGTGCCCTCGGTTGCCCTGAGGCGAAAGCGGTTCAAGGCGTCGACCTCGATGGCCACCGAGGTATAGGCCCCCAGGTTGGCGGTGGAGCAGCTCCCACCGACACACTCCTGGCCCAAACAGTCCGCGTTGTCTTCACAGGCACCGCTGCATTGATGGCGCGTCAGGTCGCAGTAGCCATCATCGCAGGTCGACGATTCATTACAGAGCGCCCCTGTGGTTCGCGGGGCTGGTGAGGCCGAGAGGATGGCGCTTCGTGAGTCTTCGATGTCCACAGCCAACCGGAAGCTGTCGGCTGTCCAGGTGCTGCCTGCGGGAGGCAACGCTGGCTCCGCCGTACAGGCACCCAGTAGCAGAATGGCCCAGGGGTAAACGACACGGTCCGTCATCAGAACGACACTCCCACCGCCATCTCCAGCGGCCAGTCCACGCTACTCCCCGTGGTGAACTCGGTGGCGTTGCTGTCACCAGCCAGAGCTCCCCAGCGCAGTCGGAGTGCCAGGGGGGTAAAGCTCGCATAGAAACCCCCCATATACCCCACCAAGCGGACCCACGCGCGCCCTCCCCAGAGCAGCGTGTGACCCTGGTCGCTCACGAGCAATTCGAACTCGAGCAGATCGAGCCCCGGTTCCAGTACCAGGCGCTGGTTCGAGTCACCCCATCGTTTGGCGAAAAAGCTAAGGCCAATGGGGCGGGCCATCAGGCCCTCCCAGCCATTGAGGTAGTGGTAGCCGAGCTGCAGTTGATACCGAAGAAACCCGCTGCCCGGTGCGTGGACGGTCGCGGCCAGGGTGTGCGTGGGCACGGGGCTGGATATCGCCCCCGACAGGCCCGGACCCAGCTGATATCCGAGATCGAAGCCGCCTCGGTGCTCGGGTTGGTCGTCCATCGGATCGACGCAATACCCCGCCTCGCACCGGAGGTGCGAGGCACAGACGACGCTGCCAGCACAGTGTTCCCCGCGCTGTGCGATCCGTGGAGGTACTGGTGCGGTTGGGGGTGGAACCGGGGGAGGAGGAACGGGACGAGGCGGAACCGCGAAGCAGCCGCCTTGGTAGCACAGCTCACCCTGATAGCAGTCGTCGTGAGACTGGCAGGCGTAGTTGGGATCGTCGATCTCCGACGAGGGTGGTGGAAGAGACAGGGCGGGAGGCGAACTGGGAGTTTGGGGAACGAGTGGAGCCGCGGGAGGGGCAGGAACAGGAACAGGACCCGAGCCAATCGGTCCGGGAGGCACCTGGGTCGGTTGGCCCTGTGCGGCCAGGGTCGAGAATACTCCGACCGAAGCCAGTCGCAGGGTTGCCAATCGAAGGGATCGGGTTGCCATGGTCGTCTCAGAACAGAGCCTGTGCTCCCACGGTGAAGAACGTGAAGTCCTCCAAGGGCAAAAGGAACGCCGTGATCTGCCAGGCGCTGTAGCTGGCCGTGGAGGGGTTGTACTTGGGGAAGATGACGTTGAGGCTGGGGCCCCACTGGAACATCTCGGTCGTGGTGCCGTTCTCACCCCCCGTGGACATGGCCGTGTACCCGAGCGTGACGCCCGCGGCCAGACCGAAGCCCTGCTGTTCGAGGGTGTTCGGATCCAGTGAGCCGAAACGCAGCCACTGCCCACCGATCAGGCTGCCGCCACCGTACATCAGCGCGGTACTCGTGGTTGACGTCTCACCCGACATGGAGGGCGTTTCGACCGTCGTCATCAGGGTGGAGAAATTAGCTGAGGGTTCGAGGACCCCACCAAACCAGTTTCCTCCGGTCTCCCGAGGGAACTGACTTCCGAGCAAGAACCTCACCCCGAGCAGGCCCGAGGCGCCTGCCAGCCACATGTCCATCTCGTCCGAGTTGTCGGTCCCGCCCATGAAGGAGGCGTTGACGGTGAACGAGACATCCCAGTTCTTGGGTCGGTGTACGCGCTCGACTCGCTGCTCCCCGACCGACAGCTGGGCTCCCTGTGGACCGAAGGAGCCCCGCGCCTGGCCCTGACAACGCTGGTCGGGGCTCTTGGCGCAATCCCAGTCTCGTTGGTAGCTACCGCGCAAGACCCCCTTTTCGTATTCCAGACGAGCTCGCTCGCTGCAAGTCGGTTGCCCCGGGCCACCGCAGTTGGACACATAATCGAGCTCCGCTCTGGACCAACCCAGTTGCAGTCCCACCGGATAGAGTGCCACATCGGGCAGTGGTCGCATGAAACGACGGCGGTAGTTCCGCTTGCTGAACTGGAGCGGGGGTTGCTCTGGGGCAAAGGGCACGGGTGCGACACTGGGCACGGGTGCGACACTGGGCACGGGTGCCACGCTGGGCACGGGTGCCACGCTGGGCACGGGTGCCACGCTGGGCACGGGTGCCACGC
>CAZYKT010000056.1:0-27485 GCA_964648165.1 uncultured Polyangiaceae bacterium | reverse complement strand
TGGGCACCGGTGCCGGCGGTGGGGGTTGCGTCGAGGGGAGCGGCTGCGCCCAGGCTTGTGCCTCAACGCCCGAGGCGAGCACCCAGCAAGCGGTGATCCCAGGAAGCCAACGCATCCGAGTCCTGTGTGCCCCCCACGAGAGAGCACAAACCAGCATCCAGAATCGATCCTTACGGGGGGCTCGTCAAGATGGTATGGGCTTATCCTCATGATCCTCGCTGGCTCGCAGGTTTCGTCCAGACCTTCGGGATCTCTGGCTTTTCGGCCGGGATCGCAGCCGCACGCGGCGGACGCTCTGCTACGCCACGTAGCGCTTTGGATGGAGACACCGCGTGAACCCGGTTGGAACCTGCCTCCAGCTTGAGCTGTTCGAGAGCCGACGATTTTTGAGCGATGCTGACCGGTCAGGCCCGCCCGATCGATGGCAGTGCGGCGCAGGCTCGCCACGGCACTCCCTGGCCGAAGCGGTGCTATCACGGAGTTGGACCTGCAACGTGGATCGTCGGGATTGGACGTGGCGCTGCCGGTGCGTTACTGTGCGCAATGTGTCATGGCTGCGGCACCCGCTACCGCCCAACCGAGGAGTTGCCTCGGGAGTTGGTGCGCCTCCAACGTTGGTCCGTATCCTGGGTGGCCGCCGCTGCCGGGATGGACAGCATTGCGGATTGGCACGCTTTTCCCCACGTGAGCCAGCCTCTCCGGCGTAGTTCGGAGCCTCTCTTTTGGTTGTTCAACCCTTGTCGTGAAGCGACGAGCCTGTGGTTGTGGCCGGGATTGGCCATGGGTGTCGCGAATCTGAGCCTGCCGAGGTAGACCTGCCCGTTGGATGAGTTGTCGTGGATTCGAACCAAAACCGCACCAGATGGCCTCGCCTGGGGGTTGATGTGAATGGCGAAGGTCCAGCCAGGGGACTCCTCGCTTGGGTTGCTCATTCCGCGCGAGTCGGCGGCGGTTTGGGATTGCTCCTGGCAACGGCGGACCAGGTGCTGCTGGCCGTGCTGTGCGGGCCAGACAAGCTCGGGGAGTCCGTTCCCTACGCATGGCAGCGCGTCGCGGCCATCGCGGTGGTTGGCTCCATTTACGCTACGGCGGCTGGCCTCTTCGGTTTGCTGGTGGGCCCGTGGCTCAGGAGGCGCCGTCTGCTCGCGTCGACAATCGTAGCAAGTGTGCTGGCCGCGTTCTTCGCCTGCCATGCGATTGCCCTCGCCGTCCGCGTGCTGACCGACTCGTATGTGACGCTCGGCAGCATCGAGTTTGCCCTGGCATGCGGAGGGAAGGTCCTCCTTGCTGCCCTGGCCGGCTTTGCCGGGCTGTTGGCGGGGCTGGGGCTTGGCACCGTGGCGGTTGGCCTTGTTGCACTCCGGTTCCTGGTAAAGCAGAGGGGCTCTGCTCCCAGTCCGAGCCGCCGCCACGCGATTTGCATCTTGGCAATCGTTCCGGTGCCCTCGCTGGTCTGCCTCTTCGCGTTCTGTTCGGAGCCGATGGGGGTTTGGTTCAACACCCTGGGGCAGGTCGAGCCCGAACTCGCCTTCATCTCGTCGCTCCGGTCTGTCACAGAGGGGGCGTACCCCACCGCAGCGGTCGAGAGACGTACAGAGGCGTCCACCCGTCGGAGAAACTGGGTGGGTCCCCCGCAGACCCAAGGCGAAATCTGGGAGAGTGAGTTGCCCTCCGCAACCACCGCATCGCCCAACGTCTTGCTGCTGGTGCTGGAGTCAGTGCGAACCTCCCATCTGGGATATCTAGGTTACTCGCGCGCAACCACACCGAATCTGGATGCCCTTGCGGCTCGGAGCGTTCAGATGCGTCGCACCTGGGCGACTGCCACCCACTCCAACTACGCTCAGCCGGCCATCCTCTCTTCTTTGTTTCCACGTCGCGAACACGGCCTGGACGTGTACAAAAGACTGGACTACCCACGGGTGCTCCAACACGACGTCTTTCACCGGGTCGGATACAGGACGGGTACCATCTCGAGTCAGAACGAGGACTGGCAGGGGATGCGCCGGTTTCAGACCACCGACACCCCAACGACGTTCTGGGATTCTCGCAGCTACGGGGGGCCTCAGATCGAGACGAGCAGCGATCAAATCGTCCCGGATGCCGTCACCGTCGACACACTGGTCGATTGGATGGAGCGGAAGGCGGGCACCCCGTGGGCAGTGTACGTCAACCTGCAATCAACCCATTTCCCCTACCGGTTGCCGCCCGGTGTCAAAACGCCATTTGGTCCGACTGGACCGATTCGCGGCCCCTTCCAGTACTTCAACTACCAGCCGCGCGATCGCGCGGTGATCGTGAATCGTTACGACAATGCGCTTCATTACGTGGACGAGCAAATCGGACGGATACGAGCATATCTGGAGCGTACCGGTCAGCTCGAGAACACTCTGTGGGTGATCACGGCCGACCACGGGGAGCTCTTTGGAGACCGGGGCGTCGTCACTCACGGACGCACCCTTCGTGAGGGGGAGCTCCGGGTCCCCCTGCTGCTCCACTGGCCTGCACGGCTGCAGTCCCAGGTCGTTCAGCAGCCCGTTTCCCATCTGGACGTCCTGCCCACCGTCCTGGAACTCGTTGGCGTCAATCCGCACCCCGCCTTTCAAGGTACCAGTTTCGCCTACCTCGACTACCACCGCACCCTCGGCCGGGGGATCTTCTTCAATATCCAGGGGCAGCGCCTGGCTGAAGGTGTTCTGTGCTGGCCGTGGAAGCTGGTGTTCAACCGAAGCCTCGAGCGGACCGCGCTGTACCGTCTCGACGAAGATCCGGAAGGACTGGTGGACCGCAGCGCCGAACACCCCCAGGTCCGGGAGCGTTTGATGAAGCTGCTCAGGCAGTTCGTGAGCGCGCAGCTGCAATTCCACCGAGCCGATGACGACGCCAAAATGACGCACTATGCCCCGCGGGTACCGTTCTGCCCGGAGTTGCCGGGGAGGCCAAACGCCAGTACGAAATCCGATCCACCAGATACTCTGTGGCGCCAGGAGCAGAACCTGCCACCAGTGAAGGCCGTGTCGCGACAGCAGCCGAGAATAAGCCGCTCGGACCAGGGGCGGACCCTGGTCAGCGGAGACCAGGCTCGGGCTGCCACTGACGGGTAGTTCAGTCTGTCAACTGGCTGAGGCGACCGAGACTGGACTCGTCCCGGTCGTCGTGGGGGGTGGTCCCGACCGTGAGATGGTGTGTGGATGACATGGAGCCATCATTGATGGTTTGAACTGGCAGCGTGGCCCAATCAAGCCCGTCTTTCCGGCAGTTTACGGAAAGGTCCACCGCCCAGGGACGATGGGTGCTAGGACGCGCCCATGGATTTTGAAACCTGCGCCATCTGCGGTGGCGACGGACGCGTGTCGAACGCGTTCGGCGGGAGCTCGGTGACCTGCCCCTCCTGCCACGGTTCCGGTCGGCGCAACGAGGCCCCCTTGCTGCGGGACGTGACCAAGACCAAGCCCTCACATTACCGATCCGCCCAGCAGAACGCGGACAAGAAGGAGCCAGAGGCCATGACCGGCGAGGGCCGGCAGCTGTCGCTGGAGGTGCAGAAGAGCGCGGTCGCGGATGCCATCAAGACCAAGCTGCTTCGCGAAATCGTGGAGTACGAGGGCAGCCACGGCCGTTGCACCGAGACCTTCGCCAAGAAGATCCGCAAACAGATCCGCTAGGGGAGCGGTTCGCCCAGCGACGCCTAGCGCGTCCCGTCCGTCCGGTAGCGCGCCAGATCGACGTGGATGTGATCGAAGTGCAGCCGATCGAAGTAGCGGGTCACCACCACCGAGAAGACGTCCTCGTCGTAGAGTCGCTGGGCGAGTTCGCGCAAGAAGCGCCCCTCCGTCGTCTTGGGTGGCTGCTTCGGATCCCCGAAGTGACGTTGCACACTGACCGTTCTTCCGTCGGATAGACCAAAGGAACGAAGATCGATGGCATTGGCGTAGCTATGCTCGCTCACCAGGGAGAAGCGCGCCATCTTGCGGCAGCTGTAGGTGCCACCCTGCGTTACGCTGACCACTCGCGCGTCCAGCAACTCTTGGGCCAGCTTCTGCATGACCGCTTCGAAGCGCCCCAGGGCCAGCGCCATTCCGCAACTCAGCAGTGGGGCCGGTTGATAGCGAACGCCGGTGGTGCCGCGTGTCACCTGGACGACCTGCGGCGCACCGCACACCAAGCCCTTGTGCGTCCTGACCGGCAGCTCGGCATTTCGAACCGCGACGTTCAGGGCCTTGAGACGCTCTTGGCAGTCGGGGATGACCGAGGGGGGACCGACCTCTTGATCGTCCGTGGGATCGAGGTTGGCCTGACCGGGTTCGGATGCAGGCTTGGTTTGTTCCGTCGCAACCACGTCGGGCGCGGATGCGTCGGGTTGGGAGGAGATGGCAGGCGGGGGCAGCGACGGTGCTTCCACGGATGGTCGCGAAGGGGACACCACCGGGTCACGCCGGCCTGCGGCCTGTAGCTCAGTGGGAGGCGATGGTGCGGCGGTCGAACAATGAATCGAGCCGGCGCTCGCCAAGAACAGAGCGATCCCAGCTGCCCGATGCGACCAGGAACGAGGAAGAGCAGGGACCTTCACCAAGCCCATTGACGCTCGCACCCCACTGCCCGGGACGTCAACCCTTCGGTCCTCGGCATGGGGTTGAGTGGCCGGAGCCCGTTCCCGGTTGACAATCCGGGCGCCGTGGCTATGTCAACGTTGGTCAATGCACGAACCCAGGCGAACCACTGCCCTTTGGCGAGGCCTCACCTGGGGCTGCATGGCGCTGTTGTTGGCGATGGTCAGCGTTCTTGGGGGCTCGGCTGCTGACGACCAGCGAACCCTCGTCTTGCAAGGGATTCGTCAGGTCGTGGGCCATCGAATCCAGGGCCTGCGTGGCCTGCGGAGCGCGCCTTCCGGTGCCAGTGTTGTGCAGAAGGCCTCGGAGCGAGGAGGTTCTTCTGCCTCGCTGAGCTGCGAGCTGCCGTTTGGTTGGGGTCAGCGCAGCGACGTTGGCCTGGCGCCGGCGATCCTCGTTGTGACGGACGAGACCCGGAGCTCGGCGACGGGCCTTTCGCCAGCCAGTTTGGCGCTCGGCGTCCACGACGCCCGCGCTCCGCCATCCAACACCGTCCGGGTATGAACGACCCCGTCGATGGGTTGCCTGAGGCAGCCGATCGTACACGACGTTTGCCTGGGCGAACGCTGGACCGTTGGTAATGCCCGTGGTCCGGGCCAGTTCGCCACCGATGGTTGGTGTGAAGCGCGGTCGCTTCGCGCAGCAAGGAACGAAATGCTTCCGATTGTGTCAGTGGTGCTTTTCGCGCTCTTTCAGGGCGCAGTGACGTGGTGGATTTGGAGGGGCGACACCTTCCAGCGTTCCGAGAAGATCGCTCAGACCAAGCTGGTCTGGCTGTTGCCCGTTCTGGGTGCGGCCGTGGTGTTGCCGATGTTGATCGAGGAATCCAGACACCGGAACGGGTGAGAAGCGGGGTCCCGGCCAGACTGGGAGCCGGCCCACTCGGCCAACGAGACAGTCAAGGCCGGGCCCCCTTGACTTGGCGGCCAGGCCCCATTTCGCGCAGCTGATGCGGGGTGGTTCTTGCCAGTCCCAGCCGATCATTTCCGTTTCCGCGCCGTGACGCCACAGCCTGGCAATATGTCGGGATTTTGGGGCTGCCCGTCGACGCAAAAGGTGTATGAAGCCGGGCCGGTCCAACCATCCTCCGGATGCGTGACGGTTCTGCCCCGTCGCGGGCAAACCCGAAGCGACCCGATGGCTCCGGTGATTCGATCCCAGGCGAGCTTCTACTCGCCAGCGGCGTCAGCTTGCAACAAGCAACGAGGTAGTAGCTATGAAGATGATTTACAAGTTCTCCGGCAAGGTCTGCGAAGGCAAGGCGGACCAAAAGAATCTACTCGGTGGCAAGGGAGCCAACCTCGCCGAGATGGCGAGCCTGGGCATCAGCGTTCCCGCGGGCTTCACGATCACGACCGAGGTCTGCACGGAGTACTACAAGTCGACGCCGCCCAAGCTCCCTGCCAGTCTCGCCGAAGAGGTCAAGCAGGCCATGGTGTGGATGGGTGAAGAGGCCGGCAAGAAGTTCGCCGACCCCACCAACCCCCTGCTGGTGTCCGTCCGCTCCGGCGCCCGGGCCTCCATGCCGGGCATGATGGACACCATCCTCAACCTGGGCTTGAACGACGTCACCGTCGAGGGCCTGGCCAAGAAGGCGAACAACCCGCGGTTCGCGTACGACGCCTACCGCCGCTTCTTGACCATGTACGGCAACGTCGTTCTGGAGATCGAACATCACGACTTCGAGCATCTGATGCACGACGTGCGCAAGGACGTGGCCAAGCGCAAGAACATCGCGATTCCAGCGGATCACGAGGAGCTGGCCCGCGCCGTTCCCGACACCGCTCTGGAGACCGAGGATCTCAAGAAACTCGCCAACCTGTACAAGGCGCTGATCAAGGAGAAGACCGGCAAGGACTTCCCCTCCGACCCCTTCCAGCAGCTGTTGGGCGCCATCGACGCCGTGTTCCGCAGCTGGAACAACAACCGCGCCAAGTTCTATCGCAAGATGAACCAGATCCCCGAAGAGTGGGGCACTGCGGTCAACGTGCAGATGATGGTGTTCGGCAACACTGGTGACACCTCCGGCACCGGCGTGTGTTTCACCCGCAACCCCTCCACCGGTGAACACCGGTTCTTCGGTGAGTGGTTGCCCAACGCCCAGGGCGAGGACGTCGTGGCGGGCATCCGTACCCCGCAACCCATCGCCAAGAGTGAGACCAGCGCCGGCAAGAGCCTGGAAGAGGTCATGCCCGAGAACTACAAGCAGCTCTTCGACATCCAGAAGAAGCTGGAGAACCACTTCCGCGACATGCAGGATCTGGAGTTCACCATCGAAGACAAGCGCCTGTACATGTTGCAGACCCGCAACGGCAAGCGTGCCGGCCGCGCCATGGTCAAGATCGCCGTCGACATGGTAAAGCAAGGCCTGATCGACGAGAAGATCGCCATCCAACGCCAGGAGCCGGGTCGCGTGGAAGAGCTACTCTTCCCCACCGTCGATCCCAAGGAGAAGGCCAAGCCCATCGCCAAGGGTCTACCGGCTTCCCCCGGTGCGGTGACCGGTGCGATCGTCTTTAGCGCCGAAGAAGCCATCAAGCAGACGAAGGCAGGCAAGAAGGTGATCCTGGTTCGCATCGAGACCTCGCCGGAGGATCTCGAGGGCATGAACTCTGCGGTCGGCATCCTCACCGCTCGCGGTGGTGCAACCAGCCACGCCGCCGTGGTGGCGCGCGGTATGGGTCGTTCCTGCGTGGTGGGATGCTCGGAGATCCAGATCGACTACAAGGCTGGTCAGATCTCGGCCAAGAGCAAGACCGGGGATACCATCGTGGTCAAGGCTGGTGAGCTCATCACCATCAATGGCTCCGCTGGCACCGTGTACGTGGGCGACGTCAAGAAGATCGATCCGGAGCTGGGCGGCGAGCTGGGCGAGCTGTTGGCCTGGTGCGACAAGCACAGCCGGATGAAGGTTCGCACCAACGCGGACACCCCGACCCAGGCCAAGCAGGCCCGCGAGCGGGGTGCCCAGGGCATCGGTCTGTGCCGCACCGAGCACATGTTCTTCGAGGTGGATCGCATCAAGGCCGTTCGCGAGATGATCCTCTCGTCCACGGTCGAGGCGCGCGAGAAGGCGCTGGCCAAGCTGCTGCCCTTCCAGACCGGGGACTTCATCGGTCTGTTCAAGGAGATGGCGGGCTTCCCGGTCACCATCCGCCTTCTGGATCCGCCACTGCACGAGTTCCTCCCCAACAAGCCGGAGCAGATCGCGGAGCTGGCCAAGGACATGGGCGTGAGCGTTGCGGATCTGAACAAGAAGGTCTCCGATCTTCACGAGTTCAACCCCATGCTCGGTCACCGTGGTTGCCGTCTGGGCATCACCTTCCCGGAGATCAGCCGCATGCAGTTCCGCGCCATCCTGACCGCGGCGTGCAAGGTCAAGAAGGAGGGCGTCAACGTGGTGCCCGAGATCATGATCCCGCTCGCGCTGAGCAAGCTGGAGCTCGATCTGCTCAAGGTGGATTGCGTCAAGGTGGCCGAAGAGGTGTTCAAGGCCGAAGGCGTCAAGGTTGACTACAAGTACGGCACCATGATCGAGCTGCCTCGGGCGGCCCTGCTCGCCAACGAGCTGGCCCAGACCGCCGAGTTCTTCAGCTTCGGCACCAACGATCTGACCCAGACCACGCTGGGCATGTCCCGTGACGACGCCGGCAAGTTCCTGCCCGAGTACGTGGACAAGAAGATCATGAAGTACGAGCCCTTCGTCTCCATCGATCAGGAAGGCGTGGGCCAGCTGGTGAAGATGGGTTGCGACAAGGGCAAGTCCACTCGTCCCGACATCAGCCTGGGCGTGTGCGGTGAGCACGGCGGCGACCCCAACTCGATTGACTTCTTCGAGCGCGCTGGCCTGAAGTACGTGTCCTGCAGCCCGTTCCGCGTGCCGATCGCGCGCGTGGCGGCTGCCAAGGCGGCCATCGACAACGCCAAGAAGTAGAGCGAGCGGCGCTCGGCGCCGGGCTCGGTTCAGCGAGGCACATCGGGAGTTCCCGGTGTGCCTCGACTGTCATGGGGGTCTGGTGCCTCCCAGTCCGCTCTTCGGATCGTGACGTTGGGTACCGGGAGGGAGCCGCCCTTCCAGCTGGGACATTCCGATGGTCCCGCGGGTCCATAGGGTTCGCTCGACCATCAGGCGAAACACGCGCATGAGACCCTGACCGACGGCTTCCCCTTCCAGCACCGAAAGCGCACGGGCGATGGCCTCCAGCGTCGAAAGACCGCCCTCGCGGGACTCGTGGCGCAGTCCGTAACAGCTTGGGGGCCCCGGGGGCAGTCCCACCACCGGAATCGTCGAAAGGGACGGCATCCGGTGTCGGACCTTTCTGGCTTGTCGCCAGGTGCCGTCGGGGACGACCAGGGTGAGGGGACGAGAGCTGCCCACGAAATCGACCAGCGGCACCGCCCCTTCATCGGGATAGAGCAGGACGGCCTGGCGCTCGGGATCGAGTTCGAAATCAGCGTCGTGCCGATCTTCGCCGCCACGCACCCAAACTTCACTGTTGGGCAGACACTCGACCGCAATCCTGCCCGTGTTGGTCGTCTTGCGCGCCTCGAAGCGATGGATGACGAGCACGAGCCGGGTACGGGTTTGGATCGAACCGATCTGGTCGCAGAAGCACAGGCCCAGGTGGGCTCGGCAGCGAGGGCAGCGCAAATGGCCGTTGGCTCGACGGCTCATGGGTGCTCGGGGGACTGGGACCGGGGCATGCGAGCGCTAGGCTAGCCGGTTCCGGGGCGTCCACAAGCCAGTACTCCCCGCACAACCCCGCAACCGAAAAAGGACGTCGTTGCGACGAGGCAAACCAGAAGGCAACGACCCTCGGATCGGTTGAGGCTCCGCTGGTGGCTCACCGTCGCAGACTACCACGCCTGGCCATCGCCCGAACAGACTCGCCCATGGGGCTAGGGAACGTCACCCTTGTTGACTTGGTTCACGAATGCTACCCGTCCCTTTCATGGCCAAAGAGACCCTGGGCTCCAAGCCGTGCAAGAGGAGCTTGCGCCCCACGCCACCGAGCACGGTGGGTCGTGGCAAGGCTATTGTGCTCGAACGGGCCCCGCGCATCACCCGGTACACGCGGGGTGGGATCTCGCTCAGGCTCGGGGACAGCCTCGGATATTACACTTCCTGGGACAAGCCCACGGCCATCGTGTCGGATGGCGCCTACGGGATCCTCGGTTTCGAAGGCGACACCTCGGATCACCTGGACGTACCAAGCTGGTACGAACCCCACGTTCGGGCCTGGGCTCAGGCGGCGCTGCCCTCCACCACGCTCTGGTTCTGGAACTCGGAGGTTGGATGGGCGGCCACCCATCCCATCCTCGAAAAATACGGTTGGCGCTATGTGAACTGCAACCTCTGGAACAAGGGCAAAGGGCACATCGCCGGCAACGTCAACACCCAGAGGATCCGTCGCTTCCCGGTGGTGACCGAGGTCTGTGTTCAGTACACGTTCGAAACTCGGGTGGGCGGTATGCCGCTCAAACAATGGCTACTGGGCGAATGGAAACGCACCGGGCTGCCCCTCGGACAGGCCAATCAGGCTTGCGGCGTCAAGGACGCGGCGGTGCGCAAGTACTTCGATCAGGGACACCTTTGGTACTTCCCGCCTCCCGAAGCCATGCAGAAGCTGGCCTCTTACGCCAACCGTCGTGGACGGGTCGAGGGGCGTCCCTACTTCTCCCTGAATGGCGAGCGGCCCGTTACTGCCCAAGAGTGGGGAACCATGCGGTCCAAGTTCTCCTGTCCGCATGGGGTCACCAATGTATGGGAGCGTCCGGCGGTTAGGGGACAGGAACGCGTGACCACCGCGACGGGTCGCGCCGTTCATCTCAACCAGAAACCGCTGGATCTCATGGAGCGGATCATCGAGGCCTCGACCGACGTAGGGGATGTTGTCTGGGAACCCTTCGGTGGCCTCTTCACCGCGTGTCTGGCGGCTCGGAAGCTCCATCGTCGCGCCTTTGGCGCCGAGACGGACCCCACCTATTACCAGGTTGGCTTGAGTCGGTTCACGCGGAAGAAGGCCTAGGACCGACCATCGGTGCCCTCCGAACCGCCGTGCCGTCCAGGCATCGCGGCGGACGAGGCTACTGGTTCTGACGGGCTATCTTGCCCTTCGGGTTGACTTCGGAGGGGTCGAAGCCCGAGGGCGACGTGTCACCGTGCGGGTGCCGACCAAGGGAATCGTCACGCGGAACTCGGCGCCCCGCCCCTCGGGGCTCGATACGTCCACCGTTCCACCCAAGACAGCGACCGTATCGGCGACACTGGCCAACCCCAAACCAGTGCCCTTCCCGCTCGGTTTGGTGGTCACGAAGGGTTGGAACAAAGTCTTTTGGACCTTTGGCGCGATGCCCGGACCGGTGTCAGCCACAGACAGCACTGCAACGGGCAGCCGGTCCGAGCTCTTGCGGTTGGGGCGGGCCGCGCAAAGCTCCGCCTCTTGCAGAACAATGGTGAGCCGTCCACGCCCCCCCATGGCATCCCGCGCGTTGAGCGCCAGATTGAGGAGGATCCGCTCAATCTGCCCCGGGATGACCTCCACCGGAAGGCTTGCTTCGGCTGGCCTTACCACCAACTCGACGCTGGCTCCCATCAGGCGAGAGACGAGCTCCGTGGTCTGTTCCACCACCTGGTTCAGGTCGACGACCTGCGGTGCGGGCATGGGGCCACCTCGAGTGGTGGCGAGGAGTGCCGTCGTGACATTGTCGCCGTGGGTTACGACGCGACTGACCATTTCCCAATCCTCACGCGTCAGCGCCAGGTCGCCATCCATGTCGGACATCGCCGCGTAGGTCCGGAGCACGGTGAACACGTTGCTGACATCATGCACGAACCCCGACACGGCCTGCAGGGTGTGGGAGATCCGCTTCGCCTCGTCCAGTTGCTCGGCGTACTCGCCTTCGGTGGCGCGCTCCCGAACCAGGACCAGGACCCCGAACTGTTCCCCGTCTCGGTCGATCCAGGGAAGGAACTCCAACAGGAAGGGGCGCGGTGATCCATGGGCCAGGAGCAGCCCCCACCATTTGGAGATCTGGCCCCGCCCCGCCCGGTCCCATTGAGTGCAGAGCTCCTGGAAGGGGTAAACGCCTAGCGCATCCCATACCCATTTCCCCCGCGCCTGGGCCTCGGGCACTCCCAAAACCTCGGCCAAGCCCGCCGACCACACGTCGACCACGCCGTCGGCGTTGGTCCCGACGAATCCTCGACAGAGTCTGCCTTCCACCATGTTGGTTTCACCACGACGAGGGGCAGGGCATGCCGCCCTACCTTTGGGTCTGGCTCGACCGAGCCCAACCCATCAATGCGAGTGGCAGAAGGGAACTCGACAGTCAAGCGCATCCCACGCCGCACCGGTGACAGGAAAGAATTGAGATCGAATTGAGATCCGTGTTCCCCCGGATCCTTCATAATCAATCCGCGGAGCGGGTTGGCAACGCACGCGATGTCAACCCGCTGGCGCAATCGGGACTCAATCGCGCCCTTTTCTATCCCGCGCTGGGGGTCCCGCAGTCGGGACAGAACCGTGCTCCGGGTTCAAGGGGTTTCCCGCAACCCGAGCAGAATTTCTTCCGCCCCGGGGCCTGTGCGCTAGCAACCGGGGTCCCGCAGCCGGCGCAGAACCGAGCTCCAGCGGGGAGCGCCGTCTGGCACCGGCTGCACTGGTTCGTGCCGGGGGCTGCCAGGGGCTTGCTCAAATCGAGCCCGTGGGTCTGATCGCTCTCGGCTGCCCTCTGCTGGGCCTGCACCAGGGCCGCCTGCGCCTGAATGGCTGGGGCATGCTCGGCCAGATCCGGCGCACAGTCCTCGCACAGCCCGCGTTGGTGGTTGAAGCAGACCTCCGGGCAAACCCATTTCCCGCACAGCGTGCACTGACGGAACTTGGGACGGCATTCATCGACGGCCGCCTTGAAGGCCGAATCCCAGGCAGGGCCCCGCAGCGCATCCTTCAGGTGATCGGCGCCCCAACCCGCTTGTGAGACGGCACCTCCCAAGAACGACCCGGCCGTCTTGAGCATGGATGCCGCGAACCCCACGTTGTTGCGCACGAAGCTGGAACGGTGCCCGTTGCCGCACTTGTCACAGAAGAACTCGAACTGGAATCCCGAGTCGTTGGAGTGGTCGGTGTAGTTGCGGGTGAAACTCTGGGAGGCCATGGCGACCAACAAGAATAGCCCAGTCACGGAAACGGGCAAGAGATGCCGGCCAGTCCGGTCTTCGTCTGCCCGTTTCTGGCGCAGATTCCCCAGCCAACCTGGTATTGGGCTCCCCGTCTGCAAAAACGCCATGCCAAGGGAGAAACGAAGGACGGGGCGCCGCGGTCAATGCGCGAGCCCGAAGACTGCCGAAGTGCGTTCTTCACCCAATGGCGGAGAACGGGTGCGCGACGAACGGCAACACCGGACCAGCAACTCGACTCGACCCGACCAGGTCCTGGTCGGAGGCGGTGCCATTCGCAGCAGCGATATGCCCCGAGTGATGGCCCCAATCCAGAGCGGTCAGGTCACCGTGGCGTACCGCTCACCAACGTGAGATCCGCCAGCTCGCGTGTTTGGTAGCGGATGAAGGCCAGCTGCCTATCCGCTTCGCCAAAGAGGAAGGCCAGGGACAGGATGCTCGCGGATATCCACGGCCAGCCTCCGACCTCGTGGACCGAACGGGATCGCTGCGGCTCGACTGGAGCGAGGGACGTTGACCGAGGCGTCCCCAGCCACAGCAGGGCGAGCAGAACCCCGTATGCCCCGGCGAGCATTTGCAAGCCACCAAACGCTTCGAGCACCCGCTGTGCGCGTTCCCCGGGCGGAACGGCTTCCCCCGCGATGGCCTCCAACAAGTCAAAAATGGAGGACGCTCCGCATTGCCAGCCCCGCGCTCAAGACCGCCAGTGACGCACACCAGAGAACCCTTCGTCGCAGGCGGGCTGCTTCAGGCAACGCCTTTGGGGCGCTGGATGCGGGGTGGCACTGGCTCAGCAGAACCCCCAAGATGTCACTGAACACGCCCAAGGCCCCGGCCAGGGTCCACATTCGCGAGCCAGACACTACCACCATCGGGTACTGCGTCTGGTACTATGGTGGCTCGCCGTGGTCGGCAGTAGATGGCTCGCCCACGTTTCGCACCGGATCCGACCGGTCGATGCGACTGGCGACGCTCGTCGGTCGGCTTGCACCGAGCCGTCAGGTGGCGTCGAGCACCTGACGGATTTTGCTACCCAGGTCAGCGTAGGACACCGGTTTCTGCAGGAACTGCATGCCCTCCTCGAGCACGCCATGGTGAGCGATGACGTTGCTCGTGTACCCCGACATGAAAACGACCTTCGGGTGAATCCCATGGGCTTGGAGGCGCGCGTAGACCTCGGGTCCGCTCGACTCGCGAAGAACCACGTCGGTTAGCAGCAGGTCGATTCGACCGACGTGGTTCCTCACCACCTCCATGCAGGCGTCCGGACCGTCCGCCGAGAGCACGTGATAGCCCAGCCGGAGCAGCATCCGGCAGGTGGTCTTGCGCACGCTGTCGTTGTCTTCGACGACCAGGATGGTCTCTTGCCCACGAGGTGCATCGGTCTGGACCGAGACCGGACTCGCCTGGGCGCTGACGGTATCCTCGCGCCGGCACAGCGGTAGGTAGATCCTGAATGCGCTGCCGCGGCCCGGTTCCGAGTAGACACCGACGCTTCCGCCTTGTTGCCTGACGATCCCGTACACCGTCGCGAGCCCCAACCCCGAGCCGTGGCCCGGCGCCTTGGTGGTGAAGAAGGGCTCGAAGATGCGAGCCTGCGTCTGGGCGTCCATTCCGCAGCCGGTATCGCTCACAGACAGCTGGATATGGTGGCCGGGGTGGGCGTCGGGATGGGTGGCGGCATATTCCTCGTCGAGGACCACGTCCTGGACGCCGATGGCGAGGATGCCGCCCGTGGGCATGGCATCCTGCGCATTCACGGCCAGGTTGAGCAGCACCTGCTCCAGCTGGCTCGCATCCGCGAGCACCGGACAGGGGTCGGCAGGGAGCATGGTTTGGATACGGACGTCCTCGCGGATCGTTCGCCGTAGCACCGGCTCGAAAAGCCGAACGACGTCCCGTAGGTCGATCTGCCGCAGCTCGAGTACCTGTTTGCGGCCGAACGCGAGGAGCTGCCGGGTCAAGTCCTTCAGCCGTTCGGCGGCACTCCGTATCTCGCGCACCAGCGTGACCCGTTGGTCATCATTGGCCTCCAGGAGCAGCAGATCGGCGCCGCCCAGTATCGGTGTGAGCAGATTGTTGAAGTCATGGGCGATGCCTCCGGCGAGCATCCCGATGCTCTCCATCTTCTGGGATTGACGGAGCTGAGCCTCGAGGCGCTTTCGTTCCGTAACGTCGCGGACGATGCCCACGATGTGCCTGCCGCTGGGCTCATCCAAGCATGTCTTCCTAACCACGACCGTCCGCAAGCTACCGTCGGCGGTCGTGACGTCCTCCTCGCTGGTGGACCCTTCGCCCGTATCCAGGACGAGCTGGTCCGAGGTACGGAAGGCCTGTGCCTCGCGCTCTGGGAAAAGGTCGAAGTCGGATTGGCCGAGTACCGCACCGAAGGAACGCCCAGTCAGCTCACAGAATGCCCGGTTCACCAGCTCGTATCGGCCCTGGTCATCTCTGACGAACAGGGGATCGGCCAGGGAATTGATGATCTCGTCGAGGTAATGGTTGGCGCGTGCCAGCTCGGCGTTGCGCTCGGCGACGTTGACCTGGAGCTGGGCGGCGAGCTGCCCGAGCTGGATGTTGGTTTCCTTGAACCCATTCTCGAGCGAAAGACGCTGGGAGACGTTGCGACAGACCTCTATGAACGCGACGATCTGGCCCGTTTCGTCGAACACCGCAGAGCAGGCGTTCTCAAAGAACGATGTGGAGCCGTCCGCCTCGAAGGCGGTTCGCAAGAGTGTCCTCGGCTGCCCCGTCTGCATCACCGACTTCAGACCGCACCCCTCGCAGACCGCCGGACGATGCTCGTAGGCCTCGTAGCACTTGTCGCCGACGTGGTCACCGAAGAACCGCCGCATCGCCCGGTTCTGGTAGATGATGGTGAAGTCATGATCCTGGACGGTTACCCCGTCCGCTAGACTCTCCAGCACATCCTCCCTTAGCGACATGAGCCCCTCCAGCGCATGGGATTCATGGAGTCACGTTTTCTGGGTCTGGTCAACCATCAGAGCTGTCGCATTTCCGCGCTCACTGTCCTCGAGCGGCCCAGTGTTCAGTCCGCGCTACATCCTGATGGCCACCACCGGCGCGGAAACCCGATTTTCCGAGCTTGACCACACCGGTTACCCCAACCGATGAATGACACATGCCCTATGTCGTCAAGGCCGGCCGAGTGACGTTCAACAACAGGGCCGTTCGCGGGGTCGATGTGGGCACGTTTGTCGAGTTGTTGGGGGGATGGGCGCGTGACCAGACAGCAGTCTACTTCGAGGGCAGCAAGGTGAGTCGCTGCGCGGTTGACCGATTCCGTCCCATCGAACCCATGGTGGGTCTGGACCACAAACGGGCCTATTACCGCAATTCGCGTGGCCGAATCCGGAACGATCCCCTCTCCAAGGAGACGCTCGATCCCCACGACATCGATGTCGTGGGGAGTGATGACGGCGTACACACCTATCTCAAGCCAAAAGGAAGTGTGGGCTCTGCGCGAATGGAGGATCGGCATTCCTCTCGATGCCCGATCGTTCGTCCCGCTGCGTAACGGGTATGCCAAGGACCAAACCCACGTGGCCTGGCTTGGACTCAACGAGCGGGGAGGGGCCACCCTGGTCGAAGGCGCGGACGCCGAAAGCTTCGTCGTGGAAGACCAGGGTGCCCACGATCGGCACGGCATGTTCATTGGTGCAGAGCGTGTTGGCGGGCCCCTTCCCGTGGAGCCGGAACCCGATCCGCTGGTCGCGGCAACGGCCCTAATCCATTCCCTTTGGCAGGAATTGGTGGTTCATTGGTTCACGCTCTTCGATGGCTCGTTGCCCAACGCAAAGTGGTCTTGGACCGGCCCGACCGCGCCCCTGAGACCCAGCGCCATACCCCAACCCGGCTGAGCTACCAAGACGGCTGGCTCGTGCTGGAGGCCGAGGGCGGTTCCTGTCGCGGAAAACCATCAGGCGATGGAGCTCTTGGCCGCGTGGTTGTGGGGCAGGGTTCGTGGGAAGACCGTGGGAGACGTCGTCTGCATTCGGGTTCTGAGCCAACCCGGCCGCGCCCTGGTGGACAAGGAAGGCGTACCCCCGCGCTGGCAGAGATGTGTCGATCTTGCACATGTTCTGTTCAAGCTCGGCGAGAGGCAGGAAGCCACGCTTCTGGTTGAGTTGGTCTTGCGTCGAGATCAGTGCGGCCCGGCAAGTGCCGACCGAAATACCAACGCCCGTGCTCGTGCACAAAGGCTGGTCCCGTCGCCGACGGCCACGCTACCGGCAGAGCTCAACGCACGCGGCTCGACGACCCAAGCGGTCATAAAATGGCTGGTTGATGAGCAGACCCATCGGGCTAATGACCCGCTGGTCCGCCTCAAGGCTGCTGGACTGATTGGCGACCTGGTAGACTCGATCGTCGACCAACCGGTAAGGAACTCCGTCGCAAGAAGGTGACGCTGGCCGGTGCCGAGTCGGGTCCCGAAACCTACCTCAAGCGGGCTCACGCATCCGCTGCAGGCGCCGTTCAGGCGGCGCTTGAACTGGTGGGGACAGCGCCCGCTCGTGTGGATCCTCCAGACCAAAGAAGAACTCATCCCAGGCACGTGGCTTGTTCGCGTGGAGTTTTTGGATGCGAAGCCACCGGTCTGCTACGCCGTCCACACCTTGCCTGAGCCAACGGAACTGATTGCCGCCATCGAGCAGACCTTCACGGTCAACCGAATCTAACGGTTCGCTTGAGCACCCGCCGTGGTCACGCCCAACCGACCCAATCGCCCGACACGTCCAACCGGCGGTCAGGGCTCGGCCCGACGACCACCGAACAAGTCTGCCCTGGGCGCACTCTGCTTGACCCCCGGATCCACCGCGGGATAGAAGATTTGCCACCAACATGACTGCCAAGAACACCGCATCCATCAGTCCCAGTGGCGAATCCTTCCCTCTGCCAACCCGGGAGGACTACCCAAAGGAGTTTGCTCGCCTCGAGGCCCTGGCCGCCCTCAATCGCAAGCAGGGTCGGGAGATTGTCGTCGTGGTCGGGCTCGGTTTCGTGGGTGCGGTGATGGCGGCCGTGGTGGCCGACTCCCGGGATCGCAAGACGGGCAAGCCTGGGAAATTCGTGATCGGCATGCAGCGGCCCAGTCCGCGCAGCTTCTGGAAGATCCCGCTTTTGAGCCGAGGCGAGTCGCCCATCAAGGCCGAGGATCCGGAGGTGGACGTCCTGATCGGTCGGTGTGTCAAGGAGAGCCAAACCTTGGTTGCCACGTACACCGAGGAGGCCCTAAAGCTTGCCGACGTGGTGGTGGTCGACGTGCAGTGTGACTATCTCAAGGAGTCCCTGGGCAACGTTCGAACCGGTGCCGCGGACATGGCGGCTCTGGAGGCCTCCATGGGGACCATCGCCGAGAACATCCCGCCCAGTGCCTTGGTCCTGATCGAGACCACGGTGGCCCCCGGGACTACCGAGCAGGTGGCGTACCCGATCATGAAGAAGATCTTCGAGCGCCGGGGGATACAGAGCGATCCGCTCCTGGCCCACAGCTACGAGCGGGTCATGCCGGGTCGCGACTACGTCGCGTCAATTCGGGATTTCTGGCGGGTGTGCAGTGGCATCAACGACGAGGCTCGGGAGCGGGTTCGCAAGTTCCTGACCGAGGTGCTCAATACCGAGAAGTTCCCGCTCACGGTCCTGGATCGCCCCATCGAATCGGAGACCGCCAAGATCGTGGAGAACAGCTACCGCGCCACCATTCTGGCCTTCCTCGACGAGTGGTCGCTGTTTGCGGAGCGCAACGGGGTGGATCTGAAGAAGGTCATCGAGGCCATCCGGATGCGGCCCACCCATTCCAACATGCTCTTTCCGGGGCCGGGCATCGGTGGCTACTGCCTGCCCAAGGATGGCGGCCTCGGCATGTGGGCATATAAGCACATCTTCGGCTTCGAAGACCAGATCTTCAAGCTGACCCCGATGGCCATCGACATCAACGACACGCGAGGGCTGCATGCGCCGCAGCTACTGCGCGACGCCCTGCGCAATCTGAGCAAGCCCTTGGCCGCGGCAGAGGTGCTGGTCCTGGGCGCTTCCTACCGCGAGGACGTGGGTGATACTCGCTACAGCGGTTCCGAGGTGATGGTCCGTCGGCTCGCCGAGATGGGGGTGGACGTGAAGGTGCACGATCCTTACGTCGATCACTGGTGGGAGTTCGAGGCGCAGGAGAGCTACCCCTCGCCCGGACACAGCCTGAGCCGGTTCTTCAATCGTCAGGCCGGCTTGAAGGAGCTGCGGATCGAGAAGGATCTCGACAAGGCGCTCAAGGGCGTGGACGCCGTGGTCATGGCGGTGCGGCACGAGGCCTATCTGAAGCTCGATCCGGACCAGGTTTTCAAAGCGGTGGGCAAGCCCTTCGCCCTGGTGGACTGCTTCTGCATCCTGGACGATGTCAAGATCCGCCGGTATCTCGAGCTCGGGTGCGAGGTCAAGGGCATGGGTCGCGGCCACATCAAGCGCATCAAGGACAGCATCCAGCGCGGACGCTGAGTCCGTCCGCGACTACTCGACTGCGTCTTTGCAGCATCGCGCGCCGATCGAGTAGTCGCGGTAGCTCGGGGCGTGGGTGGTCACGATGGCCTCGCAGCCCTCCTTGGAGGAGCGGGAGAAGAACCCGCCCACGAAGGTGCCATCGGGGTCATCCACCCATTCGTCCAGGTTGCCCACCATGTCGTAGATGGCGTCCTTGCCCCAATGACTGGCGCAGGTCTCGGTCTGTCCGGTCTTGCGCAACAGGGGGCCCTTCGAGGAAGACACCGTGCCCATGCGCGGATCCTGCATGCCCACCGAGAAGTTGCCGAACAGGATGTGCCCGGGGTGATCTTCCCGGAAGACATTGCATTGCTTGGGGCGGTAGTCGGCTCCGTAAGGGAACTTCTGGTCGGCCTCGCCGCGGCAGGCCTTCTTCCACTCCTCTAGGCTGCACAGGCGCTTTCCCGCGGTCGCGCAAGCCGCTTGTGCGACCGGAAGCGTCAGCTGTGCATTGGGGACGATGCCAGCCCTGCTGACGGCTTTGGGCTTCACCCGACCACCGGACTGTACCGCTGGGAGCTCGGGCATGGGGGGTAGGGAAGGCACAGTGGCATCCGGCCGCGCGGTGACGACCCCACCCTCTGCGAGACCGCTGTCAACTGCCAATAGACCCGCATCGACGGGTTTGGGGACAGCTCTTGCCGCCAAGAGAGCTTCCGCCTCGCGCTCGCGTTGTCCCAGGAACTCCCCATAGCTCGGCAAGATTGGGTAGTACGGCGAGAGGGCCTCACCGCTGTTCGAATCGACCAGGGACATCTCGTAGCGATCGACGCAGTAACGATTCGCAATGAGCACCATGTCGGAAGGGCAGTGTCGCTCCGGTTCGGGGACAGCGACGCTGGCAGTAGCAACCGGTGCCGAAGACGCCGAAGCTGCGGGAGCAACCATCACGTTGGGGGGGGGCGCGCTGCGTTTCTCCCTGGGCGCGGGTGATTCGCGTTCACACTTGCACCCGGGGCAACCCATGCTCAGACCCGCGGACAAGAACAGCAGAGTCAACCCACGTAAGCTCGGTCGGTAGCGCACGGCCCGACGGTACCACGCCGCATGAAGGGCGGCGTCATGGCCCCTGGGACGAAACCGGGGAGGGGGTCCGGTCCGGCATTTCTCTCGGGATTTCGGGGTCTTGAGCCGGACCGAGGTTGTTCTGGCCCCACCGACCGCGTTTTTCGAGATAGCTTTCCCGGTCAAGATGAACCTCCGGACAAGCTGCTGGGTCACGATGTTGTTGGTTCCGCTCTTTGCGGGCATTGCATGCGGCAACAAGGACAAGGGCGACAAGAAGACGGCCGACACCAAGGCGTCGGCATCTCCCCCAACTTCGGCCACCGCAGCTGCGTCGGCCCAACCTTCGGCGACGCCAACTGGGGCCAGTAGTGCCGAGGCGCCGACGGATGACCTGGGTGCCGTCCCGTCCCGGAAGATCCCTGCTGGTCCGGCGCCCAACGGGACCTGGACCATCGAATACTCTCTGGAACGCTTCCCCGGTGATCAGAACCTGGACTGGTCGGGGGCGGTCGCCCATTGTCAAGAGAAGGGCAAGGAGCTTTGTCTGGAGACGCAATGGCAGCGTGCGTGTGAGCTGGATCCCAATGTTGGCAAATTGGAGAGCTGGACGCTCACCGCCGATTTTCCGGGTTCGGCCGTGCGCGGTGGGGCGGATGGCTGCAAGGCCCGGGTGTTCAAGAAGATCAAGGACAAAAGCCCGACTCGCGTGGGGCTCTGCTGCGACCGCGCCATCGCCATGTCCAACTCGGACGAAACGGGCAAGTCGGACGAATTCCGCACCAAGATGACCAAGCGCATCCTGGCTCTCGAATCCGCAATCACCAAGGGCACGCTCAACAAGCTCGCGGATGAGTTTGCGCCCAAGGTCTCGGTCGACGGTGTCGAGCTGGAACGGGCCGGCGCACTGACCAAGCTCAGCGACCCGTGGAAGAAGGACGCGACGCGCTTGGTGTTCTACGACCACTGCAATATCAAGAAATCAACCGATGCGGGGACGCCGCCCTTGTTCGCTGATTGTGGCGTGGTCCTGCGGACCATGGGCTCGACCCAGGGCTTCCCCCAGCGCATCGCCTTCGACACCGATACTGGTGGGGCCATCGTCTACGTCGGCGATCCCAAGGCGATGAAACCCAAGGAGAAGAAGGAACATGTGACCACGTTCCTTCCCTCCGAGTGACAGGGCTCTACTTCTTGGCTGGTTTGGTGCAGGCGGTCTGGGCGCCGAGTTCGCAGGCCCTTTGCAGCAACTGCTGTCCCTTGGCCGGATCAGCCGCGATGCCATCACCCTTGGCGTAACGGTTGCCAGCGTATTCACAGCCCTTGGCGTTGCCCAACCGACAAGCCTTCTCGTAGAAGGTCAGCGCCTGAGCCTGATCCTTGGCTACCGATTTGCCTTCCGCGTACATGTACGCGAGATTCGAGCAGCCCGCCGCCGCGTCACCCTCGCAGGCTTTCTTGAACAGTGCGAAGGCCTTGGATGAGTCGGCGGCCACCCCGTCACCGTCGTCGTACATGCTGCCGACGTTGATGCATCCGGCGGGCTTGCCCGCGTTGCATGCCTGCTGGAACAGCGCAAAAGCCTTGGCGCGATCCTGAGTGGTGCCTTGGCCCTGGTAGTACAGGTTCCCCAGGTTGAAGCAGCCGTTGGCCTCACCGACCTGACAGGCCTTTTCGAACAGCTTGAGGGCTCGGCCCGGATCAGCGGCTACGCCCGAGCCTTGCATGTAGTGGATGCCCAGATCCGAGCAGGCATCCCCCTGATCAGCCTGGCAGGCCTTGTCGAAGAGCTGGGCCGCCTTGGCCGGTTCCGGGCTGCCCGCCTTACCCTTGGCCATCAGGCGAGCCAGTCGCGCGCAGCTGGCGGGTTGGCCCTTGTCGCACTGGGCCTGGCAATCCGCGACATCGTCGGGGCGGCATTCGTGGGCCACCTCGGCTGCTGGCTTCGCGCACTTGTCGTCCTGTAACACCATGCCCGCCGGACAGGTGGTCTCGACCTTGGCAACCGGAGCGGCAGCTCCCGTGGCGGGCACAGCTGCTGCCGTGCTGCTCTCGATGGGCAAGAGGTGAACCCGTACGATCGCCCCGCAGTTGCGGGGCGGAGTGGCCGAATCGGCGCTGCTCTCCTTGCAGGAATCGACACTACCGTCTTCGACGCGAGCCAAGCGCGAGCTGTTACTATTGGCTTCGGCGGAAGCTCCGAACAGTCCCGCCGCCGTGGCCACCGCCGCCTTCTCTCCAGTCTGCATGACGAAGGCGCCGATGTTGGCCCCGCGCACGAAATGGGTGGCTCCCTGGCAACGCCCTTTGAGTTCGCTACCCACCACCGAAAGGCGGCTAGCCGTGAGATTGCCGATCAACGCGGTTGCCAGATCCAGCGTCTTGCCGCGATCCAGCTCACCCTTGAGCTGGGCGGCGATGGCGCTGCCACTGAAGGGCAGGTTGGCGCGGATCTCATCCTGATCCTGCAGACGGATCAGCTGTTGCTTCAGGACCACGCCCTTGAATCCGTAGCTTCCCTCAGCCTGGCAATCGGGCAACAGCTCGATCTTGTGGCAATCGTAGGACATGACGGCGATGCCCTGGCTCATCGCCACCTCCAGATCACCGCGTTGCTCGGGTTTCCAGTCCACGACCAAGGGCCGCGCGCCCTGGCTCACGTCGCGACACTCGCCGCCTTCCTCCGCGGAGGGCTCGCCGAGCGCCTCGCTGGCACTGGTGGACTTGGGACGCACCGCGTCGGCCACGCTGGGACCGCAGGCGGAACAGAACAACAACAGTGAGCAGGAAACACCGGAGAGTACGCGAACCATGGCCATGACTTCCCGAGGACCCAATGGAACAAGGCCCTCTATGGGCCCCTTTCTACGAGGTAATGGCCCCGGGTTCAAGGGTCTGCACAGGCGCCCCACGACGGCTGCTGAAGGGCGGGCCCGGCAGCTCCCGGGTTTACTGGCCGGAGCGGCGCAACTACGAGGCCGAGGAGCGTCCTCCCGCCGTCGATGGCGGCTCACCTCGACTCGTCTGTCGTGTCCCGGTCCCAGCCTCCTTCACTTCAGGGCATCGCGTGCCGCTCCAGCACCGGCCAGGTCAGATTGGCGTTGGCTGCCTCGTGCCCTCCCCCTTGCTTGGTACACAGGACTACCTCCACTTCGTCCGGACACTGCGCAGTGGCGTAGCCCTGACAACCATCGCCCAGATCCGCGGCGGAGCCCGTGCAGCCGTTGAGTTCAGCCCACTTGTTCATGGTATTGACCGCCCCCAAGAAATGAATGGGGCGGACCAGATCGGAAAGGCCGCCTTCATAGGGGACGTATTCGTCGTCGGTTCCGCGGAAGGCGACGACCGTGATGGGACGACTGGGGGTGCAATCTGGAACGACCTCCTCCAATAGGTCGAACGCTGCCGGAGCAAACGCCGCAAAGAGGTCGGAAGCGTGGCATGCGACGTAGTTGGTCATGCCACCGCCCATCGAGAAGCCCGCCGCATAGATGCGCTTCGGATCGATACAGGCCAGCCCTTGTATCTCGTCCACCATCGCCCGGGCGAATTCGACGTCGTCGACGTCATCGGCGCAGCAAGGCCCTACGTTCCAATCCCCCACGGCGCTCGGGAAGGCTATGATCACGTTGTCGCCGACGACGTTCACGTATGGGGAATCGTTCCGCCAGTTGGGACCCGTGCCGCCATGCGGGTGAAAATCCACCAGGAGCGGCACCGGCTGATCGCCAGTGTACCCACTCGGGACGTAGAGCACGTACGTGCGGGTCCTGCCGCCGATCTGGATCTCGCGTGTCGGGCTGCCCGGTGCGATCGCCGGACTGGGACAGGAGGCTCCCGCCGCGCCACCACTCGCAGTGTCACCCGCGGAGCCCGCGCCCCCGCCGCTCGCATCTTGACCGCCGGAGGAGCTCTGACTCCCCGCATCACCCTGACCGCCGGAAGTGACCTGACTCCCCGCATCACCCTGACCGCCAGAAGTGACCGGACCCCCCGAAGCACCTTGGCCGCCGGAAGTGGACTGACCCCCCGAAGTGACCTCACCGCCGGAAGCGATCTGGCCCCCCGAAGTGACCTCACCGCCGGAAGCGATCTGACCACCCCAAGCGCCTCCGGCATTCAACGTCACGCCACCGTTCGGGTTCGGCCCGCCGCCGCTGCCCGAGCCTCCTGCTGCTCGCCCCCCGAACGACGCGCCTGCCGCGCCACCGGAGACACTCGAACCTCCGCTCGCCGACGCACCTCCGGAGTGACTCGAGCCGCCCCGTTCCAGCGTTCCTCCCGAGGCCTGGGTGCCCCCGCTGGTCACGCCACCGGACGACGGAGCGCCACCGGTACCATTGGAGGCGCCGCCCGTCGCGGTCGCGACGCCCCCCGTGGTGGAGCTGTCTTCAGAGCTCCCGTCGGAACAAGCTAGTGACAACGCACCGAGTGCAGACACGGTAAGGATCCACACTGGCGATCCCGTACGACGGATGGACATTGCTGGACTTTAGCACATGCGTAGCCGACCGCGGGCCGGATGCCCTGGCTGCGCTCCCCAGCACAGACCGGTGATCTCTGCGCCGAAGCACTCGACGACGGGTCGCGGTCCAGTCCCGGTGGTGGTGAGATGGACCAACCGTGCTCCGTCTCGATCATTGGTTGGTGGGATCCACAGCGTTGCTACGACAGCTGGCATCCTTGGTGTCGGCGAACGAGAAGCAGCTCGAGGTCGGGTTGCCAATTTCCGGTGGTCCGCAGCAGGGGCGCGGCCTGGCATGGCCGCAATCTTTGTGTGCCAGACTGTGCCTCAATCCTCCCATGGCCCGGTATTGTCGCTGAGACCACACGTGGCACGCGGTTTGCAGTCCCACGCCCCGAGGTTCGCCCATGCGCTCCCTGACCCACGCCGTAATCGTTGGTTCTGGTCTGCTTGTGTTCGTTCTCGGCTGCGGCGGCTCCACCGACGATCACCCAAGAGGAGACGCAGATGCAGGAAGTGCCGACGAGTCCATCGGCGGGACCGACCAGTCAATGGGTGGTGACGGGGAGGACGGCGGCCAGTCCGCTGGCGCAACGCAAGACCTCGGAGGCGGTACAGCTTCCGGAGGGACCGGCAGAGGAGGCGCAGCATCGGGAGGTGCATCCGGGGGTAATCACGTCGGTGGCTCGGTGACAGGCGGCTCAAGCGCGGGTGGCGCGGGTACAGGTGGTTCGGGCACGGGCGGCTCGGGTACAGGCGGTTCGGGGACGGGTGGCTCGGGTGCAGGCGGTTCGGGGACGGGTGGCGCGGGTACAGGTGGTTCGGGCACGGGCGGCTCGGGTACAGGCGGTTCGGGGACGGGTGGCGCGGGTACAGGTGGCTCGGGTACAGGTGGCTCGGGTACAGGCGGCGCGGAGACAGGTGGTTCGGATACGGGTGGGACCGGGCCCACCTGCGGCTACTTGGACCAAGAGTGCTGTGAGCAGGATGAATGCTTCGTCAACGCGACGGTGTGCAGCCCGGACCAGCACTGCGTGGCCTGCGGAGAGCCGGGCCAGATCTGCTGTCAGGAGCTCGACACCCGTCACAAATACGTCGGAGAACAGAATGGCCTATGCAGGAGCCGACATGACGTCTGCGCAGACGATGGTCTCTGTGTCGCCTGTGGCGGTGAGGGCGAGGCCTGTTGCGCCAACAGCCAGTGTGACGGTATCGGTTGCTGCTCCGGTGGTGTGTGCGTGACCAACGGCGCCAGTTGCGGCGAAGAGCTAGGGCTCTGTACCGACGGAGCCTGCGCCAATTGCGGAACCGAAGAAGGCCAACCCTGTTGCGACGGAAGCTGCGGACCCTACCTGACCTGCAATGCCGAAGGGTTCTGTGCCTGCGGTGGCGAGGGGGAAATTTGCTGCGGTATCGGGAGCACGTGTGACGACGATCTGAGCTGTTTCGGCTACGTGTGTCAGTCGGGCGGCACCACCGTGTGCCCTTCTACCGCACCCAGCCAAAGTGACCCCTGTGACTATGTGGGCACGGAAATGTGCACCTATCCGGCCAGCGATCCCTGGGTGTACGATTGCATGTGCAGCGCTTCCGGATGGAGCTGCATCCAGTAGATCGCCGCGCCGCCCACGTCGAGCGCGACCGGCACGGAGCGACCGACGGTGACGAGCTTGGTATCGAACCGGGACTTGGTTCAGGGGATCCCACAGGGGCCGCAAATTCGGTGGCCGTCGGGACCGAGCTGGCAAGCCTCGAAGGTGTCCACGTTAGCAGCCGCCATGCCACCTCCCGAACTTGCCGATGCGGCGCAAATACGACCGAGTGCGCGTGCCACGGCCCGGCGTTGGCACAGATTGAGACACGAGGTGTCGTGCGCGTGGCACGACGAGCAAGTCCTGGCCTGGACGGCCCAGTGACATAGGCACGACGGCTGCCATCGGGTTTCTGGCGTCGTCGAAGGGGGCGACCGGAACGGGGTGTTACAGGTTGCCACCAACCCTATGTATGCGAAATAAATCCTGGGGGATCGGAGATGGTCCACCTCGGTCGCGCCCCATTGGTCTGGCCGAAGCCGGAGATCCCTGACGCGATTCGCAGGGAAAGACACTAGAGGTTCACTTCACGAATGGGGCCTGTCGCGAAGCACCCCACGTGTTTCTCGACTGGTATCGACCCTGGTGAAGAGTATCAACCCGGTGCCAGACAGTCCCGGACCGATTCCACCGCGTCGCGCAGTGCAATCGGCACGTAATCCGCCCAGCTTTTCAGGTATGCCGCGACGGATTCAGTCCCGAAGCTCGGCCACAGGTTCATGTGCCTGACGGCACGCCAGCAACGCTCGTCCTTCTCGAAGAGGGGGAGCAGCTCCCAGGCGACCACGGTATTTTCGATGCGTCGGGTCGAGCAGGCCTGAAACTCCTGAACCTCGCCCTTTATCCATCCGGCAAAGGACTCTCCTGCCAATCGTCCGACGGCCTCGGTTCGGCGACACTCGGCGTAGTCCAAGAACTTGGGCGCGTACTCCTTGTAGGTCGAATTGGGTGGGGACGCGTCCCACAGCGCCCACATCCGACGGAGTGCGAACAGGGATGCTACCTCGCAGAGCGATTCCTCCAGCCATTTAGCCTGAAGTTCGCGCACCATCGGGCGATCCGGGCGGCGGGGTCTTTTGAAA
>CAZYKT010000055.1:0-41077 GCA_964648165.1 uncultured Polyangiaceae bacterium | reverse complement strand
CATTGGCACAAGCCGTGGTCACGGTCGCGCTGTACGGTAGACTCTCCAGAGTCAAAAGCGCCGTATTCCCATTCTTGTAGCATCGCCCGGCCACGATGTGGGAAGGACCCATGCCGTCACCGATGAACAGGATGACCTTCTTGGGGCAACTGTCGGGGGCAGGATTGGCGTCGTTGCAGTCGGGACCGGCTCGGTTCACGTAGGCGTCACAGTGAACGAAGTACCCGTCCCCGTCGGCATCCCTGCAAGCGTCACAGGAAACGTGGTTATCCGGATCGGTGTCGTCGCAGTCACTGCAGGCCGGTTGTTGATCGCCATCCTGATCGACGGCCTCGTTGGGGTAGTCAGCTAGACCATTGCAGTCGTTGTCCTGACCATCGCATATCTCCACGACTCCGTTGTTCGGCGTGCAGCGCACGGTATCCAGGACGCAGGTGACCGTGCCGGGGGAGCAGAGCCCGGGCTGCCCCGTCGTGCAGGCAAGCCCAAGGGCTGGTTCGAGCCGGCCTGCACATCGGCAGGTGGGCCCGCAAGGTCCACCACAGTCGGTCATGAACTCACCGAGCGACGGCTCGAAAAGACCGTCGGCGCAGTGCAGGGGTATGCAGGTTTCGCAGGCACCCGCTGTCCCGGATTGGGCACCCGTTGCAGGGCCAAGACCACCGGTCGTGTCCTGGGCGCCTCCCGTCGCCACAGCACCGCCGGACTCCGTGCCACCCCGGTCCCACCGTCCACCCGAGCCGAACCCGGCAGCACCGCCCCCCAAGATCGCGCCGCCGCCCCCATCCACACCACCGTCGGCGAAGGGCTGGCCAGCGCCTCCCCCCCTTGTTTTGTCAACCATGGCGCGCGACGGGTAGTAGTCGCGGCGCAGGTCCGAACGCCTCGGCCCCTCACCGTAGTCACAAGCCAGAAGGAACGTCACCAACACCAGACACCGGCTCGTTCCCCTCGGAACAGTGCACCGCCTCCACGCCGTGGCGGACAACGAACGGGAGGGAAGCGAACCCCCGCAGCCTTTGATGGTGCTTGGCAAGGACGACCTCGGCAAGTAGCGACGGCCGCATCCTGCCGCGTCAATCTGACCGTGTCGAGCGCCGAGTTCCTGCCCGCCTCCGGGGCCCAAACCCCCAACCATGGGTCCACAGGCCCCGGTTCGCGGCCGCGGTCAGGTGCCCCCCGGTTCATCGAGCTTTTTTGGTGAAGCCTCGGCCCAACCCCTGGGGGCGGCAGGATTTCGGTCTTAGGCTTGTCCGACGAGGACATGAGACGAATCTGCGCCTGGTGCAAGGCTTCGCTCGATGAGTCGACGCCCGAGCAAGCGGACGAACCTGTCACCCATGGGATGTGCGCCGCCTGCGCCGAACGAGTGCTGGCCGAGTCACCCCGGAGTCTCGGTGCCTTCCTCGATTCCCTGACCGTTCCGGTCATCCTGGTGGATGCCAAAGGTCGGGTGCTTCGCGCCAACCAGCTGGCACGGGCCCGGTTGGGCAAGAGCGAGGGACAGATCGAGGGACAACCCCGTGGCCGTGTGTTCGACTGCATCAATAGTCAACTCCCCGAGGGCTGTGGTCAGACGGTCCGTTGTGCCGGCTGCGAGATCCGTCAGTCCGTCGATTTCACGTTCTGTACGGGACGGGCGCGCCATGGCGTCCCCGCCCGCCTGCGCCAATGTCGCTCGGATGGAACCCACGAGGCCCAGCTTCGCGTCTTCACCGAGAAGGTCGGAACCGTGGTGTTTTTGCGGGTGGACGGCTTGTAACAAGGGGTCCGACTGCCCACCGTGACGGGGCGTAGCCCCGCGCATCGCCGTGGGAGCAGAACCGTCATCTGCGCCGAACAGACCACAATCGCACACTTGGTGGTAGAAAGAGAATGCTCGGTTGCCCCCGTCAAGTCGGTTGAACCAATTCGACGATTGAGCATCACTCCAACGAGGCACGATGCTAGAATGGATCGTTGATGGTCCCGCAAGCGAACGGGCATCGAAAGCCATGATGCGCAGATCGAAGACTGCATGTCGCTGGGCTCTGCCACTGGCGGCAGGGCTTTTCCTGAGCTGGTTTTTGGCCTGCTCACCGAACCGCTATGACATCGACAAGCCCGGCGGTTCGGAACCGGAAGGGATCGGGGGCTCCGCCGGAGAACAAGGGTCCGGCGCCGGCGGCAAGGCCAACCCGCGGGGAGGCGCTGGGGGAACGACCGGTGGTGAATCCGGCACCCCGGGGGGCGGAGATGGCGGCGAAGCCGGTGGCAGTTCACAAGCGGGCTCGAGCGGAATGAACGGTGGTGGAGCCGGTGGAAGCGTTGGGGGAAACACCGCGGGAGGCCGTGCTGGCGCTGGCGGTATCAACGCGCAAGGAGGCACCAGTCGTGGCGGAAGCTCATCGGGTGGCGCTGGCGGTGTGAGCCAAGGAGGTGGGGCTCCACTCGGTGGTTCCGGTGGCGCGGGACAGGGAGGCCTTCCTGCCCAGGGCGCGACGGCGGGAGAGGCAGGCAGCTCGGAGCTCGGCGGCGCAGCAAGTGCCGGTGCCTCCCAGGGCGGAACGAGTTCGGGCGGCATCGCAGATGGAGGAGTCAGCGAAGGTGGCGCGACCGACGGGGGAAATCCCGGATCAGGCGGCGCGGCAGAAGACGGTGGCGCTCCCCAGGACGGCGGAGCAAGCAGTGGCGGCGCGACCCAGGGCGGCTCGGGCAACGGGGGTCTCGTGAATGGCGGCGCACCCGAAGGCGGCGCGCCCGAAGGCGGCGCACCCGAAGGCGGAACGGGCAATGGTGGCACCCCGGGTGGCGGCGGCTTGGCCGGGGGAGATGGCTTCCCCTGCGCCAACACACCGGCCGCCAGCCTCATCACGGATTTCTCGACCTGGCCCAGCGTTACCCTAACCACCGACGACACGTGGACCTCGGCTGACTACGCAGGCAGCGTTTTTCTCTACGGCAACGCCACCGTCACCGCGACCATCCAATCCGGCGCCTTGCGTTTGGTCTCCAACGACCTGAATAGCGGCGAGTTCGCCGGTTTCGGGATGATCATCAATGGTTGCTACTCGGCTTCGTCCTTCACCGGTCTGACCGCCTCATTGACGGGCAGCATGGGTTCTGACGCGCGCCTCGGAGTGCAACTCCAGACCAACGGCAACAGCCCCATCAGTGTCCCAAAACAACGGGGCGCCTGCAAGTACAGCAGCGAGGAAGAGAAGTGGAACGAGTGCCAGTACTGTGAGAAGCCGGGCCAGGGGCTGGGCAACCCGGTCCAGATCCCCTTCTCGGAATTCACGAACGGGTGCATACCCGTGTCACCCGTTGATGGCAGCGAGATCATCGGCATTCAATTCCAGTTCACCTGTGGGAACAGCAACTGCGGCGTAGACGTAACCCTGGACAACCTCGGGTTCTACTGAGACAGGGGGTGCGGACGGCTCGGACCGTCAGCGCCGTTCCAGCTCCCGGAGCCGTCGCCACAGGGTGGTGGTGCTGATCCCGAGGAGCTTGGCAGCCTGAGCCCGATTCCCCTTGGACTGGGCCAGAGCGGCGCGGATGTTCTCCTGCTGCAATTGGCGCAGGTTCAGCGGGCCGCCGCCGCTACTGGGAGTCTGCGCGCGGTTGGCGTTGAGGGCTCGGGGCAGATGCTCGGGACGAATCACGCCCTTTTCACACAGGACCGCCGCGTGCTCAATGGCGTTTTCCAGCTCGCGAACGTTGCCTGGCCAGGGGTAATTCTCGAGCAGTTCGATGGTGGCAGGCGCCAAGCGCAGTTCCAGAAGCTTGAGCTTGCGAGCCGTGCGCTGCACGAAGGTACGGGCCAGATGGACGATATCCTCCTGCCGGTCGCGAAGTGGTGGCACGCACAGGACCATCACCGCGATCCGGTAGTAGAGATCGTCACGGAACGTCCCCTTTTGGATGGCCTGCATGACGTCACGATTGGTGGCGGCAATCACGCGAACATCGATGCTCCGCGGGCGGTTCTCGCCCAGCCTGAGGACCTCTCGTTCCTGCAGAGCGCGTAGAAGCTTCACCTGCAGCGCCGCGGGCAACTCCCCGATCTCGTCCAGAAAGAGCGTCCCCCGGTTGGCCTGCTCGAACAGGCCGATTCGCTCGCCCTGCGCCCCGGTGAAGGCCCCCGCAGCATGCCCGAACAGCTCGCTCTCCAGCAACGGCTCGGGCACCGCACCACAGTTGATGGCAACGAAGGGACCGTCCCGACGCGGTGACAGGCGGTGGATGTGTCGCGCCAGAACCTCCTTTCCCACGCCACTCTCCCCGGTGATGAGGACCGAAGCATCGAATCGCGCGGCTCGCTCCGCTACCTCCAAGACCTGCAAAAAGGAGCGAGCATGCACCTCCGGGAACGCCGGCGCGCTGCGCCGGGTCAGGCTCTCGACACGTCGCCGCTGCTCGGCCAGCTCCTCGGTACGCTCGCGCAACTCCCGACTGAGCTGTTCGATTTTGCCGTGGATGTCGTCGGCTCGGAAGAACTCGAAGTCCCGGTGGGGTTCGGAACCCCAAGAGGCTCGATCCTTCCCAAGGGCCGAGCAAATCCGGGCTCCGGCCGCCCGACAGCGGGTTTCCAGGAAGAATACCTCTCGCCCCAGGCAGTAGCTGGCGTAACCCGACGCGTACCCCACCAGCATGAAGCAGGACGGTTCCGTGGCGGGGCCGACCCGCGCCAGATGCTCGACTGCCTCACCGGAACCGTGCCAGCTCAGCTCCATCAAGAACCGCCCCTGTTCGTCCAGCTGCAGCGACTTGACGACCGAACGGACCACACCAAACAGGGCGTGCATGCGGGGTCCGGCTCTCAACCATTCCACCAGCGAGATGGAAGGATAGATGCGACGGACCGCGGCAGCGTCCGCCTGTCCGGAGAAGTATCCGAAGCGGGTGAGAACTCGACGGGCCTGTGCCGGCCCCAGCATGTCCAACATGTCCCGCCGGGACTGAGCGAAGGCATCCACGCTGTGCAGGACCAGACGCCGGCCGTGCAACAGGATGGTCCCTTCCTCGAAAGCAACCAGTTCGGTGAGTCGGAGATCCGCGGCGCGCATCCTGAATATTGCAACTTGCAATGTACTATTGCAAGTTGCAATGATCGCTGGCGGGCCTACCCTGGACAAACCCGCCAGATCCGCCGGGTTCCGGACTGGCACACATCTTGAGTTACGGGGGCCAATCCCAAGGAGAAGCCCCATGTACGATCTGTTGCGCCAGCGAGCCAACTCCCTCAGCCAATCTGCCACCGACCTGACCATCGAACTGATTCGGACCTCCAGCCCCAGCCTTCACGAACAGTCGGTGTCCGCCACCGTCGAACGCGCCATGCGCCAAGCGGGTTTGGATCGGGTGGTTCGAGACGATTACGGCAATGTCGCTGGCGTCCTGTTTGGGCTGGAGCCGGGACCTACCGTCCTGCTCCTGTCACACATGGACACCGTGCAGGCTCGTCCCGAGGACCGCTGGAGCCATGATCCGCTTTCCGGGCGCTGCGACGACGGTCGCATCGTCGGCCTCGGAGCAGCCGACTGCAAGGGCGGGATCGCCGCCCAGCTCTTCGCCGCCGTCGCCCTCAAGCGCAGCATCTTGCCCCTACGAGGCAACGTGGTGGTGGCCGCCACCGTTGCGGAAGAAAATGGTGCCGCTCTGGGCCTGCGTGCCCTGCTCGCTTCGACACTACCCGACCTGGGACTGGTTCCGGAGTTCGCCATCCTGGGGGAGCCGACCAACCTCGGGATCTGTTACGGACACGAGGGCTGGGCAGAGCTCTCGGTGCGCCTCTTGGGCCGCGATCTGTTCCAGGTCGCCGACGCGGGGCGGGGGTTCTACCAGGATCTCGTCGAACGCAAGGCGGCGGGGCGCCTGCAGAATGGTAAGCAGAACCTCCTGGTCAAGGAGCCCTCCTTCACCAACGAGCGCGGCAAGCCGGCTGCCACGCTGCTATTGACCCGTCGATTGCTCCACGGGCAACACCTAGCAGATCTGATGGCACAGACCGAATACGGCGCTGCGTCGGCGGTCAAGGAGGCGGGGACGGTGAGCGTCGAGGTGGATCTGATGCAAGAGCACCAGCAGCTGGGCACCGGCCAGACTCGCAGCGTTCCGCGCCTCACCAGCCCCTGGTTGACCGATCCCCACAGCCCGCTGGTGGAGCGGGCTCGCCATGCCCTGCTGGCCGGTGACTGCATGGTTCGAACCGGGGAGTGGACGCTGGAGCGTTTGGGTATGGGTACAGCAGGCGGCGCACTACTCAACGATTTCTCCATTCCGACCATTGGCTATGGACCAGGCAACGAAAAGGCTGCTCACGCCGTGGACGAACACGTCACCATCCAGGACCTGACCCAGGCCATCTACGGGACGGCGTGTATCGCTCACGCCCTGGTCGGGGTGCCCGTCTACGGTTGGATCTCCGACGAGATCTGAGGTCAAGATGAACGTCCTGTCATTCAACTGTGGGAGCTCATCACTCAAGTACAGCCTGCTCGGCATGCCCGAGGAACGGCTCCTGGCACGAGGCGAGGCCCAGCGCGTCGGGCCCAAGACCGCCGAGCCCTCGAGGGTCGTCCATGAACATGACGGCCATACCCAGACCTATTTCGTGGAGATGGCCGACCACGGCACAGCGTTCCGGGAGATCCTCGGGATCCTGGAGAACGCCGGGCTGGGCACTCCGGACGCCATCGCACACCGCGTGGTCCATGGAGGGTCCCGATTCTCGGCCAGCACGACCCTCTCGGCGGAGGTCGACGGCGCGCTCTCTGAGCTGCTGGATCTGGCCCCCATCCACAACCCGCCTGCCATCGGTCTGGTTCGGGAGTGTAAGCGTCTGCAACCGGATCTACCCGAGGTACTGGTGTTCGACACGGCCTTTCACAGCAGCATCCCCGCTCGAGCTCGTACCTATGCCCTACCCGAGACGCTGCGCAACGGCTACGGGCTGCACAAGTATGGCTTCCACGGGATCAGCCACGGGTACGTGGTAGCAGAAGCGGCACGCCTTTTGGGTTGTCCGCTGCCGGAACTCAATGCGGTCAGTTGCCATCTGGGCAGTGGCGGCGCGAGCCTGTGCGCCATCCATCAGGGTCGTTCTGTCGACAACACCATGGGATTCTCGCCCCTACAGGGACTGGTCATGAGCACCCGCTGTGGCGATCTGGATCCGGCAGTGGCGCTGCAGTTGGTGGCGCTGAATCTGGGTGATGGTGACACCGTGGAGAAGCTACTCAACAAGAAGAGCGGCGTATTGGGGCTATCCACGTTCTCGGCCGACATCCGGGACGTGACCGCGCTGCCGGACTCCGCAGGGGGCTTCGACAGCGCCAGCCAGGTGTATCTGTGGCGAATCCGCAAGTACTTGGGCGCTTATCTGACCGTGGCGGCGCCGGCACGAGCCATCCTGTTCACCGATACCATCGGCGAGACCGTCCCGCTGGTTCGAGCAGCGGTCCTTAACGGTCTTGACTGTTTCGGCGTCCATCTGGATGTGGAGGCCAATGCCGAGCCCGGTCCCCTACCCCGCGACGTCGCCACCGCTGACAGTCCGGTGCGGATTCTTGTCATCCCCACCAACGAGGAGCTCAGCATCGCTCGCGAGGCGTGGCGAGTCCTGACCGACTCCGATTCGACCCACGAAAAGGAGCGGTCGTCATGCGTATCCTGACACTGGACCCCAGCCTCAAGGGCATTCGATTCGCCTATTTCCCCAAGGCTCCGACCGAACCAGCCGAGCACCATGGCAGCCTGCCGCTAGGGCCGGGACCCTGTTATGCCGAGTCCGCTTCTTCGGCGCTGACCGGGCTACATGGCATCTGCACTGGTGACCCAGAACTGGTCGCACTGCGCGCCGTTCATGGGGCCGACGTACTCCCTGGCCCGACCCTGGTATCACCCAAGATCCTAGCTGAGCTGGAGAAGGTGGTCGGCTCCGCTCCCCTGCATCTGCCCATCCTGCGAGCGGTGGCGAGCGCCGTGACCACCACGTTTGCCAGCATCCCCGTGCTGCTGTTGCCGGAAACCGCCTTCTTTCGGCGTCTCCCGGAGCGGGAACGTCGGTATGGTCTGGATCCACAAACCACGCGCACCCTCAACACTCAACGCTCCGGATACCATGGTCTGTTGCACCAGGCGGCCTGCGCGGAGGTTGCGGCGCAGCGTTTCACCAAAGGCTTGCGGGCTCCAGCCCGAGTCTTGTCCATCTGCCTGGAACGCCAACCCGAGGTGGCAGCCGTTCGCGGCACGCAGCCCCTGATGGTCACCAGTGGGGCTACGCCCCTGGAGGGTCTGCCCGGTGAGACCCGTTGCGGCGAGCTCGATCCGGGAATCGTGCTGCAGTTGGTCAAGCACGCGGGGCTCGCCCCGGAACAGATCGACGCACTGCTCACCAAACAAAGTGGTGTGTCGGGACTCGTGGGACAGCCCGTGTCACTCGCCGAGGCACTGGAAGGCACCTCGGAGCGTACCGAGCTAGCACACCAGGTGCTCTGCTATCGGATTCTCTTGGCCTGCGGCTCCGGCGTGGCGGCGATGGGTGGACTGGATGCCCTGGTTTTCTCTGGACGGTATGCCGATCGGGCAGGCTCATTGGCCTCCCAGCTCCGACATCAGCTGGCCTTGGCCCAAGGCCTACGCACTCGCGACATCGAACGGTACCACTTCGACCGTTCCCTGCCCCAGGTCATGGCGGGGATGGCCGCGGCCCACGCCAACCAGCAGGGGCCCCGCTGGCCAACGCTATTCGCAGGCGATGCCTAGTGCCTTGGCGCTGTTTCGATACCCGGTCAGCGTCTGGGTGCAGGCGCTCTCCGGGAGCTTGGACAGATTGTCGCACTGGCTGGCCGCCGTGGCATTCTGTCCAGCCCTCTGCATCAGCGCCTTGCAACAGGAGATGGCCTTGCCGCAGTCTCCGGCTGCCGAAGCGACGGTCGGCGCCACCGCAGCCGAGGCGCCCGGGTCAGGAACCGGAGCACTGGGCTGCACGGCCATGCTGCCGAACGCCGAACTGGCCGCCATGGCCGACGCTCCCGCACCAATGGCGAAGACATGCAAGAGATTGGTGGAATCGACCACCAAGTTCAGCTGATCCGAGGACTTTTCACCCGAGATGGCCAGCCCACTGGTGATTCGCTGGTCGCCCGTGAGCACGAAGTCGTTCAGCGACACTCCAGCCTGCTTGGCCATGGTGGATAGCTCCGGATTGCTGGCCAGGAACCGGTCGGCAATTCGCCCCGTGTCGACCCAGAAGACCTCCAGGGTCTCGTCGGGCAGGGTATCCAGGACCCGATCGTGAGCCTCGTCCTTGCCGAGCAGAGGGGCTGTTCCCTCCAGCGCTGCGAACACACGCCCCACCATGGCGCTGGCCCCGCCGGCCACCACGAGCTCGTTCTTGGCGAAACGCACCTCGACCACGACATCGGGACCCACGGGTGTCTTGATGACCATGCCGGTTCCCTTGACGGTCACCGCGCCGGCCATTTGCGCGACCATCACTTTGTCACGCAGGGAGGTGACGATCTTCTCCGCCACCGGCTGGTTCTTGAGCTTCAGCGCCACAAAGGCCCCAGCGCGACCCATCAGCTGCTCGGGGTCGAAGCCCTTGAGCTGGATGTCTGCGGGAGCCAAGGCCCCCACCACCAGCTCGTCCCCGATGCAGCCCAGGGCGTCGGCAACCGACACACCCGCCAGTTCCTTGAGCTCCTTGTTGGACCGCTCGAAGCCCTGTTCGGACCCTGGTGCGGTTCGCTTGGCCAAGGCCGAAAGCTCGCGCTCCAGGCCCATACCGTCCAGTTTGGTGCGCGTGGAGGCGGCAAGGTACGCGAGGGTCTCTGCGGGCAGGCGCTCGGGATAGTCGAGTTCGCCGGGCTCGAACAGAATCGGAGTCTGGGCGATGTCTTTCCCCATCAGGGTGGCTGCGGCTCGCAACAACAGCCCCGCCTCCTGGCCGTCGATGCTGAGCATGACCCCATCCTCGGTCACGCCAATGTCGACGCTGGACTGTCCCTGGGTCGCCTTGCGGATGGTGGCGCCGTCCACCCAACCCAGCATGACCGCCCCCCCCGGAGCACCGGAGATGGCCTTGGTGAATCGCTCGTTCTTGCTCAGAGCCGTCTTCTGGTCGTCGATGACCTCGGCAACCGCGGTGAGCTGACCGGGCGTACCCAACGCCAACAGGTTTTCTGACTCCCACCATCCGATCCCCATCTCGGAACTCGTGGCTGCCGAATCCAGAGCGCGTCGCAGAGTAACGGTCCACCCCTCACCCGCCGGAGCAGCCGCGTTGGAGGCCGTCAGGGCGTAGCGCTGCCCCTTCTTGCCCAGCGGACTCTCAGCCCGGAAGCGACTGCTCTTGAGCAGCGTGGTAACCGGACCGTCCGCGTCGAAGTACACGAGCACCGCGCCCTGGGGCTTGTCGGGGATGTTCGAAACCCCAATGCCGATGCTGCGTTGGGCCAGGGCCAGAGTGACTGCGGCACTCTGATCGATACCGAAGGAATCAGCGATGACCTTGGCCGTGTCCTTGAGCCAGGCCTCGTCGTCGTCGGAGATCGACTTGAGATACTTGGCGCGACGCGCCGCGATTCCCGCCGCCCGTAGGTTGGGAACCTCGACGTAGATGGCCGTGTCGGAGGGGAGGAAGGCCGCCACCCGTGGGCCATCCGCCTTGAACCAGAGGGCGTACACGGCGAACGCCAAGCCGCCCCCCAGGAGGATCAGTGCCAACGCCCCCAGGCCCAGCATCAACCCGAGCTTGGAGCCCGGCTTCTTGCCGGCTTGGGCCTGAACCGGCGGCATCCCTGCCCCCGGGTAAGCCTGGGCCGCGAAGGGTTGTGGTTGCGGCTGCCCACCATACCCTGCGGCGGGCTGACCACCGTAAGGTTGTTGTGGCTGTTGCTGCTGGGGCCCGCCGTAGCCTGCGCCGGGCTGACCCGCGTACGGCTGCTGCGGCTGCTGGGGCCCGCCGTAGCCTGCGCCGGGCTGACCCGCGTACGGCTGTTGCGGCTGCGGCTGCTGGGGCCCGCCGTAACCTGCGCCGGGCTGACCCGCGTACGGCTGCTGTGCTTGGGGTTGGTGGGGCGGCGCAGCCACGGGAGCCCCTGCGCCCGGTGCGGCCAGAGCTTGTGCCAGGCGCGGGTTGGAGTTCAACGGGACCCAGGGCTGCCCTTGCCCCGCAATCCAACCCTCGCGGAGCTGCCCGGTGCGAATCATCTCGAGCAGCTGTTCTTCGGTGAAGGGCCCCTCCGGATTGCCTGATCGATTCAAGTACAGCATGGTGAAACCACTCCCAGTTCCGCGCGAGCGACGTCCCCGTCCCCGCTGTCTCACATCACAAGCACTAAGAGATAAAGGCGAACCGGGGTGGAAGTAAAGCAGCAACGGCATCGCCCTGCCGTCCGGGCCAAACGAACCGCAGCTTCCTTGTAAGGGTTTCCGCCCAAGTGCCGTTCGATCAGTACGGCTCGAGACCGCGCTTCGGGCGCTCGAGATTCCAACGAAACGGCAAACCCTGCGCGAGCAGGGGACGCAAAGCCCACGGGACTCACTGAGTCGGCCGGGTTACCGAAGGGAAATCTGGATGTTTCTTGCCCAGCGCAGGGCCATTGTCACAGGTGTTGCTTGGTTCTTGGGATGTGGAGGCGAGCCGCGGGACGCCATCCCACCCCCTGGTGCGACGTATCCGGAAATTGCCCACATCGTCATCGACGCATCGGACCAAGGTCGCTTCGTCTGCTCGGGTGTACTGTTGGCACCCCAGGTGATCCTGACGGCGGGACACTGCGTCGACAACCACCAGCGTTGGGAGGTGCAGGTGGCGGGGAGCTCACAGCTCTCTTTACGCGCCGAAGCCCTGGACTGGAACGAGGGAGGGTCCGAGTTGGTCAACCCGAAACGTCATGACGTGGGCCTGGTGTACCTGGACCATCCGGTAACCCTTGCCGCCTATCCCGCGCTTTCCAAGGTCCGGCTGGATCGTCCGACCCCCGCGACCCGTTTGGCGCGCCGGGCGAGCTCCCAACCCTACCAGGCCAACATCTGGCTGACCGCAGCCGATTCGATCGGCTACCCTCATCACTACATGTCAACCACCACGCTGAGCCGGGGAGACTCCGGCGGTCCGGTGTTCCTCAGGGGGACCCACGAGATCCTGGCGGTTAGCTCGGGCGTCGGGAGCGGGATCCAGGTATCGGCTCGGATCGATCTGGTGAGCCAATGGATCTCGGAAAGGCTCACCGGTCCGTACGCCGCCACGGCGCAAAGCCCCTGAGCTCGCGGTCAATCTGCCCGGCAACTTTCCCAGTCGAACCGGGTTCGTCGCGAAGCGCCGTCAGCGGTGAATCAGGCCTTCTTGACCTCTTCGTAGGCCCACTCCAGCCAGGGCAGCAGCTTCTCGATGTCGCTCTTCTCGACGGTCGCTCCGCACCAGAAACGCAGCCCAGCCGGCGCGTCCTTGTAGGCACCGCAGTCATACGCGACCTGCTCCGCGTCCAGCAGCTTGACCATCTTTTTGACCTGGTCCGGCGTCAGGTCCACCTTGAAGCAGACCGAGGTATTGGACCGGTATTCGGGCTTGTCTGCCAAGAACTGGATCCATGGATGCGAGGCCACGAAGCCCTCGAAGACCTTCAGGTTGGCTTCGCTACGGCGAATGAGCTCCGCCAGACCGCCGATCGACTGGGCCCAGGCAAGGGCATCCAGGTAATCCTCATTCGCGATCATCGAAGGCGTGTTGATGGTCGAGCCTTGGAAGATCTCCTCCATCAGCGCCCCACCCTTGGCGATCCGGAAGATCTTGGGCAACGGCCAGGACGGCTGGTAGCTCGCGAGTCGCTCGACCGCGCGAGGCGAGAGGACCAGCATGCCGTGGGCCGCCTCGCCGCCGAGCACCTTCTGCCAAGAAAAGGTCACTACGTCGAGCTTGTCCCAAGGCAGGGTCATGGCGTAGGCCGCGCTGGTTGCGTCGCACAGCACCAGACCCTTGCGATCGGCTGGGATCCAGTCACCGTTCGGGACCTTGACCCCACCGGTGGTGCCGTTCCAGCAGAACACGATGTCGTTCTCGCCGTTGGCCTGCGACAGATCGGGCAGGCGGCCATACTCCGCCTTGAACACGCGAACATTCGCCAGCTTGAGCTGCTTCTGAATGTCGGTGACCCAGCCACTGCCAAACGACTCCCAAACGAACGCGTCGACGGGGCGCGCACCGAGCAGGTTCCACATCGCCATCTCGAAAGCGCCGGTGTCAGAAGCCGGAACGATCCCCACCTGGTAGTTGTCGGGGATGCCCAACACCGCTTTGGTCTCACTGATCGACTTAGCCAGCCTCGCCTTGCCCAAGGCCGAACGATGCGAGCGTCCGAGGATGTCAGTTGGTAGCTTCGAAAGGGAGTAACCCGGGCGCTTCGCGCAAGGGCCGGAGGAGAACGTTGCGATGGCAGGCTTGGTCGTTGGCTTGTTCATGGCGCGCGGAGCCTAGCAAGAATTGGCCCGGTCGGTGAGTGCTGATGCAAGCCCCATTGCCGCCCCGGGACGGGGGGGGTGATGGGGGCCATTTCCCGCGCGAGTCGCGGGCAGATGAGATGGAGGTAATACCAGTTGGGGAGGGCGTATGATGGGGACCAACCGTGGGACGCCAAGGCGGCCGGCAGGCACCTCGGCAAGCCGGGTCCCCTCGCCCAGCGACCAGGCGTCACGGCGGCGCGTGCTATTGCCAACCCATGAGGCTTTGGTTGTTCGTGCTCCTGGGGTCATCCCTCTCCGCTTGCGGGGGCAATTCGAGCGCCCCCTCCGGCCCAGGTGGCGGCAACGGCGGTGTGGATGGCCTGTCTGGTGCCCCCAGCGCCGGCAGCGACACCGGTGGAACCGCAGGCGGCGGCAACGCGACGGTCCTGGATTGTCCCAAACAGGCCGGTGAAAACCCGAGGCCCGCGGACTGCTCCGAAGTGGGGAGCCTTTGCACCGTACGTGACGCTTGCGGGATCTGTGTGTATCAGCCCGACTGTGACCTATTCGACCAGGGGCCCCTGTGGGAATACGGCGACCCCTTGCAGAACACCGATCGTGCGGAGTGCCCCCCTGAGTTGCCGAGGACCGGGACCCCTTGCAGCGTTGACTTCCTCCCTGACCTCCCCGTCTGCCAATACTGCGACGGCGTCGTTCCTGCGTTCCGCGCCTGCATCGAGGGAGAATGGGTCAAAGTCATCCGATCTTACTGTCCTTGAGGGTGACAGGGCGCTCCGAGCCGGGCCAATGCCTGTTGGCGCGTCGCAGCCACGGCATGGGGCCGTCGCCGACGCGGCGCGCGCCAAAAAACGGGGGCCATCAGCGAACACTCGCAAGAAAACTCCCCCGCGCCGGCCATGGCAACCTCGTGCCGGCTGGGCCCGTCGGGCTATCGACTCGCCACCTCTTTCGGTGCGCCCTCCACCCGCACTGGACAGGCAAGTCCCCTCCAGACGCGCCTCCGATAGATCCGCGCCTCGCAGCAAGGCTCCCGTCAGATTGGCGCCATTCAGCGTGACGCCTCGAAGACTCGCCTGCTCGAAACGCGCAGCAATCGCCGAGGCTCCCGAAAGGTTGGCGCGGTCCAGACACGCCCCCGAGAAGTCCCCCGCGTTCAGGTTACCCCGGACCAACAGCGCCCCGCTCAGATCCGCGCCGGGAAAGGACAGTCCCACCTCGTCACCCTGATTACGCCGGGCCAACGCCGTGAACAGCTCCTGCAAAGCCTTGGCGTCCACACCTACTCCTCTGGATCGACGGTCCCAACACTGGGAGCCGCGATGATCTGTCCGGATTGTGTGATGATGCCCTGCAATACGAACCAGGAAGCCTTCCCATCCCCATCCACGTCACCTCGCGCCGTGACCGTCCACTGGTGTAGAGAGTCCAAACCAGGCGGCGTACCCCCGTGGGGGAGGGCCACGTCCACCGGAGGTCCGCCGGTCTTGTACTGGTATTGGTAGTATTGGGGGCTGTCTTGCGTGAAGCGCAGGCAGCGCCAGCCCGTGTATCCATCGCCCGCGTCGTAGTCGTCGCCGGAAACGGAGTTGGGCTGGTACTTCCTGCCAGCCACCTTGCTGAACTGGGCCGGGACGGGATCGGCGTCGCCGCACAATCCGGGCGTGCCGAAGGTCACCGTGGCTCCCTTGCCCTAGCCCTTGCCGCTGGCAGAGCCAACCACCTTGCTGGCGTTCAGAGTGCTGCTTGCTCCATGTCCCAGGACATCGCTGCTGGTCCGATCTCGCTCCGCTGCAACGTGGACGGCGCGACCCAGCGCACCCAGGGTGTTCAGGGCCTCCGCCGATTTGGAGTGGCCCAGGTACTGGCGGAAGCCATTGATGCTGAGCGTGGCCAAGACACCGACCACCGCAACCCCCACCATCAGCTCGACGAGCGTGAAGCCTGGGGAGCTCCACGTGGCGCGAGCTGGTTGCTTGCCAAGGCTTTGCATCCGACCCTAAACGGAACGGCTCGCCCGGGAGTCGGATAAGGTCAGCCTTTCAAGAACGATGGATTTCAAGGTCAGCTGGCCAATCGCGCTTCCGAGCTTGCGAGCCAATTGGCCCTTTTGCCTTATGGTGTCACATGTGACACCATTGGTGTGTTCCCCGTGTCAGACGCGATCGACAAACTGCTAACCAAGCTCCGGCAATCCCCCACCGGCGTTCGCTTCGCAGACGTCGTCAAAGTCGCCGAGCACTACTTCGGGGCTCCTCGGTGCAAAGGAACCAGTCACGTGGTCTTCAAGATGCCTTGGTGCGGTGATCCCAGAGTGAACCTCCAGAATGAGCACGGCAAGGCCAAGGTCTACCAGGTGCGCCAGCTTCTCACCGCCGTCGATAGGCTGGAACGGGAAGGAAAGGACGGCTAGAATGCCAAACGCTGACTACTATGCCTATCGAGTATCCTGGTCTGAAGAGGACGGAGAATTCGTCGGGACCTGCTTGGAGTTTCCCAGCCTGAGCTGGCTCGACAAGAAACAAGAGAGTGCCCTCAAGGGGATCCGAAAGCTGGTTGCCGATTGTCTCAAGGACATGAAGAAGAACCGCGAGTTGGCCCCCGAACCGCTCTCGACGAGGAAATACACTGGCGAGCTACGAGTGCGTCTACCCCCCGAGCTTCATCGCACCCTGGCCATCCAAGCCGAAGAGAACCGGACGAGCTTGAACAAGATCATCATCGAAAAGCTTCGTCGAGCCGGCTAATTCGAACGGGCCGAACCTTCCGCGTTGGGTAGAGCGGCCAGAACCCCTATTCCAGCGGCGGCTCGTTGATGTTGGATTCCTCGAGCGTGAACTCGGAGGTCACCGGATCCTGCGTCACCCGCTGGATCCCCGTGTTCATCATGTAGATGAGGGACGGATTGGTGTAGTCCGAACTGTCCACGCCCTGGGACATGTCGTAGCCCCGCAGAAGCCCCAGCAGCATGGTTCCCGACACCGCGTGCCCCGCTATCATGAGCGTCTTGCCCGACTGGCTGTAGCGCGACAGGAACAGGTCCCGGGCCGTCATCACCATGAAATACCCGGCTTCGAAGGTTTCATTGCGCCAGAACTGGGTCGATTCCTCGTCGCGATAGACGACGTTCTGTGCCTCCAATGCGGCATCGAAGAAGTAGACCGGCTCGGTCGGCAACGCCGCGCCGGTGGGTTCCTCGGAGCAACACTCGTCGAGTTCGGGCCACAGCACGGCCGTTTTGCCCGACTGGACCAGATAGGGCTCGATGGTCTTTTGGGTGCGCCAGGTGGGACTGGTCAGGATCTCGTCGGGCACGATGCCGGAGCTGGCAAGGTAGGCAGCCAAAACGTCCACCTGCCGCAAGCCGAGATCGGTGAAGACATTGCTGCTCTCGTAGGTAATCTCCTCCACCGGAAGGATGTTGGCCAGGACCTCCGCGTGACGGATGTAGTAGATGGTGAGGCCCCGCGGCTCGCTCTGGCCCGCAGAACCGCCGAGCGGCGCTGCTCCTGCGATCGGTTCCACCCCTCCAACACCAGGGGCTCCAGCTGGACCAGCGCCGCCCAGTTCGACGACCCCGCCAGGGCCAGCCTGTTGTCCACCCTCACCGGGTTGCCCCCCTGGGCCCGAGCCTCCGCTCGCAGGGAAACCGCCTTGTCCCGTCTCACCTCCCCGCCCGACGAAACCTCCGTCACCCACTCGCCCCCCGTTGCCCGAACCACCCGCGGCCAGCGCCCCACCAGGCCCAGTGCCGCCCAGAACCAGCACACTGCCGCCATCGCCCATGCCACCAGCGGCCACCAGTGAGCTCCCACCGTTCGCAGCGCCGCCCTGCGCCGTTCCGGCGACGTCCGAGGCCCGACCACCCACACTGGCGCCGACACCAGCACCGTTCGCATTCTCACGGGTGAGCTTGTCATCGTTCGACGAGCAAGCGGCCCATGTCAAGCCAGCCACCCCGCAGCATAGGATGCACAGCGTCGCTCGCGCGCAGGACAGTTTCGAATCAAGGGTCATCAGCCAATCGCCCCCGGGGCTATTGCTCAATCATGCCGTGAACCCAGCATCGGTGCGAGCGCCAGTCCCTTCGAGCCATCGACGTTCGGCGGAGCTGGGTCCAGGCTTGGTAGAATCATTCAGCTCATCTCGTCCCGCCCAGGTGCGTTTTTCTGCGCCGCCAAAAAACAACCCAAGAAACTCGGACAACCGGGAAGCGATGCAGCGATCCCAGAAAGCTGTACCCTGGCTGTGCATGGCTGGTGTGCTTCCACATCTCTGACCCCAAGCCTTGCTGGTCCTGCTGGGATGTGGCTCCCACGACACATCCCGCTCGGGCACGGCAGGAAATGAGTGGTGGGAGTCCAGGATGGGGACCCTTCGGTCCATGACAACCGAGGGATGGCACCGGGTGGGAGCCCCTATCCCGACCAGGGGTCCAACGAGGAATGGTGGGGAATCGTGGACATCGAGCGCAATCCGCGCCCGACCCACCTGGAGATCTGGCCCTGTACCGCCCCCGTTCAGGCACCGGCTTACCCGAACGGGTGACCCGGCCGTTTCCATGGGTGATGTTCTGGAAGCGTACCGAATCCCAGGCGGCGCTCAAGGCGGTCGTCCCCGCCGTGTCCCAACGCCCGAAAATCGTGGATCCCCATCGTGAGATGGACCAAGCCCTGCACACAGTGGGGGCGATCCTGCACTCCTTCGGCGAATTCGCCTTCGACACCGAGCGTTGGACGGCCGAGGCCCTCAAGGCCGAATGCGAACAGATGCTCTCGATCTTTCTGAACGGCCCCAGCAAGCAGCAGGCCGAAGTCACTGATGAATCCACCAAGGAACCGGGCCTTGAACGCCGGGACTGGGGAACCGTGCATCGTTTCTTCGATGCCCACCGACGCCACGAGCAGTCCTACGTGGAGACGAGCCTGGGCAACCTCCGCCACGCCGTACAGTGCTTCGCTCAGTGTCTGACCGTGACGGTGACCGAAGATCGACGCGACGAGCAGCAGATCCAGGAGCGACTGGAGCGGCTGGTGGGCGTTCTCGAGGGCCACGACACCGCGGCCATCAGGCATGAAGCCGGGGAGGTGGTGCGGGTGGTGCGCCACACGTTGCAGACACGCCGAGGCCGCGAAAAGGAGCAGCTCCTGATCCTGGGCAAACGCGTGCAGGATCTGCGCGACGAGCTGGACCGGGCCCGGGAGAAGGCAACGCTCGACGGCTTGACCCACCTCTACAATCGAGCCGCCTTCGACGCCGAGTTGGAGAAGGTGGCCGCTCTGGGTCTACTGCTGGGTTCCGAGCCCACCCTGTTGATGGTTGATGTCGACCATTTCAAATCGATCAATGATCGTTTTGGACACCCCTCGGGTGACGTGGTCCTTCGCCATGTGGCCGACACCCTGGTCCGCCATTTCGTGCGCAAGGTCGACTTCGTGGCACGATACGGTGGAGAGGAGTTCGTCGTGGTGGCCCGCGACAGCACACTGGACAAGGTGGCCCAGCGCGCGGAACGAGTCCGCCAGGTGATCGAGCAGACGCCAGTCGTCACCCCGTCCGGCGAGGTGGAGCTCACCGTCTCGCTGGGGGTCACGGCCCTGGTGCCCGGCGAAGCCCCCGAGAGCTGGGTTCAACGGGCCGACCGGGCCCTCTACGCTGCCAAGAATGGCGGCCGCAATTGCCTCAAGATCCTCCACGGCGATTCCGAACCACCTGCATAATCCGGTCGCAGCAGAAAGGTCCGGCGCGCCGAGACCACGCAACGTTCCCTCGACGTCGGTTCGGTGCTACGTCGCCCCCATGGTCGAGGGGATCCGTCAATCGAGCTCACCGTCGCGTCCGTCGGGCTACGCGACCTACACCCGAAACACCCGGAGCTTCGGGGCGATGCTGGGCGGTCGCTACCGAATCGCGGGACGCATTGGCGAAGGGGGCACCTCCGAGGTGTACCTGGCCCATGACCTGGAGTCCGGCACACCCGTGGTCATCAAACGCCTGAGTCGTCGCTGTGTACAGAACGCTGAGCTCAGGAACCGCTTCCTGCAGGAGTTGGCAGCCATCAGTCGCGTCGATCATCCGGGCGTGGTCAAGGTACTCGACTACGCAGCTCCCGAAGACGAGCAGCCCTATTTGGTGATGGAAGCCCTGGTCGGCGAGACCCTGGGCAGCCTCTTCTCCCGCGTCCCCAAGCTGCCCACCGATGTGGCACTGCTGCTGTGCCGTCATGCCGCCCGGGCCCTTCACGCCGCTCACGCCGCGGGCGTGGTTCACCGCGACGTCAAGCCCGGCAACCTGTTCCTGTTGGGCCCTCTGGGCGATCCGATGGGGCTCAAGGTCATCGATTTCGGGATGGCGAAGCTCTCGGGCAGGACCGGGACCACGGGCAACCACACCATCCTCGGAACCGTCGAATACATGGCCCCCGAACAGGTCATGGCCGATCCGGCGGATGCGCGGACCGACATCTATGGCTTGGGGATCGTGATGTTTCGCATGTTCACCGGGCATCTCCCCTTCGAGGCCAAGGAGGGGCTCGATCTGTTGAGTCACCAGCTCTTCTCCCCCATCCCTCCACCATCCTGGATCGAAGAGGAGCTCGACCCCCAGATCGAGGCGCTCATTCTGCGCGCGACCCGCAAGCACCCCGACAACCGTTTCTCGACCATGCAAGAGCTACTGGAGGCCTTGGATGCCATCATTGGATTCTCGCGGCCCAGCCAGACGGCGCTCCCCCCTGCCCTGGTCGTCGATCCCGACGTGTACGAGCCGCAGAATGCGAGTGGTCGCGAGGCGGCGCGAATGATGGCCGACCGCTACCAGATCATCGCGCCAGCTTGCTACATGAACCCGGACGAAGACGACTCGGTGTTCGCTCTGCTGAGGCCACGAAACCAGGCCTAGTAATCCGGATCCGCGATGTAGAACACGATGCCGTCGAGGCAGAACTCGCCCATGATCGGGTCAATGGTGTCACCCGGAACGTAGATCGAGATGCTGGCAAGGTCGGTTGTACCGTCGTAGGAGACACCCGTTCCCGTCCAGCAATCGCTGGTGAAATCCGACCAACTCAAGTAGACGCCCGTGCTGCCATCCATCGGGAGCTCGACGCACCAGGGGGCATCGCCCTGTCCCGTGGCGCCCACGACGTCGATCTGCGCCCGCAGGGGGATGAGATCTTCGTTCGAGTAGTACAGGTATAGCCCCGAAGTCCCGAGCGGTGACCAAGGTTGAGCGCCATCGGCGATGGTGATTTGGTTCAGGTTCACGCCGAGCATGGCGATTGCCGTGCCCTGGTCGGAGGGAACGGTGGCCCCGTACACACACAGGGGCTCCTCCACGCTGGTTCGGTCTTCCATGGGAATGACCATGGACTCGCCGGCGGGCTCGGCGAGCGTCCAAGCGTAGCCCTGTTGCAGCGGATCCATCTGCACGTAGTCCTCGCCGAACAGGTTTCCGGCGCTCCCCGCAAAAGACAGCCCACCGGCGATGCCCGGAGCGCCGGCCAGCTCCACGGTTCCGCCCTCACCGGTGACCCCGCCAGCGCCCGGGGCGCCACCCGTCTGCCCCGTACTCGGGCCTCCGCCCACACCCGGGGCACCGCCCGCGCCCACCGCCGTGTCCACAATCGGTTCGATGGCGGTGATACAGAAGTCATAGGTAGCGTCGGCATTGCCGCCGGCCACCGACACCTGCAGCTCGTATATGTTGGAACCGTCGGTGGTCTCACCTGCGTTTTCGACGTCCCAGTTCGCCGGCACGGACACGTCGTCAAACTCGACCGAATAGGTCGCGGTCCCACTGTGGGCCGCGAACGCCTTGATCACCGGCGAATAGCCCTCGACCATGGGGTAGCGCGTGGCAAATCCAATCCGGAGCTCATTGCCACCAGTACTCCCCGTCAGCGTCAGACGAAATCCCCGGACCCCTTGCGCCCGCGCATCGTAGAAGTACTTTTCCCGATCGTCGTCGGGCGTCCCGTTGAGCTCCAAACCCAACCCGGCACCCCAAGCGTCGTAGCTCTCGTCGAGAATGGTCTGTCCGCTCAGGCACATGCCCTGACGCGAGGCATCCCAGGGGGAGACTCCGTCGACGCAATCCGAAGGCGAAACGCCGTCATCGTAACAGTAGTACCCACCCTGGATCCCGAAGTCGTTACAGCTCGCATCGACCCAACCTGTGGCATCTAGTGGGAGAAACGCGGGGTCGGTATTGGAGCAGCTCGCCGCGTCTCCGCCCGAGCCCTGGTCACCCCCGACACTTGCCACGGCTCCGGCGTTCGACACCACCCCTCCTTCGCCCTGGGTTCCGCCTCGGCTCGGACCCGAACCACCACGCCCCTGAGCACCACCGCGACCCTGGGCGCCACCCGAACCGTTCCGCCCCGCCCTGGCCTCCGGCTCTCCTGCCTCACCAGCGTCGTCGCCCGCGCTCCCCTTCGTGCCCCCCTGCTCGCCGACCGCCGTGTCTCCGCCCACCGCGCTCTCGTCGATCTTCAGCGGGGGAAGCGCACAGCTCTGCGTTAGACCCACGGCCAACCCGGCCGTCAACCAGAACCACCGAAGGACCGCAAGCGACTTGGCGAAGGACATCATCATACCCCAGAAACGGGCCGGGCGCGACTGCCTCGGCGGGCTTGGAAGATACCACGTCCGGTCGGCAGCCCGTCAAGGCAAGGAAATCCCCTAGCCAGAGCAGCAGCGGAACCCAACCTGCGGGTAGAAATGGTTCCGATCCCCGGTGCCGTTCTCGACACATCGCAAGGACGTCGAGCCCGCGTTGAATGCACTACCACCTCGGATTTTGCAGTAGGCGGCTGGTCCCGAACCATTGCAGCAATCCTCCCATTCCCAAACGTTGCCGGACAGATCGAACACTCCAGCCGGAGTCTGACAGGACTCGAGTGTCCCCACCTGGATCGTCTGGTTGTCGGTGCCGGAGTAATCACTGCCGTTACACGCCTGTTCGTCGTAGGAGGCCCCGTAGGGGAACGCGTTGGTACCATGACTGGTACAGGCGTTGTACCACTGGTCGTAGTTGATGTTCGCGAACTCCGTGAATACGGCGCCACCTCCCCCAAGGCCGCCGCACAGGCGCTTGCCCACCCGCAGACAATAGGCATAGGCATCGCACCAGTCCACGCACACTTGGGGGTGATTGGTGGCATCCGATTGTTGCACGGCTGGATCGGCCATGCAGGCCGCATCCGGCACGAAGCGGTCGTTCCAGGTGCAATCCGAGCTCTGGCCAGCCGTGGTCGGCTCCGTGTCGAGCCACGCCTGATACTGGCCGCGCGTCACCTCGGTGCGATCGATGAGGTAGCCTTGGGGGATGCTTATCATGGACGCCACGCAATCGCTGTCGTCGTTGTCCGTGTCCCCATCGCAGTCCTCGTCCTCATCGCCGGTGCAGAGCTCCGGGGTGGGTCCCGTCGATCCACTGCATTCGCCATAGTCGGTCGTGCTGTGGTCGCCTGACTCCGCACAGGGCTGGGAACCGGCGGTGCACAGCCCCGTCCCATCCTCGGGATGCGTGTCGCAGGGTTGGTCGGTTCCCAGCACACAGCGGCAATAGCTGGTTTCCTGGTCGTCCGCGGTCCCGTTGCAGTCGTTGTCCTCGGCGCTCCGACAATCCCGAGTCCCAGGTGAGGGTCCGGTGCAGTCTCCGTAGTCCGAGCTCTGGTTATCGACGGCGAAGGCACAGGTGTGGGTCCCGGCAGCACAGACACCGGGAAGCCCCGTGTCACAGGAGCTGCTCTGCCCGTCCACCGGACACTCGCAAAACGCGGTCTCCTGGTAGTCCGCCGTGCCGTTGCAGTCATTGTCGTACTCGGAGCGGCAATCACGGGTGCTCGGGTAGATGGCATCCAGACATTCCCCGTAGGCCCCTTGCGTGCAGGTGCTGGTACCGCGGTGGCACATCCCTCGGTCTACCGTGTCCCCGCAGGGTTGGACGTCACCCTCGTCGCACGCGCAGCCCTGGTTGGGGATTCCATTGCAGTTGGCGTCATCTCCCGGTTCGCAGCTGTCGGCGTCCGCGGGCTGGATGTCGCATTCCCCCCAGGTGCCGTTGGCATCGCATTCCTGGTGCCCCGCCGCGCAGTTGCCCAAGGCTCCATCAACTGAACACAGGCGCCTATCATCAGGGGAGCATTCGAGGACCGGACCTCCCGCAGCGCCCCCGTTTTCAGGGACGCCCGATACTCCGGCCTGCGCCGCGGTACCCGCCACACCGGCTTGTGCGCCAACCGAGGAACCGGCGGAGCCACCGGTCATCGACACAAACCCGCCCTGCGGCATCCCCGCTGCTCCGGCAATTTCCTCGCGTCCACCCTGGGACGCACCGGCGCTCCCACCTCCACCAGCTCCGCCAACCCCGGCTCCACCTTCCCCAGCTCCACCTTCCCCAGCTCCACCTTCCCCAGCTCCACCTTCCCCCGTTCCACCTTCCCCGGCGCCGCCAACCCCGGCTCCACCTTCCCCCGTTCCACCTTCCCCCGCTCCCGCCGACATTCCCGATTCACCGGCCTCGCCTCCCAGAGACGCGCCGCCCGGTCCCTGACCTGCCCCACCGGCCTCGACGGCGCCCGCAGCACCCGCGAAGCTCACGCCCTGTGGTGCCGGGCCCGAGGTATCACCCGGATCGGTCTCGATGCTGGACCACAGGCCACAGGTGGGCAGGCTCGCCGTCTTCTGGACACAGGCGTTCGTCGCTGCGACGCCCCAAACATCAGAAAGGCGGAGCCTGTCACACACCGCTGGCGGCAGAACGACGCGACCGACACTGGTCTCCCATCCGTTCTCACCATGATCCAACGGAACCAGACACGCCTCGGGCCCACAGATCCCTTCCGTGTCCGGCGCCTTGACCAGCGCCAGGCTCAGCGAAGAGAGGTCGAGATTCGAGATGGTGCAGCCATCCAGATCGACGTTCACCGCTCGCCCTTCGGAGAAGCAGGCGATGGTGTCGAAGCAGTTCCCGGTACCCGTTCCATCGCCGCCGCCAAAGATCTCCTCTGGCACGTATTCGGGCAGCTGCGAGGAGTCGATCCGGTTCGAGACACATTCGCCACCAACGCAGGTCTCGCCAGCCGCGCAACTGCTCGCTGTCGCGCCATCGAGCCGTCTGACCTGATCGAGGCACAGCCACTCGATGTTGACGGTCAGGGTCACCAGGCGATAGCTCGGCACCGTGGTAACGATCTCTCGAACGTAGCGAACCCGATCCCCCAGGGCAGCCGCGACTTTTACCGTCACCGGTTTCGTCGAGCTCTGGTTGGCCAGGATGGCCAACGTCGCCGGAAACCTCAGATCGGTCTGTCCCACCTGGTACGAGTTGGCGAACTCCCGATTGCCGAAGCGCAGGATCTCGATCTCGACCCGGTCGAAATCCTTGGGCGGGGCCAGATCGGTGGTCAGCGTGAGCATCAACTGGCCGCGGATCTCCGGCTCGTCGCTGGCGCAGCCAACCAAGAGGCCCAGGACGGCAAGGCCAGCGCTGGTCAAAGGACGCGATAGCACCCCAACATTTCAGCCATATCACTGCCAACCTGGCAAGAGGAACCCTTCCGCCCCTACCCTTGGGCGGCTTCGTACGCCGGCTTTGCGACTTCTCGGGCGAAGGTCGCGTAGGACGTGCCCTTCTGGTCGGCGTCACTGCGCGGCCCGTGGAACTTCACCAAACCGGACTCGAGGGCAACTCCCAGCTCGTAGAAGCTTTCGGCCATGACGGTTGACATACCCATGCCCGTGCAGGCCGAGACCAGCTCGGTCTTGCCCACCGTAACGTGCCGGAGGGGTCGGTTCAGGACCTCCGAAAGAATGCGAGCCACCTCGTCGTACGTCACCGGTCCCGGTCCCTGAAACTCGACGACGCGGGTTCCGGTGACATCCCCTGCCCGCAGGAGCTCCGCGGCCCGAGCCGCGATGTCCCGAGTCGCCACCATGGGGATGGGGGTCGTGCCTTTGAACGTGGTGAACAGCGCCCCCGCATCGCGGATACTAGCGAGCTGCCCCAGGGTGTTTTCCATGAAGTACCCAGCCCGGAGATGCACCAGGTTGGTCGCCACGGTCGAAAGAAGCGCCTCGTTCACGAACAGGCCGGCAATCGGGCCCGTGCCCGACTCGAGCTCGGCGCCCGCGCTGGAGAGATGAACGACCATGGGAATGTGGTTGGCCAGAATGGCGCTCTTGGCTGCCTCACCGAAACGTCGGTAGCTCTGCCGAATGTCCGTCGTGGCAAAATCGGGTGGGGTCAAAAGGAATAGCGCATCGACACCCTGGGTGACCTGGGTCAGAAATCTCGGATCGGCATGGCTGCCGGTTTCGACCCGCGCCCCTCGCGAGGTCAAGGCCTTCACCTTGGCCGGATCCCTCGCGACCAGGATGACCTCCTCGCCCGCATCGAGCAGATGCGAAGCAACCTTGCTGCCGATGTTTCCAGTGGGAGTGGTTACGACGATTTTCATGGGTTGGCCTCGTTGGGGTTGGGGGCCCCGCCCTCGGGGCGGGGCTGGATGCCATCCACCATAGGGCCCATGTCCTGGCGGTTCCATGCCGATTCGTGCATACTCATTGTCCGATCGTCCACCGTGAGGGACGATATGCAGCCATGGACGCCCTGACCGACATCCTGCGCAGCGTGCACTTGCAGGGCAGCGTCTACTGTCGCTCCGAACTATCCGCCCCTTGGGGCTTCTCCGTCCCCAAGAGCGAGCGCACCCAATTCCACGTGGTCAGAAGGGGACGCTGTTGGCTCCTGTTGGAGGGGGCGCGTCGCACCGAGCCCGTCCTGCTCGAAGCGGGCGATCTGGTCCTGCTCCCCTGCGGTTCGGCTCATGTGATGGCCGATTCACTCAAGACGCGGGCGCTGCCCCTGGAACGTCTGATCCGAGAACATCTGCCACCCGATGGAGGTAAGCCCCTTGTCTACGGTGGCCGGGGTGAAGGCACGACGCTGGTCTGTGGCTACTTCGACTTCGCCCGAGGCACCGTGCATCCCCTCCTGTCCGTCCTACCCACGCTGGTCACGATCCGCGGGGAAGGCGGCCGGGCACATTCTTGGCTCGAGTCGACCCTCGATCTGATCGCCGAAGAATCCACGGCCGGCCGCCCCGGCGGCGAAACCCTCATCGACCGGCTCACCGAAACCTTGTTCGTGCACGTGCTGCGCCGTCACCTGGAGCAGCCAGGGCCTCCCAATCCGAGTTGGCTCTTGGGGCTCCGGGATCCAAATCTCGCCGGTGCCCTCGGCCTCATCCACCGCCAACCCGAACAGGCCTGGACCGTGGCCACGCTGGCGCAACGGGTGGGCATGTCGCGTTCCGCGTTCGCGGCCAGGTTCCGCGCAATGGTCGGCGATCCGCCGCTCGTTTACCTGACCCGTTGGCGAATGCAGCTCGCAGCCGACAAGCTCCGCGCCAGCCAGCTCAACCTGTCGGACGTCGCCGAGCAGGTTGGGTATCAGACAGAAGCCAGCTTCAGCAAGGTGTTCAAGCGGCTGTGGGGCGTGGCCCCAGCCACCTATCGCCGTCGAGCGTTGGGGCAGGCAGCCCCGGAGTGAACGACCCGTTCAGCGCACCCTGGCGTGGTACTCCTGAAGGGAGCGTAGCTCGGTGGTTGCTGTGCGTCGGGCCGCGATGCCCAGCGCACTGCTGAGGGCTCCCGCCAGGGTGGTCACGTAGGGGATCTTGTGCTTGATGGCCGTCTTGCGGATGTAGGAGTCGTCCACCTGGCCCTTTTTCCCGATCGGGGTGTTGATGACCAGCTGGATCTGCCCATCGGCGATGGCATCCGCGATGTTGGGCGAGCCCTCGTGGATCTTGTTGATCCGCTGGGCAGCAAAACCGTGAGCCGCCAAAAGCTCGCTCGTCCCTTCGGTGGCGAGCAGGGCGAAGCCGAGATCGCGGAACCTGCGGGCGACCTCGATGATGCCGGGCTTGTCCGCGTCGTTGACGCTCAACAGAACGTTGCCCTGGGTGGGGAGCTGTGACTGGGCCGCTTCCTGGGCCTTGTAAAAGGCCAGCCCGAAGCTGTCCGCCATGCCCAGCACCTCTCCGGTGGAGCGCATCTCAGGACCCAGGATCGGATCGACCTCCTGGAACATGCTGAAGGGGAATACGGCTTCCTTGACGCCGAAATGGGGGACGTTGCGGGGCGTGACATTGAGGTCGGCGAGCCGCTTGCCCAACATGACCTGGGTGGCCAGACGCACCATGTTGATCCCGCACACCTTGGAGACCAAGGGAACGGTCCGCGAAGCCCGCGGATTCGCCTCCAGGACGTAGACCACGTCCTTGGCTATCGCGTACTGGATGTTCATCAGGCCCACCACGCCGAGCTCGATGGCAATCTTGCGAGTGTATTCGCTGATCGTCTCCACGTGCTTGGGAGGGATACTCACCGGCGGGATCACGCAGGCCGAATCCCCCGAGTGGATCCCGGCCAGCTCGATGTGTTCCATCACGGCCGGGACCAGGGCCGTCGTGCCGTCCGAGATGGCGTCGGCCTCCGCCTCGATGGCGTTCTCCAGGAACTTGTCGATGAGGATGGGACGCTCCGGGGAGACCTCCACGGCGACCGTGAGGTAACGGTTCAGCATCTCCTCGTCGTGAACGCACTCCATGGCGCGGCCGCCCAGAACGTAGGAGGGCCTGACCATCAGGGGATAGCCGATGCGATGGGCGATCTCGAGGGCCTCTTGGTAGTTGGTGGCCATCCCACTCTCGGCCTGGGGGATCCCCAACCGGTTCATGACCTGGCGGAATCGGTCTCGATCCTCGGCCAGATCGATGGTCTCCGGAGAGGTCCCGACGATCTTGGCGCCCAGTCGCTCCAGCTCGGCTGCGATGTTGAGCGGGGTCTGTCCCCCGAACTGGACGATCACCCCATCCGGTTTCTCCTTTTGGTAGATGGAGAGAACGTCCTCCACGGTCAAAGGCTCGAAATAGAGCTTGTCCGAGGTGTCGTAATCGGTGGAGACGGTCTCGGGGTTGCAGTTGACCATGACCGTCTCGTAGTCGAGATCCCGAAGCGCGAAGGCTGCGTGAACGCAGCAATAGTCGAACTCGATCCCCTGTCCTATCCGGTTGGGACCTCCGCCGAGAATCATGATCTTCGAGCGGCCGCTGCTGACCGGAACGCTGTCCTTGGCGTTGTAGGTCGAGTAGTAGTAGGCGGCGTTTTCCACGCCGCTGACCCGAACCGGTTCGTAGGCTTGGCGCAGCCCCAGCGCCTGGCGGCCGTCGCGGATGGCCCCCTCCGGTACGCCCAACAGACTCCCCAGGTAGCGATCCGAGAAACCGTCCAGCTTGGCGCGACGCAGCAGCTCCTCGGGTGGGACCTGGCCTTTGAAACCGAGGATGTCCTGCTCCAGGTTCACCAGCTGCTGCATCTGCTCGATGAACCAGGCCTTGATGTGGGTCTTCTCGTGAAGCTCCTCCACCTTGGCTCCTTTGCGCAGGGCCTCGTACATCAAGAACTGGCGTTCGCTGGTGGGGACGTTCAATCGCGTCATCAATTCGCCGAGCGAAAGGCCGTTGAAGTCCTTGGCGAAGCCCAGTCCGAAGCGCCCCTTCTCCAGGGATCGGATGGCCTTGTGCAGGGCCTCCTTGTACGTCTTGGCGATGCTCATCACCTCGCCCACGCCACGCATCTGGGTGCCCAGCTGGTCTTTGACACCCTTGAACTTCTCGAAATCCCAGCGCGCGAACTTGAGCACCACGTAGTCCCCGCAAGGCGTGTACTTCTCCAGGGTTCCATCGCGATAATAGGGAATTTCATCCAAGGTCAGCCCCCCAGCCAGAAGCGACGAGACGTAGGCAATCGGGAAACCGGTGGCCTTGGAGGCGAGCGCCGAGGAGCGGGAGGTGCGGGGGTTGATCTCGATCACCACCACCTTGCCGGTCTTCGGATCATGCGCGAATTGGATATTGGTGCCGCCGATGACCTCGATGGACTCCACGATGTCGTAGGAGTATTTTTGGAGCTTGGCTTGGAGCTCCTTGGCGATGGTCAGCATGGGTGCCACACAGAAGGAATCGCCGGTGTGCACCCCCATGGCGTCGATATTCTCGATGAAGCAGACGGTTATCATCTGGTTCTTGGCGTCGCGAACCACCTCGAGTTCGAGCTCCTCCCAACCCACCACCGACTGCTCGATCAGCACCTGTCCGACCAAGCTCGCCGATAGACCCCGATTGGTGACGGTGCGCAACTCCTGCTCGTCGTAGACCAGGCCGCCACCCGTCCCACCCATGGTGTAGGCGGGGCGAACCACCACCGGATAGCCCAACCGGTCGGCGATGCGCAGCGCCTCGTCCACGGTCTGGGCGACGTCGCTCTCGGGCATATCCAGACCGATCTTGGTCATGGTGTCCTTGAACGCCTGACGATCTTCGCCCCGGCGGATAGCGTCCGGCTGCACCCCAATGACCTTGACCCCGTAGCGCTCGAGAACGCCGCGCTCGGCCAGCTCTGAGGACAGGTTCAAACCCGACTGCCCCCCCAGGTTGGGCAACAGGGCATCGGGGCGCTCCTTGGCAATAATCGCTTCCATGGAGCGAACGTTGAGCGGCTCGATGTACGTTGCATCCGCCATGCCCGGATCGGTCATGATGGTCGCTGGATTGGAGTTCACCAGGACGATCTCATAGCCGAGCTTACGCAGCGCCTTGCAGGCCTGGGTGCCGGAGTAGTCGAACTCACAGGCTTGGCCGATCACGATGGGACCGGAGCCGATGATCATGACCTTCTTGACGTCATCTCGCTTCGCCATATATCGCGGACTCCTCGGGATTAAGCACTGGGGCTCGCCGCGCGTAACACGGAGGCGGGGCCGAGGGTCGAAGAATGTTTCGACCCAGTTGCGGCCCGTTGAATGAGCGGTTTCGAACGCCTATTCCTGACCCGGGCCCACGGACCTGGTTGTGGGGCAGCCCTCGGCCAGGAAACCGGTAAACTACGTCTCCAGCGCTCTTTGCGGGGTTGCGGGAAGCTCGAGACAGAACGATGTCCCATCCTGTAAGGAAGATACGAAGCTGACACGTCCCCCCAGATAGCGCTCCCCGAACAGTCTCATCGCATAGGTGCCGAATCCGCGCGCCTCCCCCTTGGTGCTGAACTCGTGCTGGAAGATCCGAGAGGAAACGTCCTGTGACATGGTTCCCGGGTTCTTCACCGAGAAACGGACCGTGGTCTCGTCTCCGTCGAACCGGAGCTCTACCTGACCGCCCTCCGGGGTCGCCTCCAGAGCGTTCTTGGTCATGTTGACCAACACGCGCACCAGGAGCGCCTGATCGGTCACCAGCGACTCCTCGGAATCGACCAAAGGCATGACCAGGCTCCGTCCCTTGGCACAAGCGAGGCCAGAGCAGTGTGTCTCGACGGTCCGTAGAACCTGCGAAACGGCGAAGCTGCTGGGCTTGACCTTCACCTCACCTCGCTCGGCAGTGCACAGATAGTATTGCTCTTCGAGCTCGCGTCTCAGTTGAACCACCAGTTCGGCGACGCGCTGCGCCGGCTCGGAGTCGGTCTCCTCGACCAGTTCACTCGTCCACCCCAACAGGCCAGTTACCAGGTTGCGGACATCGTGGAAGAACAGCTTCTCGAGCATCTCCTTCTGCTTGACGGCGGTGGTGTCGAGCAGGATGCACACCAGCAGCGGCTCACCCCACAGGGTGAGGGGATCCACGCGGATCCGAAAGTATCGCGTGCCAGGCTCGGCACCACGACGAACGACCTGGCAGTGCCCATCGACACTTCTCTGTTCGGCCTGAGCGGCCAGGATGGCCAGCACCGCGCCGCAGTGCCGGCAGGCCTCGGCCGTTCCGCAGCCGGAAGGACTGCGCTCGACCTCACGGCATTGCAGCAGCTCGCCGGGACGTTTCCCCAACGGATGGTCCCCGTTGGTCAGGCCCAGATCACGGAGCAGCTCCGAGTTGGCCGCCAGGATCTGTCGGTGACGGTTCAGAATCAGGACGTATCCCGGAACCGCCCGCAGTACCGTCGTCAGGACCGGTTCGTTCAGGGCGCGCTCGGCCGTTGCCGTCAACGCCTCGATGGGCAGACGCTCCGCCGAAGCAAACCGAGTCGATCGAGGTTCGAGATCCAGGGTACCCCCCCTTCAGTGCGCCACCCGCGGCTGACGCTCTAAGTTGGTATTCTATCACGTGCGCCGGGTCCCGATGCCACGGCTATTGCAGAAGAGCGTCCTTCACCCACAATATCTCTGGGTCCGTTCTGGCTTTTTGGCCGGCTCGGCGCAACCACGCCGCGGGCGCGCCCCCAGCACGCCCCTGACCAGTCTCGTTCCCAAGGAAGGCAACATGAGTCCCAATGACTGGTACAAGGACGCCATCGTCTACGAGTTGCACGTTCGCGCGTTCTGCGATTCCAATCGGGATGGCATCGGGGATTTCAAAGGCCTGACCCAGAAGCTCGACTACCTGGCAGAGCTCGGGGTAACCGCGGTGTGGCTCTTGCCATTCTACCCCTCGCCGTTACGCGATGATGGTTATGACATCGCCGACTACACCGCCATTCACCCCGACTACGGGACCCTGAAGGACTTCAAGCGATTCCTCGCCGCAGCCCACCAGCGCGGACTCCGGGTCATCACCGAGCTGGTCCTCAACCACACCTCGGTCGACCATGCCTGGTTCCAACGAGCCCGACGGGCCCCACCCAACAGCCGTTACCGGGATTATTACGTGTGGAGCGACAATCCCCACAAGTACGCGGAGGCTCGCATCATTTTCAAGGATTTCGAGACCTCCAACTGGTGCTGGGATGCCACGGCCCAGGCCTATTTCTGGCACCGCTTCTACTCCCACCAACCCGATCTGAACTACGACAACCCGCTGGTCCACCAGGCCATGTTGGGGGTCCTCGATTTCTGGCTGGAGCTCGGGGTCGACGGGCTGCGCCTGGATGCGGTTCCCTACCTGTACGAGCGCGAAGGCACTGCCTGCGAGAACCTGCAAGAAACCCACGCCTTCTTGCGCAAGCTACGTCGCCACGTCGACGACCGGTACCCCGGTCGCATGCTACTGGGCGAGGCCAACCAATGGTCGGAGGATGCGGTGGCCTATTTCGGCGCGGGGGACGAGTGCCACATGAATTTCCACTTCCCGCTGATGCCACGCCTGTTCATGGCCCTGCAGCTGGAGGAGGCCACACCCATCGTCGAGGTCCTCAGGCACACGCCCGCCATACCGGACGGCTGCCAGTGGGCGACGTTCTTGCGTAACCACGACGAGCTGACCCTGGAGATGGTCACCGACGAGGAACGCGAGTTCATGTATCGGGTCTATGCCGGGGAGGCCAGAGCCCGCATCAACCTCGGGATCCGTCGACGATTGGCCCCGCTGTTGCGCCTGCGTCGCAAGGTCGAGCTGTTGCACGGCCTGTTGTTGTCGTTGCCCGGAACACCCGTGCTTTACTATGGTGACGAGCTCGGGATGGGGGACAACATCTATCTTGGGGATCGAAACGGGGTCCGGACTCCGATGCAGTGGCACAGCGGTCGCAACGCCGGATTCTCCGAGGCCAACCCCCAGAAGCTCTACCTGCCCCCGGTCACCGATCCCGAGTATCACTATCAGGCCATCAACGTCGAGGCACAGCACGACAACCCCTCTTCCTTGCTCGCCTGGTTGCGACGCGTGATCGGGATCCGCAAGCGTCACGCGGTGTTTTCGCGGGGCAGCATCGAGTTCGTTGCCACCAATAATCCTCGCCTCCTCGCTTTCCTGCGCAGGTACCAGGGCGAGGAGGTTCTGGTCGTGGCCAACCTGTCACGGTACATGCAGTATGGACAGCTGGAACTGCCCGGACACGAGGGGAAGAGCCCAGTGGAGATGTTTGGCCACAATGCCTTCCCCCCCATCACCAACCAGCCCTATTTCCTGTCCCTGGGCCCGCATGGCTTCTGCTGGTTCACCCTGGAACAGGAGAGCCGAGCGTCACTGCCCGAGACGCCCACGACGATGGAGGTCAGCGGAGACTGGCGCCAGGTACTGGCAGAGTCCAGCCGGTTTTTCGAGGAGTCCGTGCCACGCTATCTATCCGCCCAACGCTGGTTCGGCGGGAAATCGCGCCGGATCCGCCGAGTGAGCCGGTTCGACGTCATCCCCATTCCCGGCTGCGGCGTGGAGATCCTGCTGTTGAACGTGGAGTTCCGGCAGGGTCCCGCGGAACGCTATGTGCTTCCTCTGGCCTACGCCGAGATGGACGACAGCACGGGTTCTACGGAGTCAGAGTGGCCCTTCCCAGTGGTGGAGCATCTGACTCGGGTACGCTCCGACGGCACCAGACATCCCGGCGTCCTGTACGATGCGGCAACCTCACCCACCTATTGTCAGGCCCTGCTGGGCATGATGCGGCGCCGCTCGACCCAACCGGGTCGCCACGGACTGCTCCGGCCCCACGCCTGCCGGGGTCTTCGCGCCATCCCGGAGAGCGAGCTCAACGCGTTGGTGTTGCGCCCCATCCCGGGCGAGCAGTCGAACACCAGCGTCTTTTGCGGCAACCGGTTCGTCTTGAAGTTCTTGCGCAAGGTCCAGGAGGGGATCAGCCCCGAGTTGGAGATGAGCGCGTTCTTGACCGAGACCTCTCCCTTCCCCGGAACCCCGGATCTGGCCGGTTCGCTGATCGTCCGGACCGCCTCGGGCAGTACCGCCGCCTTCGCCTTGCTGACGAGCCAGGTGGACAACCAGGGCGACGGGTGGAAGCTCACGCTGCGCGAACTCGATGCCTTCGTCACCCGCGCCCTGGAGCTGGGGCGCCCGCCCAGCAATTCCGAGCTCTGGCTCGGTCATACAAGCGACGGCACGGCGGCTTCGCTGCCGCCCGTCCTGGGCAACTATGCGCAGCTGGTGCGTCGCCTGGCAGAACGAACCGCCGAACTGCACCGCGCGTTGGCTGTCGAGGGCAGTTCGACCGATTTCGCCCCCGAGGACTTCACCACGCTCTATCGTCGGTCCCTGTACGAATCGATCCGAACGCGGCTTTCCCACACCATGGACCTGCTCCACCGACAGCTCTCCGGTCTGTCCTCGGACTCTCAGGTGCTTGCGCGGCTCGTGCTCCAACGTAAAGACGAACTGGAGGCCACGCTGTACCGACTGGTCACCACTCGGGTGGAGGCTCAGCGCATCCGCTGCCACGGTGACTACCATCTGGGCCAGGTTCTGTTCACGGGCACCGATTTCGTCATCGTCGATTTCGAGGGGGAGCCGGCTCGACCCTTCGCCGATCGTCGTTTCAAGCGCTCCGCTCTGCTTGACGTCGCAGGCATGCTCCGCTCGTTCCACTACGCCGTCATGACCACCCGGCTCTTTAGCGCCAAGGCGTCACCGCAGGCTCAAGAACTGATAGTCTCGTGGCTGGACGTCTGGCACCGCTGGATCCGACATATCTACCTGACCGCTTACCGAGATTCGGTAAAGGGGACCCGGTTGGTCCCTTGGGACCAACCGGGCTTCGACACCATGCTCGGTTTTTTGCTGACCGAGAAATGCCTCTACGAGGTGGGCTACGAGCTGGACCATCGCCCCGATTGGGTGAAGATCCCGTTGTATGGCCTGCTGGATCTGTTGGACACACAGGCCTCGGTGAGTCTCACCTGACGGATGACGAGCCTCCGAGAGTAGAATCCGCGGCAAGACCATGCTAGGGGCCAAGAATGCGCCACACACTGCGCGTCCTGGTCGTGCTGATGGTGGGGCTCACGCTACTGGTTGCGGCGGGCTACTGGGTCCTGGTGCGCACGGCGGGGGACTGGTTCGAAGCCGATTTGGCGCTCCGTTCGCGCCTGGCCGTCTCTTCTGCATCTCGCAGCCTGCAGAAGAACTGGCGAACCGACCCGGGCCGCCTCGCCGCGACCCTCTCGGACATCACTCGCGATGAGCGGGTCCTGGGCGCCGCGGCCTGTTCCCTGGACGGGACCCAACTCGCGGCAACCGACTTCTACCCGAAGGGTTTCTCCTGTTCCGACGTGCTGGCGCGAATGCAGCAGGGAACGGACCCCAAGGACCGCTTCTGGGCCACCACGGAGAAGATCTCCTGGGGTCGGGTTCATCTGAGCGTGGTGCTGTTGGAGATTGATCGCAAACCGCAAGGAGCGGTGGTTCTGGTTCACGACATGAGCCACCTGGATCTGCGTGAACGAACCACTCGCAACATCCTGCTGGTGGGCCTTCTGGCCCTGTTCCTTCTGGCATCCCTGTTGTCCTGGGTCGCGACCCGCGTCGCCTGGCGGGGATGGACCCAGGCCCTGCGGCGGGCCCTATTGGGCGAGCCCGATCAACAGTTTCTGCCGTTGCTGCGGGACGTCCGAGAGCTGGCAGGCCGGCTCGCGGAGGAACGAGAGCAGGAGTTTCACGGCGGCCGTTGGAACCCGGACCGTCTTCGCGCCTTCCTCACCCAATACCTGCAGGGTGAGCAGGTGGTGATCCTGGCCAATCGTGAGCCATACATCCACCAGCAGACCGGGAGCAAAATCGAGGTGCTGCACCCGGCGAGCGGATTGGTGACCGCTCTGGAACCGATCATGCGGGCCTGTTCGGGGGTCTGGGTGGCTCACGGCAGTGGCTCGGCGGACCGCGAGACAGTGGACAAGGCGGGACGGGTACGGGTGCCACCCGGGGAGGAGTCCTATCTGATCCGCCGGGTGTGGCTCACCGAGGCGGAGGAGAACGGCTATTATTACGGGTTCTCCAACGAGGGGCTGTGGCCTCTGTGCCACGTGGCCCATCAGCGTCCTCAATTTCGCACCGAAGACTATGAACACTACGTCACGGTGAACCAGCGCTTTGCCGAAGCGGTTTGCCAGGAGGTCGATTCCGACGACCCCATCGTCTTCGTGCAGGACTACCATTTCGCCTTGGCGCCGCGCATGATCCGGGAGCGCCTGCCCCGGGCCACCATCATCGCCTTTTGGCACATCCCCTGGCCCAACGCGGAACGGATCGGAATGTGCCCCTGGCACGAGGAGCTCATCTCGGGCCTCTTGGGCGCCAGCGTCGTCGGCTTTCACACCCGCCAGCACTGCAACAACTTCATCGACTCGGTGGACGCCTACATGGAGAGCCGCATCGACCGCGAATCCAACGCCGTGGTGCAGGGCCCTCGCCGCACCCTGGTCCGTCCCTACCCCATTTCCATCGAGTGGCCAGTGCGTTGGCTCAAGGACGTGCCGCCCGTGGCCGAGGCGCGGCGCGAGGTGCTAAGGGAACTCGGGCTGCCCGAGGACACCCTGCTGGGCCTGGGGGTGGATCGCCTGGACTACACCAAGGGGATCGAGGAGCGACTGTCCGCGTTCAACCTGGTACTGGAACGATACCCGGAGTACAGAGGCAAGCTGGTCTTCGTGCAGCTGGCCGCGCCCAGCCGCACCAAGATCCCCCGTTACCAGGAGCTGAACCAGCGAGTGGAGCAGCTCGCCGAAGAGATCAATCGTCGCTGGGGTAATGAGATCCATCGTCCCGTCTTGCTCCTGCGCAATCACCACGAACCGGCCTCGGTGTTTCGCTTCTTTCGCGCCGCTGACTTCTGCTACGTGAGCAGCCTGCACGACGGCATGAACGTGGTATCGAAGGAGTTCGTGGCCGCCCGCGACGACGAACAGGGGGTCCTGCTGCTGAGCCAGTTCACGGGGGCCGCCCGGGAGTTGACCGAAGCCTTGATCGTCAATCCCTATGATCTGCGCCAGGCCAGCGAAGCCATGGTCGCCGCGCTGCGCATGCCGGCCGACGAACAGCGGGAACGCATGCGGTCCATGCGACGAATCACCGCAGAATTCAACGTCTACCGTTGGGCAGGGCGGATCCTCGCGGACGCCGCTGAGCTCCGCCGCAAGGAGCGCTTGTTCGGACGCCTCGGCAGCCTGCAGACCCCACTGCCCGGTATTCTGGCATGAAGAACCTCTTGGCTCCGCGGAACGCGTCAGCGCTCACCGCGCTGGCCAAGCCCAGCACCCTTCTGGCCTTCGATTTCGACGGTACCTTGGCCCCCATCGTCACGGCCAAAGAAAGGGCCCGCATGCGCCGCAGTACGGCCCATCTGCTAGCCCAGACGAGCCTTCTATACCCCTGCGCCGTGATCTCCGGTCGCAGCCGGAGCGATCTGTTGCCTCGTTTGCAGGGGGCCCCGGTGAAGTTCATCGTAGGGAATCACGGACTGGAGCCCTTCGGCGTCTCGCGGCGCGTCCTGCACCAGGTGCGTCGAACCCGAGAATGGCTCAAACGGGCGCTCGTCGACTGGCCCGACCTCGACGTGGAGGACAAGGGTTACTCCCTGGCGATCCATTATCGCCGCGCCCAGAGCCAAACCCTGGCGCGCCGGGCCATCCTCGCGGCCGTCACTGCGTTGCCCTTCCCGATGCGCAGGGTGGGCGGGAAATGCGTAGTGAACCTCGTTCCGCCTGGGGCTCCCGACAAGGGGGTGGCCCTTGGTCGCCTGCGCGCCGCGGAGCGAGCCCAGCAAGTGCTCTACGTGGGTGACGATGACACGGACGAGGACGTGTTCGTCCTCGACGAACCATGGCTTCTGACGGTTCGTGTCGGTCGCTCCCGGACCTCGGCGGCGTCGTACTTCCTCGGGGACCAGCCAGCCATCGACGAGCTGTTGAGCAGGCTGCTCAGACTGAGGAACAGCCCTTCTGCCGATCTGACCAGCGGCCGGGAATGATCCACCGGAGCCGCCCGTTAAGCGGCAGATTCGGTGGTATGGACTGGCCAACCCCGAACCTGCGAGGCAGCATGCATTATCTCCGACCATCTCGATGGGTGACCCTGTTGGTCCTGGTTCTTTTGCCGGGTTGCCAGCGTTCCGCCGCAGGAGCCCCGCAGGCGCAGCCCCCGCCGCGCACCCCAGCCCCCACCGCCCAATCGACGCTGTTGCCCGTTCCCCCGCCCAGCCTGGCTCGGATGACCGAAAGTGGTCAGAACCCGGGCGCCATCGCCGACGTGGTGGAGCGCGTCCTGCCCTCGGTCGTCAGCATCTCGTCCACGCGGATCCGCAAGATGGGTCCCGGGACGCCCTTCGATGATCCGTTTTTCAAGTTTTTCTTTGGCCCGCAACAACGTCAGCCCCGCGAACGAAAAGAGCAAGGCCTGGGCTCCGGCGTAGTGGTCGGCGAAGGGATCGTGGTCACCAACAACCACCTAGTGGAAGAGGCCGACGAGATCAAGATCACGACCTACGATCACCACGAGCTACAGGCCGAGCTGGTGGGCACGGATCCCAAGAGCGATCTGGCCGTGCTGCGCGTCAAGGCCAACCCGGACGTCCTGCGCCCCCTGGCCATGGGTGATTCCACGCGCCTGCGGTTGGGGGACGTGGTCCTGGCCATCGGCAACCCCTTCGGTCTGGGCCAAACCGTCACCATGGGCATCGTCTCCGCCAAGGGCCGCGCCGACGTGGGCATCGTCGACTACGAGGATTTCATCCAGACCGATGCGGCCATCAACCCCGGCAACTCCGGGGGCGCCCTGGTGGACTCCCAGGGCAACCTGGTCGGGATCAACACCGCTATCCTGTCCCGTAGCGGGGGCAACATGGGGATTGGGTTCGCCATCCCCACCGCCATGGCACGTCCCATCGTGGATAGCCTGCTCTCGGAGGGCAAGGTCGTGCGCGGCTGGCTGGGGGTCATGATCCAGAACCTGGAACCCGACCTGGCCCGTGCCCTGGACGTTCAGGCTTCCGCAGGGGTCCTGGTCACCGGCGTTCAGAAGGGCTCCCCCGCCGAGCGCGGCGGCCTGCAGCGCGGTGATCTGGTCCTTTCCGTCAACGACCGGCCCGTGACCAGTCCTGGAGAGCTGCGCAATGCCATCGCCGCGGCAGGCGCCAACCGCACCGTCAAGCTCGACATCGAGCGCCAGAAGAAGCGAATGTCGCTCTCGGTGCCACTCGGTACCATGCCCGACGAGGAGGCCTCGGCATCTCCCGGTTCCAAGCCATCTCCCACCGGCAAGGCCAAGCCCAACGATTTCGGCATGACGCTCGAACCGCTCAATCCCACGTTGCGCAAGCGCCTCGACGTCCCGGATGAGATCACCGAGGGCGTGGTGGTGACGGATCTATCCAGCGACAGCGACGCGGCCAAGTCCGGCATCCTGCCCGGGGATCTGATCCTGGAGCTGGGGCGGCAGAAGATCCGAAGCGTCGCCGATCTGGAGCGCGCCTGGCGCGCCACCAAGGGCCCCATCCCCGCCCTGCTGTGGCGCCGCGGGATGACGAACTATGTGGTGATCAAGCGGTAGCGAGCCCTCAGTTGCTGTACATCTCGCAAAGATCTTGACCTGAGTGCCAGGCGGAATCGACCAGCAGCTGGTCGTAGAAGTACACCATTCCGGGTTCACCATTCACCGAGACGGGGCATTCCAGGGCCGCGCCATCCGGACAGGAGCTGACCACGGTGCCACCGCTGTTGGTGCACTCTTCTTCCGGGATGTCTCCCATCCTGCACACATGCATGCCCGTATTGACCGAATTGCAGCCAACGGATTCGTCCTCATCGCCACAACCCACCACCAACAACCCACCCACCAAGCCCAACGCCAGGGCCAAAAGTCTATTCATTCTATGTGGTCCTTCCGAGCCCCGCGCGAGGCCGAATAGCATTTAGTAGCTCATGATAGCCGATCCCGCCCGTCGGTGCGCCCCGGGCACTCGCTCAGGCCATCCCCGCAGGGCGTCACGTCAGCAAGCGTTGAAAATTTTCAGCACAAACGGACCAATGGACCGCGCTGGCCCCGTGGACGGGCTGCTAACGGCGGCGACCGGTGTCACGGGGCGCCAAGGGCGGCTACCGGACGGGGATCATGAGGCGCCAAGGGCGGCGACCGGTGTCACGGGGCGCCAAGGGCGGCTACCGAACGGGGTGTCACGGATTGCCAAGGGCAGCGACCGGAAGGGGTATCATGGATCGCCGTGATCGCTTTGTATACTGAATGATATCGGCGAGGCTGGAGACGCCCCGCCTTGCCCTCCCCCTTGGGCCTCCCATCTCTTCGCCAACCGCGCCGCACGATTTGTTCGCAGCCCGGGGCAGGATTTCGAGCCCGCGTGCGAACGCGACGCACAAACGGCCACGGGCCAGCCGAGAAGAGTCGTCTCGGGCTGGCCCGTGAGATCGTGATTCGATGTAGTGAGAAAGTCAGCTCTACAAGGAGTCGCACATATCAATGCCTGCCGCCACAGCTGCGTCGACCGTGGCCTGGTCATAGAAGTACACTGTCCCGGTCTCGCCGCCGGCCGTCACGTCGTTGCAGGTCAGAGCCGCGCCACTCGGGCAGGAGCCAACGACGGTGCCCCCTCCACTGGTGCAGTCCGAGTCCTTGCCAGGACCGGTGAGGCACATGTGCGCGGCTGAACCGGCACCTACCTCACAGCTGATCGTGTCCTCATCATCATCGTCACTGCTGCAACCCGCCGCAAACACTGCCACCACCACTCCCATAGCCAACGCAATACAGCTTTTCATGAGATCCTAGTCCTTCCGATAGTCGGGGCTGTCCCCGGACAAAGCCGAGGACAGTGCATCTCACGCCAGAACCCGGGGAATGTCAACGCGAGGTACCGTTACAATCACGTCAAACTTCGCGGTCATGGTTGTGTCCCTACCG
>CAZYKT010000054.1:0-41104 GCA_964648165.1 uncultured Polyangiaceae bacterium | reverse complement strand
TTCAAAAGACCCCGCCGCCCGGATCGCCCGATGGTGCGCGAACTTCAGGCTGAGTGACGCATCGGGGACGGTGCCCGGAGCATTCTTGGACAAGATCAATGAGCAAGGTGAGGCGTACGACCTGCTCGTGAGTGAAAGGAGTGGTCAGCAGGACGATGATGCCGGGGGATCCCAAGAACAGTACGCCTTCTACTTCGACACCAAGGTCTTGACCCCCCTATCCAAAGGGGCGCTCTTTGACGACTCCAAGCACGACTACTTCCAGCGTGAGCCCTTCGTGGCTCGCTTTCAGACCCAAGATGGGGGATTCTCCTTCGCGATTGCGACCATCCACACCACACCAGGAGACCTTGGTGAGATTGACCACCTCGATGGCGTGGTGGCCTGGTCGCGTCAGCAATTTCCGGGGGAGAAGAACGTCATCGTCCTTGGCGATTTCAACGCGGGCTGTGACTACGCCTCTCCCGAGAAGCTGGACGAGCTGGCCATTCGAGACGTGGACAGCTACGCCTGGCTCGTTCCCGATGACGCGGACACCAACATCGCAGCAAAGGCTTGCGCATACGACCGTATTGTGGTGACCCCTGACATGGCCAAACGCTTCGTCACGTGGGGCGTCGACCAGGCGTTCGAGGAGAAGCAGGTGTCAGACCACTGGCCAGTCTGGGTGGAATTTAGAATCGAATGAGGGGCACGGCGGGGCTCGACGAAGCGAGCCTCGTAGGCCAAAACGCTGAATCGGCAGGTGAGCTCGGAATTCAGGTTCGGTGGGGTGCCCCAAGCCCCAGCCGCGGTTGCTACAGGAGCAACATCCAGATTCCCCGTGATGGGCAGGCGGGGCGCACCATTGGCGCGATGCAACCCCTCTTCTTCTCCCGACCCCTGCGCCGGTGCCGGAGCGGCTCTCTCGTGCGTCCGATTTCCGCGGCCCGCGTCTGTCCTCGCCGTGACTTCCCACTCCTGGCCCGATCTCCCTGGTTGGGGAGGTGAGCACCCCGCGAGGCCTCGCGCTCCGCCGTCGCCGGGCGCGCACGGCTGCCAAGACGACAAGGCAAACACCCGTCTATCGCTCTCTCAAGCAGAATCGTATTCCGGTTTTGTCCGGGCGGTCGCAGAATCCTGTGGAGAGAGTCGCCGAGCAATCACGGTTCGACGCACAGACAATTTCGCACGTGCGAGCGTACGAACAACCACCAACGTACGTCGCGTTCCAACAGGCGCCGCTGACCTCGCCAGCCGTCTCGCAGTCAGCCCCGGGTCCAAGCCAGCCCGCTCCAACGGTGAAGGGGATCACGTGGCTGGATCCGACGAGGCGGCCGCGCATGTACCGAAGTACCACGAGGAACATCGGGACATCCCTCGGCAGTTCGGCTGAGCCGTCCGGCATTGTCCCCTCTGCGAAGAGGAGAGTCGTCTGCGTATCGGCGATACCGTACCACACCATCGAGTCGTCGAGCTCCCGAACCACCCGTGGTTCCTCCGTCGTGACAACGGCTAGATACACACCGGACGGTCCAGAGAATCGGACCTCCAGGTCGAGCGATGAGTCCAGTGTGTCGCCCGGCTTTGGACTGCTGACGGCGATTCCTCCGGGCGCGTCGATGAGCACGCTGGATGATGACGGCAAGAACCGACAGAACCTCGCTTCGCATGACAGGCCCAGATCTTCGGCTCCATCGAAGAACAACGGACAGTCATCGACGGTTGCGCACGTGCCGTCCTCCGGGAAGCAGTGGTAGCTCGTCCGGTCGCAGATGTTGGTAGAATCCTCACAGGGGACCGTGCGTCCGCATTCGTCGATCTCTTCGCATCTGCCGTACTTACCTCCCCTGCATTCCGCGCGTGCGCCTAACTGCTCGCGACAGAGACCGTCGTCACATTGGTCGCTGCAAGAATCCCTTTCGCAGGCGTGGCCGGCGTCGCAATCTGAGTCCAACAGGCACACTTGGGGCTCACCTGAGTCCCCGTCAGCGCCTTCACCAGCGTTGCCGCAGCCTCCGAGCCAACAGGCGACGGAAATTGCCATAGCGAGCGTTTTCATAATCCCTCGCTCCAGAAGGCGTAGGTGATGGCTCCACCCACGGAGCCTTCAACGTGCCATTCCGATCCCGACGGTAGGGCAGTAGTCTCGCCAACCTGGTAACGATAGCCTTGGTCGTCCACTCTCAAGCAGCTCACGCCGCCGTCGATACAGACGAACCACTTCCTGGTCAGCGCCAGGCAAGGAGCAATGCGGGCCTCTGGACCCCAAGGCCAGCTAACATTTCTGTCCGCCTCAGGAACACTCTTGAGGTGGCGGAAACCAAGTCGCAGGCCCAAGGCCACGGCTAAACTGACGGGGCCCTGCTGGAAAAGTCGCCCACCGGACCCAATCGTGCCGCCCACCTCCAGGAGACGCGTCGAATAGTCTTCGATCTCTCTCGAACCAAGAGGGTCACGAAATGTCTGCTTCTGCATTCCCATTGCAAGATGCAAGGCGAAGCGTAGCCCCAAGGACCAATTGTATCGGCGCATTAGCGCAGGAGCGTACAGCGATGGTTCAACAGTTCCGCCATAGGCACCATCGTCGTCGAAGTCCCCAAACGCGGAAAGCAGCAAGGACGCGGTGGCTCCAGTCGGTAGCTCTTGGACGCTGTCCGTCCGCTCAGAGTACGCATTGATGGCTGCCTGGGTGAGCCTTGGCTCCTTGCCGGTCGGCAGTTTTCCCAGAGTTGTCCTCGAACTAGGAGCGCGGCGCAGCTCGGTTGCTGAAAGCACGACTCCCCACGTAGTCCTGCCTTCCGTTGTGCCGCCCCCCTGATAGGTGCCGATCAGGACACCGCCCTCGTCGAGGACGGCCCCGCCACTGATGCCGTGACCCCCAGTGGACGACATCACGACCAGCGTTGTGCTAGCCCCAAGCCCTCCGAGATCGACTTCCCTATACTCAGTGCGCTGCCTGATGTGGCTGACAAGACGTCCTACCTTTTCGACATACCGAACGTTGCCGCCTCCGCGTGGGCACGACGCGAAATCGTCAATGCCCATGATCTTGACGGTGTCGTTCCACTTGACGCCAGGCACTGATGCGGCCAAAGGTACCGCGATCCATGAGGGATTAGGGTTCGGAACACTGAAGACGGCGAGATCCAGTTGCGGCCAGACCCACACCGTGTCGTCTTCGAACCAGGCGAGATCAGGTGAATCTGTGGACTCGTCGGGAACGCGCTCGTCGCCCTCTCCGACGCAGCCGTAACGCCACAGTTCCACACCCTTACAGTTTGAGACTACGTGTAACGCGGTGACCAGAGCAACTCCGCTGACACCGGGAATGTTCTTCGCCAAGAAGCCCGAGCCCCGTTTCCCGCACGCCTTGATACTGAAGACGGTGGGTTCCAATGGCTCGGTGGAGAAGGCCGTTGCGGAAACGAAACAGCATATGAGCAAGATCCAGAGACTGGCTACTCGGCACATAGCTCCTTCTCCGTATTCTTGTCAATGTCAACAGATCGTGGATTCCGTTCGTAATAGCTGGAACCATCAACTCGCTCTTTGCGCTTCTTCATCAGCTCGCGCTGCTGGTTGCACTTGATGGGATCGTGGTGGACAAGGACTATTGTCGAGGAAGTGCTGGGTGTTGTCGGTGGCGTTCTCCCTTCAGTCCCCTTCCCCGATGCGCTAGGTACTGGATTTGGTGGGTCCGTTCGTCCATCGGGAGGTGGTGTTTCGCGAGGTGGTTGGCCCGCCCGAGGTGGCTCGGGACCCTTGTCACTCTGTACAACCGGCCACCCCGGATCCGACGGGTCGGCCACCGACGATTTCGAGCTCAAGGTCCAGGCCACCAATGCGCAACCGAACGTGATCATCACCAAGCCAGGAGATGACGTTTGGAGCGTACCCTTCCAGAATCCGCTCTCGCCGGTCACGTGATACGCGGCTTCCACGCCCTTGAGGACGAGCAGCGCACCTGTGACGACAATCACTGATGCGATCGCCAAGGCAGCCATCTTGAACGTTACCACCTCGTGTGAACTCACCAAGAGGAAGATGCGCCTCGTCATCGGGCTTGGGTCTGCATGCCGGTGGAAGTAGCCATCCAGAGCGATGCCCACCCCTTTGCCGTAAAGGTCGGCAGACTGCTTGGTCAGGAGCCAGAGCCCGACAAAGAGGGCAACCAAAACACCGTAGAGAGCGATGTAAAGAGCCCCCTTCTCGATGTTGGCAAACGGTGTCTGCCGTACACGACTTGGTTTGGCTACCTGGGCCAGCGAAGCAGGCTCAGGTGACGTTTGGTCACACTTCCCCGTTTCCATTTGTGGTCAGTAGAGCACCAGGGCGGGACAGATGGAAGTCCATATGGACACCATTTGGGGATTGGCGAGGCAAGGCGCCGGGGTCCTCTTCTGCTGGGAAAGGATTGGGGATATCGGGGGGGAAGGGAGGGAGGCCATCGTTCCGCTCTGCGGAATGCCGCTTGAGGACCGAAACGGCAAAGAGAACGAGAAACTCGAGAACCATATGCGGGGGCGGGCCGTCGTGATGGCGGCCCATCAGCAAGAGAAGTCCTGTTGCCGCAACGGTTGCGGCATCAAGACTGCTTCCGGAGCAACACGAATATGTAACAAGAGCGTGCGCGTACGACCCAGTTGTAGCCACCGCTGACTTGGCCACACGCGTCATGACGTGGGGCGTTGACCGGGCATTCGAGGGCAAGCATGTGTCAGAACCCTGGCCAGTCTGAGCCGAGTTTCGAATCGAATGAGGGATACACGGTGGCTCGACAGAGCGGGTCTCCCGGTCCAGCAAGCCGAATCATCAGGTGGGCCCGGTATGGGGGTTTGGCAGGTCTGCAGCCTCCTTTCGATTCTCTGCGAGGACGGTTCCCTCTGAAGTCGCCTATTCTTTCCCGCCTCCCACATACCGACTGAAAATGGGCTCCCCGGACGCGGACGCGAGGACGACCATAGCAACGAGATCGCTCTGCTCCGTGTCGTCACCCAGTCGACGCGAGCCCTGGACACCAAGTTTGAGGGCTCCCCATTTGCCCGCATTGGCTGCCAACGATCCCCCGGTCGCCAGCCAGTTGTATTTGCCATCGATTCCACTGCGACGTTGGTAGGCCCCGCTCAGGGACAGCCCGAATGCCTCGGTATTCAGGTCGAGTCGGAGGCCGCCCTGGTTGCGGATGTCGTCCGCACCCTCTGCCCTCTTGCGACGATGCTCAATTGCCCCACCCACGCCCAAGAGAGAGATGATCCGCCATTCAGCTGACAACCACGCCGCAGCCGAGTGTACATCTGCGTCAGTATCCTCTGCTGTGGTATCCTCCAACACAAATGTGCCAGCGGCCTCGATCTGGAAGCCGCTGACTGACTCCATGACCTTCTGCCGCAGATCGCGGAAATTGCAGCCCTCTGCAGGGGCCACGGGTGTTACCTCCCACTCGCGACTGGTTGGACGTACCTGCCCACCACCGGGAGTGCACGCGTTCAGTCCCTTCCTCAGCTGCGACACCTCGTCATCGTGATAGCGGATATCCGTACCGTCGTAACCGATGCGAGTGCCGAGGGCGAGGAGGGTCGGGGACTGTTCATCGTCCAGGACATCGGGGTCCGTGCCGGTCGCGAGAGATAGCCGCCACGATCCAAGGATGCCTCGCCACCGCTGGTGGCGCCAGCTTTCGACGGTTGCATCTCGTGACGTCAAGCGCAGGAGGGGAGCTACCTCGATGGCGGCGCCGGGCTTGAGTTTGCCGCCCGGACCGATCACGCTGGACAACTCCCCTGCGGCCTCGCGGGTTGAGCTTGGTCGAGCTACTGTGGTCGTTGTCAATCCGAGCACATAGGCAGCAGGGATTTCAGGGACTCCAATCAGAGCAGAGACGGCTTCGTCGAGTTCCTTCTTCTGGTCATCAAAACGTTGTTGGAGTTCCGCCTGACTCGGCCGGACACCGGTCGTGGTTGCGTTGTTGGGAGGCGCGGGCTGGAGGCTGCCAGGTGAAGGGAAGTCCTTGCCCACATGTTGTGGAGCCGATGTGGGCGGGGCTCCCGCAGATGTGCTTTGAGCGACCTCTTCCGATGGCCGATCCGGGAGTACCGCCGGAGTTGGGTCCACGACAGGTTGGGGTTGTGCCACGGCGGCAAGCGTCAGCAGAAACGAGGCGACGGACACAGCGGCCGCGTGGGCGAGCACGAGTGTATTGGTCATTGGTCCCTCCCTGACTAGCTGCCGGCCACCAGAAACCAAGTTTGGAAGATCCCGTAGTTCTCCCCTTCGGGGAATGGCGCCTCGACGGTTTTGGGAAAACCTGGAACCACTTCGGACCCTTGCCTCAGCGTGATGCGGACCCGAGTCGGAAGGGTGTCGTGCTCAGTGCGAGTCACGTTCCAGATGAACTGCACGAACTTTCCCGACAGCTCCGCGCCTGTTCCCAGCGGCACCTCCCCGGACCCGAAATCATCGAGCGCCTTGGCTCGTCGGAGAAACGTGTCGGCATTGCTGAATCCGCCGGACGCGTCGGTATCGTTCCACAGGTCGATAGCGTAGCTACCGATGTGAGCGTTCAATATCTCCAGCTGCGCAGACACAGGGCTATTCCGATGGACAATCGTTGGCATTCGAATCCTCCCTACCGGCACCTTACCTTCGTGCCGACCAATGCGCGCTCGCAAGGCAATAGTCGCACTAGGCAGGTCGCGACGGATCTAAATTCTTCCGGGCTCGCGAGCAGCACTTCGTCGACACGAGACCCTCACCGCTGCGGGCCACACTGAGCCGGGTCGTGAAAAAGTCTTTGCCATTGCCGATAGCAACATCGTGACAGCCCACATCTAACTCCGCGAAATCAATCACGCGCCGCTGCACACGCTAGCTGCCCCGCACCAGTTGAAATGTCCTGAAATGGCCTGGCCCCCTGATGGACGGTAGCCTCGTCAGCGCTGACGCCCGGCAAGTCACTGAGGGCAGCCGCGCGGCGCTCAGGGAACGCATCGACCGTCTTGCACGGGTTCGTGCCCGTGGATGGATTGTTTTGTCCAACGTTCGCGAACGGCAAACACGCAGTTTGCGCGTTCCGGGTGATCACCATTGTCGCTGACAGTCGAGCTTGCTCCGTGTTACCAAGAGACACCACGTCGCCATGGAGGCGGGTTGGAGGGAGGTGCGAATGCCTGAGGGTGTCGCTGTTGCGCTCATTTCGTCTGGTGTCGTCCTGGTCGCGTTGTTCACGACCATCCTCTTCTTGCGAGATCGACTGCGCTCGTTCGAGCTGGGCCCCAATGGGTTCAAGGCAACCCTGGGCAAGGTCGTTGAGGCACAGGAGAAGCAGTCCAAAGAGATGCAGCTCATCGCCGAGCTCACCCGGCTACTGGTTTCACAGGACCAGAGGAACCACCTCCGCAACCTGCAGTCCGGCAAATGGGAGACCAAGATCCACCGGGCGCTGATCCTCGAGCTTTCCTACCTGCTCGCGCTCCGGTTCGTCGAGAGGCAAGAGGGCCATGGGATTCGAAGCCTGGAGGACAAGGAGCGCAATGGAGAGGCGAGCGACGACGTTTGCAGTCACCTCCGCATCACCGACCGGGGAAGGAAGTACCTGGCCATGGCCGATGAGATGGACCGAGCCCGCTTGGGGGACGTGTCCCCGTGACCCTCACTCGTTCATAAGGAGACAGACATGCCGAAGCTGTGCATATGGGCGCCCAACGCCCAGGCGGTTGAACTGGTGGATGCAGACAAACAATCGTTCACTCCTGCTGTCGTCCTGGTACCCGCGCAGGTTCCCTACAATGGGGCCCAGTTGACTGGGTACTGGGAGCTCGGCTCGAGCCAGGTGTCGCCGTTGAAGGACGGGGACGGCTATTGGCTGAAGATCACGCCGTTGCCGGGTCACGGTGGCGTGCGATGCAAACCCGATCCCTATTCGCGGGCCATGGTTCACGACGTCTCATGCTCCATCTACAAGGACGAGAAGAAGTTCCAGTGGACCGACGCGAGCTTCCGCCCACCGTCCTTCGAGTCGATGGTCATCTACCAGCTCTTCCAGGGCGCCTACGTTGGCCGGGGAGATGACCGATGGGTCGATCCGGCGGGCGTCAACTGCGGTTTCATCTGGGACATCAACCGGAAGGGCGATTTCAAGCAGCTGATGAAGAAGCTCGACTACATCCAGACCTTGGGGATTAACGCCATCGAGCTCCTCCCGGTCAATGAGTACTGTAGTGACAACTACATTGGCTACAGCTCAGCGAGCTTCTTCGCGATCGAGGCATCCTACGGGTACCCTAAAGAGAAGGGCAACTCGTACGATGATCTGAAGGCCTTCATCAACGAGGCACACCGACGCAACATCGCGGTCATCGCCGACGTGGTGTTCAACCACATCGGCAAGGTTGGAGACTCCGGATTCCTCTGGAACTACGACTCCGACCAATCCAACATCTACTTCAGCGGTGAGAAGGCGTACAACCAGGCTGGAGGTGACTTCGGGATGGCACCCGACTGGTCCAAGCCCGAGGTCCAGAAGTACATCGAGGATAGCTGCATCTATTACCTGGGTGAGCTGCACTTCGACGGGTTGCGTTTCGACTTCACGTCCCAGATCGTGAACAAGAACCGGGACGCGAGGCCCGAGAACGGCAAGGAGGTCTTGCGGAGAATCCTGTGGACCCTACGGCAGCAGTTTCCGGGTAAGATCCTGATCTGTGAGCATTGGGAGGAAGGCTCCGGGAGCTACGAATCGTACATGATGACGTACGTCAACTTCCACTCCGGGTGGTTCAACTACCACAAGCGAATGCAGGATGCGCTCTGGCCGTTCGCGATGGGTGTCGAGGATCGGTTGGCGGATGCAATCAACGGGGGCTGCTACCCATCGCCCTACGGTCGCGTCATCTATGCGAACAGCCACGATGAGTGCTGGTGGGACGGAAACAAGAAGGAGAAGTTCTATCCGGTCAGCGAGTTCAACGGGTGGCGTGGAGACTACTGGTCCAAGAAGAAGGCGCGGATGATGTATGCCTTGAGCTTCTTCGTGCCTGGGATCCCCATGTTCTTTGCTGGGGACGAGTTCGCCATGGAGGGTTGCTACAACGACTCGCTGTTCAACCACATTCTGGACTGGGGCCTCGAACACGTGGAGCCCGGTCCGTCATTCAAGAGGATGTTCCAGCGGCTGACGGCGATCAGAACGACGTACAATGCCTTGTCGAAGCCAGGCAACACGTTCGAGTGGCTTCATTATCCGGGCTGGGGCTGGTTTGCATTCAAGCGGAAGCGAGGCGCCGACGTCATGATCGTTGCTGGCAACTTCTCGGGAGCGGACATGTACAACTGTGTGGTGCCCACCAACGGCGAAGCGGGGAATTGGCAGCAGCTGTTCAACAGCGACGGCCAGGAGTTCGGTGGAGACGGCGTGGGCAACTTCGGCAACAACCCGAACTCGAACCACGGATCGATCACCATCGACATCCCGAGAAATGGAATCGTCGTCATGAACCGCGTGTCGCTGTAGCTTGGGCCGGTCCGCGGTCCACCGGCCTGCGCGTGCCTCCCCGGCCCGGTTTCGCGTTGAGGCACGACGGGGGACGGCAGGCGTCTTCGCCGCGATCACCGTGGTCGCAGCCAACCTGTGTCACAATGCGCCCGGTACGAGGTCGACCCTCATGGCAGCAAACGTGGCGCTCGTCGGGCTGGTGATATTTGTCGCGCACTTTTTGGTCCTGGTCTTTCAGAAGACACGCATCCCGGATGTGCTCCTGCTGATGCTCGGCGGCATCGTGGTGGGGCCGGTGCTGCACCTGGTCACGCCCGAGCACTTCGGGCGGGTGGGCCCGATCGTGACGACGATTGCCCTCATCGTCATCCTCTTCGAGAGCGGGGTCAACCTCGAGCTCAAGACCCTGGTGAGTGCCCTCGGACAGACCCTGCTGATCACGCTTCTGACTTGGCTTTTCACCGCAGCCGTCGTCACCTTCATCATGGATCGCTTCACGCCCGTGGGGCTGCCGATGGCAATGATGACCGGCGCCATCCTCGGCGGCACTTCCTCGGCGGTGGTGATTCCGCTGATCGACGGGCTCAAGATGACGTCGCGGCCGCGGACGGTGCTCTTCCTCGAATCGGCGATCACCGACGTGCTGTGTATCGTTGGGGCCGTCGGCATGCTCGAGGCGGTCGAGGGTCAAGGGGTTGACGCTCGGGTCATCATCGTCAGCATCCTGAAGTCGTTTGGTGTTGCCCTGTTGATCGGCGTGGGCGCGGGGTTTTTCTGGTCTCTGATCATGGGTCAGGTGCGACGCTTCCCCAACACCATCTTCACGACCGTCGCCTACGTGTTCGTGATCTATGGTGGAACCGAGCTTCTCGGCTACAGTGGGGCCATTGCGGCACTAGCGTTCGGGATCGCGCTCTCCAATCTTGGCGGATTGCATCTGCGCGCTGGGGCTCACAGCGTGGAGCTGAAGACGGTGGGCGAATCCGACAAGCTCTTCTTCGGAGAGACGGTCTTCTTGCTCAAGACCTTCTTCTTCATCTACCTCGGACTATCATTGCGGTTCGATTCAATCATCTACGTGTTCATCGCATCCGCGATCGTCGTTCCGGTGTACCTGGGGCGCTTCGGGATCGTTCGCCTGGTCGCCAGCCGTCGGTTCGAGAAGCGTGATGCGGCGCTCATGACCACCATGGTGCCCAAGGGGCTCGCGGCAGCCGTGCTGGCCACCCTGCCCGTCCAACACGAGCTGCCATTCGCCGAGTGGGTTCCGGGTACGGTCTACATGGTGGTTCTGATCAGCATCTGTCTGACCGCGATCTTGGTCATCCTGATCGAGAAGACTGGCCTGCAGCGTCCGTACTTCGCCGCGTTCCGCAGCTTCGCCGAGCCAGCACCGCCGGCACCGCAACCGGCTTCGGCAACAGCGGCAGCCGGAGAAGAACGGGGTGCCGGTGTGAACGACCCAGCTCCCCAGCCAGAGCCCCAGGACCCCGCGCCCCCCGGGGCACAGCACAGCTGAGCTTTCAAGCTCTCGGTTCCGCGCTGCCCCCACCAATCTTTCTCGCCAGGTCACGATAGCTGAAGAACGCAAGACTCGTTCCCGTCACGAACCCCAGGCCTGCACCGACCCAGCCCAATGTGACCGAACCCAGGGCGAGTCCGCCAGCTCCCAGGAGCACCGTGGGCCCGACTGAGAGCACGGTGCCTCCGATCAGAGCTGCGACCCAGTAGGTATTGGGGGACAGCAATAGAGCCGTCAGTCCGACGAATCCAAACGCCGCGCTGGCGATCGCCCCGCCGATCGACAGATCCAACTGCCACCACAAAAGTCCTCCGATCAGGATGCCGGCCATCGCGTTAGCGATGCCGACCAGCTCCGCGTCCACCGAGGGGGAGAAACCAAAGAGCTCTCCCAGCAGCCGCCAGATCCTTCGTCTCATCGAGACCCACCGACCACCACAGTATACACGGTTGGCGTCTCGGCGTCTTTTCAAGCCCACGGCATACTTTGACCAAGCCAGGCGGTCCGCCCGATGTCGGTGGCCCCGATGTCTCGATCTGGCCAGCACCACGAGATGCCCGGATGGACACCTTGAAGTTGAATCCCTCCGAGCTCGCTCCCATCCGTTCCTTCTGCCGAAGCCAAATCATGGCAAGAAAAGGGCCCGGCGGTGTGGTATTGTTCCCGCTCCGTGACACCCACCCGACATCGTGACCTGGTCCAGCTCTTCGGAGAGGACTCCGGGAGGTGGCGACGCTCGTGGTTGTTGGCGCTGGCCATTCACCTGGGCCTGTTCCTCGGACTGGGGACCATCCCGCTCTCGCAGCGGGTCGTTTCCTCGTCGAGTCGTCCGGTTGCGCCGGGTATCGAGGTGGGGTTGCTCGAAACCGTAGACAGCCTGCCCCAGGCAACCAAGCCTCAGGTTCTGCGCCCCTCGCCAGGTTCGGTTCCTTCTGGTTTGGGTCGTCGCAGTAACGCTTCGCGCGAGGCGAGGCGCGGTATGGACGACGGGGCCCCCGCAACCGGCGATGGGCTCCTGGTGCAGCCTGATTCCGAATCGGGGGATGCGAAACAGGGAGGCATTGGTCAAAGCCCCGGCAGCAAGCAACCGCGGCGCAGCCTGGAGGCGCTGGGGATTGGGTCGCACAATCCCTTCTTTGCCGATCCACTGGCTCGGATGCCCGTGGTCAAACCGACTCCGACCGAGCGGTTCCAGCAGTCGATGCGGAGCTCCGTCGCCCAGGCGGATCAGCGTCGCGGCCTGGGGCCTGAGGGGCCCCTGTTGGCGCGGCTGGAGCGGGAGACCATCAACAGCTCGACCCCCGCGGATTCCTCGGCCAAATTCCGCGCCGCGACCAACGAACGGGGGGAGCTGGTGAGCTTGACGCTGCTGGAGGCTACCAGCGAGTCCCGCCTCTGGGAGGAGGTGGCCCGACGAACCCTGGGCGCGCTGGGTGGTCAACGCCTGGTCGCCAATTCGTCGACGGCAAGAGTTCGCATGGACCTACGGGTGATCTCCAGGGTGCAACTGGCGAGTGGCAAGGATCCAGGCTTGGGGGTGGATGTGCTGCGGCTTCCCGTCAAGCGGCGTCCCAAGAAGAACTCGTCGCGCTTGTCCTTTCTGCGCATCGATCCCAAGGTGCTCGACCAAGAAGTCCGGATGCCCAGCGGGGACTATGTTAAAGTCCCCATGCTGTCCCTGGGATCACTGTTCGAATTGGGTGTAGATCCCGTGGATATCGTTCCAAAGGCGCGCCGTGTGGTCCGGACCCATCTGGAACGGATCGAAGCGTTGCCTTGACCTGTCCCACCCGGGCCGACGCTCAGCCGCCGATGGCGGCGGGGGTTTGGCCAAGCTCCGGAACCACCAAGTCCGCTGCAGGGCGGCCCAGCAGGAATCCTTGGAGCAGGGTTGCTCCGAGGTCCATCAGCGTGTCCCTTTCCTGTTCCGTCTCGACGCCTTCGCATACGACGGGCATGCCCAGTTCCCCTTCGCAGACCGTGATCATGGAGCGCACCAGGCTCTGCTGGCGCGGTGATCGGTCGATGCCACGGATGAGCGACATGTCCAACTTCACCACCTCGGGTTCTAGCTTGTTGAAGCTGGCGAGCCCGGCGTAGCCCGCGCCCAGATCGTCCACTGCGAGCCGAAAGCCCAAGGCCCGCAGCGCAGAGATGCGTTCCGAGACTCCCGCAATCGAGTCCAGCGACTTGCGCTCGGTCACCTCCAGGACCACCCGATGCGACTCTCGGCTCAGCGGAGAGCCCGGATCGGAGAGATGGTCGTCCTGTAAGTCGGTCGGGTGCAGGTTGACGAAAAACGTGACATCGGGGTGCGCGGTCGGGATGGCTGCAGCCACCAGCTCCCGCACTCGGCGTCCGATGTCGCTCACTCGTCCCAGCCGCTCCGCCGCGTCGAACAAGAGCGGTGGGGTGTTGAGCGTGGGCTCGCTGCTTCGAACCAGGGCCTCGTAACCGAACACAGTGCGACGCGGCCAGTCGACGATGGGCTGGAACGCTACCCAGAGTGCCTGCAATGCCTCCTCGAAATGGACCTCCAGGCTGGCGCGGTCCCCGAGCTGTGCATGGAAGGCCTCGGCCAACTCCAGTGCCTCGCGCTTCAGACGAGCCAGTCGATGCAGATGCACGGCCTCTCGCACGATCTCGCGGAGCGCTGACGGCTCGAATGGCTTGGCCAGGTATCGAAAACCACCATACTCCATGGCCTTGACGGCACTGTCCAGGCTCGGGTTCCCGGTGACCAGGACGATCGGTACGTCCAGGTCATGACGACGGACCTCTCGCATCATCGCGAGGCCGTCCATCCCTGGCATCACGATGTCGGTTACAATGGCGTCGAACTGCATGTCACGGCCCAGAAGGTCGAGAGCCTCCCTGGCACCCGCAGCAGCAACCACTTGCATGCCCACTTTGGCCATGATGCGACGTTGAATCTCCCGCATCTGGTCGTCGTCTTCGACGAGCAGGACACGAGCCGGTGCATTGCCCACCCGAAAGCGGCCCGAGGTCACGTCGAACGTTGCCCCAGAAGACGACCCCACCAAGGGTTCAGCGCTCTCGTCGGTCATGTCTTGCCTCCCACATCGGAACCCGGGGCGCACCCGTCCCGGCGATCACCAACAGAATGCCCGGGTTCGTGCCACGACGACCAGGAGCCGCAGCCAGTGTCTCTTCTTCGGGCAACGCCACTAGGTCGTGGACTTTGGTGAGATCGGCCAACCGCCGCGGTCTGATAAGCAACACGCGGGCCGGAGTCGCCCAGCATTCCTGGAATCGAGTCGGCCGCACCCCTGGCCCGCGGGCCTCGCGGGTCGACCAGACCCCAAAACATCCTCGACCCTTTTCCGCGCCTTGTTCTGGGACGTTCTACCAATTGGTTGAGTCCGATCACCCCTTTGGTTCCCCAGTCTCCTGACGACTGGGCCCCGATGACGACCCTCGATCTCGTTCAGCTGCTGGATTTCCTGCCCGATGGGATCACCGTCCATGACAGGGACTTCACGGTCATTTATCAGAACAAGGCCATGCGGGAGGCGTTTGGACCTCATGTGGGCGCCAAGTGTTACGCTGTCTACGAGAGGAGAGACAGCATCTGCGAGGGCTGCGGCCTTGCGCGAGCCTATGAGACAAGAAAGCCGGTTCTGGTCCTGCGGACGGCTTTCGACGTCAGCGGAGGCACCTCCTTCTGGGAGAACGCCTGTTTTCCCATTTGCGATGGCGAGGGAAACATCGTTGCTGGCGCGGAGGTGTGCCGAAGTGTCACCGATCGAGTGAATCTGGAGGAGAACGTCAAGGAGAGGAACATCGAGCTGGGGCAGGCCAACAAGCAGCTCCGGGTGCAGAGCGCGCGCCTGGCCGAAGCATTGGAGCGGCTGCGAATCGAAACCGAACAGCGCCAACAGGTCGAGATGGAGCTTCGGTTTGCGCAGAAGCTGCAGGCCGTCGGTCAGCTAGCTGCCGGGATTGCCCATGAGATCAACACGCCGGCTCAGTTCGTCGGAGACAGTATCCACTTCTTGGAGGATTCCTTCCGAGACGCCCAGGCGCTCATCAACGCCTACCGGAGTATTTTGGCTGGGCTGACCGACGCGCCTGGATTCGAGGAGGCGGTGGCCAAGATCGAGCAGGCCGAGCAGGAGGCTGACGCGTCTTACATCGAGGAACACGCCCCCGGCGCCTTCAGCCGCGCCCGCGACGGCATCTCCCGAATCTCCTCCATCGTCAGCGCCATGAAGGAGTTTGCTCATCCGGATTCGCGGGAGAAGAGCTCCGCTGACCTCAACCGGGCCCTCGACAACACGTTGACCATTGCGCGCAATGAATACAAATACGTGGCCGACGTGGAGACGGATTTTGGTGAACTGCCACTCGTCCCGTGCCACGTGGCGGATCTCAACCAGGTGTTCGTCAACTTGGTCGTCAACGCGGCTCATGCCATTGCGGACGCGGTAAAAGACAAGGGTGAAAGGGGCGTCATTCGAGTCCGGACTCGCTGCGAGGCCGACCAGGTGAGGATCGACATCGCGGACACCGGTGCGGGCATCCCCGAGGAAATCCAGGAGCGCATCTTCGAGCCATTCTTCACCACCAAGGAGGTTGGCCGGGGTACTGGCCAGGGACTGCCCATTGCCCGATCCATCGTGGTCGACAAGCACCAGGGTTCCATCACGTTCCAGAGCCAGGTCGGGTACGGAACGACGTTCACCATCCTTCTCCCGGTCGGCACCGCCGCCAACAAGGAATCCGAATCAAAGACGTGAAAGTGGAACCGTGAAACGCATCCTGTTCGTTGACGACGAGCCGATGATTCTGGAGGGTCTTCGCGGCCTGTTGCGCCGTTATCGACGGGAATGGGACGTGGTTTTCGCCGGGGGAGGAGAACAGGCGTTGACCGAGTGCGCCCAAGGCCCCTTCGACGTGGTTGTCTCGGACATGCGGATGCCGGGGATGGACGGAGCCACCTTGCTGAAGGAGGTTCAGAGACTCTACCCGCACACGGTAAGAATCGTGCTCTCCGGGCATATGGAGGAGGAGGCGGCACTGCGGGCCGTCCCCATAGCCCATCAGTTCCTCACCAAACCGTGCGATGCGGATACCCTGAGAAGCGTCATTCAGAGCGCTTGCGGATTGCAGACCATCCTGGAAAACGAAGCCATTCGCGGTCTGGTAGGGGGTATCGCGGAGCTCCCCGCGACACCCCGGATCTTCGCCGAGCTGTCCCGAGCCTTGGCCGACGTCGATCGACCACTGGCAGACGTGGCCACCATCCTGCAACAAGACGTGGCCATGTGCGCCAAGGTATTGCAGCTGGTCAACTCGTCCTTTCTCGGGTTGGGACGCCGGGTAACCAGCGTGCGAGATGCGGTTGTCTACCTCGGCGCACGAACCCTCAAGCAGCTGGTCCTCTCGGTCGAGGCGTTTCGTGTCTTCCCCAACCTTCCGGCTCTTTGTGGACTCAGTGTGGAGATGATTCAGGGTCACTCCCTCTTCGTCGCGCAGATCGCCCACCGGTTTGCCGGCTCTCGATCGATGGCGGATGACGCCATGGCTGCCGGGATGCTCCATGATCTGGGCCTGCTGGTCCTGACCGCCAAGGCTCCGAAACACCTGGAGCAGGCGGTCGCCTTGGCGAAACAGAACAAGATCCCGCTGTTTGTCGCCGAAACCGAGCTCTTCAAGCTGACCCACGCCGAGATCGGGGCGTATCTGCTGGGTCTCTGGGGGCTGCCTGCCGTCTTGGTGAACGCAGTGGCCAGTCATCATGCGCCGCGCGGTGCGCCCCAAGGCGATCTATCCCTGGCGGACACGGTTCACTGGGCGGATGTTGTCGCGTGCCAGGTCGATCCCTGGATCGACTTCGACACACCCGGATTGACAGAAGGTGGTGAGCCCGTCGCACCAGTCGGCGTCGAATCACGGATCCCGGAGTGGCGACGAATGGCCGAGGAGATACGCCATGACCGACGACCGCTCTGAGAACCTTCCCGAGCCCTCTTGGATGGCCCGGGGCGAGCCGCGGTGTCCTGGCACACGCCGAAAGGGCGCCCCGTGACGTTGAAGCCCCGCCCCACGATTCTGTGCGTTGATGACGAGCCGCGCATACTGGAGGGACTCGCTCTCAACCTGCGCCGCCACTATGAAGTCCACGTCGCCACGGGCGGTGCAGAGGCCCTCGACGCCTTCGGACGGCTGACATCCGTGGCAGTGGTTCTTTCTGACATGCGGATGCCCGGGATGGACGGCGCGGCCCTACTCGCGGAGCTGCGGGGCCGCTCGCCCGACACGGTGCGCATGCTGCTGACGGGGGAAACCGACGTGCAGAAGGCGGCCGAGGCGGTCAATGAGGGCCAGGTGTTCCGTTTTTTGCTCAAGCCGTGCCCCCCTGACCAGGTGCTTCGCGCCTTCGCCGCAGCCTGCGAACAGCACCACCTGTTGACGGCTCAGCGGGTACTGGTGGAGCAGACCTTGCACGGAAGTATTCGGGCACTGACCGAGGTGCTTGCCCTGGCGAACCCCACGGCGTTCGGACGCGCCGTACGACTCCAGAGCTTGGTCAAAAATGTGGCCGACCGCATGCAGATCGCCGAAAGATGGGCGGTTGAAGTTGCCGCCATGCTGTCCCAGATTGGCTGGGTTACGGTCTCTCCTGAGACGGCGCAGAGGTTCTATCAGGGCGAGGAGTTGACCCAGGCAGAACGCGAGATCGTCGAGACCATCCCGCATACCGCGCAGAAGCTACTGCAGCACATCCCCCGATTGGAATCGGTGTTCGAGATCCTGGCCGCCCAGAATGGACCCGGCGGTCAACCGGTTGGTTCGGGTTCGTCTGCCTCGGTGGGTGCGCGCATCCTGAAGGCAGCTATCGGCTTTGACACCTTGGAAATGGAAGGCGTAGCCGCGGCGGTGGCCTTGGACACGATGCGCGGTCGGACTGGTGCCTACGATGCGACGGTCCTTCAGGCACTGGCGGACTCACTCAACAACACCCGAGCCAAGCTGGAGATCCGCGAAGTCCCCCTGAGTGCGCTGCACGTCGGGATGGTGCTCGCTCAGGACGTGAGACTGCGTTCGGGCGTGCTCCTCGTGACGCGTGGATTCGAGGTGTCGGCGGGACTCATCGCGCGGTTGCGCAACTATCCGGCCGGTTCCATTCGGGAGCCGTTGCGGGTGAGCCTGGCTTCGCAAAAGGAGTCGACCGGGTAGGAACGCAACCATGTGAGGCGTGTTGGCCATGGCTCACCGGAGCTGGCTGCCCGGTGTTCTTTGCCGCGCCGCTACGCTTTGGGTCGGCCCAGCCCCTCAATCAGTTTCTCCTCCTCCGAGCTGGACATCCTGAGATGCGGGCCCTCGTCGGGCAGCATGAAGGAACGCAAAACCAGGGCGTTGTACAGCGTGGAGGCCAGATCCGCCGGGCTGCATGGCTTTTGCAGGTACTGATACACCCACCCGTCGTGGATTGCCTTCATCGCCGTTTCGACGCCACCATGCCCGGTGAGCATGATCCGAATCACTGCGGGGAACCGTTGCTTGACCTGAGCCAGTAGCTCCGTTCCATTCATCTCGGGCATGCACTCATCCGCAATGATGACATCGATGCTCTGTTCCTCGAGCACCTGCCAGGCAGCAGCCGCCGAATGAACGGCGATGAAGTCGTAGGGTTGCTTCCTGAGAGCATCCACGATGGCTGCGGTAATGGCGGGTTCGTCATCCACGAGCAGCACGCGGGGCCGCTTCGACCATGCTCGGTTCACGTTGATCATTGCCATGCTCCGGTCTGGCGGGTCGGGGGAAACCCGCCAATCGGCATTACGGCCGGCTGCCCCGGTTCCGTAAGGCGTCCGACACGGAACCTTCAGCCCGGTCCGAGGGGAGAACGGCAGGGAGTCCCGAAGCAACCGGCCTTCCACGGGCCCCGCGAGGGAGCCCTTGGCCCGGCGCCGTTTGGGTGTATTGTCCCGATGGCACCACCGAGTACCGGGTGGAGTTCGACCAACGGGGAAGGTGGTTCCGCCAAGGTGTGAAGGTGAGTGCGCGTCGTTGCGCGTGCCAGCAGGTCAATCCATGAGTGTCCTGGATAGCCGCGGTGTCCCGCTTCTGGGCGGACCGTTGGATGAGTCGTTGCCCGCGCGCCAGGACGCGGAGTGCCCTGAGCCGAGCCGTCCGGGTTCATGCCCCATGGAGCCCCAGCGACCGGAGCCTGCCATCCCGGGGTTGGCGAGCTCCGGCGTCCGCCCGGCGCGTCTCGCCGGTACGGCGTGGGGAAAGGTCGCTGCGATCCGGAGGCTCTACGCCCTGCTGGAGCGAATGGCGGCTCGGCTCGGAAGCCTTGGCCTCTCTGCCATCACCATCACGGGCCTGGCTCTCTTGGCGGCCTTGGGGGCGGGTGTCATGGCGGCCTGGGGGCATCCGGGCTGGGCCGCCGTGCTGTTCCTTGGCAGCGGCGGTCTCGATCTGTTGGATGGCGCGGTGGCCCGCGCCACTGGCTCATCGACTCGCTGGGGTGCGCTCCTGGATTCGACGTTGGATCGGATAGCGGATGCCGCACCCCTCATCGGACTGGCAGTGTTCTACGCGGAACGCGTCTGGACCCTGCTGTTGCCTCTGGTCGTTCTGGTCAACGGTTTCTCCATCAGTTACGTCCGAGCGCGCGTAGAGAACCTGGGAGCCGAGCTGCCAGAGCTACCCATGCGTCGCGCGCCGAGGGTCCTGCTTCTGACGTTCAGTCTCCTTTTGGGGATCCCGTCGTCGTCAACCAGCACTCCCCGGCCGTTGATGCTGGTAGGACTCGGGTTGTTGGCGTTGCTTACCACGGCCGGGGTCATTGCCGCACTGGGAGCCGCTCGCCGTGTTCTGAGCCAAGGTCAGACGAGTCCCGCCGCAATCCAGCCCCAACGAACCCGAGGATTCGATGATTCGTCCACGACCCGCCGGTAGGCTCGGAGCTCGGTGCGCCCCGGGAGTCAACCAACGCACGGAGGGTCAGTACGTGAACGTCCCCGCCTGCTCCAGGCAATCTTCGATCTGGTCGCAGGCCAAGGGAAGGCACTCGAGGGCCGTCTGAACCGCCTCGTCAGTCAGGGCAGCCAGCGAGAAGCACCGATCGTCCGTGAACGGGCTGCTGCTGTCGGATGACTGATCGATGCACTCCTGCCTGCGATCGAGGCAAGTTGTGGTGGAACCGCCGATGGCCGCTTCGCAACGGACCGCGTCCGTGACCGTCCCCGCGATGCACTCACGAAGCAAAGCAACATCCCACCCCTCCGGCTCCGCAGCCAGGAAGCCCTCTGTCATGCACGTGTCGTCGCTGGTGTCACAGTCGAGCTGATCGAGACAGGTCGTGTAGCTGTCGATGAAGACACAGCTCAGCGCGTGGGCGGGATCGACCTCGGCCACGCACTCCGCCTCCTGGGTGGCTCGCTCGGACGCCTCGAGATCTCCACAGCGTTCCTGCCGATCCAGACCGGAAGCACAGAGCCTGGCTCCGGGGTTCTCGCAATCGCGAGTATCGACGTCGCTGGTGCCACCGTTCCCACCGTTGCCGTCGCCTCCGTCGCCCTCTGCACCCGCCGCACCGGCTTGGGTATGGCCATTTTGGTCGTCACTCGAGTCCTCGACCTTGCACGCAACCAGGGGAAGAAACGCCACCAAAACGAACCAAGTCTTCATAGGGTCGAACAATACACCACCGACTTGAGCCGCGCGAGCGGATTCTGGTGGGAGTGAAGCCGGCCCATCGCGCCGCGTGGGCGCCACCGAGTCGTGTCTGCGCCGGGCCAACCAAAACGGCTTTCAGGAGCCCAGGGAGCTTCGGCACGTCACCCTGCCGATTTTTCGGGGTCGAGGGGGAACTCAGGTGCCCCTCCCTGCTGGTTCGGGTTAGGCGAAGACTACCGCGGTGAGAACCATGGTTGCGACGAGATCGATCCTGCTGGGGCTGGTTGCCTTGACGGTGTTACCAATAGCCTGTTCGTCGTCGGACGAGCCGGAGTCCAGTGGGACGGGGGGCAGCAGCGGAGCAATGACGTCGAGCGGCGGCAACCCAAGCGGAGGCAGCGGCACCACAACGGGTGGCAGCGTCGTCGGAGGAACATCCAGCGGTGGCAACCCCAGCCGCGGAGGCACGCCCTCGACCGGCGGCAGCGTCATCACCCAGGGTGGCGCGCTGCCCAGCGGCGGCAACGGCAACGGCGGTCGTCCGTCGAGTGGAGGCGTCACCGGCCAGGGTGGCTCGTTGGAGAGAGGCGGTGCGTCCGGATTCGGTGGCAGTCTGCCCAATGGCGGCAGCTTGCCTGCTGGCGGCAGCGGTGCGGGTGGGGCCTCGACGGGCGGAGAGGCAACATCGGGCGGTGGGATGCCCGCGGGCGGAACCTCATCGGGTGGAACCCCATCGGGTGGAGCTAGCCCATTGGGTGGCAGCGCGAACGGTGGCGACCCTGGCCCCGGCGGTACGGGCGAGGGCGGCATGGGCGAAGGCGGAGCAGGCACCGGCGGTACCGGCGAGGGTGGAACCGGCGAAGGGGGCACGGGTGAAGGGGGTACCGGCACCGGCGGCGCACCGGGCTTCGATCCCTGTCCGACCACCGATCTCTGCAAGATCATGCCGCTCGGCGATTCCATCACCGACGGCACTGGCTACGACGGTGGGTATCGCGTCCAGCTGTTCGCCCGCGCGATCGCCGACGACAAGAACATCACGTTCGTGGGCAGTCTCAGCAATGGTCCGGACCAGATTGACGGTGTGGACTTTCCCCAGTCCCACGAGGGGCATTTCGCGTGGACGATCAACCAGGTCGACGGACTCATCCCCGATCCGGCATTGGGACCAGAACCGCACATCGTCTTGCTTCACCTGGGGACCAACGACGTGAACCAGAACCAGGTGTCGGGCGCTGCCGACCGCCTCGGGTCGCTCATCGATCAAATCGTGGAACGGCTCCCCGACACGCTCATCGTCGTCGCCAAGATCATTCCCGAGCCATCCCAGGCCAACGGCATCGACACGTACAACGCCGCCGTACCCGGCGTCGTTCAATCGCGCATCGATCAGGGCAAGCACCTGCTCCTGATCGACCAGTTCACGGGCTTTCCCACCTCCGAACTGGGCGACGGCGTGCACCCCAACCAGGCCGGCTACGAGCGAATGGGCAACGTCTGGTACGAAGCCATCAAGGACTACCTGCACTGAGGTGGCATAGTCCCTCTTGGCACCCCGCCACCGGTGGACAGTCCGCGTCGGTCAGGCACTCTGGTAGGCACAGCGTACTCCCGTCCGACCCATCGTTGCTCTGGCACTGAGAGCCCGCCATGCAGGGCCGCGTGTCGAAACACAGCGACCAGGGTTCTCCCTGGTCGAAATAGCCATGGCCACCGGACGAAGAGGGAAGGCTGCAGACCATGCCGGACGGGCTGGCCAAGTCGACGGTGCCAATCTCCCGATTGGCATCGGTTTGACTACAAACATTGCCGACCAGGTGCAGCTGCGACACCGGCTCATCCATGGCCAGATCGACATGGTAGTCGTACGTGCACTGACCGCAGGGGACGATACCGCAATCCCCCGCCGTGAGTATCAGCGTCGGACTACTCTCATCCGTTGCCCATACGCCTTGCCACTGTGGCTGAAAGCTGCCGAAACACCCATGCTCCGCGTTGATGACGTCGATTCCCAGCGTGCCATCGGGGCGAGTATCCCAGATTACACAGCGCAACAGGCCGAGCTCGGGATAGTCCGCGGTGACCGGGTAGGGATCGCCCACTGACTGGTCGCACGCGCTGCCGACCATTGCACCAAGCACGTCAACCTGAACGGATGGGCCTTCTCCGCCGCTGCCGCCCCCTGCGACCGCGGGCTCGCTGCCATCTCCTTCACCGCCCAAGCCGCCCTCTCCAGCCGCCGCTGCCGGCGCACCTGCCTCGGCCTCAATCGGCGCGGCTCCGCTGCTTCCTCCCCCTGCGACCACGCGCGCCCCGCCGTCTCCGGCTCCACCTTCACCACCCAAGCCACCCTCTCCAGCCGCCGCTGCCGGCGCACCTGCCTCTGCTCTACCACCAGCGCCAGCATCACCTGCCGGCTCGACCGATCCCTTGTTGCTCGTCGAGCAAGCCACGAGGGCCAACACCCACGCGACACCGACGACGTATCCACCCATCCCTGCCCTTTGATAGTCAACCATGACGCACCCCGCCGCTCAGCAGGGTGTAAGTCTGGCACCGCGACGCGTAGGGAGCAAGGGTCGCCCAGACTGAGCAGACTCGGGCTCAAGGGGACGTCGCGTGGCTTGGTCTTGGGCTGGCGACGACCCGATAGCGGAGCTCAGCGTCTGTGACCCATGCCCTGAACTGTGAGCGCGCGCGCTGCCACGAAGCGGCCCAGTCCAACTGCCAATCCACGAACTCGCTCCGTTTACCGAAGCTAGAATCGGCGGATCTCGTGGGCTGCGCGCTCCGGGCAATCGAATCACGACCGACGAGTTGGAGTGTGGGCGCCCGAGGCTGTGGTTTTCTGGAGTGCTGGCGCCAAACAGAGTAGTCACCGTCCCCTGACGCCAGGAATTTGACGGTCGGCTTGGCAACAATCGATCCTCCGAGCCGTGGTGCGGATGTTGCTGGCGGAAACTCTCCATGTGCATCGTCTGCGAAGGGGTCGAAACCGAGCAGAAACATGGCCTTCTGGTGGAATTCGGATTCGTCACCATGCAGGGGAAACCGGTACGGCGAACCCGAACCACTCCCATCCGGCCCACCGATGGTTCACTAGACTGCGACGGCTCGGCATTTCGGCAAGGTTCGAGCCGCTTCATCAGCGGGGCGTTCTGCAGAGTCTGACCGCGAAACGTGCTAGAAAAGTTGGTTGACGCCCTGGGGGGTAGACCAGCATGAGTTGCACCCGAACGAAGAGGAGAAACCTCCTTGCCATCCTCGTACCACTGGTGCTCGTGCCTGAGACAGCCAAGGCCGATTGGCTGCTCCTCCTGCACGCGGATGCCAGCGGAAAGCTGGGACAGGACTGGGAAGGAAAGGTCGAGACCGAAGTCAAGTTCCGCAACAACATGTCGGAATACTACGATCTCGAAGCGATGCCCTGGGTGGCCTACCGCCTCACGGAGTGGTTCCGGATGGGGTTAGGTTGGAGGGAGCTGTTTTCGCGAAAGGACGCCGAGATCTTCAGCGGGGAAGTGACTTCCGACTCCGAAACCCCAAGTCTTCGGAGGGTGTCGGACCACTACTGGTGGGTGGAGCACCGTCCATTGACGGATTTCATGTTCGCCGCCAAACCATGGCACGTTACCTTGGAGGACCGGGTACGGGTGGAGTTCCGCAACTTCCAAGGCCAACCGGGGTATTTCCGGTATCGCAATCGAGTGCGCTTCCGACCGCCGTGGACATGGACCAAAGCCGAACTCCAGCCTTGGCTAGCCTGGGAAGCGTACTACGAAGACAACCGCGACTGGGCCGCTGGCGATCGGTTGAACCGACACCGGCTGTACGTGGGCCTGGCCGCAAAACTTACCGGGACGGTGCGAGTTGGTAGCTACTACTATTGGGAGAGGGTGCTGTTGAGTGGAGCCTGGGTCAGTAACAATGAGATTGGACTGGAGGCGGGCTTCACTCTCGGGGAGGGCGAGCGCCCGGCGGGGGCCGTTCAACGGAGCGGAGGCCGCCATATCCCACAACGTGGAGGCTCTGGTGACCAGTCCAACTGAAGGCTCTGGAATTGACCAAGAGGCGCGGTCACATGAGACTTAGGCAGAAACTCATCGTCCTCTTCGCTTCCACCTTGGTCTTCATCGTCTTGGTCTTTGGAGGTGTCACCTACAACAGGCTTCGGAACGAGCAACTTGCGCTGATCCAGGAGAGTGTCTCGCAGCAGCTACACAGCTTCGACTTTGCCCTGAAGGGCTTTTTCGCGAACGTAGAGGGAGACGTCAGGGGCCTGGCGGCCAACGAACTGGTCCGTTCCAGGGACGATTCCCTGTTCACGAGTTTCCTACAGGCCGACCCCGACAACTTCGAATACAGCTACTCCGCGAACGAGAAGAAGATCATCACTCTCTTCAACGTGCACCGTCTCACTCACGCCCACGTGAATTCGGTCTACATGGGCCGAGAAAACGGTTCCTTCGTCCGTTCCCATCCACGGGAGCGTCCCACCCGTTATGATCCGCGGGAGCGGCCTTGGTACGTTCGCGCCAAGGCCAGCCCCGGGGCGGTGGTGACGACCGACGCATACCCCTCGGTGACGGCCAAGGATATCAACATTGGCGTGGTCACGTCCCTGGTGGATGAGAAGGGTGTATTTTACGGCGCGGTCGGAATGGATGTCACGATTGGTGCCCTAACCAACTTCGCTCTAGGCTTCAGGACGCACCCTGCTGGGAACACGTTCTTGGTGGATCGTAATGGCATCGTGCTAGCCAACCGGGACAGCCGGTTGCATGGCAAAAAGATCGAGGAGTACTCCCCTGCGCTCCAAGCCCTGCTGACGAAACACGATGCGGGGATAAGGGCTCTGGACATCTCGGGACAGAAGCACTTCCTCTTCTCCCAAGTATCCTCGGAACGGGACTGGACGATTGCCGTTCTCGTCGCTGCGGCCGACATCGAGAAGGTAATCCGTGGCCCAGTCCTCTGGATGGTCTTCAGCCTATCCGTGGGTCTATTGCTGCTGAGCGTTCTAACTCTGTCGGGCCTCCACCTCTTCGTCGTCCGTCCCCTCAAGAAGCTTACCTGGGAGACCGACCACATCGCCCAGACCGGTGATCTGAGCCGGCATATCGATATCCGCTCTCGCGACGAGATCGGTGACCTGGCGCACTCCTTCGAGGAGATGGTTCGCGCGCTGGAACAGACGCAGCGCTCGCTTCAGGACGCGGAACGGCACCTTACCAAGTACCGCGACCACCTTCAGGACATGGTCGCCCAACGCACGCGCGAGCTTGAGTCCACCCTTGAGCAGCTCGCCACGGCCCGGGATCGTGCTGAGTCCGCTGACCGCTTGAAGTCTGCCTTTCTGGCCACCATGTCACACGAGCTGCGCACCCCACTCAATTCCATCGTTGGCTTTTCCGGGGTATTGCTGCAGGGCCTGGCGGGGCCCCTGAATGAAGAGCAATCGAAACAAATGGGTATGGTGTGCAAGAGCGCCGATCATCTGCTGGCCTTGATCAACGACGTGCTCGATCTGTCGAAGATCGAGGCGGGGCAGATGAAGCTCTTGCTTGAGCCCTTCGATCTTGGCGCATCGATCAGTGGGGTGGTTGGCACCGCCCGCCCGTTGGCCGAGAAGAAAGGACTGGCACTGCTGGCCAACGTTGCCCCGTCAATAGGGACGATACATAGCGATCGGCGTCGAGTTGAACAGGTTCTTCTCAACCTACTCTCCAACAGCATCAAATTCACCGAGCAAGGGCAGGTCAGCGTGGAGGCGTTCGTCAAGGGCGATCAGGTGGTCGTCAGCGTCACGGACACGGGGATGGGAATCAAGGAGACGGACCTGGCCAGCCTGTTCAGACCATTCACGCAGCTTGATTCCGGCATCACCCGACGGCATGAGGGCACCGGACTGGGGCTTTCGATCTGCAAGAAGCTCGTCGAAATGCTGGGCGGTACGATCTGGGTGAAGAGCGAATGGGGCAAAGGGAGCAGCTTCGTCTTCGAGCTGCCAATGAGTGGAGGGAAGAAGTGACAACGAAGATTCTCTACATCGAGGACAACGAGCAGAACTTCTACCTCGTCAACTTTATCCTCGTCGCCCGTGGTCATGAGGTGGTTTGGGCAGAAGATGGCCAGGCGGGGATCGACATCGCGGTTCGGCTTCGACCTGACCTCATTCTCCTCGATATCCAATTGCCGATAATGGACGGGTATGCGGTGGCGCAGATCCTGCGCAACAATCCAGACTTGGCCTCGACACCCATCATCGCGCTGACGTCCTATGCCATGGCTGGCGACCGCGAGAAGGCCCTACAGTCTGGGTGCAGCGGTTATATCGAGAAACCCATCAATCCGAGCAGCTTCGCCGCGCAGATCGACACCTTTCTGTTGGGCACACCATCCGGGAAGGGGACCCCATGACCACGATCCTCATCGTAGACGACGTCGCTGAGAACCGTTACCTGCTGGTGGCGGTGTTCGAGGGCAATGGCTATGACGTGGTGTCTGCCCAGAACGGAGCCGAGGCCTTGGAGCTAGCACTAGAGTCGCCACCCGATCTGATTGTCACCGACATCCTGATGCCGGTCATGGACGGGTTCGAGCTGTGTCGGCGATGGAAGACGGACGAGCGACTGCACAGCATACCCTTCGTCTTCTACACCGCAACGTACACGGACCCCAGCGACGAACAGTTTGCACTGAGCCTCGGAGCCGAACGGTTCGTGGTCAAGCCTCAGAAGTCGGAGGTGCTCGCGAAATTGGTGCGCGAGGTTCTGGATGAAGCCAAACGAAGGCAGGTCCCCATCCTCGACCTTCCCTTGGGTGAAGAGATGGAGGTGTTGCGCCATCACAACGAGGCATTGTTTCGGAAGCTGGAGAAGAAGGTCCTGCAATTGCAGGCGGAGATCGAGGAACGCAAGCGGATCCAGGCGGCCTTCGAGGAGAGCCAGGCGCGATTGTTCGAGGCCCATCGCCTGGCGCACATTGGGGTTTGGGACTGGGACGCCGATGCTGACACCGTAACCTGGTCGGAGGAGCTCTATCGGATTGCCGGCATCGATCCCCGAGACCCCGCTCCCAGCTTCGCGGAGCAACCAAGGCTCTACACGCCGGAAAGCTGGACTCTCCTGACCGCAGCGGTGGGCGAAACGCTTCGGACGGGCAAATCCTACCAGCTTGAGCTGGAGTTCATCCGGGCCGATGGGACCCGCCGGTGGGTCAATGCGCTTGGTAGTCCGAAGCGCGACCGTAGTGGCCGCGTCATTGGTCTTCACGGCATGGTCCAGGATATCACCGAACGCAAGCGCGCGGAGACAGAGCGCGCGAAGCTCGAGGACAGGCTCCGGATAGCACAGAAGATGGAAGCAATCGGCAGCCTCGCGGGAGGCGTGGCCCACGACTTCAACAACCTGCTCTCTGTGATCCTGAGCTACACGGAGTTCGCGGTGGACGAGCTACCGGAAGGCAGTTCCCCAAAGGAAGACCTTCTGGAGGTCAGGAAGGCTGCCCAACGGGCGGTGGCGTTGACTCGGCAGCTCCTGGCCTTCGGCCGCAAGCAGATTTTGCAGCCCGTACCATTGAATCTGAATCAGATTGTAACCGAGACGGAGAAGATGCTTCGGCGAATCCTCGGCGAGGACATCGATTTCGTTCAGGTGCTCGCGCCGGACCTCGGTGTGGTGGTAGCTGACCCTGGGCAGCTCGAGCAGGTGCTGCTGAACTTGGTGGTTAACGCTCGCGACGCAATGCCCCGGGGCGGCAGGATCACCGTCGAAACCGCCAACGTAGAGATTGGCGAGGAGTACGCGGAAGGCCACATGGCGACCAAACCTGGCTCGTACGTGTTGCTTGCAGTTACTGACACTGGCTCTGGCATGGACAAACAGACGATGTCTAGGCTCTTTGAGCCTTTCTTCACCACGAAGGAAAGGGGCAAGGGTACTGGTCTGGGTCTGTCCATGGTCTACGGTATGGTCAAACAAAGCGGTGGCAACATCTGGGTGTATAGCGAACCCGGTGTAGGGACCACGTTCAAGATCTATTTGCCGCAGGCGTTTGTGGCCGCAACGACGATTGTCAGATCATCGATGTTCCCGAGTCGGTCTACCGGAAGTGAGACGATTCTCGTCGTCGAGGACGAGGACGCATTGCGCAAGGTCGCCAGACGTGCGCTTGAAGGAGCCGGCTACAGGGTATTGGCCGCCGAGGACGGTGACGAGGCTCTGTTGGTCTGCGCACGGTACGCGGGCAATATCCATCTTCTACTGACCGACGTGGTGATGCCCAGGATGAGCGGCAGAGCGCTGGCTGAGGCGCTTTGTAAAACGCGGCCAACGCTCAAGGTTATCTATATGTCGGGCTTCACCGATGACGCAATGGTCCACCACGGCGTGCTCGAGGCAGGAACTCACTTTCTCGCCAAGCCGTTCACCTCGAACGACGTAACACGCAAAGTTCGGGAGGTGTTGGATGCGGGCACGGTTAGCCTTTCCGGGGATGGGTAGCCCTTCGGCTGGCGCCCGTTCAAGCCCTATTGGCGGTGAACCGCAGGCACGTCCAATGGGCGGGCGGCATCCGGGCCGCACAGCTCACGACGAACGACGCGGGCCCGCGAGGACCTGCAAGTGAGACCGCATCGTCAGTCCGCCAGCACCAGACTCTCCACATCCACTCCGATCGTCACCACGTTGTCGTGGGAGTCGGACAGGACCAGCTCCAACCGATGAGTCATGAACAGGGAGGGATCGGGGGGCACGACGGGTAGCTCGATTCCATCGATTGCCGCAAGGTCGGTCGTCGTCGACAGATCCATGGACAGGGTGCCGACCCAGTCCCAGTTGGGGGGTAGCCCGCGCAAGTCCTCCAACGACAACAGATATCGGTCCGTTGGATCCACGTCGGGTGACGGACCATCGTCGTCGTGGACTTCGACCGCCGAGTGGCTGTACCGGTCCATCAACGTGACCTCTGCAACTTGGACCTTCAGAGCCAGCTCATCGTAGTAGTTCCAGTAGATCGCGTATGATTCACGCGTTGGTTGCGGAGACGCGTTGGGAACCGTGGGGTCGAATCGGTAGAATCCCGTGACCGGATCGCCGACGGCCACGTCCAGCTCCTCCGTGGGTTCCGCCGAACCGACAACCGCCTTCACTTCCTCGACCACGCCGGAGAACTCGAAGGTGACGACCTCCGGCAACCTCGGTGTGTTCTGGCAAGCAGCCTGGCAGGCCTCCACGGTCGAGAAACAGTCGGCATCGTCGAACGGATCGAAGGTCCCTACCCCGTATTCCTGACAGGTCTTCGACACCTGGTCGAAGAAGTAGGCTCGCTCAAGCGCCTTGCAACTCCATCGCTCCTCCGGGAATTGGCAAAAACGTTCGGAGACTTGGTCAGCGGCTTCTCCCGTACAACGGCCCTGGGCAGAACAGACCGGGACCGTAGGAGGTGGAGGGTCGCAACTCGTGTCGACGATGCAGCCATTCTCCCAAGCAGCCCGAGTGAGCAAGTGGATCGACTCGATGAGTTCGTCGTCAGGTCTCGTCGCGCTCACGGACGCATAGCACTCGTACCCGCGGAGAGGAGGGATGCGAACCAAACAATCGTAGCGGCTCGTGCAGCCCGTCGGGTCAGGTTCGTTGGGGTCCGAACTGGAGCTCTGGCGCAAGTAAAAGCAGTCCTCGTCACTTTGGCATTCCTTGGCCGTCAGGTAGAGCCCATCTGCCCAACGCCCGATCTCGTCGCAGGTCATGACCAGCCCCGTGGATCCGGATGCGCTGAGATCGCCGCTGCCTCCCCCTGCCACCGCGCGCTCACCGCCATCTCCTTCACCGCCCAAGCCGCCCCCTCCAGCCATCGCTGCTGGCGCACCTGCCTCTGCCTCAATCGGCGCGGCGGCACCACTGCCTCCCTCTGCGACCGCGCGCTCGCCGCCGTCCCCAGCGCCAGCGTCACCTGCCGGCGCGACCGATCCTCTGCTACCCGTCGAGCAAGCCACGAGGGCCAACACCCACGCGAAACCGACGATGAATCGACCCATCCCTGCCCTTTGATTATCAACCATGACGCACCCCGCCGCTCAGCAGAACCGAAGCTTGGCACCCTAGCCCGCGGGGAGCAAGGCTCGTCCTAGCTGCCCTATTGCCGGTGAACCGCAGGCACGTCCAATGGGCGCTCACGTCCCCGAATACCCATACCGCTCGCGAGCCCGACAACCCATCGCGCGGCAGGTCGTTTCGCACATCGTCCTTTCGCACCTGGGAAGCAACGACGTGAATCAGAATCAGGTCTCGGTTGGAACCACCCCGGCTGGAGGCTCATCGATCAGATCGTGGATCCCCGAGATTCGACCAGGGCGGTGGCGACTGGAACGACTACGATGCCTTCAATCTGCGCGCAGTGCGTCGTAGGTCGAAGACGACGTGGCCACTCTTCGCCCTGGTTGTTCACCGATACCACGACGGCCAAAGCGGTGATTCCGGGTGACTGTGGCGCCTGGAACCGCCCTGACGAACCCCATGGATTGACGTGCCTCCAAGGACCGTGGTTGCGCCGAGCCAGCCCAAACCGCGAATCTCGATGCGCTCTGGCCCCGTTACGCCCAGAAAGGTATGCTGCAACAATGTGGTGCAGGCAATGGGCAGTCATCCTTGGCGCTTGGCTCGTCTGGGGCTGCGGGGCCCGGAGCGAGACCCAAGAGGCCTACCCGGGCTACTCCACGGCACGGGAGTTCTGCGAGGCGTACGAGCTGGCCGTGCTGGAGTACAACGACCGATGTTTCACCAACGGCCGGGGCTACTACCTGCAAAGGCACACCGGTCCCTCGTTGGTTTGTGACAGCATCGCGGCCGAGGTCGAGGCGAAAAGGATGGTCTACTATCCGGCTCTCAGCGGGAGCTGCGTAGCACAGATGCGCCAGCGCGAGTGTGGTAAGGCCGCGCCGCGACCGGAGACCTGCGACACGGTGTTGGTGGGAAGGCTCCCGGAAGGCCATAGTTGCGCGATCGGTGGGGGGTCGTTGTATTCCTTCAGGAGCTGCGCGCCGGGCACGTACTGCGACTCCCCGAGTCACGCCTGCCCAAGTTGCCAAGCCTACGCCAAGCTCGGGGAGAGCTGTGTCGATTTGGAACGCCACCAGACCCAATGCGAAAAGGGATCACGCTGCCAACTCGATGGAGGTGTCTGCGTTCGGGAAGCCGGAGAAGGAGAGCCCTGTGGGGGGGACCATCCGAGGTACTGTGAGCCCGGGTTGACCTGCATGAACGAGAGCATCGAAGAGGACGGAAGGTGCTTCGCGGCGGCCCCCACGGGAGACTGTCGAACGTCACTTGATTGTGCCCCCGGCTATCTTTGTCGGGGCTCGGATTGGCAGACTTGTACGAAGGCAAAAAAGGCTGGCGAGCAGTGTTTTCCGGGGGAAGGGGAGTGCGACTTTGCCGACTCGACCTGCGGCAGCGACGGGTGGTGCGTCGAGCTCGGCGAACTGAAAGCTCCGGGACTGGGTGAGGCGTGCGGCTATGCCGCGGCGTACCCAGAGGTCATCGTTTCCTGCCAACTCGGGCTCTACTGTTCCACAACCGACGATGAAAAAGTCTGTAGGCCAATGAAGCCGGTCGGCTCGAGCTGCACCGACGCCGACCGATGCCTGGGCACCTATGCCTACTGCGATCCAGAGACCCAGCGTTGTGTCTCCTGCGACTGACCGCGAGGCGACCCATCGTTACTGTTCGAGCGAAACGACCTGGACGCTCCCCTCGTGGGTGGTGACCAGGTGTGTGCCCACCGGGACCACGATCCTTGACCAATCTCTCCGTCCGCGAAGAGGTCGTTCACTGACGCTAGAAATGTCGGATCTCGTGAGTGGACCGAACCGAACGTTTCACGACGTCGGCTTCGACGACTCAGCGGCGCCGCGATTCCGGTCGGCAAACGGGCAGCTTCACTCGGTGAAGCTCGCTGCGTGCGCTCGTCACCCTGTACAGAGGCTTCCAATTGTCGCTGCGAATCCCCAAGTACAGATAGGGCTGGTTCACACCCAGGGCCATGATGCTGTGACCGGGCAGAGCGAGGATCCGCCGCGAACGCCCACCTCGGACCGGTACACAGTGTAGGCTCCCCACCCGTGTCTTTGGGTCGTAGTCGGCGTAGTAGACGAAGTCCTCATCCGCGGTAAGCTTCTTGGTCTGTCTGCCCGCGGCCAGGATCCTCAGATGGGTGCCGTCCCTGTCCACGGCGCGCACCGAGCCGAAGTACTCCGTGACCTTCTCCCCCGTCCTTTGCAGGCGTTGCTGGGGCTCGATCTCCGTCCAGAACAGGGACTTGGCTCCGAGGACGGAGTCCTGGGCGCACTCCGAGCTGTCCCTGTAGCTCGGTAGAAAGGACGCGAACTTACCGTCTTGGTAGCGAGCTTGTCCGACGAACACCGCCGTGCCGTCCACCATCAGACGCGCTGCCCTGTAGTCATCAACCCCTGGCCACTCACCGAGTACCGTCGGCGTTGTCAGCGGATCCTTGGCTTTCACCATGAACGCCGTGCGTGACTTGAACAGATAGCCGTAATACACTCCCTTGTGGTAGGCATAAGGGCGGAAGGTTGCCTTGGTGTAAGGGAACACCTCGACCTCTCCCGAGAACCGATAGCGCACGAACCCTACGTCCAGACGCTCGAACAGGAAGCCGTCCTCCGTGAAAGCCAGCTCCCAACTGCCCTCCACGTCCTCGGCAAAGGGATGATCGAGTTTCTCACAGCGGCCCACTCGACAGAGCCCTCCCTCACAACCCTTGCCACACCGGGAGCAATTCGTCACCGTCCCGAGGAGAGGCTTGGACGAATCATCGACGACCGTTACGGTGATTGACGACACCGGCGGAGCGGGCTCCTCCAGGCAAGCAGGTGCCGGCTTGCATCCTGGCACAAGCCCGAAAAGGAGCAGCACTGCTCCGACCAGAGTTGCTCCTGCTCCATCGAGTGACACCGAGTTGGCACGACGTTCGGGCTTCGGCATTGGTCGACGGCTCCCTCTCCAGAGCTCCTATTGGCACACCGGCAAGGCGATCCGGTACAGGTCCCGTCCACGCAGCCGTTCCCAGTTTGGACCCGTGCCCAAGTCGCTTCCCAGAAGGCCCAGGTACAGATACGAGTCGCTGACGCCCAATAACGTGAGGCTGTCCTCTTCCCTGGCCGTCATGAACGTGCGACTCGGTCCGCCATTGGAAGGGACGCAGTTCAGTGTGACGTCGGGCGAGCCGTCATGGTGTTGGATGTAGTACACCCATTGATCGTCGACCGCGACGCCCAGCATCACTTCGCCGCGCCCACGTCCCGCCATTGTGCGTCCTGTAGCGAGGATACGAGCGTACGTTCCATCCTTGTTGATGGCCTTCAGATACGTGGTCTTCTCGAACGTCTCTTCGCGCCCCCGACAAATGTAGCAGCCAGGCGGGTCGCCATACCGTCTGTCGTAGAAGTCGGTCCAAAAGATGCTGGACCGGTTCATAAGGTAGTTGCGGTCAAAATAGGCATACGGCCACGGGGGTAGCGACATCGGTGCGGACAGGCGGCCATTCCGAACGGGCTGCCGTCCACTGTAGATTCCGCCTTCGTCCGCGTTGAAGCGCGGCGTCGGCGTGAACTTCCTACTGAACAGCAGCTGTTCCGCGACAACTGGCTCAACGGCGAGATCGCGGGTTTTCAGAATGGCCCAGGGTTCTCCCGTACCGTAGTAGTAGCCGTCAGCGAATCCGAAGGGTGCGAAGTGCCATTTGGTAGGCGGAAAGATCTCGACACCGCGGGAGGTAGAGTAACGACGCTTGGTCCCGTCCTGGTAGAAGTACACGACGCCAATTCCATCAACCAAGCAGTACCAAGACTCCTTCACCCGTTCCGCAAACGGTCGAGGCATGGCCTCGCACCTGCCTGCTCGGCACAATCCCGTCGCGCAGCGGTCGCCACACCGTGAGCAATCGTCGATGGTGCCGAGAAGGCAGGTGGGTTTGCCAGAGCTTTTGCCTGGCCCATCGCTGGTCCTGGCAGCGCTGTCGGGCGATGGAATGGGGCGCGGTTTGCAGGCGACCGGCAGAAGGCTCAAAACCCCAAGAAGCAACACCCGGCGACGTCGGCGAAGGACCATGGATAGAAAAGTGCGGAGCCGGCCAGGTACGGTTCTGCAGGTCACCTGGGCCTCGGTCCTGATACTGCTACTTGACACCCAAACCGGGGCAAGGTTCCCAGGGGACACCCGATGGCGCCACGAACGGCCAACGCACGGCCAGCCAGCGCAGGATTGGTAGGGTCTGGTGCGCAACCAGCCCCCACACGGCAGCCTACGTGCCGCGATTCCGGTCGGCATGGGGGCAGTGTCGCCCGTTGAGGCTCGCTACGCGCCGTCCTCACTTTGCAGAGCGGCTTTCAGTTGTCGCTGCGAATCCCCACCTGTGTCTTCTGGTCGTAGTCGGCGCAATCACGAAGATTCACCGGTCTCGACAGACCGGTTTGCGCAGTCGATAGAGGTCAGTTGGGCCCTCACTCAGGCCGATAGTCGGTTGATGCGGGTTCGACGACGGACCTTGGACAGCAACGTAAAGGTGCGTCGCGTCAACACCCAGGGCCGTGATCCGGCCGCGCTCGGACAGGAATTTCCTCGGCTTCCCCTCCCCATGGTGCCTGCAGTAGGCCGCTCCGCCGTCAGCGTAGTAAACCCATCGGTCGTCGGCGGTCACACAAGCTAGCCCCTCCCCCACGGCCATCTGATGCGCGTCCGCCCCAGCCTGGCTCATTGCATAAATGCGACCAAAAGCCTCGAAGTGATCAACGTATTTCCAGCAGACCGACTGCAACACATACAGCTGGTCGGGCCCCAAAGCCACAACCTGAATGTGTTGATTGAGCGCGGCCCCATCGAATCCGTCGCCGTTGTTTCGCAGTTCCAGCGGGGTCTGGGAAGCCGGTGGCAAGCCGGTAGCAAGCCTCTTGATCTTCTCCCCACGCAGGACACGGATCTCGGTATCGGTGAAGTAGATCCCACTCTGGTCGATGGCAAGGGTTCGCTCGCTCGCCCACGGCACGTCGCCGACCCGGACGGGCTTCCCCCTCAGAGTGCGGTTGCGCACGATGTGACCATGCTGCACGCCATAGTAGTTCCCATCGAAATAGGCAGCGGGCCGGAAGCGAGCCTCAGCATAGCCTACGCGGTCCACGCCACGGGATGCCGAGTATCGAACGAAGCCCCGGCCCTTCTCCTCAAAGATGAATCCATCACCAGCGAAACTCGTGACACTCCCTGCTGGGGCGCGGGCAAACGGCCTCGGCAATCTGACGCAGTAGCGCTGACGAAGGGGATTGCCACTATGCCCACACACTGCCCGCGGTTCCGACCGGCGGCATCCGACCACCAAAAGGACGAGCATCGAAAGCCACATTCCCAGGGCGATGCCACGGAGTCGAATCATTTCGCCGCCATCCCATCACCGCACAGCGGCAGCTCGAACGAATACAGCTCATGCTTGAGGCTCCGCCATTCCTCAGGCGGCTCGTTTCCGGTGCGCGCGGCCCCCACGAAGAGTCTGTCGTCGATGGTTCCCAGCTCCAACAGCCCAAACCCGGGCATCCGAATCACCCGACGTGGCTCCTCGTCCCCGTTCCGCAGACAGAAGACGGAGTCTCGGTCCGAAAAAAAGGTCCAGCCCGACGCGAAAGCAGCGGCGCCAATCCGTTCACCGCTGGCAACCACCCGTGGGTTCTTGGAATGCCATGGTTCGAACCATTTCAAGAGCGAGAGATGTTCACGACGGTCTTCACTGAACGGCAGGCGGACCGGTTCGTGGTCGTGAATTGCAAAAAATCCTCCCGGGCCCGTCGCAACCTTGAAGGAAGTCCGGCCCCAGCTCCGGACCGTTCCTGGCCGCGTGATATGGACGGTGCGCCAAAACGAGAACAGCAACACGCCGGACTCGTCGGCAAGCATCGTGAAGCGATCCTCGCCGACGGGAACAGGCGATAGGGTTGCCAAGACTCGTTGCTCCTGACCGGACGAGTCGATCTCGGCGACCTTGAGCCCCTCGGACAGGCCAAAGAGCTTGCCACCACCGTACGCAATGGCGCCCATTCGAAGCAACCCGGGGAGCGCTTCGCTCACACCGGAGAAGAGATGCCGGTGGTACTCGAACACCGGCCAATAACCGAACCCAGACAGGCGTCGCCGAGCGAACAGGGGGCCCTGCGGGGTCAACGTGACCAACCGCCCGGGTGCTTCGTGAGCAAAAGGCTTGGGGAGTTGAACACAGTGCCCCTGCTGACAGCACCCCGACAAACAACGATCGCCGCAAGCCGCGCAGTCATCTACTGTCCCGAGTAGGCAAGACGCGGCTGTAACATTGCCCTGTTCCGAAGCAACGCTCCAATCGGGAACCGCTTCCTCAACGCGCGTTCTCGACGAAGGGCGGCAGCCCACGCAACTGATATGGAGCGCAAGAAGTGCCGCCGCGTTGGGCAGTGTCACGAGATGGTGACGTGCTCGCATTAGGGCAGAGCACGTACGGTGGCGCCGTCTAACCTCCATCGGAACCGATGCTTCCTTCACTCATCACGAGACAGATACACCCGGGTCTGGGTCGCAATGTGGCACTCCCAGTCAAGTCCAATTCCCCAGAATTGAAAGTCGTCAATGGAAAGAGACAGCTGGTCATTCTCCAGGAAATGGCCGGCAACATAAGCTCCCGCGAATTCACCCTCCACGCCATCCCCGTTGTCAGTGACCGTGACCGTACCTGATTCCGCGAGGTCGAATGGCCCCCCCTCTTCGTGGCTAGGCGGCGCGTTGTCGTACTGCCAATCCGCCTTCCAGAATCCAATCCCGTCAAACTCAATCGTTCCGGAGCCATCCTCAAGCCCAATCACTACCTCGAACCGACCCTGGCCTTCGGTTCTGTAGTCTCCGTGTCCTTCGAAGGTCGAACAACTGAAGTTGTTGATCCACGTGCCATGGTTCAACACGTACACTGCAATGCAACCTCGCGGTGCGCTGCCATCGCAGTCAAGGTCCTCGTCTCCACCGCAGGGCTCATCAGCCCCTTCGTAGGCGTGAGGATTGTCATCATCGCAGTCTCCCTCGTACTCGGACTGTCCGTCATCATCATCGTCGGTGCAATATCCTTCGGCCTCATCCTCGTCGATCTCGCCGTCGCAATCCTCGTCGACTCCAACCTGTTGGCATCCATCGATCTCATCCGGATTGATTTCGGAGTCCTCGTCGTCACAATCCCCATCGTCCTCGGAGAAACCATCTCCGTCATCATCGACATCCAACAGATTCTCTGCTGTGTTGAACTCGACGGCCGCTACAATTACGTGGTCCTTGTCCTCATAGGCGAATTCCGGGCCTGCGTCCGCCGTCCAGGGTCGCGGGGTCATGGTGAGTTCATACGTCTCGTCCGCCGCCAGGCCGACGACAGTGACCTCCTGTACGACATTGTGCTCGGCCTTGTTGGGGATGATTTTGCGGAACTCGTCTCCGGAGGAGTTCTTCAGGGCCACGTCGTACGAATTCGCATGGGCGCACGAAAACCGGAGTGCCATCGTCGATCTGTGGATAGTCGTGTCGGGCTCCGGCTCAACTATGGTCGGCTGTGAGGGTCCCGCCCAGAAACAGAGTCTCGGAGACGTCGTGTAGTACTCCCCATCCAGGTCAGCCTCGATACGCCATCGGTAGAATCCCCATGGGAGGTCCTCCGCGATCGTAGGGGGACCAAAGTAGCACAAGTTGTTGGGATTGTGCTGGATGCCATCGGCTTCCTCGAGATCTCCGCAGCGGGCATATTGGCCAGGCCCCAACGGCACAAAAAGCTCGATCGGAGGAACGTCGTCGTCATACAGGGTATCCTCCATGATGTGCAGCGTGTAGTTGGTCGCCCCTTCCACCGGCACCCACTCGAACACCGCGAACACCCCGGATGCATAGTAAGCCAGAGTATGTTCAAAAACGTCTTCCCCGAATTCGTCTTCCCCGACTTTTTTCAGGTCGGTCTCGCCATATTCGCCGCTGCACGCGATATCTCCCGGATAGAGGATAGTTGGAGCTGCATCTTCCGGCCATCTCACGCGGAACGTCTCACATGACCCGCGAGACGGCCCGGAGAATGGCACAACTGCCAGGTCGTACTCTTGACCCGGTACGAAACGAGGAAGATCCTCGTCAGAAGATATCAGGTCACCGTCGTCGACGAAGAGAGTGCCGACGAGCGCGATCTCCGACGACTCGTTCCCGACGGCTACCCTCCCCGGATCCCCATGTGAATCGACGCCGCCATGGCCGGGCGTCACGAGTTGGTCACACGTAAGGCGAGTCGAAAAGCGAATAGTATCGGCTCCATCGATGGGTCCAAAGGACATGTCACCATCGTATGTTGGGAATTCGTATACACCATTCCTGTCGGGTTCAGGGGATAGAACCCTCGGCAGCTTTGGCGACGTCGAGAAAGTGCCCTCGACCGCACAATCTCCCCATACGTATTCGGTGTTGCATTCGACTCCGGGTTCACAGTATTGATTGACCAGGACTTCCGGCGTTGCACGCCAGGCGTACGTGGTTCCGGCATCCAACACGACCTGCGCATGGACCCGGTACTCCGGACCATCATCAGACTGGGTAGGCCCCAGTCCGCCCTGCCAAAGCTTTTGGCTCCAATCGGGCACCTCGTCCCTTTCAACCGCTACGATCTGAAGTTCCCACGTCATTCCGGGCGGTGCCGGCCAGGATACCTCGACACTTGGCCATGGATCGACCTCATCTCCCAGGGCTGGAATCAGATCTTCGGGCAGAGTCTCGACTGTCACCCCAACCGCGTCCCATGCCCGAGCCACTTGGTAGGAAAGGTCACTCTCGGGCTGCAGAGCCGCTGCTGCGGCAAACGTCTCCTCGCGCAAGCCGTGGAATGTCGGGTTGTTGCCATTGTAGGTCGCAAGGGCCGCGAACAGCACCCGGCCAATGTCAATGCTTGGCACCGCGTCAACGTGGTAGGGGCAGCTGTGTCCATTGGTTCCCTCTCCACCATTGGCCAGCAGATAGTACCAGTGGGTGAGTATCGTTGTATCGATGTACGGGTCCCATGTGGTAACTTCGGTGGGCGGGTCTACCCAGGGTGAGACGCGATAGGTGTCAGGCTTGGGTTGCGGTGTAGTTCCCGTTGCCGTCAACGTGGTTGAATCCGCTGGTGTCTGGAAGTTCCGTATACCAAGAGGCGTTGCCTTATAGTCTGGCGCGGTCCCAAGTGTGTACTCCTCCACCAATTCACCGAATGTGTCGGCAAACCCCTCAAGAATGATGGCCGACTCACCAGCAATGACGAACCTCGCGTTGCCGGAATCCGAAAGACGTGCCCGGGCAGCCTGATGGACGCCGTGGGCAAACTCGTGGGCGATCGTGTCCAACCACACTGGATGCTGAAAACGAGGATCCCGCAAGTCGATGAATACGGTTGGATCTATCAGGGGTCCGTTGTTTGTCGCATAGCGAGCCAGCAGTGGTGCGCACGGTCGACCGCTGCAGGTGATCTCCTGTTGGTTCAGCACCACATCGAGAGCTGCCCTGCCACCCCCTCGTGCGGCGCAGAACATGCCGGTGATACCACACCATGTCACCGGTGCTGGGTCCGCCGCCCCAGCAAACGTGAAGTTTCTGAAATACGAGTCTGCGGATTGGATAGCCCAGAGAACGGACGCTGCGTCGCGCGCGTCTTCACTAGACTGGTTATTGGACCAATACAGAGTATCGTCGTCGTTGGCTTCGATGTCACCACAGTAGATCGGGGGATGCGGGGAACCGCTTCGATCCCGAAACTCCCCCCACGGGCCCGAAAACACGGACACCCACGCCTGATCTGAGGCTCCATTCCCCTGCCAGTTGGTCAATAGCTGGTGGTACACGCTTGCCGCCCCAGTGGTTCCACCCGTTGGGGCATTCCCCCCCGAACCGCCGACACTGGCAGATCCGGAGGTGCCCTCACTACCACCGGCGTCTGTGGCGCCAGAACCGCCACCGCCGGACACCGCAGAACTCCAGGTGGTACCCGAGATGACTTGCGTCCCATTATAGCGGGTGACCACGTTCCAATTTGCTGGCGTGCGCACCGCTGGTTCTCTATTGGGATCCCATGATGCACAGTCGGCCCCGAAACTCGTCCAGTTGACAGCCATGAGCGCGCCGGTTGTGGCGTTGACGTACCCATCGGTGGCTGTAAGTATCCCACTGTTCGCAAGTGACACTTGCCAGGTCAATACGGGTGGTCCGTCGTCAAGAGCGAGGTATGCTAGAGAGGCCGTTGGAGCGACGTAAACCGATGGCTGCACTTGCCACGGGTACGGTGGCGACGCCAGGTACGTGACCAGAGTACTGGCTGCTTCTGATTCTGGGACGTAACCCCCTTACACGCAGCCTGATGGCGCGGTCGGACGCGGGCGTCAAGCT
>CAZYKT010000053.1:0-41359 GCA_964648165.1 uncultured Polyangiaceae bacterium | reverse complement strand
GCGTCGTCGAGCACGTGACGATTCCGCCGTGTTCGCGCGGCGGCCCCATTGAAGCGCTGGTAGGCCCGCCTTGCGCGCAGCCAGCACGGAGATTCCGCCGTGTTCGCGCGGCGGCCCCATTGAAGCCGACGCAACCGCGGCGCAAGTTACATTGCCTCAAGCGATTCCGCCGTGTTCGCGCGGCGGCCCCATTGAAGCTGCGATCGTCACAACCCAGCCTCCCCCCCAGACCACCCGATTCCGCCGTGTTCGCGCGGCGGCCCCATTGAGAAGCTCTACTGCCATTGGGTCCTCTGCTTTCCTTGCCCCCTGATTCCGCCGTGTTCGCGCGGCGGCCCCATTGAAGCATGCCCGTCGGCTGAATCGCGGACCATCGATCCTGGATTCCGCCGTGTTCGCGCGGCGGCCACCAAGACACCGTTTTTCACCACCGTCCGTTTAGTGGCATATTGCCCGTGCAATGATGTTTGGGCAATCAGGGCTACCGCGGACCCAGGGGACCAAGTCAGTGGTGACTCGGCCCGAAAGACGCGGGAGCCAACAGGTGTCGATGGACTGGTGGCTGTCTTGGGCATTTGCGGCGGCAGTTGCGGGATGCAGCTCTGGTGGCCCGCGGGAGTGCTCGTGCGTCAAGACCGTCACGCTGACATTCGAGCCATCGGTACAGTGTGAGCGAACCTATCGGTTGGTCGTAGCAATCGACGGGGAACGCCACACAAGTGCCAATTACCCAGCAGGATCCAGTGGAGAGGTGTGGTGCACCGTCGAGGGCGACAACCCGATCCTACTGCGGTCCTGCTATCTCAGGACCCGGAAACCAACGGAACTCGGGTACGAGCTGTGGGTGGATGACATCTTTCTGACTGAAGGGGCCTTTGCGCCCACGTACGAAATGCGCCGTTCGGAATCGCAATGGTGTCCGGATCTCGAATGCGAGCTGGCCGACGCCACGATCCCCGTCCAGCAAGATGCGGGGATCCCATGATGTCGGTCCACGACGAATCTCATCGACTCGGAGCCGCAGTGGTACTGGCGTTTGCCGTTGCTTGCGGGGGATCGTCAGACTCGGATTCGAGGCCTTCATCGTCCGATGGCGGTTCCTCACCGGGTGGCACGGGAACGACCGCAGGGGCAGGTTCACCAATGACGGGCCAAGGCGGAATTGGCGGCTCCTTCGGGGACGCCCAAAGCCGTGGAGGGGCACAGGGTGGAGGCGGTATGTCGAGCTATGACTGGATCAATCCCACCTGTGGCGACGGCCAAACCGTGGCGCTTCCGGACACGTTGTGTGGCCGCTGTATCCTGGAACACTGCTCGGTCGAGAATCAACAGATGCTCGGCCCTGGTTGGGGATCAGGTTCCAACGAGGGGCCCTGTAGGGATTTCGTGGAGTGCGTGCGCGCCTGCAACTGCGGTGCTCAAGACTGTGGTGAGGAGTGTTGGGACACCGTCGTGGACACGGCTCAAGTTGACCCGTCCAGTCCTTGTGCTCAGGCGCTCCTAGCCTACAGCAATTGCGTGGAAACGGTCTGCTGGGATGATTGTGCCAGTAGTGGCGGCTAGCATCTCTCTTGGGCCCCACCCCCCGCTCTCACGGAAGTTGTCGCCGAGACGTCATCGAGCAGCGCCCTTGCCGCGCGAAGCTCCGCCCAGCAAGTAGAGCTCCTGGTTGGTGGCAGCAGTTTTGGCGGCCCTGAGGGGACCAGTTGGTGGCTCATCAGCCAGCGGAGACGACACGGCGTGAGCAACCAGCGACACCGCAGATAGCGCCGACGAGAGACAGTCGAGTCGGGCGGGCGACCGTTATCCAGGTTGGGTGGGCTAACTGCAGAACCGTATCTTGACTACAGAAGTTCCCAAAGCTAACTTATGGAGGAAGGAGGAGGAGCAGGTGTCAGCCGGTCCACCCCTTCTCGCGCGAGGGCAGCGATGACCATCACCCAAGAAGAACTCGGACGACGGATCCGCGCGGCACGTGAGGCGTGCCGCATGACCCAAGACGACGCCGCGAAGCACATCGGAGTGTCTCGGCCGACGTTCGTGCAGATCGAGGCCGGCAACCGTACCGTGTCGAGCCTCGAGCTCGACAAGCTCGCCTACCTGTTCGGGCGCGACATCCGCGCGTTCGTGGCCAGCGACTTCCACCAGGAGGACTCGCTCACCGCGTTGTTCCGGGCGCAGGCTGGTGTCGTTAGCGAGCCGGAGGTGCTCGACAGACTCCGCGAGTGTATGGCGCTCGGTCGCGAACTGACGAACCTGGAGCGACTCGTCGGTCTCGACCGCGATCTGTCGGGGGTCGCCACGTACCCGTTGCCGACGCCAAAGACTCGGTGGGAGGCGGTCCAGCAGGGGCAGCGGCTCGCCCAGGATGAGCGTCGCCGTCTGGGGCTCGGGACCGCGCCGCTACCGGATGTGAGCAAGTTGCTCGAGTCGCAAGGTGTCCGTACTGCGCTTGTCGATTTTCCGGACGACGTGTCGGGCATGACGCTCAGCGACCGCGAGGTGGGGATCTTCGTCGTTGCGAACGGCAAGCAACCCTGTCCGCGGCGGCGCTTCTCGTTCGCGCACGAGTACGCGCACGTCATCGCCGACCGCGAGCGCTCCGGGCTCATCAGCCAGACGTCGGCGCGCGACGACCTCATCGAGGTTCGTGCCAACGCGTTCGCCGCGAACTTCTTGATGTCTGAGGACGGCGTGCACCAGTTCGTCAAAGGGCTCGGCAAGGGCAAGCCGAGCCGTGTCTTCGCCGAGGTGTTCGACGAAGATGCGGCCCTCAACGTCGAGGGTCGCTCCGAGCCCGGCACGCAGACGATCCAGCTCTACGACGTCGTTCAGGTCGCGCACCACTTCGGCGTGAGCCGCCTGTCTGCGCTGTTTCGCCTGCGCAATCTGCGCCTCGTCACCGAGAGCGAGTTCAACCACCTCAAGGTGCTCGAGGACGAGGGCAAGGGCAAGCAGCTCGCGAAGCGACTCGGCCTGAGCGATTCCGACCACGAAGAGACGTGCCGCGATTTCAAGCACCGCTTCCTTGGGCTCGCCCTGGAGGCCTACCGCCGTGACGAGATATCCCGGAGCAAGCTCGGCGAACTCGTCGCGATGGTCGACCTCACCGTCGAGGACCTCGATCGACTCCTGGATGACGTCGGTCTGGGCGGTAACGACGACGCGGTGCTATGAGCACGGGTCCTCGCCATCGAGGATAACGCGATCAACCGACCGCGCCCGCTTCGTCACGCATCGTCCCCTGCGCCGGGCTGACCATCAGCTCCCGGCTCACCGCTTCCAGTCGGAACCAGCTCCTGGTTTCGCCTCAGCGCGGACTCGAGCTCGGAGAGCCAGCGCTCCGGCTCCGCTCCACTCACCAGCAGATGCGGGGAGCCATCTTTCATCCGAAAGGCAAAGCCCAGGGCAGGGCGGGATGAGCCAGTTATCGCCCAGGGTCCTTGGTGCACTCAAAGCGAGCGGTTACGGCGTATGCGGCCTTCTACCCGATCCAGGAGTCGTCCCACTGCACGAACGACGCCCATCTCGTTTCCCTGATAGCTGTCCCATGTGTCGGTTTGCACATCTACGGGAGCCACCACGTCCCCCGTCCTGTTGTCAACGAAGGGATAGCGGTAGCTGATACTCGTGGGATCTGTAGATGGCGAAGTCCCATCGACCTGGCGAAGCAGAATCGCATTGTCGATGGTGTCCAGCTCGGTGTTGAGCTGGCGCAAGAGCGCCCACAGGGAGCGCGGAAGACCTTCCTGTTCTCCCAACCTCGAGAGCGGATCATGGCGATGCAGAAAGAACCGGTGGAAACTCGCGACGTCGGTGGTCTGCTCGCCCCAGAGTACGAGCCCCAACGCTTTCACGCCCTTCTCGCAAGCCTGCTGAAGCAGGTACCGTCGATGACACTCAGTCAACGCGCTCGAGCCAGCACCAACACAGGCGTCGAGATCCGCACGTGCCTGGCGAAGCCACGCCTTGAGTCCCAATATCTCGGACATTCTCAGGCGGCCGCCAACTTTGACGCGAGAGCGACGAGTTCCTGCGCGTCACCCGAACGGTCGAGCATGACCTCCCCGGAAGCGACCAGGCGAGCGAGCTCTGGATCGGCGCGAAGAGTGGACTCCAGGGTCCGTCGAGTACCGGCGATGAGCGCGAGTGGGAAACGGAACGCGACGCCAGGATTGAAGAAGATAGGTTCTTCGGGGCGGTCTTCCTCGGGCAATGTCGGGATCACCTCGAGCAGCCAAACAGTCGAGTCGTCCTTGCGAATCCAGACAGCTGCGCACGCCGGATCGTCTTTGAGGGACTCGTGTGCGGCGACGAGCTCTGCGACCTTGGTGTGCGGAATCATGGCCAAACCATAGCACAGGCCCACCAGTCTGTCCTCGGAGAGTGTGGTTCCCCACTCATCACCACTTGACCTCAATCGGGGAGAGGGCGGTTTGGGTCGTTCCGTTGCCCAGCTGGCCGCGATCATTGGAACCCCAGCAGACCACCCGCTGGTTGGTGGAGAGGGCGCAGGCGTGATTCTCGCCGACGGCGAGCAGGCTTGCACGAAGGCCGGTCACTTTCTTGGGCTGCTCCCCATCCTTCGCGCAGGTCACCTCGCCGGTGGAGCCGAGGATGCAACAGAGAGCTTCCCCACGCGCCAAATCTGTAACGCCGCAGAGCCCCTCGAAGGCCGGGCGCGGTCTGCCGATGTCTCGAATCGGACAGGTGACGCAGCCTCGGGCGTCGAGCAGACACACCGAGCCTCGGACCTCGATGTCCGTGGCATTCTTGGCGGTGGCGACGCGGGAGGCCGGTCGGCGCCAGGCGTCCTTGGCTTTTCCGGGTGGATGGTAGAGCGCGCGTTGCCAGCACAATGCCCCGGATGGGTCGAGGGCGCACCCGTACAGGCCCCCGACGTCGATGGCTCGAGCCCCGCTCACTTGCGGCACCCGTACCGGGACTTGGCTTCCCAGAGGATGGAGATCGCCGTTGCCCGGATCGTAGTCGCCCCAGCATGACACGGTGCCGTTGTTGTGACGAACACAGGAGAAGCCTGCTGCGCTGACCTCCGCGGCGTCCGTGACTCCGACGACGGGTAGGGGGACGGGTGAACGTTGTGGCGCGTTGGGGCCAGCGCCCAGTTGTCCATCCCCGTTTCTACCCCAACAGAGTACTTGGCCGTTGGCGAGCCGCGCGCAGGCGTGCAGATATCCAGCGGAGATTTGGGTGGCCTTTTCGAGTTTGTCGATGCGGCGTGGTTGGAGCATGTCGCGCGAGGAATTGGCTCCCGCTTGTCCGACGTCGTTGGCACCCCAGCACCATACGTTCCCCTCGGAGGTGAGGGCGCAGGAGTAGTTGGGTCCGAGCGCCAGCCGAGCCACCGCGGGTGCCGTCCCGGCCCGTTGCGGTTCCGGAGCCCCGGCGGCCGCCGCCTCCCGACCGAGCGCTGCGGTCTCCCGTCCCTGCTCTCCCCAGCATCCGACCTCGCCATTGGTGAGGCACCCACAAGCCATTCCGGCGGTCACATCCAGCGTCCTGACGTCTCTCATCCGTGGGTGTTCGCGGGCGATGGGGTAGATGGCCTCGGGCTCGCCGAGCAATCCGAAGTGGTCATCCCCCCAGCAGGTGACCCGGCCGTCCGCGAGTACGGCACAGCTCAACGTCGACTGTCCGGCGAGATCGATGGCGCCCTTGACGTTACGAACCGCGACCGGAACCTTTGACTCGAGCGTGCTCCCATTGCCCAGCTCACCATCGGCGTTGCGTCCCCAGCACCGCACCGTTCCGTCTTCGAGAAGCGCACAGCGGTGATGCTCCCCGAGGATGGCTTTTCGCACGTTGGTGAGATTCGGGACCCACTGGGGGCCGGGGGCCGTGACCCAGATCTCCCCGAGGTACTCCGTGCCCCAGCACAGAAGACGCCGCTCGGGCGGCATGACGGCGCAGCCGCCATTATCGCCGAGATCGATGCGTAGCGCCCCGGTCAGTTCCGGGACCACGGTGGGCGTCGCGACGGTGTCTTTCTTCTTGAGCGTGCTCCCCCCGGGATGGGCCACGTAGAGGGGTTGACCCCAGACGCGCACCGAGCCGTCGGTGTGGCGGGTCATGACCTGATAGCGGATCGCGTCGACCTCGACGACCCCCGACAAACCGGGGATGAGTCGCGGCGTGATGGCCCAGTCCGGTTTCGTCTCCGGCTCGACGAGCTTGCCCAACGCGCCCCAGCACCAGACCTCACCCCCCGCCGTGCGAGCACAGGCGGTGGAATCCCCGCTCTGCTCGACGGCGACCACTCCCGGCACCAAGACGGGACGTTTCACCGTCACCGAGGAGAGCCTTCCCGGCGGGGGCCCACGACCGAACTGTCCCTCGTCGTTCCCCCAACACGCGATGCGACCATTCTCGAGCAGGGCGCAGGCACTGTCGTTCCTAACGACTACCGAGCGCGCTCTTGTGAACCCTGGGGGAGCGGACGCCTGAGATGTCGATGTCACCCGAGGGATCGCTTCATGGGTCGCGGGGCTCCTCGGGGGGGGGCCTGCTTGCTCCGGATGGCCGCCAGTCGTCGCACATCCGAGCGCCAAAAGGGTGGCTCCGACCAGCGAAGACCACCAGGAATCGGGCAGCGCCAGGTGCCCCTTCGCGCCCGGTTGGTCCATTGGCCGCTCGTCTCCGTCGCGCATGGTGGTCTGTACGCGAAGAATCGTCCCACCTCCCCGTCGAAGAGCCAAGTGGGAGGAAGGCTCTGCACGGTGTCGGGCCCAAGCGGAGGTAGACGACCCAGTGATGCGGCGTATTCTCTGGACGGATGACCGCCTGGAAGGACCGCGCTGCATTCTGCGTCCTCGTGGACGTTCTTTGGCTTTCGGCCTGTGCCTCGACCCCACGACCGCCAGCCCCCGAGCTGGTGCGGCCTGGCCCGCCCATGTCGACGAGCGCCACGGCACCGGTCCCGTCTCCAAGTGCCACGGCACCGGTCCCATCTCCGAGCCCGGAGCCCCCGGCAGCGGTGTGGCCGCAGAAGAAGGTGCTGGAGGCGAGGGTGGAAGCCGGCGTGCTCGCACTCGACTACCTGCTCGTCTGTGACCCGCCCCGAGACGACTGTCAGCCGAGTCTGGCCTCACCCCCCGGTACCCCGGTCCGGTTGGTCCTGACGGTTCACTATCCACAAGGAGAGACAAAGCGTGAGCTCGCGATGGAGCTTGGCGGGGGACCGTATCGCCAGTCTCTCGTTCTCATGCTCGATGACGAACTGCGCAAGTCCGCGCAGCGCCGGAGCGGCGACGCCACACCCAATTGGGCCGATAACGTCCCCCAGAGCCTGCACTTCGCCGTGTTCGACGTCACCCGAGTCGAGACAACGCTTCCCATCCCGGCTGGCGAGCAGCGCGCCCTCCGCGAGCGCCTGATCGAACACTGGACGCAGCAGCGAGCCGCAGTCGTGACGAGTCGCCGCGAAGTAGCGGCGCAACTCGGGTTGCGCGAACAGGACCTTCCCGAGGGTCCCATCGGCAAGGTCCTGCTTTCCAGGGCCATTCTGGTTACCTCGCTGCAGGGTCTGGAGCGGCTGCTCGCCCAGACACCCGAGCGCTCTCCGGATCGGCCGCAACTGATTAACCGGCTCGTGTTCGAATACATCGCGCTCGAGCTCTCGGCTCGGCGCGATGGGCGGAGCTCCGGCGACCCCAAGTTCAAAAGCACCGAGACCACCGCCCGGGAGCGGGCGATCCATTACGCCACGCAACTCGAGACCGCGTACCCCCGTTTTGCGCGGTTGCCCGAGGTGCGGCGCGCGAAGGCCGCGGCCCAACGGCGCGCGCGCACGCCGTAAGCGGCGGGCCTGGCGCTCACCCCAGTAGCTAACTTTGCCCAGGAATTCCAAGGCCAACTCGGCATGCGTCGGCGCCCGAGCCTCCTTAGTTCACTAAATACGGTGACTTGACTTCAAAGTGAAGTAGCACTATTTAGTGAAGCATGGTCGTTCGGCCCTCGGAGAAGCAGCTGATCCGGGAAGCACCGGCTGTCCTGGCCGCGCTCCTCGACGTCCCGCAACGGGAGGTCAAGGTCGAACGTGGCGGCGCACGCGACGCCGAGCTCCTTCTCCACGCCGCTGGGCACGCCTTCGTGCTGGAGGTTGTCCGGACGACCTCGCCGGGCCTGGTCATCGCTCACGCCGACCGGGTGGTGACCGCCGCGAAGAAGCTGCGCCGCAAGGTCACGCCCCTGCTGGCGGCGCCATTCATGACAGAGGCCGGTCGACGTGCATCCGAAGGAGCACAGGTGTCCTGGTTCGATCTGAGCGGCAACGCGCACATCGTCGCGCCGGATCTCCGGGTGATCGTCGATGGTCGCCCCAATCGCTTTCGGGGACCGGGGCGCCCGTCGAGCGTCTTCGCGCCCAAGAGCGCGCGCGTGGTGCGCTGGCTGCTCATGCACCCCGACGGAGTGTTCTCTCAGCGTGAGATCTCGCGCGCCACCAATATGTCCGAGGGGTTCGTCAGTCGTATCGTGTCGCGGCTCGAGGCCGAGGCCTACGTCACGCGCGAGTCGTCCGGCGCGCTCCAGGTCAAGGACCGAACGCTGCTTCTGGACGCATGGCGATCGGAGTACCGGTTTGATCGACACACCCTGATCCAAGGTAGTGTCGCGGCGCGGTCGGGTGACGCGCTCACCCGCCTGATGAGCGACACCCTCGCGGCCGCAGGGGTCGAGCACGCGGCTACGGGACTTTCGGCGGCCTGGCAGCTCACGCACTTCGCCGCGTTCCGCATTGCGACCTTCTTTGTCGAAGAGTCTCTGTCGCCGGGCCTGAGCGAGCAGCTGGGCTTTCGCGACGAGCCGCGGGGTGCGAATCTCTGGCTCGTGATCCCCAACGACGCCGGTGTGTTCCATGGCGCAGAGCTGCGCGAGGGCGTGCGTTGCGTCCACCCGGTGCAAGCGTACATGGACCTTTTGGGTCACCCCGAGCGCGCTGCCGATGCCGCGGAGCACCTGCGCCATGAGCTGCTCATCAGGAACGGTGATGGCTGACAAGCCCAAGCGCGCCTCCGACTACAAACCCGAACAGGTCGAACTCGTGCGTGCGGCGTGTCTCTACGTCGCCACGAAGCTCGGCGACATGATGGGTGACCTCGTCATCATTGGCGGGCTCGTTCCGTCGCTCCTCATCGACCAGGACGCGCTGCCGGCCGACGTCGTCCCGCACGTGGGCACGATGGATCTCGACGTTGGTCTGCAGGTAGCGCTTCTCAATGAGGGTCGGTACCGGCAGCTCACCGAACGTCTGCGCGACGCGGGTTTCGCGATGGACAGGAACGAAGCCGGCAACCCCACCCGGCAGCGCTGGACCATCACGAGCGGCGGAACGGTCACGGTCGACTTCCTCATTCAGCCCTCCCGCGCGGGTGACAAGGGAGGCAAGCTCCGCGACATCGAACCCGACTTCGCGGCCATCATCGCGCCGGGCCTCCCCTGCGCGTTCCGCGACCGCCAGCAGATCACGCTGAGGGGAACGACCCTCTTCGGTGAGAAGGCGACGCGCGATGTCTGGGTGGCGGGTGCTGGTGCGTACGTCGTGCTCAAGGCGCTGGCATTCGACAGCCGGGGCGAGATTAAAGATGCCTACGATCTGTACTACGTGGTGCGCAACTTCGGTGCCGGTCCTAGTGATGTCGCCGCCAGACTCCGCCCGCTCCTTGACGATTCCGAGGCCGAACGCGCCCTCACCGTCCTGCAGCGCGACTTTGGCGAAATCGATGCGGTCGGCCCGATGCGCGTTGCCGCATTCGTCATGGGCGGCCGGGACGATGAGCTGCAGGCCGACGTCGTGGCATTCATTGACCAACTCCTCACCAAGGTGGGAGCTTCAACTCAACAGCCACCGGGCGGCGCAACCGGCGGTGGTAGATGAGCGGATCCAGGGAGTAGCGGCCGGCCGGGGAGGGACGCGGGGACCATCCTCGCGCCGAACCTTGCATCCGGCGCTCCTCGACAGTCGGCGCTCTACTCCATGGCCGCCAGCAGCTCGTCCAATGACACCGCAGCAAAACTGGTCGCGTAGTCGCTCATGGCGTACGGAATGATGAGTTCGTGTCCATGCAACAACGCCCCGCAGGTGTAGATGACGTTCGGAACGTAGCCTTCACGCTCGGCTTCGTTCGGAGTGAGTAGCGGTTCGCGCAGGCGGCCAATGACGCGAGTGGGGTCCTCGCGGTCAAGGAGGAATGCACCGAGGCAATACTTCCGCATCGGACCCACGCCGTGGCTCAACACCAGCCATCCCGCCTCTGTTTCAATGGGGGAGCCACAGTTGCCGACCTTCAGGAATTCCCAGGGTTGGGATGGCATCAGCAGCACCGTTGGCGTCTGCCAGAAACGGACATTGTCGGAGAACATCAGCTGGATGTTCTCGTCATCCTGACGCGAGAGCATCGCGTATTGGCCATTGATCTTGCGCGGGAACAGCGCCATTCCCTTGTTCTGAACGGCGGGGCCGTTGAGGGTGCTGAATTTGAAATGGACGAAGTCCTGGGTCTCCAGCAACTGAGGCAACGTGATCTTGCCGTCGTAGGCCGTATATGTGGCGTAGTAAGTGAAGCTTTGGTCCTCGTCCTGGAAGAGGACGAAGCGCGCGTCTTCGATGCCGTTGCTCTGGCTGGGCGTGAACGGGAAGATGACGCGCTCGGTGATCAGGCTGTCAGGAGGGAAATGCACCTCGAAATTCGACTCGGCCAGCAGCAGGATGCCACGCGCCGCGCCATTGACCGGAGCGTCCGCCGGATGGGTCTGCAGGTCCACCGTCAGGACGCGGCGCAAGTCGCCGAGGCTGAAGGTGTCGGGAAGTCGATCGAGCACGGCTTGGCAAAACTCATTCTTGATACCCGCCTCCTGGAGCTTGCGGCCAAACAGCTCCCTAACGTAGCGCGGGTTCGGCACGGGCTCGGGCGCCGTCACCAGGGGCACCAGCGACTTGAGGGTGATGCGACGCTGCGCGTTGACGACGCCGACGCGAAAGGTGATGGAGGAGATGTGTCCCTCTCCCGTGGCCCGCAGGCTCAGGATGAAGCGCAGGCCACCCGGCGGCACACCGCGCTGGTCGGGGTGAGGGACAATGGCTGGATTGAAGAGCGCCGCGGATTCCGGAGAGTATTCGTGGGTGAAGTAGGAGGCGATGAGCACCTGCCGTGCCAACGAAGGAACCTCGGCGCCATCCAGATAATGACGAACCTCGATGAAGCGCTCACGCAGGAACTGCTCCAGGTGCTTGTGCCGGTCCTCGAACTCGCCCAGCACCAACTCTTGCTGACGTTTCGCCTCCTGTTCCGAGAGGGACAAGACGCGGCCGACGATCCGCCGGGCGATGTCCTCATTGGATGGATGAAAGGGGCGCAGCAGCACGCGCGAGCGATCCGGGGTGAGGGTCGGTCCTACGCGTTGTGCACGGACGGCCATGGGCCTGATGGGGTGGCCATCTACTCGCATTGTGATTCCTTGAAGCTGGTCAGGACGCTCTGTAGCGTTTGCATCTCCGCGAGTGCGAGCAAAAAGGCCAGAGTGGACTCCGCGCCCTGGTTCTGGCTGACGCGGTCCACGTGCAAGCCGTCGCGGCAACCGCCGGTCGAGGAGTCGTACAACGCCAGCCCGAGATCGTTGCGCCCCAAAAACCATTCGAAGGCCCGGCGCGCCTCTGCGACCCAAACTCGGTCGCCCGTGGCGTGATACGCCTCGATGCATGCGGATACGGTGGTCTGCGCCTCGATCGGCTGCTGGTCGAACAGCGCCCGTTCCTGGCCCCGTCGGTAGAAGCCGTTCGAGCCGATGGGCTGAAATGAGCCCGCAGGGGAGGTTTGGACCTTGACCAGCCAGCGCAGCGCTCTGAGGCCGACCTGTGTCATCGCGTCGTCCTTCATGCAGCGACCGCTGAGTATCAGCGCGTGCGGCAACCTGGCGTTGGCATAGGAAAGCTCGTCCTCAAACCATTGCCAATCGTCGGTGGCTGCGTCGGCGTATCTCTGCATGAGCTTGGCGGTGAGCGATTCGCGAATCTGGTCTGCCCGCCGATCACCACTGAGCCGGCTGAGGTACTCGTCGATGCCGATGAGCGTGAAGGCCCACGCTCGGGGGGAGGTGAACTCAATCACCACCGGCAGGGCCTGCTCGAATAGTTCTGCGGCCAGCATCTGAAAGCTACCGTTCGCCTGCCCGACGCACCATCCCAGCGCCCACAGGGCGTGCCCGTGGCAATCCTCGGAGCCGGCGGCTTCCAGCCAGCGACGGTCAAAACTCATGAAGTTACGAAACCGTCGGATCGACCGGTCGAAAGCGTGGTTCAGGAACGCCGCGTATGTCGCGGCTCGCTCGGTGATTTGCCGCGAGCCGTGACCAGCCCTGTGCAGCATCACGGTCAAGATCAGCGCACGAGCGTTGTCGTCGGTGCAATAGCCTTCGGCGAAATTCGGCACCGTGAAGCTGGCATGCTGGAACATGCCAGTCGAATCGCTCAGCCGGAACAGGTGGTCGAGCTTCAGCTCCGGCAGCTGTCCCGGCTTCTCATCGAGCGTCTTGATGGGCGACAATTTTCTACCCAAGAAGCTGTGGTCCGCCTGTGCCTGCTCGAAGGAATTCAGGTACAGCTGCGCCACCCGACTCCAGACCATGTCGCGTCCCTGCAGAAAGGCATTCTTCCTCATCGAATGACGCAAGGGCTCGTCACGCAGCAAGTCCACGATCGCAGCCGCGATGGAGGGCGGATCGCGGAACGGAACGAGCTTGCCGCGCTCGTCGGCCAGCATCTCGGTGGCGTGCCAGTAGGGCGTGGACACGACGGCATTGCCGGTGCCGAAGGCATAGGCCAGCGTGCCCGAGGTGATCTGCGATTCGGTCAGATAGGGTGTAAGGTAGATGTCCGCCGCCCCGATGAACCGCATCAATTCGTCGAGCTCCACGAATTGGTTGAGGAAGGCGACATGACCTTCAACACCGAGGTCTTGGGCCAGTCGCTCCAGGCTCAGACGATATGCCTCGCCCTCAGCGCGCAGCAGGTTCGGATGCGTCTGGCCCAGGACGATGTAGACGACGTTGGGAAAATCTCGGATGACGTCTGGCAACGCGCGCAATGCAAACTCGATGCCCTTGTTTGGCGATAGCAGCCCGAACGTCAGCACGACCTGTCTGCCCGCCACTCCGAACTCGTCCTTGAAGTAATTCGGATCGGCGAATGGCACGTCCGGGATGCCGTGCGGAATAAGGTCGATCTTGGTCTCTGGCGCCTGAAAGACCTTGCGAAGCAAGGTGCGGCCCTGCTCTGCCATGACCACCAGGCGCGTGGAGATCCGAATCAGTTCGAGCATCACGCGCCGCTGCTCAGGGTTCGGCTCGCGCAGAACCGTGTGGAACGTTGTGACAATGGGCATCCGCAGGTCACGCAGCAGTGCTAGCAGATGACTGCCCGCCGGTCCGCCGAAGATGCCGAACTCGTGCTGCACGCAGACCATGTCTACGTTGGTGATGTTGAGGAAATCGGCGCAGCGCTGGTAGGAAGCCTGGTCCTGCTCCGCGATCTCGAACCGCACCTCCGCCGGATAGTTGTAGCCATCCGCGACATCATTGACCGCCACCACCAGGCACTGCATCTCCGGAAACCCTGCCGCTACCGCGCTGCGTAAATCCGCGGTGAAGGTGGCGACGCCGCACTTCCTGGGCAGGTAGTCTCCGAGGAACGCGATCTTGCGAATGAAGGTTGGTATCTGCATGCAGTCCTCTACTGTCCCGGCCGCTGGTTTGGGTGGACCCCATCCTCCGGACCATCGGCAAGGCAAGTTGGGGTGAAGCCTGGTCCAGTCCAAGAGTACTTTCAAGTCAGTGTGGTCGTCGTCGTCGTGATTTGGCGAAAGGCACGGGAGTGTCCCGGAGGATGTTGAACAAATAATCCGAGTGGCCGTGGCTCCAGACAGCCCGAAGAATCGGGGTGCCAACCACAACGGCCCGCCGGGGCCAGCAGCCACCATGAACAAGAGAGCCAAGTCTGGAGGCAGAAATCAAGGACACAACGCGGCTGACGGGGTCTGTGCGAGGATCGGCAGCCCGTTCCCGCTGAGGCGCTGCGGGTGGTGATCCTCAATGCGCTGATGCATCGCAATCGCAGTCGTGCAAGCTCGTACATGGCCGTCGGCGTGGTCGATGACCGCATCGAGCTGCGCAGCGTGGGTGACTTCCCGACGGGGATCTGCGCCGAGATGCTCACGCGCGAGCCCGCGTCGATCCTCAGTAACCCGCTCATCGCGGGCGCGATCCAGCGCAGGGGAGCCGGCGGCGCCTTCGCTCGCCCGACGAGCACGAGTCGCCCTCAACCTCGCCGAGCCCGAATGAACTCTCCGACCCGTTGCCTCAGGAGCTCGGCGCTGGCCGCGTCGTGGTCGGCTTGGCTTGGGTCGGTGAAGAGATGGCTCTGGCCCGGGTACCGGAAGACGGTCGCCGCCGCGGTTCGGGCGAAATCGGCAACGACGAGGTTGTCGACCCAAGGGTCGGCTTCGCTGGCGTGGAGCTGGACTGGCACCGACGGCCATTGGGACGCGCCCAGGGCAGCGAGGGGGAGCACCGCGTGCATCAACACCAGCGCACGGGCCCCGGGACGGCTCAGCGCCAGGTACTGGGCGGCGGCCGCACCCATGGAGAATCCCGCATAGATCGAATCGGCAGGGCACGGCTCGACCGCGGCCGCAGCACGGTGCATTAGCTCCACAATGCCGAGCGCGTCGCGCTTTTTGACGCCTTGCTCGATGGTGGGAAACGTTGCTCCGTCGAACAGATCGGGAGTGAGGACGGTATCCCCGTCGCCGCCGAGCGCCGCCGCAAACCGGCGCACGCCGGCAGTGAGGCCGAGGGCGGAGTGAAACAGGACGATGGTTGCCATGGTGAGCCCTTCTGGTGGTCGCTCCTTGTCCCTAGCAGCCGCCAGTGGCACCGTTATGTCACCGTTTATGAACCGCACCGACCGGCTCTATGCGATCGTCGAGGAGCTTCGGGCCAACGGCCACCGAGGCCGCACCGCGGAGTGGCTGGCGCGTCGCTTCGAGGTGTCATCGCGCACCATCAAACGGGACATCGCCGCTCTCGAGGCGGCTGGTACACCGGTCGTCGGTCAGGACGGACGCGGCGGGGGCTATCAGCTTTACGCGGAGGTGCTGCAGCCGGTCACACTCACCAGCGCCGAGGCGGGTGCGCTCGCCATTGCGCTCGGCGCTGACCCGGATTTGCCGTTCGCTCCAGACGGTCGCACGGCGCTGACCAAGCTGCTCCGCACCATGAGCCCGGCTCAAAGGGCCGAGGTTGCCCGCATTGCAGAGCGCGTTTGGGTGCAAAGCTCGAGCTTTGGCTGGCGTGGGACGACGAGCAGCTGCGCGCGGACCATCGACGAAGCCGTCCGGCGTGGCGTGGCCGTGACCATCGATTACCAGGACGGCGCGGGCCGCCTCACGCACCAACGACGGATCGAGCCGCTCGCCATCGCGCGCACCGGTGGGCGCTGGTACGTCCTTGGCTTTTGCCACACCCGCCGCGCGGGCCGTTGGTTTCGTTTCGAGCGCATCAAAAGGGCAACGCTGACGCGCACACCCGTGCAGCCGCGCGACCTGATTGAGGTCTTCGGAGAACCGCCGGCTGACGCGCAACCCATCGCGTACCGGTTGCGGTGACCAGGGCGGCGGGGTGGGAGCCAGACCCCCGCACTCCCCCCGAAATCCCTCAGAACTCGTACCCCAGGGTCGCCGAAAGGATGGCGGCGCTGGCGTTGGAGCCGGACAGCATCACCTGGTAGCGGAGATCGAGCCCCGCGAAGAACCCCGCGCCCAGGGGGGTGAGCCCCGTCGCGCCGGGGCTGAGCGTCATGTACACGGTGTGGTCGCTGTCGCAACCGCCCCTGTTGTCGCAGTCTTCCGCGGTCAGGACCGCCGCGCCGAGACCCATGTAGGGCCGGACGGTGAGCCACTCGAGGGCATGCACGTCGACCCCCACTTCACCGGTGATCAACAGCAGGTGCTGCGAATAGGACGTCTCCCCCGCCACATCGTCGTTGGTTTCCTTGGAGCCGAGGAAATAGCTGGCCTGGCCGCCCACGTACAGCCCCGGATCGATCAGCATCCCGCCGCGCAAACCGAAGCCGAAATGGGTGGCGCGGGAGAAACCATAGCCGACCAGGGCTGCGACCGAGGTGTTCGATGGTCCCCCCGAGCCAGCGTCCTTGCTGTCCACCGTCGCCTGGGCAGAGGCCTTGCCGCCGCGCTTCTTCTTCGTCTTCTGGGTGGGCTCGGTCGAGCTGTCTTGGCTGGAGGCCGACGAGGAATCAGCACTCGTCGTCGCAGTGGAATCGCTCGGTTCGTCCTCGGCCCAGGCCGTGGTTGCGATGCCCCAAACCAGAAGCGCAGTGGATGCGAAGAGGAAACGAGGATCTGGCCAAAGCTTCATGCGCGCCTCCTGCCCCAGCGGGTGGGGCAGGACCCATCATACGCCAGCTTGGTTCAGGGCAAGCTCGACGATCGTCCGTGCCTCCTTCTGGATGCTCTGAAGATGCGCGGCGCCGCGGAAACTCTCGGCGTAGATCTTGTAGACATTCTCCGTACCCGAGGGCCGGGCAGCGAACCAACCCTCCTCGGTTTTGACCTTGAGGCCCCCGATGGGATGCCCATTGCCCGGGGCATGGGTCACGATCCCGGTGATGGGATCGCCCGCCAAGACCTTGGCTGCAACGTGCTGGGGAGCCAGTTGCCCCAACACCTTCTTCTGTGCTGGCGTGGCGGGGGCGTCGATGCGCGCGTAGACGGGCTCCCCATACTGAGACACCAATCGGCGATAGTGCTGGCCCGGATCCTGTCCCGTTTGTGCGGTAATCTCTGCCGCCAATAGATCGAGCAGGATGCCATCCTTGTCCGTGGTCCAGACCGTTCCGTCCTTGCGCAGGAACGAGGCGCCGGCGCTCTCTTCACCGCCAAAACCCATGGTGCCGGAGACCAGCCCGTCGACGAACCACTTGAACCCCACCGGGACCTCGCACAGCTCTCGTGAGAGGCCCTGCGCCACCCGATCGATGAGACTGCTCGAAACCAGCGTCTTTCCGACCTTGGCACTCTTGGCCCAACCGGAGCGCGAACGGAACAGGTAGTCGATGGCCACCGCCAAGTAATGGTTGGGATTGAGCAGGCCAGAACTGCGGGTGACGATCCCGTGGCGATCCGCGTCGGCGTCGTTGCCGAAGGCCACGTCGAAGCGATCCTTATATCCGATGAGGCTTGCCATGGCGAAGGGCGAGGAGCAGTCCATGCGGATCTTGCCGTCGTGATCCAGGGTCATGAATCGGAATGCGCCATCGACCTGGTCGTTTACGACCTCCAGATTGATGCCGTACTTTTCCACGATGGGGGCCCAGATCCCCACGCTGGAGCCGCCCAAGGGATCGACCCCCAGCTTGACGCCGGACGCCTTGATGACCGAAAGGTCGACGACGTTTTCTAGATCGGCCACGTAGGGGGAGAAATAGTCGTGCCGGCGAGTGGTGGGGGCCGAGAGAGCCTTGGAGTAGGGGACACGTCGCACGTTGCGGCAGCCCTCGCGGAGATGCTGGTTGGCCAGCTCCGCGATGCGCGCGGTCAGATCGGTGTCCGCCGGTCCGCCATGGGGCGGGTTGTACTTGAATCCACCGTCCGGTGGTGGGTTGTGGGAGGGCGTCACCACAATCCCGTCCGCCAACCCGCTTTGCCGATTGCGATTGTAGGTCAGGATGGCGTGGGAGATGACGGGCGTGGGCGTGTATCCATCCGTGAGGTCGATGCGAGTCTCGACCTCGTTGGCGGCCAGCACCTCCAGGGTGGTGACGCGCGCCGGCTCGGAGAGGGCATGGGTGTCGATGCCCAAGAACAGGGGTCCGTCGGTCCCGCGCTCTTTTCGCACGTCACAGATGGCCTGGGTGATGGCCAGGATGTGCTGCTCGTTGAAGCTACCGAGCAGCGAGCTGCCACGATGCCCGGAAGTGCCGAACGCGACGCACTGTTGCGGCTCGTTCGGGTCGGGCCGAAGGGCAAAATATGCCGTCACCAGTCGAGGGATGTCGACCAGGAGGGATGCGGGCGCGAGCTGACCTGCGAGGGGATGGGTAGCCATGGTCGCTGCCCTCGATAGCGGAGCAGACCTCCGAGGGCAAGGGGGACCGGTACCCGGCGCCTCGCAGCGGCCGTTGGGTTATCGACAGGCCTGTTCGAAGGCCTGGTGCTTCTGGTTGGCGGTATCGAGAATCGCCGAGAATCGCGGGATCCCCCGGTCGTCGCTCTCCGGGATGTGACCGAACCTCATGTTCAGGTCGGTCCGAGCGGCAGCGGCGCTGGTCCAGGTGATCTGCGTGGTGGCAAAGGCGCTCTCCAGTAGCTCCGCCTTGTTCTCTATCGGGTTCCAGCGTTCCAGGCGTTGCTTCTTGGTGACCGCATCCACCGCGGCCTCCAGTGGCGGGTACTTGCGCTTCCCGGCCAGGTTCTTCACGGACTCCCAGGACTTTCGCACCTCGATGCGCTCCCGTTCACAGTCCATCCCCTCCTCACATCCGACTAGATGAAGGAAGAGGCCCGATGCAACTGCCAACCACACGACACGTTGACGCGTCATGCTCGACCCTCCTTTCTTGTCGCCGGCAGTCTAGCCCCCCTTTGGCATCTCATCAACGACCATGCCGCGTTGCCGGATGGGTTGGTTCCGACCCCCTGCCAATTTGCCCCGCTTCCGGCCCAGGCGGTTCCCAGGAGCTGCATCCCGCCAAGCAAGGACTATGCTCAGACCATCTTGCGTCGGTTGCTGCCGCTTGTTGGCTTGGGGCTGGCACTGCTGGCCACGGTCGTGATCCTGTGGACCAGGAGCCGTCCTGCTGTTTCCCCCAGGATCGCTGCCAGCGCGCCACCGCCGCCGGCCCTTCTGGTCTCGTCACCGCCGACGCCCCCTGCCCAACCGCCCGTCCCCGAACAGCCCTATCCCCACGTCGTGACCCGGGCAGGGAATGTCATTGTGGTCGCCCCCGACTCGATTCGGCCCGACGGGACGTACGACGTCATCATTCACTTCCACGGGATCCACCCCGCCCTCGAACCCGCGCTGCGCGAGTCGCGTCTCAACGCGGTCCTGCTGATCCTGGAATTGGGGATAGGCCCCGAAATCTACGGTCAGCGCTTCTTCTTCCCCGAAGCCACCGAGCAGTTGTTGAAGGGGCTTCGTAGGCACGTCAGGGAGGCGTACGGCGTGTCCGACCCCAAGGAGAGCCGGCTCGCGATCAGCGCCTGGAGCGCGGGATGTGGGGCGGTGGGCCAGATCCTGCGCCAGCCCCGGATCTTGGATCGGGTGGACGCGTTTTTGCTCTCCGATGCGCTCCACGCGGCCTTCATCGATCCCAAGCACCGAATCCCCAGTCCAGAGCGGTTGGCACCCTATCTGTGGCTCGCCCAGGAGGCCATTGCCGGCCGGCGACTGTTCGGCATCACCCATTCCGCCATACAGACCGGCGACTACGCCAGCACCACCGAGACCGCCGACTGGCTTCGCCATCAGCTGGGGCTCAAAAGCGAGAGCCTGGTGAGCGGCGATGGACCGGTAACTCGGTCCCAGAAGGGGAGCCTCTTCATCCTGGGTTACCCGGGAGACGACCGACGCGCCCACGCGCGGCAGCAGTGGATGCTGGGCAGGACCCTGTGGGTGGAACTGGCCAAACGCTGGGACGGGCGGGTGCCCCCAAAGCCCTGAGGGGACCCAGGATTTGCGTGGAAACTCGCGTGCGCCGGGTGCCCCGTGGTACAGGCCTGCCCACCGGGAGCTCATCTTGCCACTCACACCGCGAGTCGAACGTCTACGGGCGCACCGCCGATCGGTGGGTGGGCTCGGTTGGCGTCTGTTTCGCGAATGGTGTCTGTTGCGCGTGTTGGGTCGACGCATCGGGTGGCGGGTGCTGTTGCTGCTGCTGGTCATTCTGGTCGGTGGGTTGGTCTTCTACGTGACCCCGGGCGGCGTCCAGACTTCATTCGTGGATGCGACCTACGCGGCCTTTGGCCTGTTCTTCGGTGACCACCCCCAGCATCTGCCCACGCACTGGCTCTTGGTCTCGATGCACTTCATCCTTCCGGTGGTGGGCCTCGGCGTGGTCTTGGAGGGGATAGTCCAGATCGCCGCCGTGTTCCGGGATCGTCAGACCAACGAACAGGAGTGGAGTCTCGTCATGGCAGAGTCACTGTCCCAGCATGTCATCCTGGTTGGCCTGGGTCGGGTTGGCTACCGCACGTACGTCACCCTGCACCGCCTCGGCATTCCCGTGGTCGTCATCGACTCGAATGGCCAGGGCGAATTCGCCGCCGAGGCGCGGCGCGATGGAGCCCCCGTGATCATCGGGGATGCTCGCCGCGAGTCGCTCCTCGACGAGGCGGGCATCGCGCGCGCCCGGGCCGTGGTGGTGGCCACCAACAACGACCTGGTGAACCTGGAAGTGGCCCTGGACGCTCGCCAGAAGCGCCCCGACATCCAGGTGGTCATGCGCATGTTCGATCAGAACATGGCGGACAAGGTCCACGCCGGGTTCGACATCCGGGCGGTGCTCAGCACCGCCGCCCTGGCTGCGCCCACCTTCGCAGCGGCCGCCGTGGTGGGCAACGTGGTGGCCACCACCGTCCTGGACGACCAGCTCCTGGTCACGGTTCGAACCGAGGTGCGCCCCGACGAACCCTGGTGCGGCAAGAGCCTGGCCCAGGTAACCGACCAGCATCGATTGTGCATCCTTTCACACCGCCGGGGCGCCCAGCCCCCTACACTTTTTCCTCCTTCCACGGTTGTCCTGGAGCCGAAAGACGAGTTAGTGGTCCAAGGTCTGTACGACGAGCTCTTGACGATGACGCTGGCCAGGCCGTAGCACCGGGGCCGAGATCCAGCGCTGTCCGGTGTCCGGGGGGTGCTATGGTGCCCGACCATGCATCGCGCTCCGCTGGACACCAAACCACCCGATTTGGCCCCGCTCCGGGAGATGCTGGCCAATTGGACTGGGCTTTTGCCTCGGCATCTGATCGCGGTCCTGCAGCGCACCCAGGAGCTCTACGGCTACCTGCCCATGGTGGCGTTGGACGAGATCGCCGATTTCATGCGGGTCTCCGAGGCCCGCGTCTACGGCGTGGCCACCTTCTACTCCCAGTTTCGGCTCCACCCGCGTGGGGAACACGTCATTCAGGTCTGCAACGGCACCGCCTGCAACGTGAAGGGCTCGGAGGAGCTCATGGCGGAGCTGGTGGCGGTGCTGGGGATCCGCCCGGGTGACACGACCCCGGATGGAAAGGTCACCCTCGAGCAGGTGGCCTGCGTGGGTGCTTGCGGCGTTGCACCGGCCATCGTCGTCGACGGCGAGGTCCATGGCCGGGTGACCCCCAAGAAGGTGCGGCAGCTGAGTCAGAAGCTGCTCAACTCCTCCGAGGCTCCGGCTCCGCCCCGCTCGTTTGCGACCAACGCGGCTCCCCCCGGCCGCACGTTCCTTCAGCGTTGCTGCGAGCATTGCAACAACCGCCCAGGGGCGCCCTGTCCGAATTTCCTTCTGTGCCGGATGGAGGACGTCTCCTGTCATCAGGATCAGAGCTGCGCCCAGTATCGACAGGAGCTCCGGCACCTGGTGGATCATTCGGATCCCAAGTACCTGGCGCATGTCTTCCTGTGTAAGGGCCTGACCTGCGACGCTGCCAACGAGCCCGGGATCTATCGCGCCTTCCAGGAACAGCTGGCCCAGCGGGGCCTTTTGGACCGCGTGGAGTTCGTGGAGACGGGATGCCAGGGGTTGTGCGAGGTGGGTCCCATCGTTCAGCTCCGTCCGCCGGAGGCCTTCTATTGCCGGGTCAAGGCCGAAGACGTGCCGGAGATCATCGAGCAGCACATCCTGGGTCACACCGTGGTGGAGCGATTGCTCTACGAGCCCCAGCGGGTCACCGAGGCGCAGATCCCCTTTTATCAGCAGCAACAGCGGCGGGTGCTCTCCAACACCGGGAAGATCGATCCGGAGAACATCGACGAGTACATCGCCCACCGTGGCTATCGGGCCTTGCATCAGGCGGTGCGGGAGCGAAGCCCCGAGTGGGTCATCGAGCAGGTCACGGCGGCGGGGCTGCGGGGGCGGGGCGGCGGGGGATTCCCCACCGGCAAGAAATGGTCAATCACCCGGGCTCAGCCCGATCCCGAACGGATGCTGGTGTGCAACGCCGACGAGGGGGATCCGGGTGCCTTCATGGACCGCAGCATCCTGGAGGGCGACCCGCACCGGGTGATCGAGGGGATCCTGATCGGCGCGTACGCGATCGGTGCACCCAACGCGGTCATCTACTGCCGTGCCGAGTACCCCCTAGCCATCGCCCGACTCAAGCTAGCCCTCTCTCAGGCACGCGCCTACGGCCTGATGGGGCCCAACGTTCTGGGGAGCGGCCAGTCCATCCACATCGAGATCGTCCAAGGCGCGGGGGCGTTCGTTTGCGGCGAAGAGACGGCGCTCATCTCCAGTATGGAGGGCAAGCGCGGCATGGCCCGCAACAAGCCGCCCTATCCCGCGGAGCTCGGGTTTTACACGCATCCTACCTGCGTCAACAACGTGGAGACCTTCGCCAACGTACCCCTCATCATCGATCGGGGGGTCGAGTGGTTCCGGAGCGTGGGGACGGAGCGAAGTCCCGGGACGAAGATCTTCTCACTGTCCGGCAAGGTCAAGAATACGGGACTGGTCGAGGTCCCCATCGGGATCACCCTGGATGCCCTGATCAACGGCATCGGCGGCGGTGCCGCGGAGGGCTCGAGCATCAAGGCCTCCCAGACGGGCGGACCGTCTGGGGGATGCATCCCTGCCGACAGGATGGACGTCCCCGTAGACTACGAAAACCTCAAAAAGCTCGGGGGCATGATGGGCTCCGGGGGCTTGGTGGTGACCGACTCCGGCACCTGCATGGTGGCCTTCGCCAAGTTCTTCCTGGGGTTCACCCAGCACGAGTCCTGCGGCAAATGCATCCCCTGTCGCGAGGGGACGCTGCGCATGTTGGAGATCCTGGAGCGGATCACGGACGGCAAGGGGACCCTCGCCGATCTGGGCGAGCTCCGTCACCTGGCTCGCGTGATCTCGCGTACCAGCGCCTGCGGCCTGGGTCAGTCGGCCCCCAATCCCGTGGTTTCCACGCTGCGCTACTTCGAGCACGAGTACCTGTCCCATATCCAGGATCTCCGATGCATGGCCGGCGTCTGCCGGTCGCTCGTTACCTTCCAGATCCTCGAGACCTGTCGGGGCTGCAGCCTGTGTGCTCGCCACTGCCCCACTCAGTGCATCAGTGGCGAACGAGGAGGCCTTTACAAGATCGATCAGGACCGCTGCACCAAGTGCGGCGAATGTCAGCGCGTCTGCCCCTTTGCTGCGGTGGCCAGGACCTAGCCAGACCGGAGTGCCGAGATGTCCGATATCGAACTGACTGTCAATGACCATCCGGTTCGCGTCCCCGCTGGCAGCACCCTGCTGGAGGCGGCGCGCGCCCTGGGGATCCGCGTCCCCACCCTGTGTTACGACACGGAGCTCAGCCCCTCCGGCGCCTGCCGCATGTGCGTGGTGGAGGTGGTGAATCCCGACGGTTCGACGCGGCTGGAGCCCGCTTGCTCCTATCCGGCCCAGGCCGGTATGGTCATCCGAACCAACACCCGTGAGCTCCGTGACGCGCGCCGCGTGATCATCGAGCTGATTCTGGCCAACCACCCCCGCGCCTGCCAGACCTGTATCCGCAACGGCCGCTGCGAGTTGCAGTCGGCCTGTCGCGAGTACGGCATCGACCGGATCCGCTACGAAGGGGCCCAGCGGCACTGGGACGTGGACGCGTCGAGTGTCGCCATCACCCGCCACCCGGACTACTGCATCCTGTGTGGCAAGTGCGTCAGGGTGTGCCGTGAGGTCCAGGGCGTCTATGCCCTGGACTTCGTCAATCGCGGGTTCCAGACCACCGTGCTGCCGGCCTTCGATCGGGATCTGGCCCACACCGTGTGCGTGCTCTGTGGTCAGTGTCTGCTCAAGTGCCCGGTGGCCGCCATCCGGGACAAGAGCTACTTGGCTCAGGTGGAGGCGGCCCTGGAGGATCCGAACTGTGTCGTCACCGTGCAGGTGGCGCCCTCGGTTCGGGCTAGCATCGGCGAGATCTTTGGTTTGCCAGCGGGGACCTCCATGACGCGGAAATTGCCCACCGCGCTGCGCCGGTTGGGCTTCCGCTACGTCTTCGACACCGATCTGGGCGCGGACATGGCCGTGATGGAGGAGGGCCACGAGCTCCTCGAGCGCCTGAAAGATGGAGGACCATTCCCGCTTATCACCAGCTGTTCGCCGGGCTGGGTGAAATTCATGGAGCATTTCTACCCAGAATTCATCCCCCACATGTCGACCAGCAAGTCGCCGCAGCAGATTGTCGGCATCCTGACCAAGACCTTCTTCGCGGCGCGGGAGGGCATTGAGCCGGCCCGCATATTCAACGTCTCGGTGATGCCCTGTTCGGCCAAGAAATACGAGATCAGGCGCCCCGAACACGTCCTGCCCGATGGCCTTCGGGAGGTGGATGCGGTCCTGACCACCCGCGAATTCGGGGATCTGCTCAAGCTGCACGAGATCGATCTCCCGCTCTTGCCCGACTCGGATTTCGATCCGATCCTGGGAGAAGCCTCGGGGGCGGGGCTGATGTTCGGCGTGACGGGGGGGATGATGGAGGCGGCGCTGCGCACGGTGGCGAGCGTGCTGGAACCCCGCAACGAACCGCGCCTGGAGTATGCCCTGTTGCGCGGCACCGGTGGGATCAAGCGCGGTTCGGTCCTGATCGGGGATCGCGAATTGAAGATCTGTGCGGTGCATGGCCTGAGCCAGGCTCGCAGTGTCCTGAACAGCCTCAAACAGGGCCAGGAAGAGGTTCATTTCCTGGAGGTCATGGCTTGCCCCGGGGGCTGCGTGGGCGGGGGCGGCCAGCCGTTGCCCACTGACCAGGAAACCCGCCGCCGCCGCATCGAGGCCATGTACACCGAGGATCGGGGGATGGCCGTGCGCCAGTCCCACAAGAACCCGGCGGTGCAGCGGATCTACGAGGAGTTCCTGGGTGAGCCCCTGGGAAAGAAAGCCCATGAGCTGCTCCACACCGAGTACCATGCCAGGGTTCCGCGTGGATTCTGAACGCTCTTTCGTCGCAACCACAGTGTCATACCCACGGTGAGGCGAGCCAGAGCCGTTCCTTCGTCGTGCTAGGGTAGGGCTCCCGCGAGCGGGTGGCGCTCGCCACCGAGGAATGAGTCTTTGAGCCAGTCGACCAAAACGACACACGAGTTGGGCCCCGTTCTGGGACCGTGGCTGCGGCGGGTGGGTGCGCTGGTGGGCTGTGCCACGCTGCTAGGCTGCCTGGTCCGCGAGCGCTGCTACCAGGACGCGGACTGCCAGGGGCCGAGCTTCTGCTCGGGTGTCGGGGAGTGCCAGCGGGGGTGTAGCAAGGACTCGGACTGCGAAGCGACCGCGGGCATCGAGTATGTCTGTGGCAAGGACCATCGCTGCACCATGCCTGCGGCCTGCACGTTATGCGCGTTCGACAACGCCGCGTCCAGTTGTGTGCATGGCGATTGCATCATGGGGGCCTGCGCGGACGGGTACTGGGACATCAATGCCGACCCAAAGGACGGCTGCGAATACGGTTGTGTGCCTTCGCCGGATCCGACCGAGTGGTGCGACGAGCAAGACAACGACTGCGACGGCCAAGTCGATGAAGACACCCAGCTGACCTCGGAGCTGCAAAACTGCGGATCGTGCGGCAACCAGTGCCCCACGCCGGACCACGCTGTTCCCGTGTGCGCATCGGGCGAATGTCGTTTTTCCTGCCAGGACGGCTTCTTCGACAACAACCAGCTGCCCGAGGATGGCTGCGAAGCAGCCGAGTGTGTTCCGACTCAAGAGCTGTGTGACGGCCAAGACAACGACTGCGATTGCACGGCCGACAGCAACGGGGACCAGACCGTCTGCGGCCCCGGAGATACGGGAGTCGACGAAGGGTTCGACAAGAACATTCCGGAATCCTGCGGACCTTTCTGTGTCGCTTGCCACTTCGATAACGCCGTGGCGTTGTGCCAGAACGGACAGTGCGTCATGGGCTCCTGCAGCAATGGCTGGTACGACCGAGACGGTCGCGCCGTCAACGGCTGCGAGTCCGACTGTGAACCGACCAACGACGGCGTGGAGGTCTGCGACGGTCAGGACAACGACTGCAACGGCCTTGTCGACGACGGCACGGTGTGTTGTCCGTCGGACATGGTTGCCGTGGGGCTCTCCCTGTGCGTTGACCGCTACGAGGCGTCACGCCCCGATGCCACCGCGGCTTCCGTGGGCAGTGGTTCTTCAGTTGCGAAGAGCCAGCCGGGGGTCATGCCCTGGGTCGCTAATCCCATGAACTCCGAACGCTTTGCCGAGTTCCAGGCGGCCTGTCAGGCCGCAGACAAGCGGCTCTGCTCGCGGGATGAGTGGTACGCGGCCTGCGCCGGCCCGGAGGACCAGCCCTACGTGTATGGCGGGACGTTCAATCGCGAGGCCTGCAACTGCGTTGACACGTACTGTGATGACTACTGCGCCGAACAGGGCATTGCCAGCTGCAGCACCAGCAGCAACTGCGGCTACACGTACAACTGTTTCGAGCAGGTGCCGACGGGCAGCTTCCCTGGGTGCACGAATAGCTACGGCACCTTCGATATCAATGGCAATCTCTGGGAGATCGTAACCTCCAGCGCGGATAGCCGCGGCTACGAGGTGCGTGGTGGCGCCTTCAACTGCGCCAATCCCTCCGAACGGGTCGGCTGCGGATTCAACGCCACCTGGGCCGAGCTCTATGCGGGCTTTCGGTGCTGTCGGGACCCGCTGTGAGGCGCATTCACTGCAGCAGCCGCTCCGAAAGAGCGGTTCGCTGCGCCTCAGTGACCCCATGGCTCTCGAGATAGGCCTCGATCCCACCGGCATCGCGGATACGACCCAGGACCCCATCCAACCACGTTGCCTCGACGGTTATCGAAGCGTCCTGGTTCTCCTGGAAGTCTTTGACCACATCGGCCTGGGAAATCCCTACGGCGAGCAGCAGCAGCGCTGTTACCAGGTTGGCTCGGTCTCGTCCGATCACACAGTGCAACAGAAGGTTGCTTTCTGCATTGGCCACCTTGGTGAATAGCTCAGAAAGCTTGGGCTCGATGGCGTCGAGCGTATCGAGATAGATCCCGCTGCTGGGAGGAAGGAGCTTGGGGAGGCTGAACTGCAGGTAACTGCGGCCGGACAGCGCACAGGCCGCTTCGGGGCTGTTGCCGAGATCGGGCTCGTCGCGAAGATCGAGGATCGAGCGCACGTCGGCTTCGGCGAGCGCCTCGCAGCCTTGGGACGTGATTTGGCTGAGATCTCCGGAACGGATGAGGACCTTGGGTCGTAGGCTTTTGCCCGAACTCGACTTCAGCGTGCCCAGATGTCGGGCATTGACGACGCCCTCCAAGGCCACAGGACCGCCTGCCTCTTCCGCGGTGCCCACTCCGCGCCCTGAGCTGCCCCCGTCCGAGCGGGGGCTCCCACCGGCCGTGCCGCGCGCATCGCTGCCAGCGCTATCGGCGAGATTGCTCGAAGTGGTGCCGTGGGAGCAGGCCAGGCCAACGGCCAATGCGATGGAACCAAGCCAACCAGATCTCCTGCGCATCATGCGCCTACCATTTCCCGCTCTTTCGGTCGTACTCCTCTTCGACGAAATCCTCGATGCTCGCCAGATCGAGATCGTCGCGGTACTTCCGGTCGCTGATGAAGAAGGTGGGGGTTGCCTCGACGCCGAGCTCAATCCCCTCCTTCTTCATGCCGCTCAGCATGTTGTGCAGCGACTTGTCCTCGTCCTTGAGGGCGTCGGTGAATTGCTTGATAACCAAGTCCTGCCGCTTCGCGCACTCCGGCAGCGTCTCGGGAGTGACGGTCTTGAAATGCGCGTACATGCCCAGCACCATCGGCCAAAACTTGGATTGTTTATGGGCCGCCAACCAGGCCTTGTTGGCGATGGTCGAGTGTTCGTGGCTGGCAATGGGAAACGGAACCAGGATCAACTTGGCCTTGCCCTTGAGCCTTCCGTTGGTGACGCTTTGATGCAACAGGGGCAGTAGGGCAGCACAGTAAGGGCATCGGGCGCAGGCAAAAGCGACGATCTCGACCTGGGCAGAAACCTCGCCGGCTACTGGCAGTAGCGACTTGCTCTTGATGACGACCTTCCTCCCGGAGGCGCTGGCGGCCCGTTGCACGAGATGGCGTTCGATGTCCTCGCGGCTCTTGCCCGCTGCGACCCGACGGCACACATCCTCGGCGAGACGGGTGACCAGCGGGCAGACGGTCTTCTCCTTGAGGCATTCGGCGATGGTCTTGTCGCAGCAGTCATGGGGGTGTTGCGAGCGCAGAACTTGCTGTGCGACCGCCTTGTGCCCCGAAGCTAGCTCGGTACAGACCTTTGGCTCGGCCCGGAGCGCCCCAGAGAAGCACAGGACTGTCGTGAGTGACAGCATCATTCGAACAAGCGCGTTCAGCATGGGATTCCTTTCCGAAGCAGGATTCGATCCAGCCCCAAGGGGCATCGGTCGAAAATGAAGACGTAAAGACCCAGGGCTAGCCAGCCCAGGTCGCGAGCCACCGTCAACGACGAGATGGGGTCGTCCTTGACCGCGGCCTGGGAGGCGAAGCAGCCGCAGCTCATGTCCAGACCCAGATGCAGCGCCCAAAAAAGCGCCACGATGAAACTTACCATCATCAGTGAGATGAGTAGGCTGGCGGCGCGCACCCGGAGCCCCAAGAAGAACAACAGGGCGGTCAATGCTTCGACCCAAGGAACCACCAGGGCAAACCCGTTGAGCGACCACAGGGGCAGAAACTGATAGGTTGCGACATCGATGGCGAAGGTTTCTGGACTGAGCAGCTTGTGCCAACAGGCTTCGGCGAATACGACGGCCAGATAGAAGCGCGCCAACAGCGCCAGGATGGCGTGTCCCTGCCACTTCACGACTCGAGAGACCAAGGAAGCGCTGCTCATGGCTGGCTCCCTTCTGGGGCAACCGAGGTGACGTTGCCACCCGGTTTGAGCTTGGCGGCGCCACCGGTGACGTAGAAGAGGTTCTTGATTCCCAAGGGCTGCAGCAGACTGGCCAGATACTTGCCTGAATCGGGGCTGCCGCCGTCTCCGTAGACGACGACCCGATGCTTGCCACTGCGGGCGGCGAGCTTGGCAACCTGGGTAGCGTATCGTTTGAGCTCGGCCTCTTCGGCCAACCAGTCCAGGGGGAAGCTCACCGCACCTGGCGCGTGCCAGGCGCGATAATCGGGCTCCTCGCGTGCATCGACCAGGAGCGTCGTGGGTTCTCGAAGCCGACTATCAGTTGCGGCCAGGGGCTCCACCTTGCCGATGGGTTCCGGGCAGGGAACCAGAATCTCCATCTCTTTCTCGGCGATCCAGGGGAGCGGCTTGGAGCGCATCAGGTTCGAGCCAGCGGCCAGCAACACGGAGAGAAGGACGATCCCTGCCGCGTCACGCAGGATGTGCGTCGCACAGCACGAGCACGACCGCCTCGGCGTGTCGTCCTGAGGGGAAGTGGCGGGGGAGAGATCGGTCGGCATAGTCATCTCTGGCAAGAGGATCCGCGTCGCGCAGACTCGTCCTGACGCACCAGTTCGCGGACCTCCGACATTTCCCGCGAGCCCCCATTTCCCGTCGAGGGATAGCTCAGCGGAGCGCGGCCAGTGGCGTCGACGGTCCTGGTCATCAGGGTGTCAGAATCGAAGCTCCAGCGGAGCCTGAGTTGGACTCGGTGCGCCTGGTAGTCGTAGTCGAGGATCGTGCTTTCGCGCGCACTGTACTCGTACGTCAGTCCCAGCTTCAGCTTCTCCACGAGCGGAGCCCAGAGCTCGGAGCCGAGCCGCAACAGGTCGTCCCGACGCGGGCGGTCGGTCCGGTTCGTGAAGTAACCCTCGGAGCGGGGGTAGGAGTCGAACGCTACAGAGAACAGAGCGACGGCCTGAAGTCTCCACGGCAACGGAACCGTCAGTTGGGAGGCCAAGGTGGCCCCCATCAGATCGTAGGCCTGGTGGTTGGCATCGTGCACTCGCAGGGAAATGGCGTTTCCCAGCTGCACTCCCCATCGTCCCGGAATCGCCCAACCGATCGCGGCATCGGCCTCGCGGCGGCTCCGGGCGAGCTCGCGAAACTGGCGGTAGCCTGCGCCGCCCAAGAAAAAAAAGTACGACGCCGGGGTCAGCTCCAGTTCAGCCCTGGTGGCCTCCGAAAACCAGAGCGGTCCCTGCTCGAACCGGTCATTTCCAGCTATCTGCGTGGCATCGCGGCTGAGCGCGAACAGTGCTTGAGGGGTTGAGCGTCCCAACAACATGCCAACCCTCCCTATACCGCTCCGGTAGCTCAAATCTTCCACGCGGGAGGCCCAAAGCTGCTGAATACGGAGTTGTCCATCGGCGACCAGGCGCAAACCGCCTTCGGCCGGGGTGGTCAGGCGCAGTTGGGCGTCCAGATTCGACAGGGCAGAGCCTTCCCGCCGGTTAGCCGCCGGATCGACCGGTGAACCAGCCAGCCCGTTGCTGGTCCAGCCGTTGGCGAGATCCAGTCGCCCCGTCAGCAAGGGCAGGCGGCCAGGCTCCAGAGTATCGGAGAGCTCCGTCAGTAGGGCGCGGTCCTCCTTGTACAGCTCGGGGCTGCGGCGGGCCTGCTTCAGATGTTCCTTGGCCTGGTCCGGCTTGCTTTCCACTTGGGCGAGATAGGCGCTCAACAGATGCCGTCTTGCCAACAGCTCGGGGGGACCGGAACACGGCTCGGCCTCCAGGAGCTCATGGGCCATGTCGAGCAGACCCTGTTCGATGTGCAGCAGTGCCAGAAAGAGCCTTGGCCCGCACTGGTTGGGATGGTCGTCCAGAAAACGGTCGAGCACACGCACGGCAAACGCCATGTTCCGATCGGCTCGGTAGGCCCGAGCCAGAGCGATGGCCAGCTCGGGTTCGTCGGGTTGGGCCAGACAGGCGGGCTTCAACAGCTCGATTGCTTCGCGCGGATTGCCTTCCGCCTCGGCAGCGAGCGCGTTCTGGATGAGCTCGTCGGTCGAAGACGCGGCTTGGGCGGCCGTCGGGCAAAACGCGAGCGTCAAGACCAAGCCGAGCGCCCGCGATGGGGCAGAAACCAGAGTTCTGATCCGTCGGCTCCGACACCGGCGGGGGCTGTCGAGGGACCCCTCGGGTGCCCGATGCTGACGTCGCGAATTCTGCTTCACGGGTTGGTCTACTAGCCTAAGCCAAGGTGACGAGCGAATCATTTCGTGCGAGAAACACTAGGCGATGGAGCGACGGCTACGCCGGCAGCCGTCCAGCAACGTGTAGAAGTCCCAATCGGGGGACTCACAGAGGGCAGTGGCCAATTCCCCGGACCAGGCCACGCGCTCGATGCAGGAGTCACTCACCGAGCCGGCGCGTCGCAGGCGGCGTTCAATCAGATCGGTGCCGGGAAGCACGTATTTCCACCGCCGAACTGGATCGACGAGCTCTGCATGTTCTGGGATCTCCGATGCGAACCGACGCAGCAGCGACACCTGAGTGTGCCAATGCCGTGGCTCGACGAACAGGGCGGACAGGCACAGGGGATCCTCGAGGTTTCGCTGAATCGGGGTTAACGCAGAGGCCTCGACTTGCCGTGAGGGGCTGCGCGAACCGGGGCGGCAAACCTGGGGCAATAGGTCGTCGCGACAGCGAGCGACCAGAGCCCCCAGGACCCGATAGGGTCGCAAGAACCCCATCAGTAGCTCCGGGTGTTCTTGGAGGAATGCGGCACCACGACTGCGCCCCAGGCCACAGGACATGGATAGGAGGTCCTCCAACTCCTCGAGTACCTGCACCGTCGGACGTTTCTCTTCCCGGTCGAAGAGCAGGATGCTGATGGCGTGATCGGTCGGAAAATGCGAGGGCAGAGCCTCGGACGCTGTGCTGGACGTGATGTGGGACAGGTGGCGAGCCGCGTGCTCACGGAGCTGACGATACTGTGTATTGGCTCGTTGGAGAATCAGGGCGGGGGGTTGGCAGAATCGGTCCTCTAGAGCCCTGAGGCGCAGCTCCATGGCTTGCAGATCGATGGTCGATATGCCGTACTCACGGCGGAAAAAGCTAAACTCATGGCAGTGGTTCGGATGCAGACCAGCCACCATCAGCAATGCGTCCACGGTCGACCCGTGGTGTCGCACGGTGGCCTGATGGCCTCGAACCGGGAGCTCCGAGACGCTGGGTGGTTTGAGGCGGATCCCGGAGGGCATCTCCTTTGCCTTGGGACGCGGCAGGGGTGGTGGAGCCGTTGACTGCGCAACCAGCGGCGGGGGCAACGGGGTCCCGGAGCGCTCCGTCGAACCCGGAGCGGGTTTCAGAGAGGACGGAGGTCGACAGAGGGCTCGCACCAACTCTTGCGGATCTGGCTGGGAGCCGAGACTCGTCAGCGTCTGACGAATCAGCTGGGTCGGGTCACGACCAGAACGCACCCAATCAGTACCGAGGAGCAGCTGAATGGCCACGCGTCGGTCAAGCCCAGCCAGTTCCAGCTGCTCCTGCCAGGCAAGCAACACGGATGCACTGACATGATGGACGGGCGACCGCTGGTGGAGCGTCCTTCGGATCTCCTCCATGGACCATCCACTGGTCTTGAGTAGCTGCAGATGCCGACTGACTGCCTCGGCACTGGGCAACCATCGGAGCAGGCTGTTTTCAGCGCGGGTCCGTTGGGCTCGGCTCGAATACAAGGAACGAAGCAGCTTCCATAGCCTGCTGGAGGCATCGACGGCTCCTGCGGCGAGATTCGAGGTAACGAACATATCCCCCTCGATCACCCGCGGGTTCGGCCCGGCTTGCCGCGCCGAAGGGTAGGGGCAGCTACCCCATTGGCAATCCTGGGATGGCAGCCTGGCATCGTGAACTCTGGGCTTGGCAGGTTTCCGCGGAACCAGGCGTCGAAGACCCGCTCCGTCTCACCCGCAACGAAACTAATGACACAGACGCCGCTGGCAACCAGCTCCTGGGTGAGTTCCGTGGAAATGGCCCCACAGATGAGCACCTCGACACCGAGCTCGAGCAGCCGCCGGATCTTCTTGCGAGGGTCGGGTTGTCTCACCGGACGAGTCGACTCGGACACGACTCGGCCTCGTTGAACGGTCAGCACGACGGCCTGGCGACAGACGTCGAAGACGGGTGAGACGTGCCCTTGCCAAATGGTCATCGCGACTCTCATGCTGGAGAATTTCCTCCGAGCGCCATTTCAATGCAGCAAACGTGCCACTGCGCCGTGCCCCCAGCGTGGATCAGGGATCCCGGACAATCGTCGGTCAATTGGTGGTCCAGGCGCGCTGAGCGTGGAGCCCGACCCGTGCAGCGTTGCGGCATTGCGAGACTGAATCGATGCAATCTTGCAGCGGTTCGCTATCGGTGCCGCGCTCGGCGGCGGGCGCGGCCATCTGGCCCTTTGGGGACGATGCCCAGGCGACGAAGCTTGCGGAGCAGTGTGGTGCGGTGCAGGCCCAGCTCCTCTGCCGTTGCGGCGCGATTGTTCCCATTGCGGCGCAGGGCCTCGCAGATGGAGCTGCTCTCCGCGTCCCCCACCGCGTCTCGCAGGGCGTTGCCTGGCCTGCGGGTCTGCCGTGGTGGCAACAAGCTGCTCGGCAGATGCCGGACCTCGATGCGCTCCGTAGCGCACAGGACGAAGGCGTGCTCCAGGATGTTGTGCAGTTCTCGCACGTTCCCTGGAAAGGGATGAGCGAGAAGGAGGGATAGGACATCCGGGCTGACGCAAGCGATGTGCTTGTCATGCGTTGCGTTCAAGCGGTCCAGATACCGCTCCACCAGTAAGGGGATGTCTTCACGTCGCTCTCGAAGCGGCGGTAACTCCAACGAGACAACCTGGATGCGATAGTAGAGATCCTGGCGGAATTGCCCTGATTCGACCAGAGAATCCAGGTCTCGATGCGTGGCAGCCAGGATGCGCACGTTGGCCGGCACGGGCTTGCTGGTGCCCAGCGGCTCGTACGTCCGTTCCTGCAGCACCCGGAGCAGACGGATCTGCAGTGCGGGGCTCACCTCTCCAATCTCGTCCAAAAAGAGGGTCCCGCCCTCGGCCAGGGCGAATCGACCCATGCGGTTGGCCACGGCCCCGGTGAAGGCCCCCGCCACATGCCCGAACAGCTCGGATTCCAGGAGGTTGTCCGGCAGGGCTCCGCAGTTGACCGCAACGAAAGGGGCCAGACGTCGCGGACTCAGGGCGTGGATGGCGCGCGCGATGAGCTCCTTCCCGGTTCCGGTTTCACCGCGGACCAGAACCGTACAATGCGACTCTGCCACCCGAGGCAGGACGTCGAGGACTCGACGAACCAGCGGGCTGCGGGTGGCAAACTCCCCGAGCTCGAAGTGGCCGGCGATGTCCTTGCGTAGCTCCTCAACGGCGCGAAGATCGCGGAAGGTTTCCGCTCCACCGATCACTCGTCCATGGGGGTTCAACAAGACGGCCGTCGAGACGCTGATGGGGATCCGCGCGCCCGACGCATCGATGATGAACGCAGCGCGATTGACGACAGGAGTCCCGGTTTCGAGCGTCCTGCGCAGCGCACAGCTGCCCTCGCACATGCTGGCCCGAAACACGTCAGAGCAACGTTGTTGGAGGGCATCCCTGGGCAGGACCCCCGTGATCTCCGTGGCCGCGCGATTGAAGCTGGTGATCCGGAAGGACGAGTCCACGGTGAATACACCATCAGAGATGCTCTGCAGGATGGAATCCGTCGAGAGCGACTCGGCACTCGGAGGGGACCGGCGAGAGCTCTGACGACGTGGACTTGTCACACCTCGGTTACCGTCTAGTGCAGCCTGAGCGAGCTCGCAAGCCAACCGAGCGCGACGTGCAGAGGTTCGCCCCTGACGGAATCCAGCCTGGTGGGTTTCGTGGAGCCAGCGAATCCTTGGGGAGCTGAGCCGTGGTCAACGACGACCACCGCCGAACGACTCCGAGGTCACCGTTCCCCAGCAGGGGGAGCCCAGCGACAGCATCGTCGTGCAGTACCTCGGTAGGCCTCCGTCACCACCGGGCCACCCTCGATGCGCAATGCCTTTCCGTGCAAGATGGCGTCAACCAGGATCTGGCGGCCCTTTTCGACGAGCCGACCCACCGTACCGCGCGAGACGCCCATCCGTTCGCCGGCCTCCTCCTGGGAGCAGGCTTCCAGGTCCACCAAGCGCAGGGCCTCCAACTCGTCCAATGCCAGCACGACCTCGGTCAGTTCGGTCATGGGGACCCCGCGTGGCTTGAAGTACGAGACGGCGGGGGAATGCGCCACACATCGTGGTTTTGGCGGGCGAGGCATGGGGAGGCGACGATCCTAGTCGGGCTTGGGCTCACCCAGCAAGGGGCGCCAAGCCTCGGGTCCCTTCTCGGAACCCTCGATGGATACGAAATCGGCCTTTGCCGTGGCACAACAACGGCCATCCTGTTCGATCCTGGCGCGCAGCGAGTGGACTCCCTTACGGGTGTTCAGCAGGCGAGCCTCCACCGTCGCCATTCGGGAAACCGCGACGGGTCCTTCATATCGGATCGACAGACGTGCCGTGACCGCCACGACGCCACGAGCGGACAGGCAATGGACCATCGCTCCGTCCATCAGACTGGCCAGCAGACCCCCGTGGACACAGCCCGGATAGCCTGACCAGCTCTCCCTGCAAAATACCCGTGCCACCGTGCCACCCGAGGGGGTCTGCTGGTAGGTCACTCCCATGCCCAAACCGGAGTCGGCTCCACACACGAAGCAGTGATGGTGATGAAGCTCGACGGTATGCGAAGCGGAGAGACAAGACACCCAAGGAGCGTAGTGTGCAATTGCACATTACGCAAACGCTCCCGGCGGTGAACGAACGCGGATGGAGCCGCAGCAGCGAGGGGCAGGATGGTCGGTTCGAGGGCCGGCGCGCATTGAGCCAAAGCGCTGCAGAAGTGGAATGCGAGTAGGACGACCTGCCGAGGCAACTGAGAATCACGCATCGATTGGCTATCAGCCACTCGCATCGAGGACGACGCTCAGAAGGTCGGCTGCCCTTTGACCCGAGAGCAACATGCCGCCGAAGATGGGGCCCATCCGGGGACCACCCATCGATGCGCAGACACTCATTCCGGTCGTCCACAAGCCGGGAAAGCACTCGGTTACGTGGTCCGCTACGAACTGCTCCCCGGCTGGTGCGTCCATCAGTCCCTCACCTCGCAGCCGTCCGGGGGCGTCGCAGAGCAGACCGCGACGCTCGAGGCAGTTGACCAGGACGGCCTCGTGGCCCGTTGCGTCAATGGTCGCCCTGCTGGTGAAGACCATCGGATCGATGGGCAGATGTTCCCCGAGCAGAGCTCGATTTGCGACAACGCCCGTTACTCTTCCTCCGTGGCTGCACAGATCCTCAACGGTCATCAGGTTCAGGAGAATCGCTCCCGAGCGAACAGCCTGGAGGCACAACGCTGCAGCCAGTTCCATGGCATCGGCGGTGAAGACGTTCCCGCTCGGCTGGTGCCGCACCCCGGCTTCATCCAGGATGCTCAGGGCCTGACGTTGGATGACCACTTCATTCATGCCCAGGCTTCCACCCCAGATGCCTCCGCCCGGACTGAGGCGCTTCTCTAGAATGACTACGCGGCGCCCCTCCTTCGCCAACCGCCAGGCGGCGACGAGCCCCGAAGGACCCGCGCCAACGATGACCACGTCACTCTCCAACGCCCTATCGACCTTGGCGTGATACGCCTTCAAGATGGCTCTCGAAATGTCGATTTCACGAAAACCACTCATTGCTCGATACCTCGTTGTTGCATAGCCTTGTAGGCGCGACCAAGTGAGTCCTGTCCGCGTGATCCGCTCCTGGAGGGCGCAAGATTGGGGGCGGAGCCAAGAAGGAAAAGCTGGCAAGAACGACCAGAGATCGCGACGTTCGAGCGCTCCCATCGCGAACAATCGGTGCAACGTACCCAAGAGGAACCAGTAGGGTATGTCATGATCAGTCAGGCCGGACCTTCCGGCGATGATCCTTCCGCGCCGCCGAGGCGGAACTGGGCGCCGGCAAAACCCGACGAGAAGCGCCTCCCCAGGGCACCTCGCAGTCTCGTCACGGCCGCCTCACCCGTGCAGTGGCATGGCATGACAAGGTCTGGCTCGAACGCCTGTAGAGCCGCCACAGTGTGAACGAGGCGGGCCTCGCTTGCTTGGTTGAGATGAAACCCGCCGATGACCGCGTGGAGCCGCGTCGCGCCGCTGACACGGAGCGCATGGTTCAGGGTATTGATGAGACCCGAATGGCCGCAGCCAACCACCACAACTAGCCCCTTGTTCGTTCGGATCCAAAGGCCCAGGTCGTCGGGGATGAGATCCGGTTGGTGGCCATGGGGATCCAGGAAGAAGGGTCCGCCGGTGTTCTCATACTGGGTTGTCCGTGGGATGAAGCCAGTGACGCCGACTCCCGGTTGGATTTCCCGAGCTTGTTCTGTCCAGTGTACCCCGTGGGGGAAACGTTCGATTGCGGCGTTTGCGGGCTCAGGCACGGCGATCGATCGGGCAACCCCGTTGTGGATGGAGTACCTCGGGGTGGTTAACGCCGGATGGCAGTAGACGTCGGTACTGGGTGACCGCCGGACGACCAGCGGTACTCCCCCACAATGGTCGTAGTGCCCATGGCTCAGCAGCAGAACGTCCGTTGCGCCCAGATCGATGCCGAGCTTCGCCGCATTGGGAAGCAGCGCCGCACCCTGTCCGGTATCGAACAGGAGATGACGGCCATCGACCTCGATCCAAGCCGCGAAGCCGTGTTCCGAAACAAGTCCGGGGCCGACCTGGTTGTCGACCAGAATCGTGATCCGTACCGCGTCCAGTTCAGCATTCATTAGCCACAACCCTCCTTGGAAAAGCGGTCGTCACTCTGTCTGCGGGAGCCAGTGGGCAAAGAGATGCCCCGCCTCTTGGAGCGCCTGGCCCGAGCTCCGGCGGGCCAGGCACAACCTCGAGACATGACCTGTCCGATTGGGCCAGGGCTCATGACCAACTAGTTCGCGACGAGCGCCGTGAATCGCCTGACCAATGACCGGGGGGGTGCGACTGAGGTCCAGTTCAGCGGTCATCCGCACGACCTCTCGGACGAGCCGTTCGTGGATGCTCGCGTCATCCGTCATTCTGCGAGCCGCTTCCAAGGCCTGCCGCAGGAAGCACGGGATGCAGTCCAGACTGGTGTTCATAGGCACTCCATTGGTCAAACGTCCCCAAGAGGTCTCGAGCAAAACGGCGTTATTGTCCAAAAAGCAGACGGCGCTGCAACAGCTCGACGGAGGTCGTCCCGACGCTTGCCTACTTCTCGCAGGGATAGGGCCAGGCGGCAATGCCTCCCTCCAATACTTTGACGTTCTTCCAACCGTTCCCTTGGAGGATACGTGCGGCCTCGTATCCACGCAGCGAGATCTTGCAGTAGCAAACGATTTCCGCATTTCGGTCGGGCGGCAACTCACCGAGGCGAGAACGCAACGCGCCGAGTGGTATGAGATGCTCGCCCACTCCCAGGCGAGCCTGCTCGTATTCGTCAGGGCCGCGGGTATCGAGCAGGAAGGGAGGCTTGCCTGAATCGAGCATCCTCTTGACATCGATCGCCGACACACCGGCCATTCTCCCCGTGAGCTTGTTTTGCAGAATGTGAGCTGTCGCAATACTGTGATCGATTGCCAGTGAATAGGGGGGAGCGTAAGGCAAATCCGCGTTGGCCAGATCGTTCACTGTCATGTGGCCGCGAACGGCCATGGCCCAGATGGCGAGTTGTTTGCTGACATCGCCTGGGCCAACACACTGGGCTCCGAGTATCTGCCCTCGGCATCGATCGGCAACTAGTTTGGTGACCAGGAGCCGACCTTGCATGAAACCTGGCTTGTCAGTGCTCGCGTTGAGGCAGGTCACCAGATCGGTGTAGCCAGCAGCGCGTGCCGCACTTTCCGATAAGCCCGTGGAGCCAGCTGCGTAATCAAAAATCCTGCAGATACCTGTCTGGAGGGTCCCCGGGAAGGTAGCCGTGCCACCGGTCACAGCGTTCTCGCCAGCGACTCGACCCTGCAGGTTGGCGAGGTCACCATACGGGGAGTGAACCTTCTGGCGAGTAATGAGATGTTGCGACTCCACGCAGTCCCCGGCAGCGTAGATGTTCGGGTCCGAGGTCCTCATGTGCTCGTCCACGACGATACCTTCGGTGACACCGACTTCCAGGCCAGCATCCTGGGCAAGCTTGGTATTGGGAACGACCCCAACCGCGATCACGGCGAGCTCGCAGCTGAGCTCCGTACCATTTTGAAGCCTTACGCCGCAGAGCCTGCCAGCGTGACCGAAGAAGCTGGCGGCGCCATTGCCGGTGATGACGTTGGCGCCTTTGCTGCGCACATGGTTCTCGATTAGCTTCGCCAACTGCCAGTCGAGAAACGTCAGGAGTTGGGGGCCGAGCTCGATGACAGTGGTGTCCAGGCCTGCGAGGCGCAAGGCCTCGCAGGTCTCCAGACCGATGAGTCCACCCCCTATGATCACCGCCTTCTTGACGGTTCCCTCATCCCGGATGTTGCGCAGATAATCTGCATCCCGCATCGACTGAAGCGTGGTGACGCCTCGCAGTTCGACACCCGGTACCCGCGGCAGCCTGGGCGTGGCGCCGGTAGCAAGGATGAGCTTGTCGTAGGCCAGGCTCTCGAGCCGGTCTGAGTCGAGTGTTTGTGCCACCACCGTCCGTGTCTCGCGGTCGATGCGAACCGCCTTGGTCTTGGTGCGAGCAACGATGTTCTTGGCCTTCAGAAAGAATGCGGGGTCACGCACCATGCCGGTAGGGGTCGACAACAAGAGACGTCTGTCATTGAAGACGCCACCCACGTAGTAGGGGTAACCACAGGCAGCCATGGAAAGGTCCTCGGCCTGCTGAAGGATCGTGATCTCCGCCTGTTCGTCGAGGCGGCGGGCTCGCGCCGCTGCCTTGGGCCCGGCAGCGGAACCGCCCACCACCACGATCCGTCTGTTTTTCTCTGGCACAGGATGGCTACACATCAGGAGCGGTCTCCTACGTTAGTGGATGATGGGGATGGATGCTTACGGTCAACGGGGATCGTGGTTGGCTCCTCCAGGAGCCGAAGCAGCTCGGCTTCCGGTATTCTGCCCGTGAATACCCGCTGGCCCAACAGGAAGCTCGGTGTTCCATTCAGGCCTCTTGCCACAGCCTCTTCGAGGTCTTGGGCGATCTGCTGGCTGACAGCGTGAGTCCTGAGACAATCCCTGAACTTGGGACGATTCAGACCAAGGCGAATGGCTATCTCCATCAGATCGAGGTCCTTGGCCTTGATGGTGTCCTGGGACGAGAAGATTGCATCATTCATTTCCCAGAAACGTCCCTGCTGACCGGCACACTCCGCCGCCTCGGCAAACTCACAGGCTCGCTGGTGAAACGGTCTATTCAGGCGTGGGTGGCACGCCATATCCAACGGCAAATGCCGGTGCACCAGCCGGATTCGGTCGGGGTATTTACCGGCGAGAAGACGCATATTCTTGTGTGCGGCTCGACAATGAGGACACTCGTAGTCGGAGAACTCCACGATGGTCAACCGTGGAGTGGGCGCCCCAATCCAATGATGAGATCGATCATCGTTCCCGAAGGGCAGCTGAGGAAGATCGGTCCAGCCCGGAGCCTTCCAGTACGAAGGAACCAGAGCCTTGGTCGCACCCAGAGCAACGGTGCTCGTTAGGACCAGTGCTAGAGCTGATAGGGGTCGACCGAAGAGACCCGTGACGTCGAGGAACAGGAGAGTGAAGAGCCGGGAGCGTGAGCGTCTCCAGGCTGCGACACAGATGGTCAGCAATGCCAGATTGATGGCGTAGGACATCATGCAGAAGAAACAAAGAGAATCGATCTGGGTGGCGGAGATGAACGCCAGAAACGCCGACGCGGCTACGGAGACAAATGCCAGGACCAAAAGTAGTCCCAACGGCCAGGAGGAATGAAGGCGCCATTTCGTCCACCCCCACAGCGAAAGCGCCCCCATCCATAGGTAGCCGAGGATCCCCCACACGGACACGGGTAGGCCAGCGAACACGGAGTAGGGAGAGGCGGCGACGGTCTCGCAGTTGATCCCCTCGCTCAGTGCGCAGACTGAGTGGTAGCTCGGATCCGTGTGGACGAAGAGGTGGATTCGAGTGAGCTCTATTGACACTGCAACCCCGAGCAGACAGAGCACGAACGACCAGAAAAGGACGCGCG
>CAZYKT010000052.1:0-42145 GCA_964648165.1 uncultured Polyangiaceae bacterium | reverse complement strand
CCGCCTGCAGGCTGACGGTGCTAGAGCAGCATCAAGACGATGCTTCGCAGCTTGCCCCTACGAGTTCTTCTCCCGGTGGTCACCGTTTTCGCACTCCTGGTGGGGTGCCACCGCGAGCGGATCATCAAGGAAGAGCTCCCTTCACCAAAACAACCGCCCCAATTCGCACTCGGCGCCGGGCACAGCTGCATGCTCAGGGACGGCAGGGTCACCTGCTGGGGCAGCTGGCGCGCTCTTCCCATCGGAGCGGACACCAGGGGGCAACCGCGGGAACCCACGGTGGTCCCAGGCCTTTCCGAGGTCACCGAGCTGAGGGCGCAGAGGAATCGAACCTGTGCCCTGCAGAAGGACAGGCGGGTCATCTGTTGGGGCTACCCGTTGGTTGCCGAGCCCGAGACGGTGGAACCACCCAAGCAGGTTCCGGGGCTAAACGACGCGGTGGCCCTGTTCTCCGTCGACCCACTCTGTGTCCGGCACCTCGATGGCCGTGTCACCTGCCAGGTGAAGGAGCAGCGCCTCGAATTTCCGCGAGATTCGAAGCCGAGTGTGGCGCAAAAAGCCGATTGGTGCGTGCTCGACCCGGCGGGCGTCGTGACCTGCCGGACCTCGTCCAGGAAGGAAGAGAAGAAGGTTGCCCTGCCGGGAAAGGCCAAGAGCCTTTCCTCCTCACGAGAATCGAGCTGTGCCATTGTCGAGAGTGGGCAAGTTTATTGCTGGGGGTTGTCGGCAGCCGTTGGCTTCTGGGGGAAGTCACCTTGCAGCGAGGAGGAACCCTTGCACATCCCTTTGGGGCATCGGGCGACGGCCGTCGCGGTGGGGGCCCAGCGCAGATGCGCCCTGCTCGAGACCGGCGAGGTTGACTGCTGGGGAGTAAAGTTGGTTGCCGAGCGCGATCATGAATCGGTCATGGGTCCCACCACCCTTCCCGCGTCAGGAAAAGTCGAGGCGATAGGGGTGGGTAAGGCGCATCTCTGCGTCGCCACCGTGGGTGCCATCTACTGTGCCGGAAACAACGACCAGGGTCAGCTTGGGCAGGGGCAGCGCTCTGCCGCCAGCGGCTCCTTCGTCGAGGTGTCGCTGGACAAGCCCGCCGCGAAGCAACCCTTCCAACGGGTCCCGGACTGCGCAAAACTCGGCGAATGCCGGCCACAATGTGCAGCCTGCCCGTGGGAGAGCCTGTGTGCCATGGACGGGACTTGTCGTCCCGTCGAACGCGTCGAGGTCAAACGCAAGCAGAAAAACGGGGTTGTCTCCTGGCAGACCCTCAAATGGGGGGATCCGGAACGCGAAAAGGCACTGAACACGGTCATCCTGGACGGTATCAAACAGCTCATCGAGGACGGGAGCGACGCCAAGGAACACGAGGCGAGTTGTCACATCAGCTACCTCTCCGAAAAGGCCGCCAACTTGGTGTGTAGCCAGTCCGTCTATTACGAGGGTGGCGCCCATGGGCTGACCGCGGTCATGACAACCCCCCTTGACTTGCGAGGTACCACCCCGAGATCCCTTCGCTACGGGGAAGTCATTACCACACGGGTTTGTCGCCAGGGAGTGGAAGCTTACGCGATTGACTCGCTGCTCGACCAGGACGCGATGTGGATCGTGGATGGAAGTGTAAGGGAGCCAAACCACGACTTCGGCCTGTCCCGCGAGGGGCTGCGGTTTGGTTACCCGCTGTACTCCGTGCAGCCCTACATGGGCGGCATGGCTTCGGTCCAGATCCCTTGTACGGTGCTGCGGGCGGTGGGCTGTGTGGGGCCATGGATCGACGATATGTGTCGGTAGGAGCCGGGTCCCGAAGACTCGTCGGTGTTTCAGACGATAAGGCCAAGGCCGTCCACGGTCGGTACAGCCACCCGTCGGTATTACCAGTGGTTGCCACGGAACTACGACGCCGACCGGCACTACCAGGTTCTCTACGAGTTTCATGGTTGCAGCAGCGAGGCAAACCCACAGGACAATCACCCGCCCACCGAGATCCTGAGCTCGACCGACGCTATCCACATCCGCATGAGGGCCGCCGACGAGTGTTGGGATCTCGCAGAAGACGGCTTGGAATTCGACTACTTCGATGCGGTCGTCACAGCCGTCGAGAATACGTTGTGTACCGATCCAGAGCGGCGCTTCTGCCACCGGATACAGCAGTGGGGCCTTCATGGTGCACTACTTGGCCTGTTGGCGCGGCGCCATGTTGCGCGGTGTGGCCACCATCGCTGGAGGGTACGGACCGGTTCCCCCGACCCATTGCACGGGCAACGTCGCGGCGTTGTTGATCCAGGACGCGGACGACCAAACAGTGACCCCGTGGAAGACCATCTCGGCTCGCGACGACCACATCGCCCGCGACGGCTGCGATCCCGATGAGCCCACGACGCCGTTCGACATCGGAAACAGCGGCCCAGAGAGGTTGCGCCATGACGAGCGCGTGCACCTATTTGACCCTCCACATCAAGGGGCAGTTGCCCCGTCGAAGATAGGTTACTGGTGCCCCGGCTCCATCGGGGATGCAGGACGTGACCAGCAGGTAGAGCCGCTCACCCGAGCCCTTGCCTGGCAAGGTTCCTTTCACATTGGTCGTGCACAGTCCAAAACCACCGCGGTAGCGAAAACCCTCCCGGGGTGATGGCGCCAGCTGTGAAAGGCAATCGTCGACTGTCTGTCCCACCAGGAAGAGGGCCACAGCGAGTATCAGGGCGTCGAGGGGAAGTGACCACCATCGAAACCGACGCCACGCCAGGTGGAGAAGGAACCCCACCACGGCCAGCGAGGCCGCCAGCAGGGTGGCATTGTATGCGGCCATATACTCGGGGACGATGGCGACGCCGTCCCCGAGAAGAGGAGCCGTACCGATGACGACCATCGAAGCCGTGAGGACGACCAGCTGGATCTTCGAGGAGGTGAGCATTCAGAGGGTCGGCGTTGCCCCGTTCGGTGATGCACGATAGGGTGCCAACCGTCCCCTCCACGGTGCCAGAGGCGGGCCTGGTTGGCAATCGCGATCCTGATCGTCTCAATGATACTGCCGTTCCTAATCCTTCTGTTGCTCTATCTCGCCATCGTGCATCTCATCGCGTTGGCCATTCGAAGAGTGACAGGCAGGCGGACCGACGTGGGCGTGACCGTCGGCGCACTGGTCGGCTACATGGCGATGTTGACGGTCGTTGTTGCTGCAACGCTGATTGTCGAATCGGATGAGTCGTACTGGGTTTACGGCCCCGGGTGGCGTTTCGACGTGCTGTTCGTTTCTGCAGCAGCGATGTCGCTGCTGTTCCTGATCCTAGGTCCCCTGTGGGGAACACGACGACACCGCCAACCGTGAGATGCGATTCTGTCGAGCGAAAACAAGGCCATGGACGACAAGACAGGATCGGGTGACATGCGCTGGTCATCGCCGGGGGCCTCGGCAGGTTGGGTCCCACCGGACCATCGGGCCTATTCCGCTCCCGCAAAGCCAAAAAACGGCCCTGGACAGCCGCCGATCGATGGTGTATATTCGTTCAGAAAGCAGTGAACTCTCCCCCTTCGAACTCATCGCTGGTCGACCGCTTCATCGAGTCGTGGGGTACCCTGGGTGGGCTGTGGGGGATCAGTCGCTCCACCGCCCGGGTCCAGGCGCTGCTGCTGGTATCCGACGCTCCGCTTCAGCTCGACCAAATCGCCGAGCGCCTGGCGATTAGCCGCGGCAACGCGAGCATGAGCTTGAAGGAGTTGTGCTCGTGGGGGGTCGTGCTGCGAACGAACCAGCATGGGGATCGGCGCGACTATTTCTCCTGTGAGCCGGATATCTGGCTCATGCTGTTGAAAATCGCCAAAGAGCGCAAGAAGCGGGAGTTCGATCCAGCGCTCGCGTCGCTGCGCGAGGTCTTGGCAGCGTCCAAGGGGATGGCTGCCAGTGTCCGTTCCCGACTCGCCGAGTTGGAGACGCTCTTTTCGACGGGTGACCGTCTGCTTCAGGCGTTCCTTTCCGACCAGCAAAAAGCCAAGAACCTCTTTGGCTTCTTCGCGGACATGATCTTTCGACCGCCGTTCTGAGTCGGATGCGGCCGTTGAGCGGTTCCTCGGTTTGTTCCCAACGTTCAAACATTTCTGAAACAACGGAGGTGTCCATGTCTCGGCTCGATGCCCATCTTCCCAACCCTCATTTCCGAGAATTCCACTGCATCTGGCTCCCCTGTTCCCTGGACAGGGCGCGGGAAGCCACCCGTGAGCTCCGGGTAAGCGAGTTGTCGTGGATGGTCAAGGCGCTGTTCCTGGTGCGAGCGCTGCCCATGCTCTTGGGCAAGCACCCGCAGTCCACGGCGCCTGGCGATGGTTCCATGCTGTCACAGCTTGGGGACACCGGCTTCGTCGTGCTCGATGATTTGCCGGAAGAGCTCGTGTTGGGTTGCGTGGGCAGGTTCTGGAGACCCGTCCCGGAAATCGTCCACCTCGCATCTGCCGGTGAATACGCAGAGTTCGACCAGCCTGGTTATGCCAAGGTGGCGTTCAATTTGAAGTTCGCGCCAACCCCCCAAGGAACGAAGCTCTCGACCGAAACCCGAGTGACCGCCGCATCGCCGGCTGCACGACGTACCTTTGGGCTCTACTGGCTATTGATTCGGCTCCCCAGCGGGCTGATCCGGCGCCTGTGGCTCAGGGCCATCCGCCGCAAGGCCATGCTCACCGACCCATAACAGGCGGAGCCGCACCCGACCGCCAAGAGGTTCGTGCTTGGGTGCTGCGCAATCCTCTCGACCCTATTCGAGATCTCCGGCCTGGTGGGTTTGCTGCACCCAGGCGGTGTCTTCATCGAACCATTGTGGGGCCCGTCAACCTAGCGGTCCACGCAGATCCCCTGCGGTTCCGCACCGGCTTGGCCGGCCTGGTTTCCGGCCCCCCCGGCACCCGAGCTGCCCCCGGTGCCGTCATCCGGTGGCTCCCCCTCGACGCAGCTGTCCGCGGCCAACACGGTGTCCGGATCGCAGTAGCTCCCCGGTGGGCACTCCATCTCGCCCCTGGCGCAATTGAGCGTGATGCATCCCCGGTCGTCCGCATATTCCATGTCCGGGAGGCACTTTTCCGCTCCAAAGCAGTCGTCGTCGGTGACACAGGGGATTCGGACACAGCCCTGCTCGTCGGCGAGGGGGTCGTCAATGTCGCAACCGAGGATTTGCCCGCCGTGGTCCGTCAAGGAATCACAGACCGCGCCCTCCTCGCAATTGCGAGGCACACACCCGAACTGATCCGGCGTCTTGCCGGGATGCTCCACGTCGGAGGTTGCCGCACACACCTCGTAGTCATCATCGCCGCAGTGGCCACTCTCTTCACAGGGGGTGGGGACGCAGCCGGACCCTTCCTCGGAACTCCCCGGATCGCAATGCCACAGCTCCTCGCAGACGACACCATCCGGCTCGTCGCAGAGCAGCCGGGTGCAGCCTCGGTCCACGGCCCGTCCCGGGTTCGAGGCATCGCTGGACCAGGCCCCCTGTGCTGACAGTGGGGTGTCGGGCGCCCGCTCGGGATCACAGGTCCAATGCTCTGGACAAGCTGCGGCGTCTTCGGCGTCGCAAGGAATCAGCTCACACTCGCCAGATTCGAGGCAGCGGGCATCCTCGGGACAGGGCTGGTCCTGGCAAGACGGACCGCAGAGTCGCTCCGGACAACCGTCCATGTAGTATTCCGTCACCTGGGCGCCCGGCAAACACACCTCGTCGCCCTGGCAGTCACCGTCCACCGTGCAGGGGGTATCGTCGAAGCAGGGAACCATACCGTAGCTTGCATTCTTGTCGGCGTCCTCGAACCAGCAGCTCTGATCAGCGTCGCAGTCGGCGTCGGTTTGACAAAACTGGGGTTCACGGGAGGCCTCGGTCGTTCCGGAGTCACAGGCCGTGATTGCGACGAGCCAACCCAAGATCCAACACACCGTTTTCCGCATAGGTACCGCCAACCCAGAATGTACCACGGTTTTCGGGGTCCGCTGTCCGGTTGCTCCCAGCTCGTTGGGTCAATCTGATGGCCGGTGCGGCGCAATCACGGAATTCTGGCACCCACGCCTCGCGCACCGAGCGAATCACGAAAACCCTTTCGCGGACCAACCTCGACACTCAAGGTCCGAGAACGGGAACCGGCGTCAGCCGAGCCGTTTCGGTCCCGTCGCCCAGCTGGCCATAGTTGTTCTGACCCCAGCAGCGAGCGGCGCCGTCCCCCTCGCGACATGGCTCGCGGTCGACAGCACCGCTACTCGAACTCCTCGGACTCCTCCGTCGTGTACAGGAGCGACCGCTCTTCGTCCGTCATGTTGCTGCCTTCGCGCTGGGCCAGCACCGCTTCGGTGACCGTCCGGGCTGCCTGTGCTGCGCTGCGCAAAGCTTCCAGCTTGTCGACCACGCCATACTCGACGAGGAGGGCCTTGGCCTGGGCAAACAGGGATTGACTCCCGTAAAGGAACACACCCTCATCAAGAATTTTGGATGCCACCATGCGCTTGAACTCGTCGAAGGCCAGCTGCTCGCGAACACGTTCCAGCCGCTTGACGATGTAGTCAATCTCTTCGCGGGCGCGCGGATCGCGTAACAGCAGGTGCTTTTTCCGATGGATGGCCTGGTCGAGCTCGGCGACCATATGGTCAGGCAGATCGTCTCCGACGATGAAGACCAGATCGATGTCCGAGCCGTTGACCAGCTCCCCAGTGCTGCGTTCGGGTCGCGGGACATCATGGGCCATCTCGTAGACGATATCGCCAGCCAGCAGGACGCAGAGCCGCTCAGCGTCGAATCCGCCGGCACAGAGCGGCTCGAGGATCTCGGCAACGACGGTGCAGGCCAGCTCGTGCTTCGTTTTCGTCACCCGCTGGGTATGCGCAGAGACCGCCTCCGCCCGATGCTCGACGGCGTCCGGATCGGATGCCAGGCCGACGATCGTGTAGGTCATGAACTCGCGCAGGATTGACGGGGACATCCGCGCGAAACCCTCGACTTGGCGGTCGAGCCGCAGGTAGCGCCGCCCCACTCGGCGCACCAGAAGATCCGGTGATCGGACACAGGATACCCAAAGCTCCAGGGCCGTCCCGGGCAGGGCCTCCCGAATCTCCGCGCCGGTGCGTGGCCCTCGCGCTTGCACGAGGGCCAGGATCTCCGCCGCCTTCACGAGCGCCCCAGCTTGGCAGAAGGTCGGAGTTCAGCCCAATCGGCTGGTCTTCGGACACCGCGTGAAAGCGAGCTCATCCAGCCGAGGGAAACTCTTACCGCGCAGATCGACAATGGCGATTCCTTTGGTCTTGAGCTGTTCCGGGTTGGCCAGCAACTGGGCTGCGGCGAGAGCGTCCAGCACGTAACAGAGCTCACCGCCCTCGGCTGCATATTTCTGTCCATAGCTAATGGGTACGTCGGGTGTCACTTGGCCCAGCAGGGATTCCGCAATAGGGCCGGTCTTGCGGCTACCGTTGGCCACCAACACGATCTTGCGCGCCTTGTAGACCAGCTCGGCCCCCATCGAGATGGCATAACGAGGACTCTCGTCGACCGACGCGAAATGGCCGTCCTGAACCGCGTTGTTCACGGTGTTGTCGTCGAGCTTCACCAGCAGCATCGGGTTGCCGGCGAATGGGATCCCACTCTCGTGGAATGCCACGTGGCCACGACCGCCCACCCCGATGACATGCAGGTCGATACCGCCATGGGCTGCGATCTTCTGGGCGTAACCGTCCAGGACCTGCTCCTTTATCATCTTGAGCACGCCCGACGCGCCATTCTTGATACGGATGGCTCTGCCGTTCTCACTCCCCTGGAATTCGTAGGCGTTCTGGTCCTGCTCCAGGGCTCTGGCCAGCTCGCGCTGATCGATCAGCGTTCCCCATGGAACATTAGTCTCAATGAACTTCTCGCGCAGCAACCCGAACAGCTCGGTTAACATGAAGTAGCAGTAGGACTCGCAGTGGAGCGCGCGTTGTTGCGCATTCTCCCCGGGCAGCCCGACATACTCGTCGAGGTTGAAGCTGCGCACTCGTTTGGCGTCGATCCGCTGGTCGTTGAAGGCCTTGGCCAGGTGTTTATAAAGGCCGGTCGGCGAATTCCCGGTGGCCAGACCCAGGACGTACTCCGGTTTGGTCTTCAGCTTGTCACGGATGTCCGCCTCGACGAGGTCAGAGGCCACCTTGCTCATGTGATCGAATGTTTCGGTGACGTAGACGGTAATGGGCATGCGAGTACTCCGAGAATGGAGGTGGAGCCTACTGGCTCAAGGCGGTCCGAACCACCTCGGCGATGTACTTGCAGTGCTTCTCAGTGGCCTCCGGCGTCGGGCCTTCGACCATGACCCGGCACATGTTCTGGGTGCCGGAGTAGCGGACCAGGACCCGGCCTTGCTCGCCGAGCTCGGACTCGACCGCTTTGATGGCTGCCACGATCTCCGGTACCGTCGCGATGTCCGGCTTGCGGCCGACATCGACGTTGATCAACTTCTGTGGGAGGACGTCCATGGCCTTGGCCAGCTCGGAGATGGGCTTGCCGCTGAGCAGCATCGCGGAGATGACCTGCAAGGCGGTGATGATCCCGTCGCCGGTGGTGTGGTGATTGAGGAAGATCACGTGGCCGGAGTCCTCGCCACCCAGCACGCCACCCAAGCGCTGCATGTCTTCCAACACATAGCGATCACCGACCTTCGCGGCGTGGTTCTTGAAGCCCAACTTCTTGCACGCCAGCGTCAGGCCGAGGTTGCTCATGATGGTGCTGACCAGCAGGTCATTCTTGAGCTTGCCCTGTTGCTTGAGCATCCGGGCGCAGATGATCAGGATCTGGTCACCGGTGATCTCATTGCCTTTCTCATCGACGACGATCAGCCGATCGCCGTCACCGTCGAAGGCCAATCCGATGGCGGCGCCGGTATCCAGTACACGCTTTCTGAGGTCTTGGGTGTGTTGCGAGCCGCAGTGGTCGTTGATGTTCAGGCCGTTCGGGTTGTCGTGGATGACCTCGAGGTTGGCACCCAGCTCGGTGAACGCCTCCGGCGCCACCGAATACGTGGCCCCGTTGGCGACGTCCATGGCGATCTTCATCCCCTCCATGGACAGGTCACGCGGGAAGGTGCTCTTGAGGAAGACGATATAGCGTCCGTGCACGTCCTGCAGCCGATAGGCGCGGCCCATCTCCTTGGGTGACGGCACCAGCTGGGGCAACTTGCCGCCCAGGATCAGCGCCTCAATCTCGTTCTCTTGCTCGTCGGATAGCTTGAAGCCGCTGCCCGAGAAGATCTTGATGCCGTTGTCCTGGAAGGGATTGTGCGAGGCGGACACCACGATCCCGGCGTCGGCCCGCATGCTCTCGGTGACGAACGCGATGCCCGGCGTCGGCAGAACACCCACCAGATAGGGGGAGCCACCCATCGAAGTGATGCCCGATTCCAGCGCGCTCTCCAGCATGTACCCGGAGATGCGGGTGTCCTTGCCAATGATGACGCGGGTGAGATGGCCAGATTTCCTCAGGACGTGCGTGACGGCCTGCCCGACAGCGAACGCCATCGGGGCGTCCATAGGATGACGGTTGGCCTCGCCCCTGATGCCATCGGTTCCAAATAGCTTGCCCATGTTTTGCTCCTTCGGTCGGTTCAGTGGGTATTCGCCGGTGGCATCGGGATGTTCACGGATTTCCACAGCGATTGTGCACGGCTGCACAGGGTGTCGACAGTCTGTTGCAGCCAGCGCACGCCGGCGGCCGAAACCGGCGCCGGCAGCCCCTGAATGGTCTGGATGTAGTCCTTCCCCGCCGATTGTTGCCCGGCAAATCCGGTCAAGAACGCCTCCCGGCAGGTGCTGACGGTGGCATCTTCGACGTCGCCCGTGAACAGGGAGCAGACCGCATCCACGTTCTGGTGCAACTCGCAGTTCGTGCCCCGCTTGCAGGTACACGCCGGGTGCATATCGGCGACCTTGGCGACCAGGGCCTTGAGCCGTTGCAGGCGCTCCTTCATGGCCACGGCCAGCTTGTCCAGTGCGCCGGCATAGACCAGCATGCCGAGTGGCTGCCGTTCGAAGAACGGCTGGCGCACGTCGCGGTACCAGGCCTGCAGGGCCACCAGGTTCCCCATATAGATGAGGTTGTTGGCGAGGAGCCGGGGCAGGTTCTTGTACGAGTGCGGCTTGTAGGGTTTGACCCCGCCTCCGTGAGCCGTGGGGATGATGAGCTGGCGGTCCTCGGGGACGTCGTCCCGGATAATCGAGCCCGCGGCCGTGACGCAGCCGTAACCGATGCGGATGGGGCCGACCGCCCCGCCCTGCCCGCCCAGGAAGATGGCGGGTTGGTTCAGCATGACACCGCGTGGAACGTCCCCGAACAGGGACGGCGTGCTCTTGTCACCGTTCGGGGTGAAGTTGAAGTGGATGTACGAGCTGCCAACCTCGCTGTGCTCTTTGCGGCTGGTGCCGCCTGCCATCAGGCAGTCGCAGAAATTGATGAGGCTCCCGAGCGTCACGAACGGGAAGAGGATGGTCTGTTTGATGCCGACGCAGTGGGCACCATTGGCCTCTTCCTCCAATAGACAGCCTTCGCGAACATGGGCACCCAAGGCCATGTTGGCCTTCTCGAGGAAGGTCGATTTGCTGAAGTACCCTCCCTTGAGCTCGACGGCGGGGCCGAGTTGGCAGTCCTCCACGGTGACCGGGCCTTCCTTCCCGAGAGTGACCCCCGAGGAGATGACGGTCTTCGCCCCCGCGATCCGGCACCCTGGGTAGATGGTGACACCGGTGCCAGCAACCTGCTCGATGTTCACCTCGGCGGCGATCTCCACCGCCAGCGGATTGGGAATACGGGCGCCCTTCTTGGACAGCTCCAGCACTTTGTCGAGAGATGCGGGTCTTGGTTCCATCGTGCTCTCCTGCGCTCTGGCTTGCCCACCTTGCCCTTCGGTCTTGAGCGGTCCTTTCTGGAACACGCCCGCGGACCACCCGGGCCGGCGGCAGCCGGGCATTGTCGGAGCCCTCTTGGCGAAATGCAAGCGAAGCCTAAGGCTTACCGGCCACTCATCCTGCCCCGGTTTGGCCCGCCAGGGTGGGGGACTGCCCTATGCTGGGCCCATGAAAAAGCTCCTGGGCTTGGCCCTGCTCCTTTCCGTGGCTACCAATGCCTACTTGGGCTTCCTTTTGTATGTCCAGGATAACCGGATCGACGCCGGTCTCCACGCGGAGATCATCGCGACCATGGGCCTGCGGGACCTGTCGTACCTGCTACGCAAGAGCGGTGCGACCCGAACCCAGCTTCTCGAATGGGCCAGCAGCAAGCCGAACCAGCCGGGCACGGAGCGGTTGGCACCGGAGCTGGTCGACGGCCGATTGGTTTGGTTTCCCCTCGAGGTGGCGTTTGGTGCCACCGATACCATCGAGCGGATCTCGGTGGGTGGCGAAGCATACTAGCGTAAGGGTCGCCCGATGACGATCTTGGTTCCGAAGGCATGCCGTGCGTGGCTTCCCGCGAAGCTGAATCCCGATGGCGCACCGGTAGCCGGATCGGTCTCGACCAGGATGGTCCCCATGCCGAAACCATCCCGGCCCTGACGCGTGTCATCCTGGTGCATGAGGCGACTGGCATCGGCGATACGCAACAGATAGGCGCCATCCCCAGCCGCTCTGACTCGGGGCTCCAAGACCAACACGCCAGTGTGGCCGGTGTTGGCCGACTTGACGAATTTTGGTTTGAGCCACGCAATCACGTCGCCAGGGCGTGCCTGCCTGACGTCACCCACACGCAACCATCCCCCGCGCTCCGTCCCCACCGGGATCCTGTGCAACACCCGCACGATGTCGGCCGACAGGGGTCGCGACACCAAGCCCCTGCGGAGTGTTCGGCGCGCCATCGGCGCGCCCCTTGACAGCACGGTGTCCACCATCCCCGAGCAATCGAAGGCGTAGTAACCCCTTTTTACGTGCACGTCGATGCCATGAACGTAATGTGTCTCTTTCATCCCCAGCATCATGGTCCGGATGCTGCGCATCATCGGGTTGGCCTCCCAATTCACGGTCTGCCCCAGGAGCCATGTCGATGCATCGATCGGTGTCGGTGCTGGCGCGCCCCCAGGCTCTCGAGGTTTGGGCGCCTCCTGCCCCGGCTCCGCATGGGTAACCCGCTGGGATGAACAGCCCCCCAGGGCCAGGACCAGCACCGTGTATCGAAGTCCGAAGCGCCGGGTCATGCTCTGGGTTGGACACGGCAACCGCCACAAGGCTTGGGAAGGTTGGTTGGTACGGCCCTCGCGCCCCCCTCGGTACGCACCCTCGTTCCCAGTCGCCTTGCGGGCCGCGGCGGTCCCCGTTAGCATCACCCGAACCGCCATGACACCCTCCACTTTCGAGCTCCACGTCCAGCTGCGACACATCAAACCCGCGATCTGGCGAACCCTGGAGGTCCCCGGGGCTGCGACGCTCGAAGACGTCCACTACGCCATCCAGGTAGCGATGGGCTGGCAGAACTCGCACCTGCACGAGTTCCGGATCGGTCGGCGACGGTACGGGATGTCCGACGTCGACGAGTTCGGAGAGCTGGGACCGATCGAAGACGAGCGGGCCCACGCCCTGCAGGATGTCACCCAATCCGGGGCCCGTTTCCTTTACACCTACGATTTCGGCGACGGCTGGGAGCACGACGTCACGGTGAAGCGTGTTTCCTCGGCCACCAAGCGTGCCACGCCACGCTGTCTGGACGGCGAGCGCGCATGCCCGCCAGAGGACTGCGGCGGTGCCCCCGGCTATGCGAACCTGTTAACGGTGCTGGCCGACCCCAAGCACGAAGAGCACGAGGAGATACGCCAGTGGGTGCCCCGGGGGTTCGACCCGGAACGCTGCATGGCCAAGGGCAAGGACCTCTCACGAGACATGGCAACGTTCAAGCGTCTCGCCGAGGACGGCGATGACGACCTAGAGGAGGATTGGGATGTCGACCCAGAAGGCTCTGAGTCGTTACCTCCTTCGCTGGTGACGGACGCCTTGGCCCTGTCACCGGTGCAGCGCGCCCACCTCATCGCGATCCTGGCTGGATCGATGGCCTACGAGCTCACCAACCCCGACGAAGAGCCGGAACCGGTGGGGACATCCCGCGCCAAAGGGTCCAAAAAGCCGGCGACCCGGGCCCCGCGAGGTCGGGGGGGCCGGCGCGGCGCGTGAGCTGGAGGGTCACGCCGGGAGCTCGACCAGCTATAATCTCGGGGCCCCGGGAAGGTGATGTATGGCCACAGTGTTTGGTACGAGGCGTGCGTCGTTGGGTTGGCTCACGTGCCTGTCGGTGCTGGCGCTTGCTGGTCTGGCTCGAGCGCAACCGTTCCGAGGTTCCGAGGAGTTGGAGCCAGGCCTCGAGAACCGGGACGACATCCTGTTGTTCGAGGACTTCGAACAGGACGATTGGCAGTCGCACTGGACCGCCGTGCCGGACGTGGGCTTTGTCGAGGCTAATGAGGAACGCCCCTTCGATGGCCGACGCGGTTTGGAGGTCACTGCTCCCACCGGCGAACATTACGGCACGTCGATGGAGTTCAAGTTTACGGAGCTGGGACTCGACGAACCCGAGGAGCTCTACTTCCGCTACTACATCTGGTTCACCGACTCCTGGACCATTCCGAATCACGGTACCGTCGGCAAGCTCCCCGGCTTCGGCGGGACTTACGACGTGGCCGGCTGGGGCAACAAGCCGTCGGATGGCTACAACGGCTGGTCAGCGCGGATGAAGAACTGGGACCTGGACGAGGAGACGATGGCGGTGGGTTTCGACCCGTATCACGTGGATACGACGGAGACGAGCGGCGAGAACATGCCGTGGGAGCAGGAGCTGCCGCGCAATCAGTGGATCTGCGTCGAGGAATACGTGAAGATGAACTCGATTGGCGCCAGCGAGGGCAACAACGACGGTGTGTTGCGAGGATGGCTCGACGGGTCGCAGATCTTCGAGCGGACCAACATGCGTTTTCGTCACGTGGACCGACTGAAAATCGAGCAGGTGTGGTTCGACGTGTACATCGGTGGCGACTTCGTCGCCGAGCAGGACATGACCCTGTACTTCGACAACGTGGTGGTCGCGCGAAACCGCATCGGCTGCAACGGCGATGCCCCGGAGTACGACGACACGGACGACACGGACGACACGGACGACACGGACGACACGGACGATGACACCGGGACGGGGCAGCCCAGCGAGTCGACCAATGCCGCGGACCCGGCCAGCGACGAAGGTTGCGGCTGCGCCGTGCCTGGTCAAAGACACCACGCCGGCTGGCTCGCTGTCGCTGGTGTAGCTGTCTATCTTGGCTCGCTGCGACGCCGCAGCGCCCGCGCGTCACGTAGCTGAGGAAGGCCAGAGCGAGCCCACCACAGGGTGCGACAGCATCCCACCACGCTGGGGCTGTTGATTTACTCGATGAATTTGCATCGCGGTCGTGTGGCCGGCATCCAGTTCACCACCAATGACCCGGGGTGCGACGCGGGTGTATAAGCAAACATCGTCCTCTTTCTGCGGGGCACGCTGGAGAGACAACCGGCGAATCGCCTACGGACGCGGACCGTGGACGATTGACGTTGGGTGCAAGAAACAAAAAGGGATTCTGGCAATGAGGATGCGCGTTGGCACGGTCTTGGCGCTCGCCGGAGCGGTTCTGGTTTCCCTGGCTCTTGGCTGCGGGAGCGACTCGGACGAGGGACGGGGGTCCGATGCGGGCGCTGCCGGAACCGCTGGGAGCCCGTCGGACGAGGGCGGGGCCGGAAGTGGCAACGAGAGCGGTGGGAGGTCCGATGGGGACGGTGGTGACGGTGGACGGGCCGGTGAAGGTACGTCAGGTGCAGCCGGAGCTAACGCTGGGGAGGACAGCGGTGGCGAGGCGGGTAGCGGTGGCGAGGCGGGTAGCGGCGGTGTAGTGGCGCCGACTCGAACCCTGTCCGACTACATCCCGTGCGAAGAGGACCGCGACTGCCCCGTGGGGTTCGGCGACTGCGTAACCGACATCCCGTTCAATGTCGAGGATGCATCGGGGGTGACCAGCGTCGAGCTCTCGGAGCTCTTCAGCAACCTCGAGTCAACCGGCGTGTGCACGCGGATCTGCACCAACGCTCGCGACGCCTGCCAGGGCCTCGGCCTGACCAACGGTGAAGGCGAGGTCGTCCCCTACACCTGCCAACTGGTGGTGGTCGGCGAGAGCCCCTATCCGCAACCGATCGATGAGTTCCCGGTGTCCCTCGATCGGACCGCCATGGAAGCGGGGGTTGCCTTCGGCGCCATTTGCCGTCCGCCCTTCGAGCTCCATCCGGAGATCCCGGACTCCCTATGCAAAACCTGCACGAGCAGTGACGATTGCGACGGCGGGCGATGCTACGATCTTGCTACTCGCAGCGAGGGGAGCAGTGAGTCGGCTGGCATCTGCCTGATGGCCTGTGGTGAAGACCAGGCCTGTCCGGGCGGTTTCGTCTGCGCGGAACACCAGGATGAAGAGGGTGAGAGCCTAGGGGAGTTCTGCGAGCCCCTGGAGCGGACCTGCGGGGCCTGTCGCGACGAAGATGGGGACGGCTCGGGTGTCGGTCAATGTCGTGCCGGAGCGGAGCCAGTGACGCCCGTCGACTGCGACGACACAAACCCCAATGCCTACTACGACCCCGAGCACATGGACCACGCCTTCCCGGAGTTCTGCGGCGAGCAGGACTACAACTGCAACGGCCTGTCCGACGCCGCCGAGCAGATCGGCGACCCAGCAACCTACGGTGCGGCCCACTGCGGGGCTTGCGGGGTTACCTGTGTGGGCGACGTGACCAACGGCGCCGCGCGGTGTCTTGAGACCGAAGGGGAAATGGTCTGTGGGGCCGTGTGCGACGACAACTGGGCGGACTGTGACGAGGAGCCCGGTTGCGAGACCCCGGTGGACGATCCGAGTCAACTCTTCTACGCGGATGGTGACGGCGACGGCTTCGGGGATCCCAATGCCGTGCCCCAGTTCGCCTGCGATGGGGTCCAACCTGCCGACACGGTGAACGACCAGACAGATTGCGACGACGAGGACGCCCAGGTCAACCCCGCGGCGGACGAGTCCTGCGACGAGATCGACAACGACTGCGACGGCGGCACCGATGAGGTGGACGCCGTGGGTGCGTCCGTCTGGTACCGCGACCGCGACGGGGACGGCTTCGGCGATCCAGAAGAGACCCTCTCGGCTTGCGCCCAGCCGGCGGGTTTCGTGGACAACGCCGACGACTGCCTGGACACCGATCCGGAGCGCAATCCGGCGGCGACCGACGATGACTGCGACGGGGTTGACGAAGACTGCAGCGGCACGGCTGACGACGCCTATGTCACCGAGGCTGACTGCAAGGAGGGTGACTCGGCCTTCGCATGGGTTTGTGTGGCGGGGAAGCGAGAGTGCCAGTGCATTCCCAGCGAGGACGCGGATGTCCCGGGGGATGGTTCGGACAGCAACTGCGACGGCTTCGACGGGGACATCCAGGGTTCCGTCTTCGTGGAGCCGGGCGTGGCCACGGACTGCGTGGATCCGCTGGGCACGACCCCCGAGAACCCCTGCCGCAACCTGCAGAAAGCCATCGAACGCGCCGCAGCCGAGGAAAAGGTGGTCATCCTCTCGCGTGGGCTCTACGTGCTCTCCAACGCGCTCCGGCTCGACAGCGGGGTCGACATATACGGCGGCTTCGATCTCATGGACGGCACGGTTTACCGCGGGTATGGACTGGAAGAGGAAGAGCGCGATCTGTCGGCCCTCTCGGTCATTCAGCGTCGTGGCGAGGGCCACCGGGTGGTGGCCACTGGGACGGAGATCCATGCGCCGACGCGGCTATTCAACGTGACGCTAGAGGCCATCACACCGGACGCTCCGAGCCTCGGAACCTATGGCCTGGTCTGCACCGGGTGCACGAGCCTTGCGCTGGAAGAGGTGACCATCAGCCTCGGGAACGGCAAGGAAGGTGCCAAAGGCGGAGATGGTAGCGGTTCTGTGGGCGCATACGGGGGTTCCGGCGGCCCGGCGGGCAGGGTGGACGGCACCGACAATCCTCGGGGTGGTGACGGAGGGTACGCTGGCTCCGTCGGAAGTGCTGGTGGGGGTGTGACGGGAGGCGCTGCTGGGACCGCCGGAGGTGAAAAAGGAGGCGGCGCAACCTCGCCGGGGAGCATCCTGACGCGCAAGACGTTCAACGGCATCGAGCTTCTGGTCGGACTACCCGGCAGTGGAGGGGGTGGTGGCGGTGGTGGCAGTGCGGGCGGTGGTGGTGGCGGCGGTGGTGGTTCGGAGGGGGGCCTGTCCGTGGGGCTCATCCTCCTCGACTCTTCCGGAATCCGTCTGGACTTGGTCCGCATCAAGGTTGGTGCTGGCGGTGTCGGTGGTGCAGGGGGTGCCGGGGCGACCGTGACCAACGGCGGTGCCGGTGGTGGCGGTGGGGGTGGCACGGGTGGCAGCGTGTTCAACATCGTCGTCGACGAGCCCACGTTGGGCTCGTTGGACGTGTCGGACGTGGATCGAGAATCGTCTCCCGGCGGCAATGGAGCTGGCGGATCGGGAGGGACCTCGGCAGCCGAGCCCAACGGAAGTCTCGGCGAGGCGGGCAAGAGCGGCTTGGGCTGCGACGTCGTCAGGGTGGACAGCACCGGCACTGAGCCGGTCTGTATGATGATCGCGAGGGTGTGGGCACCGGAACCGGAGGATTCGTGATGGCGACCACTACTTGGGACGGACTTTGGGTGCTCGCCGCGGCGGGTGTCTTGACCTTCACCCTAGGATGCGGGGGTGGCTCTGGCGGTTCGGGCAAGGACGACAATGCTGGGACGTCCGGAAGCGACGGGGGATCCCAGTCGGACGAATCAGGCGGGGCAGCAGGAGAGGCGGCCGGTGACGGCGGCAAGACCTCGAAAGGCGGCGAAGCAAGTGGTGGGCAAGCCGGCGGCGGTGGCGAGGCGGGCGGTGGGGGCGAGGCTCCCGTCGAGCAAACGCTCACCGACTACCTGCCCTGCGAGCAGGACAGCGACTGCCCGGAGGGATACGGAGACTGCATCACGGAAGTCCCCTTCAACATCGAGGATGCTGCCGGGAGGACCGCGGTCAGCATCACCCAGCTCTTCGAGGGCCTGACGTCTTTGGGGATCTGCACCAAGACCTGCAGTACCAACCCAGAGGCTTGTGAAGAGCTCACGCTGACCGACAGTCGTGGTCGCGCGGTTCCCTATGCCTGTCAACTGATTGCGGTGGGCCAGAGCCCTTACCCCGAGGAGTTGGACGGGTTTCCTGTGTCGATCGACCTTCTTGCCATGGAGGCCGGAGTGGCGTTCGGGGCCATCTGTCGGCCGCCCTTCGACCTCGCTCCGGAGATCCCGAATTCCCTGTGCGACTCGTGCACGAGCAGTGCCTCCTGCGACGGCGGGCTTTGCTACAGCTACGCCACCGAGAGCGAGGGAATCGAGGACGCGCCCGGGATCTGCCTGATGGTCTGTACCGAGAACGCGGGTTGCCCGGGGGGGTTCGTCTGCACCGAGTACCAGGACAGCGAGGGCGAGAGTCTGGGTGAGTTCTGTCAACCCCTGGAGCTGACCTGCGGAGCCTGCCGGGATCTGGATGACGACCAATGGGGCATCGGGCATTGCGGGGAAGGAGAGACGTCCGTCACGCCCGTCGACTGCGACGACACAAACCCCAATGCCTACTACGACCCCGAGGACATGGATCATGCCTTCCCGGAGTTCTGCGGGGAGCAGGACTACAACTGCAACGGCCTATCCGACGAAGCCGAGCAGGTTGCCCTGCCCGAGACGTACGGCGCTGCGCACTGCGGGGCTTGCGGCGTGGCCTGTGCAGGTGAATTGGACAACGGCGAGGCACGGTGCCTGGTGACGCCGAGCGGAGCCAGCTGTGGTGTCCTGTGCACGGAGGGCTGGGCGGATTGCACCAATGAGCCGGGTTGTGAGACGGCGGTGGACGATACAGGCCAGCTGTTTTACCCGGATCGCGACGGGGACGGTTTCGGGCAGCAGGGTGCCGTGTCGCAGTTTGCCTGCGGGGGCGTGCAGCCCGCCAATACCGTGAGCGACGCCTCGGATTGCGACGACACGGCGGCCATCGTCAATCCCGCGGCCGTAGAGGTTTGCGATGGGTTCGACAACGACTGCGATGGAGACATCGACGAGGCGGACGCCGAGAACGCACAGATCTGGTATCGCGATAGCGACGGGGACGGCTTCGGGGATCCCGCGGCCGCCCAACGCTCCTGCACGCGGCCAGACGGCTTCGTGAGCAACGATGATGACTGTCGCGACGACGACGAGCTGACCAACCCCGACGCCCCCGACGACGTTTGCGATGGCGCGGACGACGACTGCGATGGCACGGCCGATGACGGGTACGTGCCCCAGACGAGCTGCAGTGATACCGACTCGGCCCAGCTCTTGGTGTGCGTGGAGGGTGAAGAGGAGTGCCAGTGCGTGTCTACGGAGGGCGAAGACGTACCGGGAGACGGCGCGGACACCAACTGCGACGGCTTTGATGGCGATCTCGAAGGCGCGATCTTCCTGCAACCGGGCGAGGTCCTCGACCCAGCCACCGAATGCACCGAAGAGCAGGGGACGACCCCGGAGAACCCCTGTCACGTTCCGCAGCTCGTTATCGATCGGGCCTTTGCCGAGTCCAAGGTGGTGATTGCGGCGCAGGGGACGTACACCATCGAGAGTCCGGTGCGTCTCGCGAACGGTGTGAGCGTCTATGGTGGAGCCAACTTCGACCAGAACGGGATTGTCACCGGAGTCTCCACGTTCCGGCGCGAGGGTGGCGAGGGCCACCGCGTGGTTACAAGCGGGCGGCAGATCACGTCAGCGACCACGCTCTTCAATCTCAAGCTGGAGGCGGCCACGCCGGGTTCCGATGCGTCTGGCCTCGGCACGTACGGTCTGGTTTGCACGGAGTGTTCGGGGCTCGTGCTGCAGGAGTTGACCATCGAAACGGAGGACGCCAGCCAAGGAGTCACCGGTGAGAACGGTCCCGCAGTTGGCGTGGGCAACAACGGATACGACAGAAGCGGGCGCTACGGCGGAGCTGGCGGCGCCCGGCTCCCCGAAGGGGATCCCTCGGGGGGAGGGAACGGCGGCACCGCGCCCAACAACTGCGGGTCGTCGTGGGCTGACCAATATGGCAACGGAGCAGCGGGGGAGCCGCCTCGCGGTGGCGCACCGAACTCAGGCGCCGGGTATCCGGGGCCTGGGCAGTCCACCCCGATTCCAGGTGGCCAACCCGTGTTCACCCGGCAGCTGGTGTTCGACATGGATCTATGGTTGCTTGGGGCCCAAGGAGACCAGGCTCGGCCGGGTGCAAATGGAGGCGGAGGTGCAGGGGGCGTGGGCTACACCGATTGCGTCCTCTTCGTAGCCTACAGCAACACCGGTGGCGGCGGTGGCGGCAGCGGCGGCCCGGGTGGACGCGGCGGTTACGTGGGCGACGCTGGCGGCTCTTCGGTGGGGCTCATCCTCTTCAACTCCGCCGGGATTCGCCTGGAGTCCGTGGCGATCAACGTACGCAATGGCGGACCGGGTGGCATCGGTGGCACGGGTGGTGATGGCGGAGAGGGTGGCGACGGAGGATCTGGTCATGGCAACGGCGGCAAGGGTGGCTGGGGTGGTGGCGGTGGCGGTGGCGGTGGTGGCCCCGGAGGCTGGGCTGTAAGCATCGTCACCGATCCCGGCACCGCAGCCGTCCTAAGAACGATTGCCGTGGAACGAACCATGTCTGGCTCCGGGGGCGAGGGTGGGCCGGGTGGAGTCGGCGGCAATGACGGTGACAGCGTGCGCCGGGGCGCCACGGGCAGCATCGGCCAACCCGGCGATGTCTGCGACATACTCACCGTCGACTACGAAACCGGTTCGATCATCAGCTGCAACTCTTGATGCGACGCTAACGCGTCCTTTAACAACGACCCATCACGGAAAGCCAACTGTCATGACGCAACGACTCTGCACGAATCTGGCCCTGGCGTTTGGTCTCGGCTTGCTCGTTGCCGGCTGCGGCGACGACGATCATTCGGGAAACCAAGAGGAGGTTGGGGGTGCCGCGGGGCAGGGCAATGAACCCGCGGTGAGTCAGCCTTTGGCCCTGGAATCGACGAGTGGCTGTGCCATCGACGCGGATTGCGCCGCAGGGCGGTACTGCTTCCAGAGCCAGTGCAGCTACGAGTGCGAAGAGGATGACGACTGCGAGGGGGAGGAGACGTGTTCGGAGCGCGGCCAGTGCCTGGCGAGCCCGGAAGCCTCCGAGGAGGATGAGCCAGTGCCGGTTGTCGAGGACTACGAGCCCTCGGTGACGGTGCTCAACTCGCCCCAGACGGTCTTTCACGTCCCCGCGGGCCTCACGCAGGTCGAGCTCACGCTGGAGCTGAGCGACGCGCTGCCCGAGGCGGGCCTGGCCTACACCATCGACCGCAGTGACGAAGAATCGCCGGACGGCAAGGTGCAGCGGGCCCTGGGTGACGACAACGAGGTAACGATCCCAATCCCGGTGGGGCTCGCCGATCCCGCCCGGGGGGAAGAGTCCCAACTGGTCAACGTCACCGTGGCCACGGGCCTGGGCGCCTACCGGGTGGCGTTGGTGCCGGCCAAACCCGTTTCGGGCTCCTACTCCGGTGAAGCCAAGGTCAACGTCTTTGGCAACACCGGGCTGCCCCTGGCGTTACAGGTCGTCACCCAGCCGGACAATGTGTCCCTCGAGGACGCCGAGCAGGCCTGGTTGATCCTGCCCGCGGCGACGGACAGCCTGTTCTCTCCCATCGAGGCTTACCAGGGAGCTCCTGCGTTCGTGTCCGCGGAGTTGACGTACGACGACGATATCGTCAAGGGTTGGGTCGCCACGACCGAGTACGAGTACCGCCTGGGTGACGACGCCATGCTGACCGCCGAGCCCGGCCAGATCCTGCGCACCCTGCGCTTCGAGATCCAGCCGATGGACGGTGAGCTTCTCACCGGCAAGTTCTCGGATCGCTGGAAGGGATTCTACGATGCGCGCTCGGCCGACGGCGTTCTCGACTTCGTGGATGTGGTCTTCGAGGGCGAGCTAGAGCTCTCGCGCGTGGGTGACACGATGAGCAGCGCCGACGTTCCGGAGCCGCTCCAGTTGGAGCTGCCCACACCCTCCCTTCTGCCGGCCCCTGCCACTGACCTCTGCACCAGCGCTGCGTTCTTCCCGGAGGAGCCGGTCACGTTGGACGAGGTGGAGTACGGTTGCGCCGGGATTGCCAGCCGCAGCGACTTCCAGCGGGCCACGGCGGACGAGCAGGGGGCCTGTGCACTCGCCGCCGCGAGTAGAGCGCTGTCCGGTACCACCACCGGAGCGGCCATCGCTGCCTTCTTGGACGAGAACGTGGAGGATCCGGGCGGCCAGAGCTTCGCCGAATTCATGGAAGACTGCGCCGAGGGCACGAACGGGGCCTGTGTGCCAACCGATGAGGTCCTGTGCAGCCGTCAGCTGCTCTCCCACGCCTTCTACAATCAGCGCGACGACAGTCCCCTGACCCGCCAGCTAATCGTGGCCTATCAAGACGTGACCCGCGAGGCCTTCCTGGGGCGGCAGCTGGCTGCCTTCAAGATCGACAGCGACACCCGACTGACGTGGCTCAAGACCACGGATTATCCGGCGATTGTGACCAATGCCGTTCAGGATCTGGTGGCACAGCTCCTGAGTGACTGGGAAAGCGGGGTCCTTGATGCCCACATGGGCGTTCTCGGCGGCTACTTCGATCCCTCGGGCCTGGCCGTGATGTCCCGCACCGCGACCGGAAATGCCCTGGATGCGCGACGACGGCTGCTCGGTGAGATGATTCAGGGTTGGCGCGGGGCCATGGACGCCCTGGTGGTGGCCAGCAATCGCTACAACGAGCTCTTCCAAGATGCCGAGCAGCGAGCCGAAAAGAGTGCCGGCATCCGCGAGCGGATGCTGGATCTCTATCTGATGGCCGGGATCCTCACCAATCTGACCCGCGACGCCGGGACAGGCTATCAGGCCACCGCCTTCGGCGCCGGCTTCTCCGAGCTGATGCGCAGCGTGGACAAGCTGAGTCTCTCTTTCGACGATCTGGTATTCGCTCGCGATGCCGAGGTGGTCGTCTCCACCTCGCTCGACCCCACCAGCACCAACGAGACGATCCTGAGCGAGCTTCAGGCGGATGCCGAGTCACAGATCGAAAAGGCCGCGGAATCAGTCCAGACCGTGCTGAGCCAGGCCCAAGCCGAGGCGCTCAACGAGACCCAACTTCAGAACCGCATGGGCAACGAGATCAACGATCTGCGCGACGAGCTGGTCGGTCTGTGCGGCCTCCCCGTCGGCTGCACCACGGAGGACTTCCGCTCTGAGCCCGAGTGCGAGGTCCGGGTGGCTTCCGGCCGATGCGGGTTCTCCGTCGAACGCGAGGGCGGCGAGCTTCGCGGTTTCAGCCAGGGGCAGCAGAGTGTCTCCGAAGCAGGAAGAGCCCTGCTGAGCACCGCCGATGCCGCTCAGGCGGTGGGTATAGCGGCCGAGGAGGAGCGCGCCCATGCCGCCAAGCTCACCCTCGAATATGCGACGCTCGAGGCCTTGGCCAAGAACGTCGAAGATGGGAACAAGAAGCGCCTGGATGGGGTCGAGGACCTGCAAGATCTTTTGGACGACCAGAGTGTCTGGGAAGAGCAGGGCCTCGAGGATCTGCGCGAGTCCTTGGCGGACCGCATGGACAAGCGCCAGGAACAGATCGATCGCATGCAGACCAATATCTCGGCCTGGAACCAGATCCGGACGGACGGCGACGCCAGTGATCTCGGGCAGCTGACCGAGGCCAGCTGGCGCCGCGAGCTGGCCGAGGGCCTCAGGACCGGGGCCGAGACGATCAAGGACTTCGGCGAAGCCACGGCCGAGGCCTTCCCCAAGGTGGCCGGCAGCGCGAACGATGCGACGTCGGGTGCTCGGGCCGGAGCGCTGTTCGTGTCGGCCATCGTCGTTGCGGGGATGCGGGCAGGGTCAATTGTGGCCGATGTGGCGGCGTCCAATATCGAGGTCGATCTGGAGAACCAGCGCGCGATGCGCGAATCCCAACTGGCGAACCTGGCCGAGGTGGCTGACCGCGCCGATGCCATTACCGACAAAGACATGGAGGAGCTCGAGGGGCAGCTGGAGATTGCCCAGGCCGAGAACGACAGCGAAATTGGCGACCTGCAGGCTGCCTACGACGTCGCCAAGGCGCAGCGCGATGCCGAGCTGGTCTACGCCGATGACCTTCAGGAATTGCAGGACCGGCGCACCGCCTATAAGCAGATGCTGGAGGATCATGTCGGTCTACAGCTCCGCGTGGACCGCTCCAAGCTGGGTGTGGAACGTAGCATTGCCGATTATCTGGGGATCGTGCAGCGAGCCGAGCTGCTCAATGCGCGCCTCGGCGATCTACAGGCGCAGCGCGCTGACGTCACCCAGCTGATTGGTAGCCCCGGGGTCGTGTTTGCCAGTGCCAACCGGTTGCAGCAGGCCGAGAACCGTCTGCAACGAGCCAAGGAGCAACTGATGGACTGGCTGGTGGCGCTGGAATACTTCGCGGTCCGTCCCTTCATCGATCAGCGATTGCAGATCCTTTTGGCCCGCAACCCCTACCAGCTGGAGGAGATCGCGGCGGAGATGGCACGGCTACAGCGCAGCTGCGGTGGAGCGGCCAACGACGACAGCGCGGTCCTGTCCATCCGCGAGGAGCTACTAGGGGTGACACTGCCGGTCGAGGACATGGTGGCCGAGGAAGAGCTCTCACCCGAGCAGCGATTCCGTGAGCTACTGGAGCAGGGATACGTGCCCATCGACAAGCGGGTCCGCTACACTACCGACGAATCGGTGGGGGATCTGCTCAAGGACCAGGGTCGTGTCCTGTCCGCCACCTTCGACATCCGCCTGGACAACTTCGCCAATCTGGCCTCCACCTGCAACGCCAAGGTCGCCTCCATCGACGTGCAGCTGGTAGGAGACGTCGGCGAAGGTCGTCCCACGGTGACTCTACTCTATGACGGGAGCAGCCAGTTGCGCTCCTGCCAGCCGGGCATTTCGGAATACGTGGATCTCATCGGCCGGGAACGCACCGGTTTCGGTGAGATAACCACCCTGCGGGTGCCGGGCCGCTCCATCTCGCCAGTGGCGACCGTCAACGAGTGGAAAGATCCGGAGGAACAGACGGGCAACGTGAGCCTGGCCGGATTGCCTTTGGCGTCGCAGTACACGGTCCTCATCGACACCGAGATCGGCGAGAATCCCGAGCTCGACTGGGACAACCTGGAGGACATCAAGCTCCGAGTTCACTACCAGTACAGCGACGTCTTTGCCGAAGGGCAGTGCGAGTGATTGTGTAGTTTGGGTCAGTGCGGCGTAGCCACTCCCCGGTGTCGGTTACGTCGCACCAACCTCCAGGATCAGCTTCCCGACCGTCGTTCCGCTCTCCAAGAGCGCCTGGGCTCGACCGGCCTGGGCCAAGGGGAAGTGTTGGATGGGCGGCTCGCGTAGCGCTCCCGCCTGCACGAATCCCATCAGCTCCGTCATGGCCTGTTGCAGGAGCTCCTTTTCCTCCACGAGATAGGAGAGATTGAAGGCGCCGACGGCCTTGTTCTGGTCGATCATGCGGATCGGGTTGAAGCGGGGCATCCGCAGGTAGTGATAGACCAGCTTCCACCAGCGCACGGCTCGTCCGGCCTTGGGCAGCATGGAGGAAAGGCCGAATACCACCAGGCGCCCCGTGGGGCGTAGTGCCGCGTAGCTCTGCTTCATGGTGGCGACTCCCGTCGATTCGAGGACGATGTCGTAACCGCGGGGGGCGAGCCTACGGATCTCGTCCCAGAAGTCGGAGCGATCCCGGCACACGACCCAGGTTGCCCCGGCGGCGCGCGCCGCCTCGACCTTCTTGGCCGAGCCCACCACACCCACCGCCTCCATCCCCAGGTGTCGGCAGATCCCGAGCGCGGCGCTCCCCACACCCCCTGCCGCCGAATGCACCAAGACCTTGTACCCCGGCCGAGGACGGCATAGCTCGCAAAGGGCGTACCAGGCCGTCAAATGGACGGTGGGGAACCCTGCGGCCCAGGCCCCGCTCATCTCGGAAGGGCGCGCGAACAACTGATGGGACGGCACCAGCACGTGACTCGAGTAGCCACCGAAGAGCGTGATCCCGAGCACCGGATCCCCCTCTTTCCACTGGGTAACACCTTGTCCCACTGCTGCGACGCGCCCCGAGAACTCGAAGCCGGGCGTGATGGGCCAGCCAACGTAGTGTGCCGCCGAGGAGTAAAGGCCCATGCGCACGATGCAGTCGGCGTAGTTCACTCCCACGGCGTCGTTAGCCACCAGCACCTGGCCGGGTCCGGGACTGGGTGTCTCCGCCTCGACCAGCTGTAGACGATCATAGCCGCCGGGCTTCTGAATCAGGATTTTCCGCATGAAACCAACCTCGAAGGGTTCACCCTGGACGACGAGTCAGGGATGGATTAGCAAACCAAAAGGGGGAAAAAGCTACTGCGCTGTCTCGGAGGATCGCTACCATGGCACATCGATCTTGGGGATACCGACTGAGCGCTTGTTCGCTCCTTCTGGGTTGGCTCCTGGCCTGCGGTGGCACGAGTTCCGACGGCGATGCGTCGGAAGCCGGTGCCGGTAGTGGTCCCCAAGCGACGGGAGGAGCCGAAGCCGGCGGTCCAGGGACGGGTGGAAGGCAGGTCGGCGAAGGCGGAGAAGCAACGTCGGCGGGGGCACCCGACGCTGGCGCCACTGCAGGAGGCGAAGCGGGAGCGGCCGGCTCCGGTGGCTCCGGCGTCTCCGGTTCTGCAGGTAGTCTTGGCGGAGCATCCGGTGCCCTCGCCCAGGGTGGAGAGGTGGTCGTCGCCGGCTCTGCCGGGACGGGACAGGGCGGAGAGGCTCCCCAAACCGGTGGCAGTGGGGACGGCGGCAGTCAGGCAGGCGCTGGCCCACAAGGGGGCTCGTCCGGGGCACCAACCTGCGAACCAGCCGTCGAGGTTCCAGGCACCCAGGTCGTCTACGATCTGGCGGCGGCGCAGGCCGCGAGCTCGGAGTCATTGGGTTTCTTCGACTACCCATGGCCGGAGCTGTCGCGCCCCTTGACCGAGCTAGCCGGATTCCCCAATCCGAGCTCTGCCGTCGGCTGCGCCGCATCGACCAGCGTCCCGACCCTCCAGCTGCTGGTGGACGCCGTGGATCCAATCGCCTACCGTCAGTACCTGAGCGAGTTGACGGCGCGGTTCAAGACCGAGGGCCCCAACGGTGCGCAGATCGTCATGCGGTTCGACGGTGCCGTCCAGTCCGTGCTGCCCACCGCGCTCGAGTCCGTGAACGGTTCAACCAGCCCCATCTTGCTGGTCAACGTGGATCCCCAGGAACCAGCGCGCGGTCGCGTCATTCCTATCCTGAGCCGCGTCTTTTTGCAGTCTCGCTACCTTCAACCCAATACCCTTTCCATTCTACCACATCCCGGCTTTGCCCTGGAACAGGGGCGGCTCTACGCGGCGGTGGTCAAGCGAACTCTGGCCGACGCGGCCGGAGCACCCCTGGGTAGCCCGCAGTCGTTCGAGGAGAAAAAGCAGCTCGGGGATTGCGCGCCGGATCCCACCTACCGAGCCGCCTTCGACCAATTGGAACAGCTGGGCGTGCCTCGACAGGATATCGCCATGATGTCCGTGTTCCGTGCCGGCAATCCCACCGCGTCTCTCGATGCGCGCATCGACGAGATTGATGCGATGGACAACCCCGGGGAACTGGCTGGATTCGAGGTAACCGAGGCCACCCTGGACGAAGCCGGCGGTTTCTACCTGGTGCGCGGCAGCTTCGAGACCTTGATCGTGCAACGAGGGACGCCCCCCTATCTGCCCGAGATCGGGTTGAGCATCGGTCTCGCAGGTGTCAACGTGGAAATGCCTCTGGATCCAACCAGTGAGGAGGGGCGTTGGCTGGAAGGCTCGCTACCCAGCGCGGCGGGAGGCACGGACATTGCCGCTCCCCGCACCGAGCGAATCGAATTCCGACTGTCCGTGCCCGCCAGCCTGGCCACCGGTGACCCGCCAGAGGGTGGTGTGCCCGTCGTAGTCTACGGTCCAGGTACGGGGGGCACTCTGGACGGCCCCTATACCTCCGGTGCAGCGGCAGCCCTGGCCACCCAGGGAATCGCCGTCTTCACCACGACTCCGGTGATGCACGCGGGGCGCGCCCATTCCGAGAACCTCGACGCCGAACTGAGGAGCCAGCTGCAGTTGATCGACAGCATGGCTGGGCTGGAGACCGAAGCCGAGCTGGTGGGTACGGTCGAGTCGGGCGATCTCTTCTTCAACCCCATCAACCTGCAGGCGGCCAAGGGCAACTCGCTCCAGGCGGCGGTGGACTATGCCTGGCAGGCACGCTTGCTGGCCGACATCGTGCTTCCAGTGACGCTTGGCGCAACCGAGCGGGAGATCCGATTCAACCCACAGCGAATCGCTTTTTATGGGCATTCCCAGGGCGCGGCGACCGGTCCCCTGCTCGCCTCTTCGAGCTTCGTTGCGGCGCAGGTCCTGTCCGCTCCTGCTGGGCACCTGCCCAGCAACATCCTGGGCAAGACCGAACCGAGCGATGGCTTGAACATCGCATCCATGCTGGATTACCTGATCTGTGAGGAGCCGGCGGAACCGGTGGACGTTCACCACCCGGTCTTGAACCTGTTGCTTCACTGGCTGGAAGAGGTGGACGCCGTGAACTACGCCCCCTACCTGATTCGGCAGGCCACCGGGACACCGCAACACGTCTTCTTGTTGGCGGGAACCGAGGATCATTACGTCGCCCCGGCTTCCCACGACGCAGTCATCAGTGCTGCCCGATTACAGCAGCTCTCGCCGGTACTGGTTCCCTCGGCGGGTCTTGGCCTGTTGACGGCACTCGAGCCAACCGGTGGCTACGACGCCGCCTACGAGACGCTCTCTTCGAACCTGAGCTCCGGAACCGCGACGGCCACCGGGGCCTTCCGCCAGTACCACGACGCGACCTGTGTGGACGATCACTTCGTGGCGACCTGCACCGCGCAGGGGCTCAGCGACTGGGGCCGGTTTTTGGGCACGTTTGCGCTTTCCGGTACGCCCACCGTACCCTGAATCGGTTCTTGCGGCGGACTACATCGACCAGTGTGCGGCCATCTCGGCGAAGTCCTGGCCGTCTTGGCCGCCCGTCAAGATCCGGCCTCGGACATGTTTCGCTCCGGCCATGCTCAGGCAACTCTCGGCTCCACCAAAAACATCCATCCACAGGACCCGGTCGAACCCCGCGCAGTCCTCATAACGGACATGAACGAATCCCTGGCGGGACTCCAGGATCCGAAGCGAACCCATGCTGTAGTACTGATGGAAGGTTCGGGCGCTGAACGAGAAAAGCATCTGGGGTGATAACAGCTTCACGGTGAGTCGGTAGACCCCGCTCAGGTCCTGAATCACCGACTGGCGACCGATGGCCAAGGCCAGCTGATCACCCTCCCCGGTGGCCGATAGCATCCCTTGGAAGACGTTCCTGTACCAGTGCAATGGATACCAGCCGCTGACCACGATCGTCGCGTAGGTCAGCGCGTCCGCCACCTCGGGGTCCATCAGCGTCAGACTCCGTTTGACCGTGTCCTCCCCCCGCAGATGCTCCAGCGCCTTGAGCACGCTGCGGAACGCCACGCCCTTGACCTGAAGCTCGCCGGTCGGAGACCTACTTCCCACTCGTAGACCATCCTACCCCGCCCGGCCGCAAATTCAATCCACCTCACGATAGGGCGCAACTCGATGGCGTCGCCGACCGAAGAGCGTGCATGTCCACTCCCCCTGGCGGTGCACCATGAACGGCCTGCCGCCCTCTGACTCGCCTACCTTCCAGCGGACCACCGGTCGAGATGGTCCTCCGGACGCGAGGCGAATGCCCCCCAAACCCGCTGGTTCGGCGGCGCCCCGCGACCCTTGCCAGGACGGGGCAGCCACGGAACTGGGCCTTCAGTTCACTGGACGAACGGGGCCCTATTTCCGGCTTTGGATCTCGAACCTTGCCCTGACGGTCTTGTCCCTGGGGCTCTTGTCCGGCTGGGCCAAGGTTCGTGCAGAACAATACCTGTATGCTCACACGCTCCTGGACGGCTCACCTTTCGAATTCCGAGGACTGGCCTGGCCGATCCTCCGCGGCCGGCTCCTGCTCGCCATCTTGGTCGGCACGTGGCTGCTGGTTCACAGCATCGTTCCAGAATGGCACTGGGCGGTCCTTCTGGTCGCCGGACTGCTCCTGCCTTGGGTCATGGCCCAATCGCTGGCCTTTCGCATCTGCCACACAGCGTACCGAGGCATCAGCTTCGGCTTTGCCGCCAACGCTGGGCATCTGTACGCCTTGTTTCTGCGCTGGATACCGCGGCTCGGTTTGAGCTTGGGAGCTTCGGTCCCCTGGTTCGAAGCCGCTCTTTGCCGCTGGATTGCCTCCCACACGCACTACGGGCAGTTCTTCGCGGAATACCGCGGGGATGGAAGATGTTTCTTCGAGGCGCGGGCCAAGTCCATCTGGTTTGCAGCGGCGGGGACTCTCCCGCTGGTGGTGCTCGGGGCCCTCGGCATTCCCGAGATCCACGGTTGGACGCTCCGTCTCGCCGTGCTGATGTTGGTGGGATGCTTCGCCTTGTTTTTTGGAGCCGCAATCACGGCTCATCACCAGAACCTGCGCTGGCGGTGGCTGGTCCTGGGTGGGCTCTTCTTCCGCTCCCGCTTGACTCCCTTGGGAATGCTGGGCCTGTACCTGACCAACTGCCTGGCCATCGTGGGCTCCCTGGGGCTACTGGTTCCCTGGGCCGTGATTCGGACGCTGCGTTACCGGATGAACCATCTGTCCGTCTACCAGCAGGGCGGCGCTGCTCAGTTCCAGGGCGAGACAGATCCCGGCGTCGGCGCCGTGCCGCGCACTGGCTCCCTTTCCTGAGACTTCGCCCTATAGGACAAAAGTCCTCTGGGCGGCTCCCCGAAGGGAGCCACCCAGAAGACAAGGACCTGATCGGAGCGGCGGAGCCTAGCGCCGCCAATCGTATCGCCTACTAGTAGTTCGGATCCACGGTGCAATCAGCCGTGCAACCATCGTCATCCTCGGTGTTGCCGTCGTCGCACGCCTCGCCAGCCTGCAGGATGCCATCACCGCAAGTTTCCGCAACGCACTGGTTGGAGCAGCCGTCGCTGTTGTCGGCGTTGCCGTCGTCGCACTCCTCACCAGCCTGCAGGATGCCATCACCGCAGCCGCCTCCGTCGATGAGGCAAGAATTGCTGCAGGCATCGTCATCCTCGGTGTTGCCATCGTCGCACTCCTCGCCGAACGTGGCCTGCACCTCGCCGTCGCCGCACATCGGGCCCAGTCGGCAATCGGGCGTGCATCCGCCGTAGGAGGCGTCGTTGAGTTCCGAGCCCAGGTCGCACTCCTCGCCGCCAGATTTCACACCATCGCCGCAGACCGCCACACACACAGTTGGTTCGTCCGTCGGCTCACAGGTGAAGCCGGGTTCGAGCAGGCAGCTCGCGTTGCAGCCGTCATCATCCACGGTGTTGCCATCGTCACACTCCTCACCAGGCTGCAACATGCCGTCACCACAGGCGCAGAAGCCGCAGCCACAGCAGTCGTCAGTCGGATCGTCGTTGCCGTCATCGCAGGCCTCCCCGTCGTCGAGCACTCCATTGCCGCAGAGGTCGATGGTGCAACCGCGGCCGCAGCCGTCGCCGCTCACCTGGTTCCCGTCGTCACAGGTCTCGTCACCCTGGATGACGCCGTCGCCACAGTGGGGCCCTAGGACACAGCCAGCGGCGCATTCCCCGTAGCCGCCCAGGTTCGGCCCGTCGTCGCACTCTTCACCAGCTTCGACGACCCCGTTGCCACAGTCCGCGATGGTACAGGAGGCGCTGCATCCGTCATCGCCCTCAGTATTCCCGTCGTCGCAATCCTCACCAGCCTCGACGACGCCGTTACCACAGTCCGCGATGGTACAGGAGGCGCTGCATCCGTCATTGCCCTCAGTATTCCCGTCGTCGCAATCCTCACCGGGATCCACCACCGCGTTGCCGCAGCTTTCCACGATCGCGCAGGTGCTCGTGCAGTCGTCACCGTTGGCGGTATTGCCGTCGTCGCAGGCCTCGCCGAGAGCCACCTGAACGATGCCGTCACCACAAGAGCCATCCTGAACGCAGGGCTGTCCGGGCGTGGCGCAGGAGAAGCCGGCTTCAATCAGGGCGCAGGTCAGGTCGCAGCCATCCCCCGAGGTGGTATTGCCGTCGTCACAGACCTCCGCTGGGTCCATCACGCCGTTGCCGCACACCTGAGCCATGATGCAGGGCTGGCCCGGCACCGGGCATATGAACCCGGACTCGATGTTGCGGCAATCACGGGTGCAGCCATCGCCGCCCATGACGTTGGCGTCGTCACATCGTTCCCTGCCTTGGAGCAGGCCATCCCCACAGATCGTTACGAGCACCGAGCCGCCCGCGCCCGGCGTGCCACCAACGCCAGGCTCAACCGCGCCGCCCACGCCCGGCGCGCCGCCCTTCCCGCCGGTCCTGCCACCGACGGTTTCCTCAATGCCCGCAGCGCCAGCCGTTTCCTCGGTGCCCGCAGTGCCGGCCGTTTCCTCAGTGCCCGCAGCGCCGGCCGTCTCCTCGGTGCCTGCAGTGCCGGCCGTGTCTCCGAGGCCGCCGATGCCGCCACTGCCTTGTCCCAACAGACTCGTCCCGTTACAGCCGAAAACCGCAAATCCCGCAACCGCCCATCCAGCCCAGATGCCCTTGGTTATCTTCATGTTCCTGCTCCTACAAGCTATTCCCCAACCACCGCCGGCTCCGATCACGAAAAACGCTCAGAGCCCGAGAAGCTCCTGGGCCCGGACTGCCTGTGGACTCCTCGGAAACTCAGCGAGGATGCGACGGGCCAAAAATCGGGCTCGGTCGCTCTGCCCCAGGCGATCGGCTGCCTCCAACCGCAGGTAGAGGACTTCGGGCAGCAGCTGGCGTCCCGGGAAAGCTGCCTCGTAGCCTGCCAGCCTGGCCTGCACCGCGGAATAGTCGCCACGATTCAGCGCCGACCGTGCCTGGTCCACGGTGGCCACCTCCGCTGCCAGCGGGATGCCCACCGTCGTGTTGGCAGTGGGGAAGGCCGCGACCCGCGGACTGGACAGGGGACTTGGGCTCGGAGCTGCGTTCACGCTAGCCGCTGGCATCGCAGTGTTACGGAACGCGACGCGTCGTGGTTTGGGTGCCTCGGGTGCACGGACCGAGCTCTGGGGTCGTGCCAGGGGCTCGGGTTCGGAAGGATTCAGGACCGCGACCGCAGTCCCCATCATGGTGCCCCCGCCGACCGCTCCCACCAGCATCCATTTCGCGAAAAGGGCCAGGCCACCCGCGCTCGAACCGGACTTGGCCACCGCCGTCGCCGAGGCCGCGGCCGTACCCATCACCTGGGCGGTGAGCAACGCCCCACCGACCCCGAGCACCGCCAGGGTACGCTCGAGGCTTTCCTGACTGGGTTGGTCATCGATCCCGGCTGTCACCAGGGTGCAACCGAGGTCGTCGGGTCTTCCCTGGCAGAGACGAGGAGGATCCTTCATTGATTCCCTCCTGGGAAGCGACGCTTCGCCTCCAGTCGTGCCACCCGACTCGAGAAATCCTCGCGGGCTCGCCGCAGCCGCGACGCGACGGTGCCGAGCGGGATCCCCAAAACCTCGGCGATCTGTTGGGTCGTCTGCTGTTCGATCTCATATAGGACGAACACCACGCGCAGCTCGAGGGGCATCTGATCGAGCAGGTCGTCCAGCACGGCCTGGGCCTTACGTCGATCCAGCAGCTCCTCGGCCTCGAACCGTTCCTCGGAGACCAGCTCGAGATCCGACTCGAGATCCTCGCGTCGTCGCTGTTCGGTCCTGCGCCACTTGGAAGCGCACCGAACCGCCGTTCCGTACAGGAAGGGGCGCTCGTGACCCACCTCCAGGTCACCGAGGCGTCGAGAGGCTACGAGAAAAACCTGTTGGGCCACATCGTCTGCTTCCGCTTCGCTCAAGCCCAGGCGCCGACCGAGACGCCACACATAGTTGAAGTTCTCACGCACCAGGCGGTTCAGGCGAGCCTGGTCCCATTGGGGCACCGCCTCCGACTGGCCGACCGCTGTCATTGCCAGGTCGGATACCACAAAGGGTGATTCCCGCTCGCCACCTGGATCGATCACGGAAAGCGGAGCGAGACCCCTGCCTGGGCGCCCACACCGAACCGCGGGATCTGCAGGACCGTCCGACGGGGCAGGTCGAACACGAACTTCTGACGGGTCACCGGCAGGCCCATCTCACCCTGGAGCTCCACGGAAAGGAGGGAAATCACGTCGATGCTGAGCCTTGCCATCGCAAGCACAGAGCTCCACGTCATCGCCTCTTGGTGCGTGATGGGCAAGCTGTCGCTCTGGATCCCCCAGGCCTCGAATCGCCCCAGTTCGGCAGCGAGGCAAGGTGACAGATGGACCCTCTCCGAAGGGGAAAGAGCCACTGGACATCCATCCAGGCGCATGAGCCAGGCCATCGCCGAGGCCTCTCGTTGGTCCACGTCGTTGGAGCTCCGCCAGCGGAACGCAGAAAGACGCAGGCTCTGGCCCCGCGGTGCATCGAAACCAAGGAAAGCAAAATAGCCCAGGCTCGTCGTCGGGCCCATCCAGCCGTTGACGGCGGCTCCGAATCCCGAGCGACCGTGACTTCGAAGGATCGGTTGCGGCTTGTCGGGTTGGTGGGGCGGCGGTGGGGGCAGGTGCGCAGGTTGGGTTCGTGGCGACGCGGCAGGGGCGAACGCGGAAGGGAAGGGTGGCTCGGAGGCCGCCTTTCTGGATCGTTCAGCGCGGGCATCGACCGCCAGGGCAGCGACCAGGGCAATGGCCGTAATCGCCTCTTCGCAGTCATGTCCGATCACGCGTCGTTGGATGAAATCCCCCGACTCGTCCACCAACAGCAACTCAGCGAGCGCGCCGTCCTCTCGGATGGACGCCGTGACCTTGAGGCGGAGCGCGAACTCGTCGGTTCCGGCGAACCGACCGGCTGTCCATCGCTCCTCTATCCGACGCACCAGCTCCTCTCGGGTTGGGCACGTCGCAGCAGCAGCCTGGTATTCGAGGCGAACCGGTTCCTCGGCTCGAGCCGCCATCGTCGTGAGGGCGACCAGGCACCCCAGCAGCAGAGCTCGCTTGCTCGTCGTGTTCCCGGGTCTCGTCGTGGGAGCCTCCTCGAGTCGCTGAAGCATACTAGAGGACCTCTGTGCCAGGGCAATCGGGGTGAAGAGCGAGTGGCCAGGCGCGTGGCTGGGCCGAACGGCAGCCTGGGGTTGTGGGCGTCTTCCAGCCATCCCCGCCCTGGACTATTCCCGGCGCACCGCGTGCACGAATCGCTCGACGTTGCCTTTGGGTCCCGCCAGGCGTGAATCACAGTCCGCTACGACGTGAAAACCAGCCTGCTCGATGGCTTGGCATGCCCGTTCGATGGCCCGTTGGCGCAGCTCAGGATCGCGAATCACTCCCTTGGCGCGCCGAGCCTCCTGCCTGCCCACCTCGAACTGGGGCTTAATCATGGCCAGCAGCGTCTTGCCCGGGGCCAACCAGCTGTGGATCCGCTCCACCAGCTTCTCGATGCCGATGAAGGAGGCATCGACCACGGTCCAATCGACGGGTTGGTCGAACGCCGAAGCCTCCAGATAGCGGGCGTTCACTCCCTCCAGGTTCACCACCCGCGGATCATCACGCAATCGCTGAGCCAACAGGCCCTTTCCCACGTCGACGGCGTACACACGAATGGCCCCATGTTGGAGCAGGCAGTCCGTGAAGCCACCGGTCGAGGCTCCGAGATCCACACACACACAACCGCTCGGGTCGAGCCGCAGATCGGCGAGCGCGCCCTCCAGCTTCTGCCCACCCCGTGAGACGAAGGGAAGTGGGCAGGTGACACTGAGCTCGGCGTCCGTCGTCAGCAGCGTCCCCGCCTTGTCGATCCGCTGATCCCCGAAGCGCACTCGACCGGCCAAGAGCAGGGCCTGGGCCTGGCTGCGGGATTCGCACAGGCCGCGCTCGACGAGCAGCAGATCGACGCGCCGTTTCACGGTCGAGCAGGCTAGGCAGGGGGCTTGGGGCTGTCGAGGCCAAGGTCCGACTTACAGTCACACTGTATGGATTCCGGGTGCCCTCGCCCCGACCATGCCGCGGAAGTTGATTTCCGCACGGTTTCGTCGGCAGGATGCGACCCGCGCCTGGATTCTGGGCTGCCCGAGCCACAACCGGCGGCGGCCGTTCCAGGACATCGAGGAGGTTTTCGATGCAATTCTCTCGTATCGTGTGGACGGCGACTGCGCTCGCCGCGGTTTTCACGGGTCATCAGGCATTGGCACAGCAGGCCGCCGCGGGCGGCGGTGTGACCGCTGGAGCAACCATGGGCGGCACCACCGACCCCAACGCAACAGGCCAGGCCACGACCGAGGTCGCTCCGCCACCGCCCATACCCGCGGCCCCTGAGCCCGAACCGGCTCCGCCGCCTCCACCGCCCGAAGCCGCCGCTCCGCCGCCCCCGCCCCCGCCGCCCCCGCCGGCCGAGGTAGAGGGAGCCAGTGACCACGAATCCGTCGTGGGTCACCTGGGCGTTGGATACTTGGGGTTCGTCAATGTGCCTTACGGGGCGATCCAAGACTCGACCGCCACGGTTGGCAACACGACTCCGGCTCCCGTCATTGGCATTCGCTACTGGCTGAGCCCTGGTCTCGGCCTCGATGTTGGCGTTGGGTTCTCTACGGCCTTCGGCTCGGACGAGACCGAGGTGGGCGGTGCTTCCACTGATGTCGACTCGGCCGCCCCCACGGCCTTTGCAATCCACGCCGGTGTGCCGCTGGCCATCATGCACGCCAAGCACTACGCTTTCGAGATCATCCCCGAGCTGAATGTGGCCTACGCCAGCCAGGATATCGAGGATGGAAACGAGAACACGGGCTTCCACATGGACGTGGGCGCGCGTGCGGGTGCCGAAGTCCAGTTTGGCTTCATGGGGATCCCGCAGTTGGCCCTGCAAGCTGGCATCGGCTTGAAGCTCGAGATGAACCAGACCAAGACCGAAGCCGACAACGGTGACAGCATCTCCTCGTCCCGAACCATCATCTCGACGACGGTCTACGACAACCCGTGGGACATCTTCGCGGGCAACATCGCGGCCCTTTACTACTTCTGATATGATGATCGTTTGCCACGGAGCTCCGGGGCCGACCTCTGGCCCTGGAGCGGGAGGCTCTCATGCGGTGTCTACTGCTGGTTCCGTTTCTGTCCCTCTGGGCGCTCGGTGTCGTCTCGTGTAGCAGCGGTGAAGCGGGGATGACGTTTGCTGGTCTGGACGATCAGGCGGTGCCCGACAACTCGCAGGATCCCCCGTCGGGGAGTCAGCCAGTCCCCAACGATTCACAGGATCCGGCCTCGGATGATCAGGGGGCTGGCGGCGAGGGCGATCTGTGTTCGGACGCCTGCCGGGTGATGGTGGCGACCAACTGCGATATCGATCTCGATGCGGAGGAGTGTCCAGCGGCTTGCCGGTACATGTTGGATTACACCGGACCCTGCGCTCAACAGATTCACGACATGATGCGCTGTATCGCTGGCGCGCCGCAGCTGGTCTGCGACGAGGAAGGTGAATTCAGCGCTTCCACCGCTTGTGCTCAACTGCTGCTGGCCGCGGGACTGTGCCTGGAGCAGGAGGACATGGATCTCGACGACCTCGGCGATTCTTCCAGCGACGAGGGCAGCTCCGGCGGCGAGGACAGCTCCAGCGGCCCCACCCCCGCAGCGCCGGCCGACCCGCCCAGCGTTGCCGCTCCGGGCTCGGAGTACGACGCGGGTTCCTAGATCCGGCTCGATGGCTTTCGGGGTGGCGCCGGCCAGGCCGGTCGCTGGCCGCCGCCACCTCTGGCCACATGCACATGCCATGAGCCCCCGGCAGATCCCCGCACCAACCCGTGTCTTGATCACGGCCCAACAGATAGCGGCTCGGGTTTCCGAGTTGGGGGCCCAGATCACCGAGGATTACCGTAACCGGAGCCTGGTCGTCCTCGGCGTGCTCAAGGGCAGCGTCGTATTTCTCGCCGATCTCATCCGCGTCGTCGATTTGCCCATGCGGCTCGAGTTTCTGGGCGTGGCAAGCTACGGCGCCCTGACCCGCTCCACCGGCGACGTGCAAATAACCCAGGATCTGACGGCCCGAATCGTGGACGAAGACGTCCTGGTGGTCGAGGACATCGTGGATTCTGGCCTGACCCTCAGCTACCTGCTGCGCCAACTGCAGGCGCGTCAGCCTCGTAGCATCAAGGTGTGCGCTCTGCTCGACAAGCCGGCACGGCGGCAAAAGACGGTCGCCGTCGATTACACGGGCTTTACCATCGCGGACGAGTTCGTGGTCGGCTACGGGCTCGATCACGCCCAGGCGTATCGCAACCTGCCTTACCTCGCGGTACTCGACGAAGCGTAGGCTCGGCCTACAGCCAGCCCGCCTCGACGCCTCCACCGAAGGCCAGGCCCGACAGATCTCGGTTGTTTAGCCCGTACGACCCATCCAAGCCGGATACCGCACGGTAGGATAGCTGCGCCATCAGCCGGAGCCAGCGCGTGACGTTGGCGTGGACGGCCAGGGAAGGTTCCACGACCAGGACCGCCCCTGAATCGACCGTGTGGGAATCGTTCCACTCGTTGTCGTATTCGAGGATGTAACTGACCCCACCGGCACCCACCAGCAACCCGGGGGTTACGTAGTAGGGTTGATCGAACAGCAGGCTGTAACGCACCACCACCCCGCCGTAGCCGAACTCCATGCGTTGACTCAAGCCCGCGTAGCTTTGGCCCGGGACATGGACTCGCGTGGCCATTCCGTAGCCGGCGCCGCCCAGTGCCAACCGGTGGTCCAAAAGGACCGCCCCCTCTCCACCGACGTAGACGATCCCTCGTCCGAACATGCTGGACCCATTGACATGGACGCCGCCGTAGCCACCGAAGACCATCTTGTCGCCACCCAACAGGGTGCGGGGAGCGTCATCGTCTGGCTCGGGTGGCGACGCGACGGCCAGCGGGGTGGCGCTGGAGTCGGGTGGCGTGGCCGTCTGCGCGGGGATGGGGGCGGCGAGCGCAGGCGAGCCGCTCGCGGCCCCCGCGGGAGCCGAGGAGTCGGGGGGGGCAGTCAGTGCGTTGGGTGTGCTCGACGTTGACGCCACCGGAGCGGGCGCAGGCTGCGAGGACACAGCAGAGGATCCCGGTGTCGCAGGTCTCGTCGCCGGGCCTTGGGCTGGTGAGACCGCTTGGGCCATTACTGCCGGTGATGCCAACAGCAGGGACAGCAGCAATCCTCGACGATGTGTGGGCATGGGTCAGCTCTCCTCGGACGGGGCACCGAATCGGCTCCGGTAGCGCAAGCCTATACCAACCCTACCGACCGATCTACCCAAGGGCTCAGGACCTCACCGCGTGTCCCGATTCAACCCACGATTTGTGCTCAGCGTGGAGGTCTCACGAGGCCCGGTCGACGCAAAGACGCAGACCAGACCGCGGCATCCCGGCGGGAACCACTGTGCTCCGCCAAGGCAGATGAAGAGGCAACAGATTGACGACGCAGGTCATGAAATCGTCGAGCTCACAAGTGGCGCTCACCGTCCCCCGGGCCCCGGCTAGCTGGGGCTTGCCTGCGGGCGGACGACTCGAGCCCAATACCAGCAAGGGAGGCAGAACCCCGCGGATCTGGTTGCGCTCGAGCACGGTCAGCACGGTACCCCGCAGCATCTCCGCCTCGATGGCCAGCAGGTTGGGCACCTGGACACCCTCCCCTTGCAGGGAGCGTTCGAGGAACTGGGCCAGGCCCAGGACTGAAGAGAAACCCACCACGGCTGCGCCGCAGCGCATGAGCTCCTCGGTCAGCGTCGCGAGCCGCTCGGTATCGGATGTGGCCACGACCACCAGGGGCGTGACGGTGCGTCGAGTGGTTGGCTGGTGCATGCCCGGTACTTTGCAAGGCGCGTGCCGCGAGTGCCCTCGCGAAAATGCCGCGATATTGGGCAGGACACCCGGGCCCGCGGAGCGTTGGTGGCTGCCAATTTGTCGCGTCCGCCCCGGGCCTTGCCAAGCCGGCAAGGCATGGGGGCTAGCCCCGGTCCGAACCAGGATTCTTTTCCCTCAGCCGTGCCAGACGGGCAGCAATCCTCTGTTCGACACCCTCGTCGCTCGGACGATAGTACCGTCGCCCCTGCAAGGCATCCGGTAGATATTGCTCGTCGGGTACGTAGTGGCCTGGATAGTCATGGGGGTATCGATAGCCCTCCCCATAGCCTTCCTTGGCCATCAGGGATGTCGCCGCGTTGCGCAGCCGATAGGGGACCGGCAGGGAACCGTGGGTATTCACCGCGGCCTGTGCCTCTTGCCAGGCCTGCTTGACCGAGTTCGATTTGGGTGCGCAAGCCAAGTAAAGGCACGCCTGAGTGATTGGATACAAGCCCTCCGGTATCCCCAATCGCCGGAACGCGGCGTCCGCATCCATGGCCACCGAGAGCGCCCGGGGGTCGGCCAGACCGATGTCCTCGCTGGCGAAGATGACCAGACGGCGCAACACGAACAGCGGGTCGTCCCCGGCGGACAACAATCGCATCGCCCAGTAAACGGCGGCATCCGGGTCGCTTCCCCGGAGCGACTTGATGAGAGCGCTTGCGATGTCGTAGTGCTGGTCCCGGTTCTTGTCGAACAGCAGGGTTCGCTCGTCAGCGGCGCGCCTGACGTGCTCCAGCGTCAGCTCGTGCTCCTCGGGCCCCACCACGGCGGCAGCACTCTCCAGGGAACCCAGGGCCCGACGCGCGTCGCCCTGGGCGGTCTCGGCCAGGGCTCGCAGGGCCGTCGCCTCGGCGCGCAGGGACCGTGCGCCCAGTCCTCGCACCGGATCGGCGAGGGCGCGGCGCATGACCTCCATCAGATCCTCGGCGCTCAGAGGCAGCAGGCGCAGCACCCGGCAACGGGACAGGACCGCCGAATTGATGCAGAAAGAGGGGTTGTCGGCGGTGGCGCCGATCAGCGTGACGTTGCCCGACTCGATGTGGGGAAGGAAGGCATCCTGCTGGCTGCGATTGAAGCGATGGATCTCGTCCACGAACAGCAGGGTCCCACGCCCTTCTTGGAGGCGCCGCCGTTCGGCCTCGGCGATCAGGACCCGCAGTTCGGGGAGTCCGCCCAGCACCGCGCTGAACAGTACCAGCTCGTTTCGGCTGACCTGACTGAGCAGGCGGGCGATGGTGGTCTTGCCCGTGCCGGGTGGGCCAAACAGGATCATCGAGGGCAGCCGATCCTGGGCGATGGCGCGGGCCAGCGGCTTGTCCGGTGCCAACAGGTGCCCCTGTCCGACCAACTCCTCGAAGCGTCGTGGTCGCATCCGATCCGCCAAAGGGACGGACGCCGAATCCACTCGCTCCAACAGGCTCGGGTGGCGAGCGTCAGGGGGCGCGCGCTTCACGAGGATCCCTTGAGGCGTTCACCGAACAGAGCGGTTCCCACGCGCACCATCGTGGCGCCGGCCTGGATGGCGTACTCCAGATCGGCGGTCATCCCCATGCTCAGCTCCGGCAGGAGCCGCGCTCCCCCATGCTGCTCGCGGAGCCGAGCCAGCTCGTCGAAGTAGGGGCGCGACTCCTGTGGGACATCGGAGAACGGGGGAACCGTCATCAGCCCCCGCAGCCGCAAACCCGACTTGTCCCCAATGGCAGAGAGCAAGGCTCCCAGCTCGTCCGGGGCACACCCGCTCTTCTGGGATTCTCGGCCGACGTTGACCTCCACCAGGACGGGTAGCGGCTCCGAGCATCGGGCGGCCACCTGTCGGTCGAGTTCCTCGACCAGACGCAGGGAGTCCACGGTGTGAATGCAGGCGACGACTCCCACCACCTGCCGGACCTTGTTGCGTTGCAGATGGCCTATCAAGTGGAACCTCAGCCCCGGCATGTCCCCGAGCTGTTCCGCCTTGCCCAGCAGCTCCTGCACGTAGTTCTCTCCGAAATCCCGAAGACCCGCCGCGCAGGCTTCCCGGATTGCCTCCGGGGGTTGCAGCTTGGACACGGCGATCAGAGCCACCTCGTCCGGATCACGACCCGCAGCGCGCGCTGCCGCC